>CAWCRR010000045.1:0-6888 GCA_963797825.1 uncultured Verrucomicrobiae bacterium
TCGCCCTTTATTTCAAGCTCATCGAAAAGCGCAAAATCTGGCACGAGAAAATCACCACCGTGGCCGGCATCGGTTGCTCGAGCCGCTTCCCGTATTTCGTGCAGGCTCACGGCGCCCATTATATCCATGGCCGCGCCCTCCCGTTCGCCAGCGGCATTTCGCTCTCGCGCCCGGACCTCCACGTGTTCGTTTTCGGCGGTGATGGCGATGCCTTCTCCATCGGTGGAAATCATTTCAGCCATACCGCGCGCAAAAATATCAAGATGACCTATGTAGTCATGGACAACTGGGTTTATGGCCTGACGAAAAAGCAGACCTCGCCCACCTCGCCGCTCGGTTTCAAAAGCAAGACCGATCAATGGGGCGCGGTGGATTATCCCATCAACCCCATGAAGCAGGCCATCGCCGCCGGCGCCACCTTTGTGGCCCGCACGACCCATACAAATCCGAACCATGTGTTGCAGATGATGGAGGCCGCGATGGACCACGATGGTTTCAGTTTCATCGAATGCCTGAGCGAATGCGTTGAGTTTTACGAGGGCGCGTTCGACGCCAGCAATCCGCGCAAAGGCGGCGTGTTCAGCGATCTGCCCAAGGACCACGATGCGAGCGATGAAGCCGCGGCGTATCAATTGGCCGGCGCTGACTTTCCCGGATATTTCGGAATCTTTTACAAGGCCACCAAGCCGACCAAGAACGCCAAGGAGGCGGAAATTCAGCGGGGCATGATGGACAAATTAAAAGGGCTTAAGGACTGGCAGATTCTCCAGAAGAATTTCGAGCGGATGAAGTAGTTGTTTTTGCGTTGAAGAGTTGAAGGGTAAAAGCGTGGCAGCGAAGCTCAATTTATCGCATCCCTCATGCTGGCGCCGGGACTTTAACTGCCATAATGCGGCGACAGGCGGACTGCGGGACAAACGTCAGGTTGCTTCCACCAATTCAATTCGCACCGCTTTGCCCAATGCCCGGGCCACGCGCGAAACGGTGGACAAGCGCACATCTTCCGCGTGGTTCTCCAGCCGCGAAATTGCTGACTTCTTCGTCTTGGTAATCCGCGCCAGCTTTTCCTGCGTCACACCCGCTTGCTCGCGGGCTTTACGCAGCATCACGCCAATTTTGAATTCTTCGTAACCGGCGTCAAAATCCCTGGCAAATACCTTGTCGGTGCGTTTGCGTCTTTCAATGTATTTTTCCACGTCATTTTTCATTTCTGTTTCCTCCGGCTTAAATGGTCGCGTTTGCGCTGTTCCGCCAGGGCAATTTCGCGATCCGGGGTTTTCCGCGTTTTCTTGGCAAATCCATTTGTCAGGATGATCAATCGTCCGGTATCCCAAAATCCCAGTAACCGGAAGGCGTCGCCGCCAAACTCGGCCCGCACTTCCCATAAATCATCCGTGCCTTCCAGTTTCTTCAAATACTGTATCGGCACGCGCGGTAGTTCTTGCACCGCTTTCAACACCCACAATACTTTTTGCGCCTGTTTCGCGTTCAGCGAGTCAAGGAAGTCTTCCACCGGACATGCTCCGGCCGCAGTCCTGTAAAATTGGACTTCCAACATTGGAACAAGTTAACCTATTTGTGAACATTGGTCAAGCCCCTCGCATTCGTGACCCGCAGCACAGATGAATCGTGAATCATTCATTCCTCTATCCCCAAAAACTTCCGTTTTGCTTCGTCGCGGGTGTGGACGCCCATTTTTTTAAACAGCGGCACCAGGTGTGTATGCACCGTGCCGGGGGCAATCCCCAAATGTTTGGCGATTTCCTTGTCCGTGCGATTGGAGCAGAGATGCAGGATGATTTGCTGCTCGCGCGAGGTCAGCCCCCATCCCGAAATGCCTTCACCCAGACCGTGCAGCCATTCCACCACGGATTTTTCCGTCTGGACGCATAACGCCGGCATCCCTTCCAACGCCTTTTTGATGGCGGCGACGATGTCGAAAGAGGGGATTGGCTTGATGAGATAACCCGAGGCCCCGGCGATCATCGCCAGAATGAAACTTTCCGTGTCCACGCGCGCCGTGAACATGATGACCGGCAGATGCGGCATCATGGACTTGACCCGGCGAGTACACTCAATGCCGTTGATGTCCGGCATGGAGATGTCCATCAACACCACGTGCGGGGGCGATTCCCGAAACTTCTCCAGCGCCTGGTTTCCATCCAGAAAACTTTCCAATGACCAATGCGATGCCCAGTTCTTGAAAATTTGCCGCATGGCAATGTGGATGGATTGGTCGTCATCGACCAGCGCCACCCGGATTTTGGGGATCGGGGGTTCATCTTCAACAGGTTTTTTGGCTGGAACCGGGCGTTCTGGAAGACAATTTGGCGCCAGTGCCGGGCGATTTTGCCCGGGGAAAACTGGACGGCTTTGAACTGCTCCAGCGACTTCGTTGCGAGCGAGGATGGCCGCCCCGGGCGCAGGAAAAAGGGACGTGCTCTTTGCCGTTGTCATCGCGTCATTTTGAACCACCTCAAGAGTATTTTGCAACGGAACATCACGGATTTCAACCGGCAGCATCGCGGGTCTATCCTGTTTCTCCACCGTCTGCAATATGGTGCAATCTCCCATGTAAATGGATATCATTAGAATCACGAGTCTCCAAATAAGGGCAAGTAAAAAGCAGAAACCAACCTATTTCTATCCTATTTTTTTTGGCAAAAAAGATTGGAGCGGAAGCCAACCCATGTCATAAAAACACCCGACAAATTTCCCGGCCCTGCTGCCAGGTCTGGTTCGCAATTTTTGGGTAAGACCGGTCACCAAGCTGGTCACAGGGACTGAAGCCCCGGTTCGCCGGGGCTTTTTTATTGGCACAACGCAATTTTGAGGATGGAAAATTCTTCCCTCGTTCATCCGCCCTTTTTTGAATAAACTTTTTAGGCAGATATGGCTCATATCCACGAAAAAATTGATTTTACCGTCGCGATTTTTATCGTCCACGACGATAAAATTTTGCTCGTCCACCATCGCAAGCTCGATAAATGGCTTCCGTTGGGCGGACATATTGAATTGGACGAGGACCCGGAGCAGGCGGCGTTGCGCGAGGCCAAAGAGGAGAGCGGCATTGACGTGGAACTGCTCGGCGAACGCCCGCCCACGACGTCGCCCGGCACCCGCGCCCTGCTCGCGCCACGGTTCCTGGACATCCATCGCATCACTGATACGCACGAACACATCGGCATGATCTACTGGGCGCGGCCCAAAGATTCCGCGGAGGCCAGATGCGCCGTCGCCGAGCATCACGACATCCGCTGGTGTTCCGCCGCCGATTTGGAAAGGCTGCAGCCGCCGATGTCTGCCGCGGTCAAATGGTATTGCCGCAAAGCAATCGAAGAGATTCCGCATCAGAAATGACCGCGCGCCAGAAGATCAAGTTTGGCTGTTTTACCCTCGAAGGAGTCAATTCCTTCGCGACGGTCCTCTTTTTCAATTACCTGTACTTTTTCATGGCGCAGCACTTTGGGTTCGGCGACAAGCGCAATTTCGCGCTCGCCGCCTTCCTGGGGGCCGCCTACACCGTGGCGGCCTGGCAGGGAGGAAAATTCGCGCAACGCCACGGTTTTTTCCTGGCGTTGAAGATCGGCTTTTCAGTCATGGCGGTGGGACTGGCCGTCGCCTTTCTCGCCGTTTTCCAATTTAACTCCGCGTTGGGCATCATCATCGCCGCCGGTTTTGTCACACTCGGCATGTGCTTCATCTGGCCGACCCTCGAAGCGCTTGTCAGCGACCGCGAATCCACCGCGCAATTGCCGCGCATTGTCGGCATTTACAACGTCGTGTGGGCCGTCGCCAATGCGTTTGCTTATTTCGTCGGCGGCACGCTCATCGAAAAGTTCGGGTACCAAATCATTTTTACCCTGCCGCTGGCGCTCATGGTGGCGCAATGGGGGCTGGTCTTCTGGCTGCAGCGGCATGCCCTGGAAATGGCGCGGGAAGCGCTGGAAAATCGCGCCGATGCTCCGCCGCCCAAGCCGCATCAGCCCGCCTCGCCGCGCGCCCATGTTTTTTTGCGGATGGCGTGGCTCGCCAATCCGTTCGCCTACATCGCGGTGAACACCCTCATCGCGGCCATGCCCGGCATCGCGGCGAAATTTCATTTTTCGCCGGAGTTCGCGGGGTTCATGTGTACGTTCTGGTGTTTTGTGCGAGTGGGCGCGTTTACCCTGCTCTGGCGGTGGACGGCCTGGCATTATCGTTTTCGCTGGCTGGTCGCTGCGTTCATCGCGTTGATCGTTTCCTTCGCCGCCATTCTCATCTCGCCAAACCTGTTCGTGTTCATCGCGGGCCAGATTTTTTTCGGCATGGCGGTCGGGCTGATTTATTACTCATCGCTGTTTTACTCGATGGACGCCGGCGATACGAAGGGTGAGCACGGCGGCATCCACGAAGCGGTGATCGGCATCGGCAACTGTTTAGGTCCGGCTGCCGGCGCGTTGTCCTTACAATTCCTGCCGGGCGTTCCGAATAGCGGCGCCATTGCCGTGAGCGTGTTGCTGCTGTGCGGATTTGGTGGGCTGATGACAATCTGGAAACGGGCCAAGTGAAGGCTTTCCCAATCTCGTGAATTCTGGTAATCCTGTCTGACTTTTTCATGGATAAAGAACACAGCGAAAACAACGAACGCAAGACACTCGATGACCGCGCGAAGATGACTGAGTTGGAGCGCATCCGCCACTCGTGCGCGCATGTCATGGCCACCGCCATCCTGCGCCTTTGGCCGGAAGCCCAGTTCGCCGCCGGCCCGCCGGTTGAGAACGGATTTTATTACGACGTGGACCTCAAGCATCGCATCTCGCCGGAGGATTTCGCGACCATCGAGGCCGAGATGAAAAAGGAGATCAAGGCGAACAATTCCTTTGAAAAAATCGTCGTCACCCGCGAGCAAGCCGTGAAAGATTCTGAGAGTGGCCGCCTCGGCGGACTCACCGAACGTCCGGGCAACCCCAGCAAATTCAAGCTCGGCAATCTCGAAGCGATCCCCGAGGGTGAGCCGATCTCCTATTTCAAGAACGGTGACTTCATCGATCTTTGCGCCGGACCGCACGTGATGCGCACCGGCAATATCGGCGCATTCAAGCTGACCACCGTGGCCAGCGCCTATTACAAAGGCGACGAGCGCAACCCGCAGCTTCAGCGCATTTACGGCACGGCGTTCAAGAACAAGACCCAGCTTGAGGAATATTTCAAGATGCAGGAGGAGGCCAAACGCCGCGACCATCGCAAGATCGGCGCGGAAATGGGGTTGTTCGCGATCGACGCCGAATACGTCGGGCCGGGCATGCCGCTGTGGTTGCCGAAAGGAACGGCGATTCTGGAAGAATTGGAAAAGCTCGCGAAAGAAACGGAATTTCAAGCCGGTTATGTGCGCGTGAAGACGCCGCATCTGGCGCGGGAGAAGATGTACACGACTTCGGGACATCTGCCTTATTACGCGGAGAGTATGTTTCCGCCTTTAGAAGTCTGTGAGTCAGGCCCCCTTCACAAAGCTGACGCGAATCTGACCAAAACTTTTTCGGAAATGATTTTGAAAGGAAATGAGGAGTTGGCAAAAAAAATTGACGCTGAAGTTAAGAAAAAACTCGGTGACAAGGAAGGCGAATGCTTCGACGAAATGAAGCAAAGCTTCGATAAAACGGGAGCTGAAATTCTAAAAGCTTTGAGTGCCGAAAAAATAGCAACCGAACGCTACTACCTCAAGGCGATGAACTGCCCGCATCATCACCGCATTTTCGCGGCGGAGCCGCACAGCTATCGCGATTTGCCGTTGCGCCTGGCGGAATACGGCACGTGCTATCGGTACGAGCAGAGTGGCGAATTGTTCGGTCTCATGCGCGTTCGCTCACTCAATATGAACGACGCGCATATCTATTGCACAGAGGAACAGTTCGCCGCCGAGTTCAACGCGGTCAACGAGATGTATCTGAAATATTTCAAGATCTTCGGCATCGAAAAATATGTCATGCGTTTCAGCACCCATTCGCAGGAAGGTCTCGGCAAAAAATATGTCAACGAACCCGAGCTATGGAAAAAGACCGAAGACATGGTTCGTCAGGTCCTGGTCGATTCGAAGATCAATTTTATCGAAGTTCCGAATGAAGCGGCGTTTTACGGTCCAAAGATCGACGTGCAGGTCTGGAGCGTCATCGGCCGCGAATTCACTCTGGCTACCAACCAGGTGGATTTTGCGGTGCCCAAAAAGTTCGGCCTGGTCTATCGCGACCGCGACAATACGGAGAAAACGCCGTTGTGCATCCATCGCGCCCCACTGGGCACACATGAGCGGTTCATCGGTTTTCTCATCGAGCATTACGCCGGGAATTTTCCGCTCTGGCTCGCGCCCGAGCAGGTGCGCGTGATGACCATCGGCGAAGACGGGCCGTTGATTAACTACGCCAAATCCATCGTAAATGCGCTTCGCACCGAATTTGTGCGCGTGGATGCGGATTATTCTTCAAACAAAATTAACGGCAAGATCCAGGAGGCCGAAACGGCCAAGGTCCACACTATGCTGGTGATCGGCGGACGCGACATGGAGGCGGGGAACGTTTCCGTCCGTGTCCACGGCAAAGGCAACCTCGGTGCCAGGCCGAAGGCGGAAGTGATCGCGGATATCCTGGCGGCCATCAAAGAGCGTAGAGCGTAACAGGAAAATTTGAGACTCGTTATCTCGTCTCCTCCATTTAAAACATGGTTGAACATTTCGGACGCGGTATTGGTCAAATATCTGTTATGCAAGCAGTGAAAGGATGTATCGCGTTAATACTAACAGCGGTGGCCGTGTTTGCGGCCATCCTGTTTTACAACAGCAAAACGGAGCCGGCTTTTGTCGCTAAAGTACACGCGGAGAACCAGGCGCTTGCAGTCCACCTGGCGAACGCGCAC
>CAWCRR010000046.1:0-120678 GCA_963797825.1 uncultured Verrucomicrobiae bacterium
CGACGCTGTTCGCCTTGGCGATGTCCATTGCGACTCCCAATGGAATCCTGCCACTGTCGCCGCATCCAGCAGGCGTTCTTCTCCGGCCTTTTTCAAGGCGATAAACCGGCTACCATTGGTCAGCAATGTCAAGCTTTCTCCCAATTTCCACATTGCTGTACCCTGCCGCTTTGAGCCGCTCAATTTCACGAATCAATGCCAAAGGCATGATCGTCGGGCCATATTCTCCACCAGACTCCGCAGCAAACGTTCCTCCTTGGAAATCTCGACCACCACCGCCGGAATTTCTTTGTGTCCAAGCGCCATGAATGCTTCGATTCGCCCCTGGCCGCAAACCAAATCGTACCCCGGCTCTTCCGCCTCCTGTGCCGAACGAAGGCTCACCTGAATCGGCTTTTTCAATCCGAGATTTTTGATGCTCTGGACAATCACTTCAAATTTTTTCGGTCGCGATGGCTCGGATTCAAAATCCGAATCTGGTCAATGGGGATCATTTTGATTTCATCATTCATGCGGCCTCCTGAAGTTTGATGCGTTCAGCCATGCCGAAGAAAATAGTCCAGCGTCTCAAATCGGTAGGCATCCAGATAAACGCCGTTCTCCTCCGCAACGCGCAGATTTTCCCAAGTCATATCAATCGCTGGCAGCAAATAATAATCGCGGATGCCTTCATTGGTCGCATCCATCCGAACGGCGACGGTAATGTCCGGCTTCAGACCGTCATCCAGTCTTATCACCCACCGCGACGAACCGGCCAGCGTGGTGGTGTGGCGGCACAGGACAATGGAAACCCGCAATTCATTATTGAGCTAGAGCAATTCCGCGTTTTCGTCCCATGCTGCCGACGCGCCCAAGGACTCAATTTGCTGAATCACCGACGCGACGATTTCAGGGTGCTGCTTGCGCAACCTGCCGATTGATTTCGATGAAACTGTAATCAATATGCGGGTCGTAGCCGATGAGCCGGTAGGCGGAAACCAGACTGCCAAAGCGATGACTGAAACGCCGCGCTGGAAGGAAGGCCATCAGTCTCGTCAATCAGGATGCCGCTGATGTGCCCGTGCTTGCTCAAAAGGCCGCGCAGTTTTTCCAGCATCTCCTCATCGGAAAGTTTCTGACTGCGCGCCAGAATGATTCCCTGCGCCTTGAAAAACAGTTCCGGCTCGACGATGCCTTCAAACATGCCATCGGCGCGAATCCATTTTTCTTGCGGGTTTTCCACATGCTTGCGTTTCAATTTGAATGAAGTGCGGTGATAGACGTTGTTGCCGATGTATTTTTCGTTGGTGAGAACCTGATGAACCGTGCCGCGCGTTCCACGCGCGCCCAAAATCAGTGACAATACCTTTTGCGTTCAGCGAATCGGCGATTTCCGTTTCATTTTTGCCTTCGTCAATGAATGCCTGATAAATCCACCGGACAATTTCGACTTCCTCATCCGGCCCGCGCACTAGAACACCCGGTCGGTTTGGATGCTTTTGTGCTCGCCCATTTTGAGCATCGCCTTTTGCTGGCCGCTCTGGTCAATCAGCATCCGGCGCAGGCCGAATCCAGCAGTGCCGCCCTGCTTGAAGCCCATTTGAATCAGTCGGCAGGCTCCTTGAAAAACTTTGGACGACAATTCGCGGCTGTATTCACCGGCCATCGCCCGTTTGACGCTTTTGATAATCGTGGACCTGGAGCTGCCGTCATTTTCAAATTGCTCGGCGCAATAATGCACCGCAACACCGGCCCGGCGGCAGATGTATTCGTAATAGGCGCTTTCATCGGCATCCTGGAACCGTCCCCAGCGGCTGACATCATAGACAAGGATGGAGGAAAAATTGACTTTTCCGTCCTGAACATCCTGAATCATTTGCGCCAGCGAATCGCGCCCTTGGATGTTCAGCCCGCTTTTGCCCTCGTCCGAATATTCTTTGACGATTTCCATTCCACGGCGTTTGGCATATTCCCGGATAACATCCATCTGGTTGCTGGTGGAATATTGCTGATGCTCCGTGGACATCCTGACATAAGCGGCGGCGTTGGCAAGTGGCAGTTCTTGGTCATTCCAGGCTGTTTTTGAATAGGCTCCATATTTGATTGTTCAGTCGGTTGTTTTGCCCCGTCCGAATACTTATTTTCAATTTTCAATCCCCGGCGTTTGGCAAATTTGCGAATCACACGCATTTGATTGCTGATCGAAAATTGCTGGTGTTTCGTGGACTTTCTGACATAAACGGCCGCGCTCATGGTTGGCAATTTGTGTTTCTTGTATTCATACAAAAAAATCAGTCGCCGCTGATGATGAGATCAAAATTGCGGCTTGTCTGTTCCCTGATTTTGAAACGCAACGCGCCGGGAACGCTTCGTTCGGCGCTCAAAAATGATTCAATGGCACTTTTCATTGGCGCGGAAATTTTTCCACGCGCCGTTTTTCAGGGAAATAGATAAGTTGTGTGGACGGCGGGCATCACTTGACGATGGATTTCTTGTCACTTGGGCGAGTGGCAGCGATAACGGCCAAACAGGGTGACACCAAAACGGCTCACCAGCGTTACCGTGATTTTTTCGATGTCGCCGAAAACCCCGACGATAACCTCCCACCATCCAGTGGCGTCCGGTCGAGGCGGTGAACGCTCGACCACGGACCTTATGATGCGGTCAATTTCTGGAAGCCAGTTTGCGAACCTGTTCCAGTATTGTTTCAGAAGCGGGAGCCACGAAAGTGAGCCGGTGCCGAGAGTCCCCCCGAAAAATTCGTTTATAGTGGCATTCAAAACCAGCCGATATGGTTGCGCGAATGATGGAAGGATGCTGACCGTTCTGCCACAAAGACGACATCGGAACCGCCGCACAAAGATTCGCAGAACGCCGCGTTCCGTGCTTGTAATGTTGCGTGAATAATAACCCAGCGCCGCCAGCGCATTCCGAGTGCCACAGCGGGGGCATCAATGGGCCGCTGGATGTTCCGCTGAAAATTCTCTTTCGCATAACGATCAGGACTCAACGAAACTGTGCAAATGATTTGCATGAGTCTCGTCTGCATGTGCGATAATTCAGTGGTGCAATTCCCAGATGCGGCGCAACCCCATTGTCCATTCAGCCAGCGCTGTTTTAGCCATTGCCAAATCGGTCAACTCTTTCGTTTGATGCGCCACATAAGTATTGCGAAATGAATTAATGCGACTCACCAGTTTGTAAGTCTCCTCTGACGCGGACATTCCTGTCCGCAGCAACGTGCCATGCCGGCGCGCGGACATTCCTGTCCGCAGCAACGTGTCATGCCAGAGCGCGGACATTCCTGTCCGCAGCAACGTCCCACGGCCGCGATTTTTAAAAGCGTGGATCGAAATTCCGCGAGGTCCTGGAATGCGGTGGCTGGCGGGGAATAGGGCTGACACCGCTTTATTTCAGACTAAGAACCTCTATTTGGGCACTTTGTATTTTTGTGGCTAAAAATCCGTGTTCGCGTATTTCGTTTTTTTCGCGGTTAAACTGCCCGGCCTCCTCGCTCCCCGCTCCCTTCTCCCCGCAGCCATTAGTGCTTCGTCATTAATTAGTCATTATGGTTTAGGAATTAGTCATTCCACATCAGTCACCGGCGTCGCGCTCCGCTTGACGCCGCACTGCTCCAAAACCTTCGGCATTCAAATCTGCAAAAGCTTGACTTGTTCGGCAAACCCTCGAGATTCATTTGCATGGCAGCTATCAGAAGCAGCCTCAGTGCATCTCCAATTCGCAGGCAGTTCGCCTGCGCCAGAGATTTATTGTTTTTATTGATCTTAATACCTGTCGTTCTGCAAGCCCAATTCACTTTCACCACCAATAGCGACGGCTCGCTCAACATCTACCAGTACACCGGTTCCGGAGACACGGTGGTAATTCCAAATATAACGAATAATCTGCCTGTTACCACCATTGGAGACCAGGCGTTCTGGTCCTATTTCTTTTTAACTAATATTACGATTAGCACCAATATCACCAGCATCGGGAACCAGGCGTTCTATGACTGCTTCAGCCTGACGAATCTTACAATTCCTGATAGTGTGGCCAGCATCGGTTATGAGGCGTTCTGGTCTTGCTACAGCCTGCCCAGTATCACGATTCCCAACAGTGTAACCAACATAGGACAAGGAGCTTTCGAAGGTAGCGGCCTGCCCAATATCACTATTGGCAACAACGTCACTAACCTCGGGGACTTTTTGTTTCAAGGTTGCACCAAATTAATCAACATCACAATTGGCACCAACGTTAGCAGCATCGGGCTCGAAACATTTTATGATTGTTCTAGCCTCACCAGCGTCACCATCCCTGACAGCGTCACGAGTATCGGGAATGAAGTGTTTGTGGGATGCAACGCATTGACGAACGTAATGATTGGAAACGGTCTGACCAATCTCGGGTTTGCTTTGTTCGCTGACTGTACCAACATAACGAGCGTTACGCTCGGCACCAATCTCATCAACATCGGTGATGGGGCGTTCTATGGCTGCTCCAGTCTGGTCAACCTCATTATCCCCGCCAGCGTCACCAGCCTCGGCTCCGAGGATTCTAATGAGTTTCAGAGTTGTTCAGAATTAAAAGGGATATATTTTGAAGGAAATGCTCCCACTGCTTATGGCGATGATTTTCTCTACGATAGTTTTCTAACAATATATTATTTGCCAGACACGACGGGTTGGACCAACTTCGCCCAATTTGTCGGTCTTATGCCAGTACCCTGGCTTCCCCAAATGCAAGGCAGCGGCATGAGTTTCGGCATGCAAACAAATCAATTTGGATTCAACATCAATTGGGCGAGTGGCCAAACGGTCGTGGTGGAGACCTGCACAAACCTGTCCAATCCCGTCTGGATTCCGGTGGCAACCAACACGCTCACCGGCAACTCATCCAGTTTCAGCGATTCCCAAACGACGAATTTTCCGAATCGTTATTATCAACTGGTCTCACAGTGAAATAATCAATCTGTCGTCGCCCCAGCCACCGGCGTCAACGTCACCGGCCCCAGCAGCCCCGAATCCGTCAGCGGCCAATCCGACGCGTCAAACGGCCGGTAATCAACGTTCACGATGTCGATATCGCCGAAAATTTTCCAATGCACGTGCCGCCGGTCCAAATCACGGATGCGATTGGCGGAAACATTGGTCACCTCAACCTCCAGATGGTTGTCCGTGGGTTTCAAATTGTCCACCGCCACCCGAAACGGCGGGATGATCAGCGTGCCATAATCCTTTCCGTTCAACCGGACCCGCGCGCTTTGGCAGACGCTCCCCAAATCCAGAAAACAACGCCCATGGGCCGCTGCGGGCGCGTCAAAATTAATGGTGTAAACCGCCGTGCCGGCAAACGACTGCGCATTTGTGTCGCTCTCGTCAGTCCACGACCCGAGCTTCGTCGTTTGGTACGACGCCGGAAGCACCGGCCCACCCTGCGTAAACATCACAAACCAGTTGCCGGAGATCTCCGTGGGCGCGCCGTTCGTCTCCAAATAATTCCAGGCCGGGCCGGTAACGTCCCTATCAGCAAACAAACGCAGGATCACCGAAGCGCCGGGTTGCAGTTGCAAATACACCTGCGTTTGGCCATTGGCCTGGCGGACCGTAGCCATGCCGCTATCGCCGGTCATCGGATCAAGAATCCCGATGGATTTTGCGGTGCGGCCGAGTGTTACCCAACCGTCCACAGCCTGGCCTTTGCGATTGGCGATAAAATAATGCCACCCGCCGTCGAACGTGCGGCGCGCGAAAAACATCCCCGTATGGTCGGCCACCGCTTCCCGGATCGCGCCCGCCTCCGCGAGCGCGGATTCCTGGTCTCCGATAAGAATGCGGCCTTCCCCGATTTTGGCCTCCTGCAAATTGGCGCTGGCCGTGACCGTCTTTGTGTTCTCTGCGTTCTTTGCGGTTATTTTAATTTCCCGCAAATTGGTTTTGATGCCGGCCAGCAATTTTTGGAATTCATTCCGGCGCGCATCCAAATGTCCCCAGCCGGGCACGTCCTTGGGAAGACCGGATTCAAAAATCACCGTCGCCCCGAGCGGGCGAGCGAAATCAATTTGTCCAGCGTCTCCACCGGCATAAGCTGGCAGGGCGGCACGAGGATAGTCTGGTAATCTCCGCCCGGGACCTGGATTTTTCCACCGTCCGTTTTCGCCTTCGTCAATTCACGGTCGGAGAGATAATCGAAAGCGTAACCGCTGTTCCAAAGATTGCTGGCCGTCGCGCCGATCGGTTGGTCTCTAAACCAATCGATGTGGCTGACCGTCATCGAGGGCAGGGTGCCGTCCGGATCATTCCACAGGTCGGAGATCGGCCAATAAAGCAGCACGTCATTGTCCGGTTTGCCCGATTGCAAAATGGATTGGCAGCGCGCCACGTAGGCGTTGTTCGCGGGGACATCATGCCAGATGGAATTGCGCGGGTTCATCTCCGTGGACGCATAGAACAGCCAGCCCGGCCAATCGATGCCGGCGGGCGAATAACAGCAGCCGTGATAGAAAATGTGGTTGATGCCAGAAATGAACATATCATCGTCCAGATATTTCACTTCGGCGAGAGTCCCGGTGAAATGTTCCGCCAGCCAGGTGCCGGTTTCCGACGCGGCCAGCGGATGGCCTTGCACGTGCGCCGCCGAGGACGCAAATTTGGAGATCAGCGGGTTGCGGTCGAGATGAAACATTTCCGTCTCGGGAATATCGGCGTCGCCATACAGGTCCAGCCAATTGCCCGGCGCCCCATGCGCCTGGTAGCTTGCCAGGAAACCATGCTGATGCGCCCAATTCATCCAGATGGGATCGGTCTTCACGGCCATCAGGTCGGAAACAGTTTCGCGGTAGTCGGACTTGACGCGCGCGATTTCATCATCGGGAGCATCGCCGAACAGCGCGGGCAAAACCGTTTGCAACTTGTAGCCGCGGAATTGTTCAAATTGCGCGAAGAAATCCGGCGACCAGTTGCATTGATATTCGTAGGAATCCTGGAAGACCGCCCGCGGCTTCGGCCCGGTGTAGGAGTCAAACGCGGTATCAAACCATTTCATGTAATCGTCCATGGCCTTCGGGTAAAACGGATTCAACATCGGCCCGCGGCCTCCCGGCGCGGCGCGCTTGACGTTTTGTCCTGAAAACCGTTGGGAAATGGCATACACCTGCCACGTCCCCTGTGGGGCCGTCCAATGAATGCTTCCGTCCGCGCCGATTTTGTCCGTTAAATCAATCGTGGCGCCATTCGTTCCAAAAGCCATCAATGCCTGGATGGTTCCGGGCTTGAAGGTCTCTTTGAATTCCTCACCCGTCACCTCGAAATTCCTTTCCACCACCAGCGCATTCGCCTCGTTCGTGGTGATGGTCGGTCCGCCGAAGCACCAACCCGTTTCCAGCGCCATATCCGCATTCATACCCAGGCCCCGCGCCGTCGAGACGGTATATCCCATCATGTCCATCCATTCGGGGGTGAGAAAATTGATGTAATTCGCCTGCCCGTTCTGGACGCCATAAATGGGGATGATCTGCACGCCGCCCGCCCCGGCGTCCTGGAATGTTTTCAATTGGCTCGCGATATCGGGCTTGCTCACCGCGCTGCCCGGCCACCACCACCACAGCCAGGGCCGGTTTTGACTCGTCAACGCCGGCCACGACAACGCGTCATCCGCGCGGACCGAAATGATTGGTTGAAACAGAAACAGCCCACAAAGCGCCGCCAATAAAATAACACGGGAATTCATCCGCCGATTAACCCGCATTCTTCGCCTCGGGTCAATTGCCGAAACTGGTGATGTAGCCATCATTTGTAGCAGCCGAGGTAACGAGGCTCTGACTTCCCTCCAACCATCCACCCATCCAATTATCCACCCATCCACTCATCCACCCATCCAACAATCCACTTATCCAACAATCCGCTAGCTCGACGTCTGCAATTCCAGTATCGTGATGGAGTAGGGCGGAAGGGTTTTCGTAAATTCCTTGCCCAGACCCCGGACTGTCTCCTCCACCGGCACAATTTTCGTCGGCTCTTTGATGGAATTGGTGTCGTCGTTGCTATCAGCTTTCAACACAATCGCCTTCCCTTTGCCTTCCACCGTAGTGACCCCGCTGATTTCGACTTGGACCGGCTGCGGGGTTCCCAGAGTGTTGACCATTTTCAAGAAAATGGTTCCGGTTCCGCTGTCGCGGGTGGCATCGAAAAATATCTTGCGGATCATTTGCGCAGGCGGGCGGGGCTGTTCAACGCCGTTTCGGCGTCGTGCCGGCGGCTGCCAGAGTTGGGTGGGAATGTTGGTCGAATCCGTCGCCAGGATAGTATCGCCGTGATAGAGGCTGAAGATTTTTTGCGCGTAATAGGAGGGAGAACCATAGCTGTTCAAAGCATCATAACCGATGAGGTCGGTCCGCCATTGCATCGAGCCGCCACGGGAGAGGTCGCTCACGTTGACGAACAGTGGCGCATAACTGGCGATCAGGACAATGTCCGAGTTGCGTTCCATGCCCGTCATCCAGGCGGCATCGCCGAGTGCGCCCGCCATGTCCGGCGTGGGCGAACCGACGCGCGTGGCCCATTCACCGCAGAAAATTTTTGTGTGATTCGTGCGCGTGTAAGCGTCGTAATCCAGCGCGTGCGCCTCCATGTCCTCTTCCGAGCGGTAATAGTGTTCATCCAACAAATCCGGCACCCGGCTTTTCACTTTGGTGGTGGCGATGATTTGCAATTGGGGATATTTGGCTTTGATAGCATCGAAAAATTGCGTGAAGCGCCCATCATAACTGCCCGAGCGGTCGAACTCATCCTCGTTGCCCACCTCGATATAATTCAAAGCAAACGGCGCGGGATGCCCGTCTTTGATGCGTTGCGCGCCCCACCGTGTGCTGGCATCGCCCGTGACGTACTCAATTTCGTCGAGCGCGTCCTGGACATACGGTTTCAGGTCATCGCCGGGATTGATATGAGTATGGTTCAAAGAATATCCCGCATACACGGCGAGCACGGGCTGGATGTTCAGGTCTTCGCACCATTCCAGATATTCCAACAGGCCCAGCCCGTCCGTGGACCAATAACCCCACGGGCTTTCGTGACCGGGCCGCTGCTCGATCGGCCCAACGGTGTTCGTCCATTCAAACCGTTGCGCGATGGAATTGCCTTCCAGGTAATTGCCGCCGGGCAGTCGCAGAAATTTCGGGTTCATGTCGGCGAGCATTTGCATCAGGTCCGGACGATTGCCGTTCGCGCGGTCTTTATAAGTGGGCGGAAACAGGGAGACCTGCTGGAGCCATACCGTGCCGGGCGCGGCCGTGGTGATCTTGAGCACATTGTTTTCCGAAGGGCTGACGTTTCTGGTCTTTAGGACAGTTTCAAATTGTTGCCAATTGGTGGTCAGCCCGGAGATTTTCTTCCTGGCAAAAACGCGTTTGCCATCGGCGCTTTCCAGGCTCACGATCAACGGCGCGGAATAACCGCTCGCGGCTTTCACATACAACGACAGTGTGTACGCCGTCCGTGGCCGCACCGGGATGCCCCAATAACCGCTGTTCACGATGCCCGCCCGAGAATTCGTCGCCATGGTGATGGCATCCAATTTCAAACTCTCATTGAGCGCGCCATTCAACGGCGTGTTGGTATCCACGGAGATGATCGCGCCGCCCGTCCCGCTCCAGAACTTCAGTCCGTCCGCGCCGCCTTTGAACGTGCGATTGGCAATGAGTTCGCCGTACAGGCCGCCCTCGTAGGAATAATTGATTTCCTCGGTCATCAAGCCATAAAGCGTCGGGCTGACCTGGCCGGTGGTTTGGTCCGCCTTGATTTCCAAAACCGCCGGGCCATTGGTCTGGGCATGTAAAACGGTAGTGGTGAAATTGGCGCAGGCCAAAACAGAAAGCGCCAGCAACGACGGAAATATTGGTAGGGACATCGCGCTGCGATGTCCCCACCCGCGAAGAGCGGGCGGAATGATAATTAAGTTCATTAAGTAATTGTGTTGACTGATTGTTTTACCGGATTTTTTTGCAAAAGCAATCCCGCTTTATGAACAAAACTGTGTACTCAGGGGACAGGGCGGGAATGAGATGCGGGGGTGTCATCCAAACGAAAACGCCTCAAGTCGTACACACTTTCTGGCCGAATTGAACTTTTTTGAAAGTTTTTGAAAGAATCTCCCCAGGCCTTACGAGGTATGGTTAGGAACATCTATGAATTTTGTGAAAACCAAAAATGCCAGCATCGTTTCGGTTCTAATCCTGGGTGTTTTGACCCCTCGATCGGGTGATATGGTAGAACTCAATCCATTCACGCTCATCGCCAAAATTGGCGATTTGATTCAATTTGCCCCAATGATAAAGTGGATGCCTCCAATCAGGAAGAATACGATGAATGCTTCAACTTCTTCAAATGGGGTCCTTTCCCGGACTTCTCAAAAGTCCATGAATACGTCCACTGATCCGGCCCGTCAGGAGCGTGCCTTCACCCTGACCGATTTGTTGGTGTTGATCGCCACGCTTACTCTGCTGGCGACTGTTGTTTTGCCCGCTTTCGCGAGCGTCCAAAACAAGGGCGGCCGGCTGCAATGCGCGGACAATCTCCGCCAGATTGGGATGGAGTCAATGATTTATGCCAGTGATTACAAGGGCGTGTTGCCGATATGTACCCTCGGTGCTGCTAATGAGGGAAACAAATTCGATTATTTGGGCGGCGTAGACTACACCTATTTTGTCGTTGACGGTGCCACTGTCCCTTCTGACACGCCCGTCTCCACAAACGGGCCTGCGTTCCTGGGAAGCTTTCAAAATTTGGGCTTTTTATTTCAGGCGGGCCTGGCCGGCAACGGAAGTATTTTTTACTGCCCGTCGCAATGGGGCGACCCGTCCCTTGGAGCCAATGCCTATACTCCATTGCTGACCACCGATTCGACCGGGACCATCAGATCAAGTTATTTCTATAATCCTCGAATTGTAAGTTCGGGACTTATCGGAGAACCGGCCTTCAACGAACTCCGCCGTTATCAAAAAACGAGCCAACTCGAGCCGCATAGGTTGTTCGCCATGGATTCCCTTCTTCAGACGGGCGCAACAATGGGGGTTAATCTCGCCTCGATTCAACATGCGCGTGAACGCGGATGGAACGTCCTTTTTACCGATGGCAGCGTCGAGTTTTCCCGGTTAACCGAAACAAATAATGCGGATTTTAACCTGATTTTACAAAGACTCGTGTCAAATGAATCCGAGACGTCCTTTCAAGAATACGACGAGGTTTTTACCTTCCTCGAACAGGACATTGACCTGGGCCAATGAGATACTTTGATTACCTTCCGAAAAGTACGCGCCATTTCGGCGCGCAGTTTGGTTTGTTACTAATGCTGCTGATTGCTTTTGCCGCGGGCGCAGCCACGCCCGTCGAAATCTACCCATTTCCTGGTCCCGACTTTTTTCCCAACGGTTTGATGCAGGGAACGAACGGCAACTTCTACGGCACGATGCACCAAACCGGCCCCCTGAACGGCGGCATCTTTGAACTGGCCACCAACGGGTCGGTCACCGACCTGCTGCTTTTTAGCAGCACCAACGGCGCGGATCCAAAATCCAGGATGATTCTTGCCTCGGATGGAAATTTTTACGGCGTGACCGAAACCGGCGGCGCGAATAATGACGGAACGGTCTTTCAACTGACCCAATCCGGTACTCTCACAACGATCGCCCAATTTAGCGGAAGCAGCAGTGCCTTGCCCTTCGGTGAATTGTTGCAGGGCATGGACGGAAATTTTTATGGGACTACCGAAGGTGTCTCGGGGAGTGATGGCACGGTATTCAAGCTCACATCATCGGGGACACTTTCGACGCTGATTTCATTTACCGGCACGAACGGCGCGGTGCCCTGGGCGGGATTGGTCCAAGATGCCAGTGGGATTCTTTACGGTACGACAGCATATGGGGGAACAAACAATCTGGGCACGATTTTCCGAACGACTACCAATGGCGCGCTGACGTCACTGTTCTCATTCAACGGCACCAACGGGAGTTATCCAACGGCAAAATTGGTTATCGGAACCAACGGTAATCTTTATGGCACCACCTACGACGGCGGCCCCGGTGGCTTCGGCACAGTGTTCGAAGTGGCGACCAACGGCGCGTTCTCCAATCTGGTCTCGTTCGCCTGGACGAACGGCTCGATGCCGCAAGCCGGCTTGACGCTTGGGGGAGATGGGAACTTTTACGGCGTCACGATCGGAGGCGGCACCAATGGCTGCGGCACAGTTTTTCAAATGACTCCATCTGGAACTCTCACGACATTGGTCTCGTTCAACGGGCATGATGGTTCAGAACCGGACGCGCCATTGACCTGGGGTGCTGATGGGAATCTGTATGGAACGACGCGATCCAGTCTTCCCGGCGGCAACGGCACGGCGTTTGAAGTCACCACCGGGGGCACATTGACCACGCTGGCATTTTTGGATAACGCCAATGGCGCGGAGCCGCAAAGCGGCATGGTCCAGGCAACTAACGGATATTATTACGGCACCACGGAAATGGGGGGCACGGCAAATCTTGGGACAATCTATCAATTGACGCCTACTAATACCGTCTCAACCCTCGTCTCTTTCAACCTGACCAACGGCGCTTCTCCCGTCGCGGATTTAACATTAGGCGCCAATGGGCTTCTTTATGGGACAACGTTTGAAGGCGGCGTGAGCAATTTGGGCACGATATTCAGCGTCGGTTTGGACGGAACATTAACGACGCTGGTTTCATTCAATGACACCAACGGTGCCAATCCGCAATCGAAATTAGTGTTGTGGACCGACGGGAACTTTTACGGCACCACCTGCCGTGGAGGCACGAATGATTACGGGACAATTTTCCAAATGACACCCGCCGGGATGCTGACCACATTGATGTCATTGACGGCGACAAACACGCCCGCCGATCTATTTTCCGGCCAGGACGGTAATCTGTACGGCGCGAATTACAATAGCGGCGCAAATCGGGCAGGGAGTCTTTTCCTGCTCGCCGCCAACGACACGGTTACCAACCTGGTCACATTCACCAGTACCGTTGGCTATCCCGCCGCCGCTTTTATCCAGGGCACAGATGGCAATTTTTACGGCACAGGAACAAGCGGGAGCGGAACTATTATCAAGGCCACTGCCAGCGGTGTACTAAGCAATTTGTTCACGTTCAATGGAACTACGGGTAATTTGCCAACGGCTCCGTTGGCTCAGGGTTCGGATGGCAATTTTTATGGCTCGACCCTGATCGGCGGCACTTCCGGCAATGGAAACGTATTTAAAATCTCTCCTTCCGGAACATTTTCCAACCTCTTGTCTTTTAATGCCACCAATGGTTGGTTTCCCGATGCGGAATTGACCGAGGGCGCTGATGGCAGTTTGTATGGCACAACGTCCGCCGGCGGGAGTGAAGGCGGCGGGGATATTTTCCAGATTCCCCAGGTCATCTCTGTTCCGCCCATCCTGGGAGCTGCCAGTCTTACATCCGGTAACCAGGGCGGCAATACGCTGACACTGGTTTGGAGCGTTCTCGCCGGCCAGTACTACCAGGTCCAGTATTGCACCGATCTGTCTCAAGATAATTGGATGAACTTTGGCAGCCCGATACTGGCTACGAATTCAACTGTGACTGCCACTGATCCATCGTTCCCGCAAGCCCGGCGTTTTTACCGGATTGAAGGGGAGTAATTCACCCGGAGGGACGAGTTCCCCCGGCTCGCCATAGCTTCCGAGCGAAGGCGGCACGAGTCCCTGAAACCCGGACAACCGACTATCGACTTTGGACTACAGACTAAATCGATTTTGTTTCTGGGCAACATTACGTTTCTCTCATTCCATGCTTTAATCCCCCCATGCGACATGCGCTAAAATATATTCGTGGCAGCCGAGGCCTGCCCGCCATAGCTTCAGCGGCGGCGGGTCACGAGGCTCTGAATTCCCTCCAACTCCTCCAAAAATCCATTTATCCGTTTATCCGTTTATCCGACAATCCAATGATCCATTTATTGCCATTCGACTGTGGACTGTGGACTGTGGACCGAAGTTGCGCGTTCTTGCGCGTTCTTGCGCGATCTTGCGTTTACTTAAATACAACAACAAAACCATGCGGCGCATATTGACGCATATTGACGTGAATTGACGTGAATTGACGTGAATTGATGGTATGCCCACAACTCTCAACTCAAATCCCTCTCAACTAAATTATGCCCTCAACTCTCAACTCAAATTCCTCTCAACTAAATTATGCTCCCAACCCTCAACTCAAATCCCTCTCAACTAAATCCGCGCTCCGCTACCAGCCTCGCGCCCGTGATTTCTCTAACATTGCGGCCTCCGCTTATGTTAAATTGGAGCGAACACGATTCGAATTGATGAAACGCATCACCATCTTCATTTTAGCATTACTGGCCGTGGCCGTTGAGGTGCATGCCGCCAATCCAACGTTGCCAACCATTCCCTCCACCATCTTTAATGTTACCAATTATGGTGCCATCGGCGACGGGGTGACGGACAACACCACCAGTATTCAAAACACCATCAACGCGGCGAGCGCGGCCGGCGGCGGCATCGTGGAAATTCCCGCGGGCACTTACGAGAGCGGACCCATCACCCTCTACAGCCGCATCGACCTGCAAGTGGACACCAATGCCATGCTCCAGATGCTGCCACTCTATACCTATCCCGGCGGCGCCACGAACGCGCAAACCTTCATCGGTTGCAACGGAGTCACCGATGTGGCCATCAGCGGGTGGGGCAAGATCGACGGCCAGGGCGCCCCCTGGTGGGCTTATAATGCCACCAACAGCAGCATTGTCCGCCCCATGATGCTCAACCTGTATAACTGCAACCGCCTTTTCATCCACGACATCACCTATCAGAATCCGCCCAACCATCATTGCGGCCTGCGGGACAACGGCGGCAACATCACCATCAGCAATCTTACCGTCAACACCACGGCGAATTCGCCCAATACCGATGGCGAGAATTTCGTCGCCACCAACAGCATCATCGAGAATTGCCACATCAGCGACGGCGACGACAACATCGCCATGGGTTCCACCGGTCCCATCTACGACCTGCTCGTCACCAACTGCGCCTTTGGTTCCGGGCACGGGCTTTCCTTCGGCAGCGGCATTTCCGGCGTGACAAATTTCACGGCCATCAACTGTACCTTCAACGGCACCGGAAATGGTTTGCGCATCAAATGCGCGCAGGACAACAGCCTGCCCATGTATCACGTGAACTATTTCAACATGTCGATGACCAACGTGCAATTTCCGATCGTCTTTTACAGTTATTACAACATCATTGGAACCCCCGATCGCATTGCCACGTCCGAAGTCCTGGCCGCCTCCAATTCGCTGCCGATCAACGGCATGACTCCCCATTGGAGCAACCTCACCATCAGCAACCTCACCGCGACTTCCACCGATATCGGCGGGATCATCTGGGGGCCGACGGAATGGCCCATCACCAATGTCACGCTGATCAACGTCAAAATCACCGCTCCCAAGACCTTTGACCTCTACAATGTGAAGGGCGTCAAAGTCATCGATTCACAATTCAATTTTTCCAGCGGGACTACCTTCACATTATGCAACGCCGACTTGACCGTCAGCAATTCCGTTCCCGGCGGCCAGGCCGTGACCATCGGCGGCGCCACCAGCACTAACTCACTGTCCCTTTACAACGTCAACGCCTCCATGAGCAGTTCCAATGCGTTCGGTTGCAACGCGATCACCTTGAGCGGGAGCATGCTGACCAACACCGGCAATCTCGCGTTCCCCAACAATGAAGTGATGAATTTTGCGCTGGGGACGAATAATGCCGCCATTGTGGTTGCCGGCAATCTGAATCTGAACGGCATTCTCAACATCACGAATGCGGGTGGATTCACAAATGGTGTTTACACCTTGTTCACTTATACCGGCAGTTTGAGCGGTTCAGCGAACGTTGGTATCGTGCCCGCCGGTTATAACTGCGCCCTCGATATCGGTACCACCGGGCAGGTCAAACTCGACGTCACTTATACCGGCGTGTTTCTGACCCCCACCGTCACGACGATCCAGTCGTCGTCCAATCCCTCCACCAATGGCACACCCGTGATGTTTACCGCCACGGTCAGTCCTGCGCCGACCAATGGTGAAACCGTCACCTTCTACGACGGGTCAACCAATCTGGGCACGGGCGCGCTCAACGGTGGCCAGGCATCCTTTACTACCACGGCCACGCAGCTATCGACGGGGGACCATTCAATCACGGCGTTTTATGGTGGCGACGGCGCGTACAGCGCCAGTACTTCCAGCGAGTTAACGCAAACGGTGTCACCGCCGCCGGTCATCCTGCCCACCGGAACTTTTTTCAACGACACCTTCGCCAATAGCACAATCGCTTCGGCCAGCCCGGCGCTTCCGACGCAAACCTCGGCGAGTTACGAAGTTTTATCTGCCAAACCTTGGAATCCCACGCCTTCCACCGCGCCCGGAAAATTGGGGTTTGGGATTGGCGCCACCAGCAGCGGAGTCGTCGAACTCCAGGGCCTGTTTGCCTCTCCCGCAATCGCGCTGCTCAACGCCGGCGACTTCATTCAATTGAGCGTCACGTTTACCAATACCGCGGGGATTTTGAGCCAGGCCGGGTTTTGGAGCTTTGGGATGTACAATTCGGGCGGGGTGCTTCCGATAGCCGGAGGCCTCAATGCGACCCTGAACACCTCGACGAGCAATGCCGCGACTGGCGGCGCGCAGGATTGGCAGGGGTACCTGGCACAAATCGCCTATACCGGCGCAACGTCGGGTTTTTATGATCGGAAGCAACAAACGGGCGTCCTCAACAATAACCAGGATTTGGTGAGCATTGGCACCAGTTCAAGCTATACGAATCCCGTCGCCACCGGGATTGGAATCGCATCAACGACACCGTCGGTCGCGCTGACAGTTGGCGATCAATACACCGAAGTTCTTACGTACACGTTGACCCCGTCAAATGCCCTCCAGCTCGCGAGCCAGCTCTATGCCGGC
Source organism: uncultured Verrucomicrobiae bacterium (assembly GCA_963797825.1). GTDB lineage: Bacteria > Verrucomicrobiota > Verrucomicrobiia > Limisphaerales > UBA11358 > UBA11358. The sequence continues at coordinate 16,989 of CAWCRR010000046.1, forward strand.
GCCGCAACCAATGGCACTTTGCTTTCGACCATGACGGCCACCACTACTACACCGCTTGCCACCGCATTTGATAGTCTTGCCATTGGTTGGCGGGCCGAAGGAAGCACCGCCAGCACCATGACCATCAGCTCCATCACCGTTACCGGCCAGAGCACGATCGTTCCGCCCGGCATGGGTTTCACGGTCACCGGCTCGACCCTTGTTTTGAACTGGCCCGCCAACTATGTCGGCTGGTCGTTGCAGAGCAACTCAACGGGTTTGGACTCCAGCAACTGGGTTACCGTGCCTGCCTCGGGTAATGCCACGAACTATTCCATCGCCATCAATCCGGCGATGTCCAATGTGTTTTTCCGCCTGGTTTCTCCGTAGTTTTTTATTCCAACGAGATAGTTAATGTTTCTGGAAAATGCAGTTTAACAATTTAATCATCAGCGTCTTATGATTTAAATCCTCATTGGGTCGCTGGCCATCGGTATGCATGTTGCGGCGGCATTATAACCAGAAATTCCGGCCAGAACCGGCTATCACCAGTATTGGCGATTTTCAAAATGAAAGGATGTGCTAAATTAAAACCATAAATCCCGTTACTGATTCAAGTCGTGCGAACATCGTCTGATGACGCCACCCATGACCAGCGGTAATGGAGGTAAATATTATTGAGCGAATGAATCCCGTGCGGATGAAATACTCAGTCAAGTTTGTCGTTCCTGTTGCACAGGAACATTGTTGTATAGAAACCCGTTCCTAATCCTATGAAAACCACGTTGAACCAAACCCCCTCCCGTCATCTCTTGCAGGCGCTGTCCACAAAAGCACCACTCGTCTTTGCCCTGCTTCTGGCCGGTGCGATGAGTTCTGAGGCGCAAACGACCCCAATCACCAAAGCAAACAGCTTCACCAGCCTCACCACTGGATCGGACTGGCAGGGGGGCATCGCGCCCGGCCCCAACAACATCGCTGTCTGGGACAGCACGGTGGCGGGTCCGGATACGGAAGCGCTGGGTGCGAACACGAATTGGGCGGGCATTCAAATCCTGAATCCCGGCGGTCCTGTTACCATCAGCAACGATGGCTTTACGAATACGTTGGGGACAGTTGGCATTGTCGGTCTGAACGGGGTGGATATGTCGAGCGCGACCGCGAATCTGACAATGAACGAGAATGTGGTTTTGAATAGCGTGCAGAACTGGAACATCGGCCCTGGACGAACCCTCGCTCTGGGTGGAACTCTGAGCGCGACCACCGGCAGCGCAGTGCGGTTATATCTGGCCAATGGTGCTTCAGTCACCATGACCAACGCATCGGGCACTTTACCTCGGGCCGACCAACGGCGGGGCTGCCGGCGGGAACGTTTTTGGCGTGTTGAATGATACAGATTTCGTGGGTGTGGCTTCCAGCCAAATTGTAGGCGGTTCCACATTGGGGGTATACACCGCAAATCCATCTGCCAACCCTCCGAGCATCAGCGGCACGATTAACGGTGTCATTGATTGTGTCAATGCGGGAGCTGGCACTTATGGTGGCGTCCGAGCCAGCAGCACCTTGACGATATGGGGTCTCCGTTTTAATGAAACCAACGCTTTATTCGGAAACTGGCAGGTCAATATTCCCAGCGGCCGTAATTTCACTATAGGAAGCATCCTTGTGACGACCAATGTTGGCAATAACCCGATCTATATCGGGCAGGCCTCCGGTGCTAATCTTGTTACGATTCCAGGCACGACAGGCAGCTTGATGCTCTATCAGGATAATCCCGGTGCTCCCCTGTACTTTGGTCCTGCGGGTGACCTGACCATTCGTCAGGGCACCGCGGGTGGGACGTCTGCTGGCGTGGTCAAAATGGGCGCGGGAACAGTTGATATACAATGCGCCGCAACTTATGCAGGTGGCACGAGGATTTATGAGGGCACACTTCAGACCGAGGGAGTGGGATCGGCCGGAACAGGCGCCGTCAATGTGTATGGGGGTAATTATGAGTTGTCCGGCAACAGCACCGCTGCCGGGGCGACGACCGTTTATAGCGGCGCCACCAACATCATTTATTCCCACGCTGCCAATGCTCAGTCGGCCGCTTCTTCCAATTTGACTTTCAACGCCGGCAGTACCGTCGAATTCCTTTATAGCAATTCCATTACTCCAAATACGACAACCGCGCCCCTGGCAATCACTAATGCCAACGACCTGACATTGAACAGTCCAGTCAATGTGAATGTTGCTTGTGGAGGTTTGTCCGTCGGCCAATTTCCACTTGTAAGCTACGCCGGAACGGTTGGTGGCGCGGGATTTGCCGCCCTGACCTCTCTCACGCTTCCGCCTCATATCTACGGATACCTTTCCAATAATACGGCCAATAGTTCCTTCGATCTGGTTGTTACCAACGTGGATCAGCCACTCACCTGGAACACTGGCAACGGCACTTGGGACATCGGCGTGACATCCGACTGGTTGGATGCCTTGAACAATTCAACGACCTATCAACAAGTTGGTTCTTTGGGAGACAATGTCGTCTTCAGTGACTCCGCTCCCGGACCGTCAATCACGGTGACACTGAATACGAATCCCACTCCTTCTTCTGTCATCATCAACAATTCGGTCAATACTTATACCATTTCTGGAACCGGCGGTATCGGCGGCCTGGGTAGTTTGACCAAGACCGGTTCGTTCAGCTTGACATTGGGCACGGTGAACTCTTTCTCGGGTGGCATTAACCTCAATGGCGGCGCTGTGATCTTTAACGCGCTTGGCGAACTCGGCAGTGCCGGCATTAACTTCAACGGCGGCGTGTTGCAGTATAATGGCAACACCGATGATATCTCTACCCGCACGGTGACATTGGCAAGCGGCGGCGGCACAATCAATACGGCCGGCCAAAGCGTCACCTACTCCAATACGATCGCCGGCGGCAGCGTTGGCGGCCTCACGAAGGCGGGCACGGGCACGCTTACGCTTGAGGGAACCAATACCTACCACGGCAACACGGTTGTCAGCCAGGGAACCCTGGCATTAGGCCCCAACACTTATCTGACCAATAGCGCAGCCATCATCATCAATGGCGGCGCGGTATTGGACACGACCACCAGCGGCGTCAACTTGAACTTGAGCACTTTGTCCTCGCAAATTCTTGCGGGAACCGGCCAGGTCAATGGCACGGTTGCGGTTTCGCCTTCCACGACCATCTCTCCCGCGACAAACGGCGTCGTTGGCACGCTGGCCATCAATGGCGGCTTGACCATGAACGGAGGCACCAACGTGATGGATGTCTCGAGTTCCTCCAGTGATAAAATCAGCGTCACCGGCAATTTGACTCTCACCAGCGGCACTGTGCTATTGAATGTCACCGGCTCGATGCCCTATGGCAGATACCCGTTGATCACCTATACCGGCTCACTAAGCGGTTCGGCCATCAATTTGATTTTGGTGGGTTTCAGTCAGTCGGGCGCAATCGGCACATTGGACAGCTCGGTCCCCAACCAAATTGCTCTGGTGGTGGCGGTGGGTGCCAATGACAATCTGACTTGGGCCGGACCTGCCACCGATTGGAGTCTCGCCGGCTCGCTGAATTGGCTTAACGGATCGACACCGTGGGCTTATACCAATGGCGACAAGGTTACGTTTAACGATTCGAACACCGGAGAGACGACGGTTGAACTGGCAGGCGACCTCATCCCGACCATGGTAACCGTGAGCAACACATTGATACCGACCTACACATTTGCCAATAATGGCGGCGCCATTGAAGGCGGCTCTTTGGTCAAGGATGGCACCGGATCGTTGATCATGACGACACCCAATTTGTACGGAGGGACAACGACGATCTTGAACGGGACTTTGCAAATCGGTAATGGTGGTACAACCGTTGGCGACATCGGCCAGGGCAATATCACCAATAATGGCGCTCTTATCTTCGCGCAAGGCGACGGAGCCTCTCATCTTGTGAATGGAGCCATTAGCGGCACAGGCAGCCTGACCGAAAACGCAACCGCGACGGTTATCCTGACAAAGAATAACACGTATAGCGGACCGACCACCATCAGCAACGGCACTTTGCAGGTGGGCAATGGCGGTGCGACCGGCAGCCTGGGCAGCAATTTATCAATCACGAATGATGGCGCTTTGACGCTCGACCTGTCTGGCGCATCAATCTTCGCTGATAATGTCACCGGATCGGGATCATTTGGGTCCGTCGGAACAAGCACCGTATCGCTCACCGGCACCCTTACTTATCAAGGAAGCACTGAGATCAGCAACGGCGTTGTCAAGATCACGGCCAATAACCAATTGCCCAGCACGAACACCGTGGCCGGCTCGACCGGTATTTTGAACGTGGACGGCGGCTTGGCCACCTCCAGTGTGCTCGATATGAATGGTTTCAACGTGACGGCCAATGGCCTGTCCGGTGCGGCCAGCACTTTCGTTGGTATCATCACCAACAGCTCCACCACCACTACTACCACCAACGTTCTTACGTTGTTGAACCTGCAAAGCGCAACGAACACTTACAACGGCCAGATTAATGATCACGGCGCAACCGGGGCCAAGATTAAGCTCTTTGTGACCGGTCAGGCCGGCACCCTGATCCTCAACCCCGCTACCAACAACCTGTTCAGTGGCGGCTTGGTCATCAGCAATTCGACGGTGTGGATTGGCGCTCCCGGAAGCGCGACCACCGCCAATATTACTGAAAGCACATTGGCTCCAGGCACTGGGCTTATCACTCTCCTGGGCACCAATACCTCGTTGTATGAGAACGGCGGCCAGACCGGAGCCAGCACTACGCCGACTTATAATCCTGAAACGAATAATCTCAGTATTCCGGCCAGCCAGAACGTTACGATTTATGGCCCATGCCGCGGAGACATTGACGGTACATTAACCGGAAGCGGTGTGCTTAATTTTGATACAACCTACGTGCGCGGCGGCGTGAACGGAAATTGGTCGGGCTTTACCGGCACGATGATTCTCTCAGGAAACACCTCCGGCGGCAACGTCGGGTTCGGTGCAACCAATGGTTTGCCCAATACCGCTGTTATCTTTAACACCAATGTGGATTTTCACGCCGGGTCGCTAACTGGTTTTACTCCCGCTACTTGGCCTACTAATGCTTCCGGCGCCCCAGTTCCCTTCCAGATTGGCTCTTTGTCCGGTGGAGATTCCTCGTCCGAGATCCAGGGCACTTCCTCCGGCAATGCCGAGGGCGTGAACATTCCGTTCGCGATTGGCGGTCTCAATACCAGCACCACCTATGGCGGCGGCATTGTGGATGGCGTCAGCCTGATCAAAGTGGGCACCGGCACGTTGACGCTGAATGAAGGCGGAGTCACAACGACGAACGTAGTCAATGAAGGCCTCTTCGACGTCACCAACGTTGGCCTGCAAACCGAACTCGTCCTCTATACCGGCTCTACCACTGTGAGCAACGGCGTCTTGGCGCTCGACGCGCCCGTCAACCTGAACAGTAACTCGATGGTCACCATCGCCGCGCCCAATGCTGTGTTGGATGCCAGCTCAATGGGTTATGTCAGCAACATAATCGAAGAAGATGGCTCCACCAATTCAGTGCTGATAACCAACAGCATCTTCGAAGTGGTTTCCAATCAGACCCTGGCCGGCATTGGAACCCTCAATGGATTCCTGGTGTCAGACCAGTACTCCACCAATAAGTTCGGATTGCCCACCGGCACATTCAACGTTACCAGCAACGCGACGCTGGTGGGAGTTGTCCTGATGAACCTGGATAACACCGATTCACCGGTATGTAGTGAACTCGCTTCACCGTCTATCACCATCAATCCGACGGCAACGTTGTTGGTAACCAATATCGGGCCAGGGCTGACCAACGGCGCCACCTTCACGTTGTTCAACCAGGCTGTTTCTGGATTTGCGTCGGTGACGCTGCCCGCCACCGACCCGACCGGAACAACGAACTATATGTGGCAGAACAACCTTGCGGTCAACGGCTCAATCACCTTGACCAACGGCGGACTGGTCATCGTTTCCATCAATCTCAATCCGACCAATATCATGTTCTCCGCCACCGCTAACCCGGGCAGCCTGACTCTATCATGGCCTGCCGACCATACCGGTTGGACGTTACAGGCGCAGACCAATGCCCCAAGCGCGGGCATAAGCACTAACCCAGCCAGTTGGTTCAATGTGCCGGGTTCAACGGGCACCAACCTGATCATCGTGCCGCTAAATCCGACGAACAGCGTGTTCTATCGCATGTTCGATAGTCAGTAATGAGATAATCAACGCAGATGCGAAAAACGCACCAGCCGAAAGGCTGGTGCGTTTTGTTATTAAGTTAAGCAATTTTAATGAGCCTCTTTTCCACATAGCTAGAACTGGCGATAGCGTGGATAGGCTCGAGGTGTTACAGTATAACCGTTCACCGCTCATTTATTTACAACAATTCGCGCCGCCTTTGAAATTCAACGTTTCGACACTCTTATGAAATCTCTGATTTATAAACTGGCGGCCTCTTTGCTGTGCCTGAATCTTGCTTTTTGCGCCTATGGCAACATCCCCGGGGGCGGCACTGGCTCCGGGCCGGCGGTCACAATAGTAAACAATGGGAACGGCACCGTGACCATGGCCAATGGCATCGTTTCCATCGTTTGCACCACCTCCGGCGCAACCATCAATCAAATCAATTATACTTACAACAATGGCAGCGGTCCCCAGACCTTAAACCTGCTTTCGGGCGGCAATAATGGCGGACAACTCTATTGGGAGACCGGCGGCTTCGGCACCGGCACATTCACTTATTCGATCGTGTCCAATACCCCGGCTTACGGTGAGATCGATCTCTTGAGCAGTTCATCTACGAACGGGTTGATGGATATCCATTTCTCCATGTTGAGCGGTTCGACGGGTTTTTATGTCACCACCGTTATGGCCCATCGAAGCCAGGATTTACCGATGAGCATGGGCGAGACGCGGGACAACATTTATGCCGGCTCGATGTTTAACTGGATGTCGGTGGACGCCGCGCGCAACAAGCTGATGGAAGTACAGCCGGCCGCCGGGGCCGTGGGTGTGTTGGGCGCCCCGGTGGAATGTTCCCTCTGGACCAACGGCATCTATGAGGGTCGCTACGAGGACAAATACAAATACAGCGCGGATTTTGGCGTACAGCGGGTCTGGGGCTGGAGCAGTGTGGGGACCGGCGGTTACAACGTCGGCCTCTGGAACGTTTCCGCCAGCGCCGAGTATTACAGCGACGGCCCGATGAAACGCGACCTGATGTCCCATATCGGAACCACCATCCTCAATTATTACGAAACCAGCCATTATGGCAGCGGGAAGACCGATGGCAATTGGGGTAACGGAGAAATTTGGTCAAAGGTCTATGGGCCATATTTTATTTATTGCAACAATATCTCCAATACCATCACCGCCACCAATCAGGCGGCGCAAATGCTTTATGACGATGCTTTGGCCCAGGCGGCGGCGGAAGCGACCGCCTGGCCTTATTCCTGGTTCGGAAATGCCAATTATGCATCCGCATCGCAGCGCGGTTTTATCACCGGCCAAATGGCGATAAATGATTCTTACAATCCCAATGCCTCTCCCGCCGGGTTATGGGTTGGCGTCGTGCAGCAACCAACAACTGTGGATGGCGTTTACGATTTCCAGCAATGGATGAAGGCATACCAGTTTTGGACGAAAACCGACACCAATGGCAATTTCACTATTTCCAATGTCGTGGCCGGCGCCAATTACACATTGTATGCCTTCGGCCCGGGCGCGGCGGGCACGTTCCAATCCCAGTCTTTGTCCGGCGGCGAGCCGCCAACCACTCTGGATATTCCCTCATCTCCATTTAGCGTCACGGTGACGGGGGGCGTGACCAATAATCTGGGCACAGTCACCTGGACACCCGCTCGCGTGGGGCCGACCGTCTTTGAGATCGGTTACCCGGACCGCACCGGGGCAAAATTCCGGCACGGAGAGGACTATTGGGTGGGCGACATCGGGCCGGGCCCCACGGACCCGATGCCGATCTGGACCAAATTCCTCGAATATCCCTTCGATTTTCCAAGCGGTCCGGATTACATCGTGGGCCAGAGCCGCTGGAGCACCGATTGGAATTATGTGCAACCCCCCGTCGTCAGCAGTTCGGGAGCCTATAACTCCTCCTCTTCAACCATCACGTTCAATCTTGCTTCCGCGCCGGCAAACGGGGCCACGGCTTCACTCTACATCGCGACGGCTTCAGATTATCAAGGTGCACTCGAAATTTTTGTGAATGGCAACAGTCTCGTCAGCGGCGCCGGCGGCGTTACCGCCACGCCCAACTCACTCCCCTCGACGGGCTACATACCGGCGTACAGCGGTTCCGGGAATGAAAGCGATACGACCATTCGCGAAGGCATCGATAGCGTTCTTTCCGACGAGAGCATCACGTTTCCAGCCTCTCTTTTGCAATCAGGCGCCAATACCATCACCATTTCCTTGCGCCAAGTCGGTGGCAGTTATTTCGCCAACCATGCCATGTACGATTACCTGCGGATGGAACTGACCGGATATGTGCCTCCGCCGCCTGCCAGTGTCACCGCGTATGCCGGAAACAATGGCGGTCTGGTTTGCTGGCCGGTCACGCCCGGAGCCACCAGCTATAATATCTACAGCACGACTACTTCCGGGAGCGGATATTCATTGATTGCCAGCGGTCTCACCGGCCCCGTCTGCGGCAGTGGCGCTGACAACGCCATGTATTTGGATACCAATGCCGTGAACGGCTCGACCTGGTATTACGTCGTCCAATCGGTCAATCCCACCGGCAACAGCGTTAATTCGCCGGAAAGTTCTGGCGTTACGCCGTCCTCGGGTGTTTCGACCAGCGCCCCCGCCGCGCCGACGGGACTGACCGTCAGCAGCGCCACGCATCAGAGCGTGACGCTCAACTGGAGCGCGCCGGCAGGCGCCAATTTCTATACGATCTACCGTTCCACGCTTTATGATAATGGCGGCGGAGCATCCAATACTCTCAATACCATTGTCCTCGACAACACGAACACAGGAACCAGCTATACCGATACGTCGCCGACGGATGGGAGCATCTACAGTTATTCAGTGACCGCAACGAGCGCGGGGGGGACGAGCGCAAATTCGGCATCCGCCATGGCCATTCCGTTGCCCGCGCCTCCGGCCAGTGCGCCCGGTTCTTTTACTGGAAGTTTTTCGGGGACTGCGAAAACGAACATTGATTTAAGTTGGTCCCCGGTGTCCGGCGCTGTTGGCTACATCGTTTGGAGATCGACCGGCCCCACCGGCCCTTTCAATTATGTCATGAGCATCACCGAAACGACTTATTTGGACTCGGGTGCGACTACTAATAACAGTTATTATTACGAAGTTGCGGCGGTCAATGCGGCGGGAGTTTCAACCAATGCCACCTTCATTGTCCTGGGACAGGTTGTGGCGCCAGGACTCAGTGCTATTCCCGGCAACGCGCAGGTATCCCTGAGTTGGAACGCCACTCCTGAGTCCACGAATTATGTTTTGCAAAGCTCAACGACCAACGGAGGATACCTACAACACGATCCTCATTACCAACACCACCAGTTTCGTGAACAGTAACCTGATCAACGGCACCACTTATTATTACGTGATCTATTCCGAGGGACCTTACGGACAAAGCCCGGTCTCGACCCAGACCGCCGTTACGCCAAGCACCACCGCTTCAGCAAGCGTCTATTGGACCAACACGATTACGGGAACGGCGCAAAATTGGAATGCCGATACTAATTGGTTGAATGACGCTGTTTTTCCAAATGGCTCCCAAACCATCGCCGTGGTCAACTCGACTATTTCCGGAAATCAAACCATCGACTTGAATCAAGCCATTACCGTCGGCTCGTTGTCACTCGGCTCGGCGGGCGGCATTTTCACGGTTGCGCCGGCGGGCGGCGGCTTGACGTTCGACAATACTCCCGGGTCCGCAACGTTGATTGAACTTCCCACCAGCCTCGGTGACACCATTTCCGCGCCGATTAGCATCAATGGGACTTTGCTGGTGTCCAATACCACCGCCAACACTCTCACGTTTTCCGGCAACATCACCAGCGGGAGTATCAATTTGACCGGCAATACTTACTTGAGCGGAACGGATTCTTATACCGGGGGCACCACGGAAAATGCCGGGCTGCTGACTTTTTCGAGTGCCACGACCATTCCTTCCAGCGGCACATTGACCCTCAACGGCAACGCGGCGGTGACAGTTGTGACCGCAAACTCACTGCCAAATGTTACGGTGAACGGCACCAACAACATCACTGGTATGGGCAACAGCGGCACTGGCATCGCTACTTTGAATGACGCTGGAACATTGACCTTATTCGTCAGCGGCGGCAGTAAGGTATTTGATCTGACCAGCACGATGACCGGCTCCGGCACATTGATTCTGGGCAGCTCCTCGATGACCCTGCGTTTTTATGGAAGTGCGGGAGATGGAAATGCCATTTTCAACCTGGGAACCGGCAACACCTTTGCCAACGTTCGCAATACGGGTACGACGGCTATCGCTTTGGGTGGATTGGCAGGCGGCTCCGGAACACAATTGCAGGGAGATAACAGCAGTAGCGGACAAAACATGACCTATACCATCGGCGGGGCCAACGCCAACACCGAATTCGACGGCATCATCACCAACGGGAGCGTAGGCAGCGTGGCTGTCATCAAGACCGGTTCGGGTATATTGACCCTTACCAATGCGAATGGCTATAGTGCGGGTACCTCTATCAATGGCGGCACGCTGTTGGTAAGAAATACCAGGGGCAGCGCCACAGGTTCGGGCGCGGTCAATGTCAACCCTGGCGGCACCCTGGCGGGCACTGGCATCGTTTCCGGGACGGTCGCCGTCAATTCCGGCGGCAGCCTTGTCCCGGGAAATCCTCTCGGCACTTTAACCATCAGCAATTCCCTTACGCTTGGAGGTGGCAGCACCACCTTCATGCAGGTTCAACACTCATTCCTCACCAACAGTGCTGTGAAAGTTTCAGGCACACTGACGCAGGCAGGCACGCTCAATGTGACCAATTCCAATGCCACCGTCTTTGTCGGCGGAGATTCTTTCAAATTGTTCAACGCCGCCAATTATTCGGGCGCATTTACGAATTTCATCCTGCCGTCGTTGCCGGCTGGACTGGAATGGAATACGAGCGCGCTAAATACCTCGGGCACGCTTTCCGTAGTGGTGTTAAGTTCGCCCATAATCGGCACTTTGAGCTTCTCCGGCGGAAATTTGGTGTTGAGCGGGACCGGTGGGAACACCAACTTCACGTTCTATATTCTGGCCGCGACAAATCTGGTTTCGCCAATATGGGTGCCGGTCTCAACTAACCAATTTGACGGCAATGGCAATTTTATTGTCACCAATCCCATTAATCCGGCTTCGCAGCAAACCTTCTATCGGCTGCAGTTGCAATGATACCGTCCGCACGATCGCGATGAATATCGCATCAAAGATATCGCCGTATGCCAGGCTGCTAAAAGTTGCAGAAGCAATGTTAGGAGCCTGTGCCTTGTTTTGGATTGAATCGAATGGATTCGCGGCATATCAAACCTGGACCAATGACATATGGATGCTGGACAACAACGGCAACCCGATCATGGCACAAAGCGGCGGCATCTCAAAATTTGGCGGCAGCTATTATTGGTATGGTGTGCAATATGCGGAGATGGGGCCGTATTTCACAAACGGCACCGTCAACACGAGCAGTTCGACATTTGTTGCAATTAACTGCTACAGCTCCACGGATTTGGTGCATTGGGCATTCCAAAACCAGGTCGTAAACAAATCCACCTCTGGATTTAGCAACCCCGGATGGGTTGGCCGAATGGGCCAGGTGGTTTACAATAGCGCAGACAACCAATATGTCTTATGGATTGAAGGATTGGGAGGGCAGGCATGTTGTACTTGCAGTACTCCAACCGGTAACTTCGTGCTGAATCACGTTCAGGCCACCATCACCAACGTTTATTACGGCCCCGGGGCCGGAGATTGTACGATTTTCTGCGACGTGGACCATGGCGGCACGCCGTATTTCATCTGCTCCGACCCGCATGGACGCCAGCACGCCTATGTCTGTCCATTGAGTTCGAATTATTTGATTATCGGAGATGCGGTGATCATCGACGACACCGGTGGGATTCCGGCCTGGCCTCAAGGGCAGGAGGCAAACAATATGTTTGAGCGGAATGGCATTTACTATTACACCATGTCCAACCTCGCTGGTTGGAGTTATTCCTCTGCTTATGAAGTAAATTCGCCAAATGTTTTTTCCCCGACCAGTTATACCGCGGACGCGGCCTATTTGGGAACAACCGCCGACTACACGCATTATTCCCAGGTGAGCTTTGGGTTTCAAGTGGCGGGCACCGGGGAAACAAATTACATCATGGTCGGAGATCGTTGGGCGCAATTCATCGGTACCTACGCCAGCGCCGGACATGGGAAGGGCTTTTCCATCATGTGTCCGATCACCTTCACCAATGGCACGCCGTATTTCCAGTCTGAGAACATGTTCCAGGTTGATGCCGTCACGGGGAAAATTCGTCCGGCCACGCCCGCGGATATTCCAACAAACCTGATCGCCACGGCGAGTCAGGGGCAGACGCCGGGTTACGTGATGTTAAACTGGGCGGCAACGGACGGTGCGACCGCTTACAATGTGTATCGTTCGACCACCAATGGAGGTCCCTATACCCCCGTCGCCAGTGCGGCGACCAACAGTTACACGGACACAGGCTTGCAAAATGGGGCGTCCTACTACTATGTGGTCACATCTACCAACGTTTTTGGAGAGAGTGCTTATTCGGCGCAAGTCGGTGCCGTGCCGTCCATCGGTCCTCTTGTCACAGCAGCTTCAGCCGCTCCCAACCCGGCGTATCCGAATGGAACCGTAACGATTTCCGCCACAGTGACGGCGCAGGCCAATCCCATTGCCGCAGTCACAGTGGACGTGAGTCCGCTTGGCGGGCCGGCCAACCAGGCTTTGATTTCAAATGGAGCTGGTGGTTACACCAACACCATCACCGTCGCCCCTGGCACTTTGGTCGGCGTTCAACCATTGATAATCAATGCCGTGGACAACCTGGGCAATGGCGCCACGCCATATTATTTTTCAATAGTGGTCGGATCTCTGGAAATTTCCTGGAATGGCGGCGGCGCTGACGAGAACTGGAGTGATAGCACTAATTGGGTTGGCGGCAAGGCGCCCGGCCCGGGTTATAGCTTGGACTTTGCCGGCCAGACGGGTCTTGCTCCATTGATGGATGCATCCTACAACATTTTTAGCATAACCTTCGACAATACCGCCGGCGCTTTTACCATCGGCACTGCCGGCGGCGACACACTGATGCTCACCGGCGGCGTGACCAACAATTCAGCCTACCCACAAACGTTGAACGTGCCGGTTATTTTGGGCGCGCCGGTGACATTAAACGCAGCCACCGCTGGCGTGTTGCTGGGCCAACCCATCGCCACCGGCAGCAACCTGCTGACCATTGCCAATTCCGGATTTAACATAACCTTGTCTGGCGCTATCTCTGGAAACGGCGGGCTCGCTTGCATCGGTTCCGGCACCAACACACTTTTTGGGGCCAACACTTTTGCCGGCAACATTGCGATCAGCAATGGCACATTGGCCATTGGTGGAACGGGGCAATTGGGTAACGGCGCTTATCCCGGGGCGATTGCAGATAATGGATCGCTTACCTTTAACAGCACGGCAGCGCAAACCTTGTCGGGAAGCATTTCCGGCAACGGGGCGCTGAACCAAGGCGGTTTCGGGTCGCTCACCCTTGCAGGCGCCAACACTTTTGCCGGCCCCTCCATCGTTACCAGTGGCACGTTGTCAATTTCAAATGCATTGGCCCTGCAAAACAGCACTTTGAATTACAGTGGGGGCAACGTTGTCTTTAGCGGTATCACCGCCGCCGTGATGGGGGGCTTGAGCGGCTCGCAAAACTTGAGCTTGCTCAATGATTCGTCCGCGGCAGTGACGTTGACCGTTGGCGGTAACAACGCCAACACAATTTTTTCCGGCAGCATCTCCGGTTCGGGTGCTTCGCTGACTAAAGCCGGGACGGGCACGCTGACGTTGAACGGCAATAATAGTTACACCGGCGCTACGACGGTCAGCAGCGGTGTGCTGCAACTGAATTCAGGCGGGGTCATCAACGGAGGGGCGGCCAATGTTATGGATGGAGCAGAGATGATTGTCAACGGGGGTTCGTTGACCGCTGGCAGTGCGAGTAATATTGGCGCCGGGGCGACCGTGGCCCTGCTGCTCTCAGGAGGTTCGGCCACATTCAATGGAGGCCTGACGGCCGATTTGAACAGTGCCCAGCCCGACCTAATCGAGGTGACCGCGGGCTATTTGACGGCGTCCAGCCTGGCGTTGGGGCGAAGCGGATTTATAGCCACCTCGCAGCCCGCGGCGGGTTCGACCAGTGACGGACTCTATGTCAACGGCGGGGCAGTGAATATCACGGGGAATCTGGACATGAGTTCGAGCAGTTCAGCCAATTCCTCGGCCAGTGCCCGCATCGACAGCGGCAGTCTGACCGTAGGCGGCACAGTGACCCTCGGCTTGAACAACGGTGGACGGTGGTCGGTGCTGGATATCAACGGGGGCGCGGTGACGGTTGCCAATCCAGGCACGGGGATATCCATCGGCGGACCAAATGCCGGCAACGCCGAGTTGCTCATCCGCCACGGCACCGCGAGCATTGGCATGATTGGACTGGGCTATGGGACCGTTGCGGATGTGGCGGTTCTTGATATCACCAATGGTTCGTTGTATGTGGGCGCGGGCGGGATTGTTCGGGTATCGCCGAATGTCACCTTCACTAATTTTCTTGCCGGCGGCATTTTGGGAGCAACGACCAATTGGTCGTCCTCGTTGCCGATGATCCTGGCCGGGACCACGATCCAGGCGGCAGACGCTTCGGGCAATCCGCAAAACATTTCATTAAACGGAGTCTTAAGCGGCGCCAACCTTGCCAAAAGCGGTTCCGGCGTTCTCACTCTTATGGGAGCGAATACTTACACCGGCGGCACCACCATCAATGGCGGAACCTTGCTGGTGAATAATGTTGGCGCCAGCGGCACAGGTTCGGGCGCGGTTGTCGTCAACTCCGGCGGCACTCTGGCAGGCACGGGCATCCTTTCCGGGGCGGTCACCGTCAATTCTGGCGGTATGATTGCGCCCGGAAATCCTCTGGGCACTTTGACCATCAGCAATTCCCTTACCCTTGCGGGCGGCAGCACCACCTTGATGCAGGTACAACACTCACCGCTTACCAATGACGCCGTGAAAGTAACCGGCACGCTGACCCAGGCTGGCACACTCAATGTGACCAACTCCAATGCCACTGTCTTTTCCGCGGGAGACACTTTCAAGTTGTTCAATGCCGCCAATTATTCAGGAGCATTTACGAATTTCATCCTGCCGGCGTTGCCGGTTGGCTTGGAATGGAACACGAGCGTGCTCAATACGTCTGGTATGCTTTCGGTGATGGCGTTAAGTTCGCCGACGATTGGCAATGTGAGCTTCTTTGGTGTAAATTTGGTGGTGAGCGGGTCCGGAGGGAACACTAATTTTACGTTCTATATTTTGGATGCGACGAATCTGGTATCGCCAGTATGGATGCCGGTATCGACTAACCAATTTGATGGCAGTGGCAACTTTATCGTCACCAATCCCATCAACCCAACGTCTCAACAAATGTTCTACCGGTTGCAGTTGCAATGACATGAATTATGCCCGTGGTGAAAAATGATCTACGTTCCGGGATTTGGGGTTTGGCAACGTTACTGGTCCTATGCCAGACCTCGTCCGTGATGGGCACAAACTGGTACATGTCCACCAATGGCCTCGATAGTAATCCAGGCACGCAGTCCCAGCCATTTGCCACCCTTATGAAGGCACAATCGGCAGCCTCTTTTGGTGACATTGTATATATCAATGCAGGCGCCTACTACCCGACCAACCAGTATGCGACCGAACAAGGAGTTTATGTCCCAGTCAATTTGATCACCAAAAGTGGCATTACCTACGAAGCCGTCCCCGGCACACGGCCGGTCTTCAATTTTTCTCTCGTCAATCCCACAAACCTTCGGACTGCGGCTTTTTGGGTGATCGCCAATAATATCACTTTCCAGGGATTCGACGTGGTCGGAGTGCAGGAGAACATCACCAACGTCAACAACCAGTCTGTCGGTTTTGCGAATTGGGGCTGCAATTTTTGCACCTGGGATCAGGTTAACGTGCATGACGCCGATTGCGTCGGCATTTATTTTGAGAAGTTGGATGCCAGTAATCTGGTCTATCGTTGTGATTGCTACAATCTCGCCGGTATTAACAGTTTTTCCTATGGCAACGCCGATGGATTCGGTTGCCATGTCAATGCCGGCGGCAAAGGCAATGTTTTTCGAGAATGTCGGGCCTGGAACGACAGCGATGATGGCTATGACTGCATCAATTGTTATGAATCCGTCACCTTTGACCACTGTTGGTCCTACCTCAACGGGAACAACGGCGGGAATGGAAATGGTTTCAAGGTTGGCGGATGGGCTTCGACGATCCAGAATAAGATTGCCGATCCGATCCCGACCCATCACGTTTTTGGTTGCTTCGCCGTCGGCAACCATGGTAACGCCGGATTCTACGCAAACCATCAATGCGCCGGACCGGGCGTTCCAACGGGGTGGACCAACAATACCGCGTATGACAATGTCGTGGGATACAACATGCTCCAGCGCACGCCGCCTGATTACACGACCAACGTGGCCGAAACCGACGCAAACGATATCCCCGGTACCAACGAGATCATGCATCTCAATATCGCTTTTTCGGACACCTATGAAGATATTGAGAACCTCAACGAGAGCGGGAGCATGGTCAGCAGCAATTCGTGGACGGAAAGCGGCGTTTCGGTGAAAACCTCGGATTTCATAAGCACCTCAATCAATCAAATCACCAATTCACGCTCGCCGGATGGAAGTCTCCCCGTAATCACGCTCCTGCATCCGGTGCCCGGGGACCCATTGACGGGCTTGGGCTGCTTCATTGTGCCTGCTACGCCGACAAATTTTACCGGGACCGCAAGCAATGGAGTGGCGGTCTTGGATTGGGAGGCGTCAACCGGCGCAACCGGTTACAATATCTACCGTTCGACGACAAATGGCGGCCCGTATGCCATCATCGCCTGGGGGGTAACGGCGACCAATTATTCCGATGCCAGTTTCACCAATGCCGCGTCTGCATATTACTATGAAGTGACTGCGGTCAATCCCGGCGACGAAAGCGCCGCTTCTGTTCAAGTCAGCGCCCAACCGTTCAGTGTGCCTGCCATCACCGCAGCTTCAATCTTCAATGGAAATCTTATCGTGAGCGGGGCAGGGGGGGCTACGAACTGGCCATTCTATGTTTTGGCCGCGACGAATCTGGTATCGCCAGTCTGGATGCCGGTGTCAACAAACCAATTTGATGGTAGTGGCAATTTTACTGTTACCAACGCCATCAATCCAACATCACAGCAAACGTTCTACCGGTTGCTGGTGCCATGAAATTATTGGAATGCCCCATGAAATGCGTCGTTGCAATTACCGGCATTTTTTTTGCCATAACAAATTTTTCCAACGCGCAAGTGCTTGAAACAAATGCGGTGCAAAGCCCGCCGCGCGAGGGCGACATCGTTCCCGCTCCCGGCCCGCGCGACCGGGCCTACGGCATCAGTGGTCTCGGGGCGATACACACGGCGAAATGGACAAATTACAATTCACAATGCACCGGCTCGGCGGTGGCTAACGGCTTGATCCCAAATCTCAAGCCGCTGATTCCCGACACGCAGTTGCGGGACACAATTGTGATTCTCGGTGGCGATGGGAATTATTATCTGACCGGCTCGTCGGGTGCGGACATCTGGGATTTCAACGACGGCATCGAGTTGTGGCGCTCGGCGGATTTGAAGAAATGGGATTACATCGGCGAAGTCTGGAGCTTCGACAAGGACGGCACCTGGGAAAAAGACTGGCGCTGGCATCGCAAACCGGTGCGCGCGATCTGGGCGCCGGAAATCCATTACCTCAAGCGGCTGAACAATTATTATCTCGCGATTTCTATGCCGCCCGGCAATCGCGGCATTTTGCAAAGCACGACCGGCAAACCGGAAGGCCCTATGTCAACGCACTGGCGAACGACGGTTATTTCAAGGGGGGCATTGACGCGACGCTGTTTGAGGACGATGACGGCAAGGTGTATTTTACGAGCGGCGGAGCCAGTTCGATTGAGTTGATGAACAAGGATTTAAGCGGCGTGGACGGCAAGCCTCACCACATCGAATTTGAAAAACCGGCGGATGGAAGCTGGACGCGCAACTCGATCGCAATGGAAGGCGCGTCGATCTTCAAGCGCAACGGCATTTACTATCTCGGCGGGGCCGCATTTTACAAAGGCCGATATAGCAGCGTGGTGGCGATGTCCACCAACATTTTTGGGCCGTATAATAATTGGGAGGAGGCGGTGCCTTGCGGCGGTGGCACGAGATTATTTTCGAGGACAAGCAAGGCAACTGGTGGTGCACCTATTTCGGCAATGATAACCAGTCGCCGTTCCGGGAGAAACCGGCCATCGTGAAAATTGATTTTGATACGGACGGAAAAATCGTCGTAGCCAAAGACCAGCCGGATTTTGTGCTCCAAAAATAAAGCGCAGCTAAGGTGGTCATACCACGCTTGAAGTCACGCGAACTCCTGCTGGCCTACGGCAATTCCAGGATATAGAAATCCTGCCCACCGGCAGCGTTCACCGGATTCGTGAAATCGAAATCACCGTTGGCGTCAAACTCATTGGTGGCCAGCGGAATCCAGTTGGACAGCGGCGCAGCCGCGTTGGTCGAGCCGAGAAGGATAAAGTTTCCATTGGTAATGCCGCCCGTGCCGCCGAAAACGATGCTGTAACCGTTGTTAACGGAGGAGGCCGAAATCGTGCCGAAGACCGGTGCGACGTTGTTGGTCACCGCGCCATAAGGTGTCACGCAAATTGAGACGGAGTTGGTCATGGCGGTGCCATCGCTGTCCCGAACGGCAAACTGGAAGCTGGCCAGGCCATTGAAATTCACGTTGGGCATGAAATTCACGATATGACCACTGTTGAGGGTCACCGTTCCATTGCTAGGAAAACTGACGGAATAAACCGGATTGTCATTGGTGAAACCGGCGGTGTATTGCCAAAGATCCACGCTGACAGGAGTGCGGGTCGTCGTGACTGCGTTGGGTGCGGCGAGCCAGTTCAAATAATTTTCCAATTTGGTATAGCCGCCGACTCCGGGAGTGAGGCTGTCCGCCACATTGGGATTTGATCCCGTGGCTTCTTCATAGTAATCAGGAATGCCATCGCCATCCGTATCAACGGGCGCGATGCCCGGGGTAATGACGCCGTAACCATCATTGCCCAGACCGGTGGAGGTTTGGCTCGTCCACAATCCACCACCCATGCCCTGCGTGCCGAGCGATGTCACATCACCCAGCACATTCTCATCGATCTGGTCGGCTGGAAATGCGCCGGACATCGAAACGTCATAACGATACGCAGTCGATGTTGAAAATATCGGCGTGTTTGTCGAAAATGGCGACCAGGGCGAACTCAAGACAACCACACCGCCGGGGGCCGTCGCGCCGCCGCCCAACGTGCCGTTATCAGCGCTGTCCAGAAGATTGCCGGCGGAATAGACCGATTGATTGCTGTCAAACTGGAAGAAGTCATCCCCCGCGGAGGTCGTCGCCGGGCCGGTGATGAAGTAATTATTGATGATGTCATGCGAGAAAATGCCGCCGGTATCCGCCACCGTATAACCCGCCTGATAATTATAAATGACGTTGTTGATGAAAATGGTGTTTACCTTGGCCAGCGGATTCCGGTCGTGTCCGCTCGAAAAAATGTTGTAGAACCATGAAAAAGTATTGTTCGATGCCTCCGTGTGGGCGTTGAACTGCTGGCCAATCGGGTCGGCCAGGATGCAACTCTGCATCGTAATCTCGTTGCCGGCAGTGTAATTACCATGTGCGTCAATATTGTTGTAGGGCGCGAACTCAATAGAGTCATGGTCAAACATCATATTGGTGGCATCGCCCATGTTGATGCCGTCTTCGGTGGAACTGGCGATGCTTCCCGGACGGATGCGTAAATATCGGACGATGCAATTGCTCCTCACGCTGAAGGAAACTTCATGGCCGATAATGGCGATGCCGCCGGGCGCGGTCTGGCCGGCGATGGTCAAACTGCTGGAACACGAGACCGCGCTGGCCAGGCTGATGGTGCCGCCGACATCAAAAACCACGAACCGATTTTGTCCGCTGACGGCGTCACGAAACGAACCCGCCCCGCTATCGTTGGTATTGCTGACATGATAGACGGTGGTGCCAAAGCGCGCGCCGAAGGCGCCTTGGCCAAATCCCAACGCCCCAGGAAAGGCGGGGATGTCCGAGCGCAATGTTTGGACCACGAGATTGACCTGTCCGGGTGTGTTGGTGCTGAGGGTCGCCGACGTGCTCGATGGCAGATTTAACGTGAGGCTGCCCAGGGTCAGCGTGCCGCTGTATGTGAAAAGCGTGTACGTCGTGGTGGTGAATCCAGTGCCAGCCGTGATATTCATTGTGCCGTTCAATGACAGATTGCCGCCGACCACCACTTTGTCGCTGCCGCTGCCCAGTGTCAGATTCATCGTCGCGCCGCTATTGACGGTCAAATCACTATTGATGGTAAATGTGCCCACCGGATTACCCGGCGAGAGAGTGCCCCCGCTGTTGATCGTGACTGCCCCGGCGATGGTTCCACCACCACCCAGAGTGCCGCTGCTGTTCACGACCACCGGTCCGCTGCCGGCGGAGCTGTTCACGAGCAACGTTCCGGCGCTGATAGTGGTGCCGTTATTGTATGTGTTATTGCCGGATAACGTGATAGTCCCGCTGCCGGTCAGGGACACCGAACCAGATCCGCTGATTGATGCGCTGATGGCCGAATTCACCGACCGATTGAATGTCAACGTGCCATAGTCCGTGATATTGCCGCTGCCGAACCATCCGCTGGAGGATAGTTGCAATGTGCCCGCGCTGATAGTGGTGCCGCCCGAGTATGAATTGCTCGCCGACAACGTCAACACGCCCGGGCCTGCCTGGGCAACGCTGCCGGAGCCGCTAATAACGTTGGCGAAGGTATTATTGCCGGGCAAATCCAGAACCAGCGAGCCGGTGTTCAGGATGATATTGGTCCCAACTGAGCCGAAAGTTGTGCCATTGCCCAATTGCAACGTTCCCTGGCCGATGATGGTGGCGCCGGAATAATTGTTCGCCGTCAGGAGAGTCAACGTGCCGGAATTGGTTTTCGTCAACGCTGTCGTGCCGGAAATTTGACCGGCGCCGCCGAACGTATAATTTTGAACTGCGTTCACCAGCACAGATGCCGGTTGAAGTGCCGTCGTCAGGTTAATCGGCGGCGTATTCGAGCCGGTGTCGTCAAAAGTCACCAAATCTCCATCGCTATAATAATCCGGCACCGGGCCATCCAGCCAATTGACGGAAGTATAATCCCAGGCATTGGTCAAACCATCGCCCACCCAGGTGCGATTAATGCCGCCAACGGCAGTGACGGTGAGCGTGACCACGCCGCCGCTGGTGGAAATCGCTGATGTCATCCCGGGAGTGACTCCGGCGCCAGTATAGGTAGGCGTGTTCGTGTTGAACGAACCCGTGCTGCCGGCAGCCGTGTAATTCATCAGCGCATAGACGCCGGCTCCAAGCGGCGTGCTGCCGGGAACATTTACGATCACTGAATTGTTATTCAACGTGACCGCGCCAACAGTCAATTGCAAACCGATGAAGAATGACCCGAACCCGCCTGGTTGCCAGGTGACGCTGCCGGCGATGGCGCCGCTGCCGCCCAGGCCCGCCCCACTTTGGATGGTTACGATGTTAGTCCCCGTGGCCGAGCCGCTGGTGTTATTGGCATTCAACGTGCCGCTGCTTACCATTGTGCCACCCGTATAAGTGTTGGCGCCCTTCAGACTCAACACCCCGCCTCCCGTTGTGCTTTCCACCGTCATTGTTCCCGCGCCGTTGTTTCCGATCGGATTGGCCAGGGTCACCGTGTTGCCATTCACATCCAGCGTCCCGCCTGCGGAATTAAGCGTAATGGTCTGGGACGAAATGTCGTTGGTATTGCCGGAGGCCCATTGCAGCGTGCCACCGTTAAAGTTAATCCCGCCGGTGCCCAGTCCACCGGAAGCGATGCTCAGGATGCCGCCGTCGAGGATCGTGCCGCCGGTGTAAGTGTTCGCCCCGGTCAACGCCACCGTTCCACTGGCCAGGACCGATGCGTTCGCAGTGCCCGAACCCGTGCCGGGAACTTGCCCCGTTACACCGCCGTTCGCGCTTGAGGCCGGAATGCCGATGGTCAACGGGTTTGCTCCGCTGATGATGCCGTCCACGGTCATCGTATCGCCAGTGACCGCGGCCAGGCTGCCGCCGTTATTGCCGAGAGCGATGCCACGCTTATGTGAACCTGAACTGTCCATCGTAAAAGTAGCGTTACCCAGGACTGTGCCGCCGTTCATGTTAACGGTCGCACCAGTGCCCGCCGCGCCTAAATCGGAATCCGAAATGATTTCCGAGACACCGCCGTTCAGAGTGAGAGTGCCTGTGAAACTGTTGGTGTAAATTACAGTATAGACCACCGTGCCGGCGCCGTTTTGCGACCAGGAACCGCCAGCCGTCTTGCCATCGGCCAGGAGACAATTCAAAATCAGGAAACCATTGGTATTATTTTGATAAATGGCAAGTTCTCCCGAGTTGCTGGAACTGCGCCAACCCGGTTCAACGTAGGCATTGCTGAAAATGGTGTCATTGTTGGCGCCAACGTTAGGGGTCACCAGTATGGCGCCAAAGGTATAGGTGGACCCTCCTGGCAGGGCGAGAGTTAGAGCGCCGTTGTAGTTGAAGCGAAGGCCGCCGATACTGGTTGTGTTGGGAGAAGGAGAAAAGCTTGCCGCGATGTCATCAAAGTGAGTTTGAAAGACGCCGTTGTTGCTGTCGAACGCCGTCGTTGCCAGATAATAACTGCCGTCGCCCGCCGTTCCCAATCCGCTCGTGGAGGAACTGATTTGTGAAAGGCCGGTAATGGTGAACGGGCTGCTCCCCGAAACAGCAGCAAAGTCATACAGGCCCACCGTGCCATAACAATAATAATCCTCAGCGCCGCTGGCGGCGCTCATGAAGACCTGGTTAGCCGTTCCACTGGTCGTGGTGACGGTGGCCGCGGCAGCCTGTAAGCCTATGGTGCTGCCGTTTCCCGCCGACCCGGTTTGACCTGACGCCGTGGTCGCCCCAGTGCTTGTTGCCGGCCCGTTGATCACCAGGGTGCCGCCGCCTGATGTGGTAAAGCCGCCCAACGCGACTGTTGGATTGGGGCCGCCATTCGGCCCCACCGTCAGGGTGGAGGCGCCGGCGTTGAGTGTCGTCGATGCAAATGTCTGACTGCTGGTGGACGAGCTGTTGCCCTCGATTTGGAAAATGCCCCCTCCAAAAGCCAGCGGTGAACTGCTGCTGATGAGGTTGCCGGTTGAGCCAAGGTTCGCAAAATTTTCCGCTAACATGCCGGCGTTGGCAGTGGTGGTGCCGGTGTAAGTGTTCACTGCCGATCCGTTTAATACAACCGTCCCGCCACCCGTCTTGGTAATGCCGGCTGAGGAACCGGAAAGGACGCCACCCAGGGTCATCGCGCCGCCGGGGGTGGCATTGACCGAATGTGTGCCGCTGAGAATGATGGGCAGGTTGACCGTCTCGGGATCCGTCGAGTTATCGACGATTCCCCCGGTCGTAGTAATGGAATTGCCCGTGAGCGTAAACGCCGGCGCGCTGGCATTGAAAGTCAGTCCTAAAAAGGAAGTGGTGGACGCGATGTCATTGTTGAGCGTCAAACTTCCGGCACCTTGCGCTCCGAATGCCGGGGTGTCGCCGGCAATGGGCGGGGCATTGACGCCGGTCCAGTTCCCGCCAGTGGCCCAATTATTGTCGCCGGCGTTCCCGGTCCAGGTATCGGTGCCATTGCCAGCAAAGGCAGGGGCGATTGCTGCAAGACCGATGATCGCCGCCAATGCCAGCGTGAGTGTGCGGATTAGGATTCGGGCTGGGAGGGAATTCTCAATTATATACATGACGCGGCGATGAGGTTTTATGTTACGAGATAAAGAAATGATATGCACAATATATCATAACCAACGGGTGCGAGGTGAAGGAAATTGTGCGCGCGCATCGATGGGTGGTTGCCTTGATGTTATTCAACCCTTTTTCGCCCAAGCGGTCTATCGGATGTTTATCCGAGCTATAGTACAAAGATATGAGACGATTTTAATGAAATCAGTTTGCTTATCATCTCCATTGTTTTAACAATCGTGGAAAATAACCCGGCCAAATTATGCTTAAAGGTATTGCACCCTGTCTCAGCCCGGATTTGTTGAAAGTCCTTGCCGAAATGGGCCACGGTGATGAAGTCATCCTGGCCGATGCGCATTTTCCTGGCCACTCCATGAATGCCCGCGTGCTGCGCGCCGACGGCGTCCGCATCGTGCAACTCCTGGACGGCATTCTGCCATTGTTTGAACTGGACTCTTACGCGGCGCCTTTGGTGATGATGGCGGCGGTGACCGGTGACCGGTTGGATCCTGCCGTGGAAACCTCTTACATGAAAGCCATCCGCCGTCATGTGCCCAGGGCAAAGAATCCTGAAAGGATTGATCGTTTTGCTTTCTACAACCGCGCGGGCGCAGCTTTTGCCGTGGTGATGACCGGCGAAACCGCCAAGTACGGAAATATCCTGCTCAAAAAGGGTGTGACTCCAAAATAATAACAGACGATGAACAACCCGATTATCGCTTCCCCCCAACCAAGTGCATCTTCATCAGGCAACGCCGGTCTATTCCGGCTGCCCGATGGTCGCAACATGCTGGCGACATTCATTTTGGTGACCACGCTGTTTCTGCTCTGGGGCTTTTGCAACGGGATGATTGACATCCTTAATAAACATTTTCAGGATTCGCTGCACATCAACAAGCAGCAGTCGGGACTGGTGCAATCCGCCAATTACCTGGGCTACTTTCTGATGGCGATTCCGGCCGGATTGTTGGCCAGGAAGTTTGGTTACAAAGGCGGCATCCTCATCGGCTTGACCTTGATCGCCGGTGGCGCCCTCTGGTTTATTCCCGCCGTCAGCATTGGCCAATACTGGGCATTTCTGTTGGGGCTGTTCGTCATTGCCTCGGGCATGACTTGCCTGGAAACCATTGCCAATCCCTATACGACCGTGCTCGGACAACCGGAAAGCGGTGCGACGCGCATCAATATCGCCCAAACGCTCAATGGGGTAGGCTGGATTCTCGGTCCGATTGTCGGGGGTCAATTTGTTTTCTCCGGCGGGACAGGAACAAACGCCAATTCCAGCCTTGCCGTTCCCTATATGGGCATCGGCATCTTTGTGGCCATCTTGCTCGTCATCTTCATCGTCTCGAAGGTGCCGGATTTGCACGCCGAAGATGAAAGCCGGAAATCCGTGGAACAGAAAACCAGTCTCAAACCTTCCCCGGGGCAGCTTGTCGTCATCGGTATCGTGTTGATGGTCGTCTGGGGGCTGCTGTATTTCTTTATCTCCCCGATTGTGGGATTGGTCTGGACGATGTTGAACATGCCCCCGTCCTTGCTCCAGCCGACAAAATATGGCTTGGTGATCGCCGCTTACATCATTTCCTTCTTCGTGGTTTCCTACAATTGGGACATGTTCCGGCGCAAACATTTTACGCTGGGCGTCGGTGCGCAATTTCTCTACGTCGCGGCGCAGACGGGCATTTTTAGTTTCTGTGTGAATTACATCATCGAAAATGATCCCGGTGCCTCTCCCAAACAAGCCTCTTTCTGGCTGGGATCCATCGGCTTCGGCCTGTTCACGTTCGGCCGTTTTTGCGGCAGCATCATGATCAGCCAATTCAAACCACACCTGGTGCTGGCGGCCTACGCGGGTATCAACGTGGTGCTGGCGGCCATTTGCATGGGCGGTGGCACTCCGGGCCTATATGCCATGTTCGGCACGTTCTTCTTCATGTCGGTCATGTATCCGACGATTTTTGCGCTGGGTATTCGCGGACTGGGTGACTACACCAAACTTGGCTCCTCGCTGATCGTCATGTCCATCGTGGGCGGGGCGATCGCCGCACCGTTCATGGGCCACATTGCGGACATGCATTCGATGCGAACTGGCTTTGTAGTGCCGCTCGTCTGTTTCGTCTTCATCGCCCTTTACGGCATCCTATGGCAACGGCTGGAGAGCAAGGACCGTGTGGCGTGATAATGCAATTTATGACCACCGATTTGCAAAATTGCCAATGTTATTCTGCTTGCAGCCACACCTTTAAATCTGTTGATGTATCGCACCTCATGAAAACGACTATATTTTTGTTTATTTGCATTCTTTCAACAGCCGTCCTCCAGGCACGGCCAGCGGATAATATCTACGACGTCCGCCACTTCGGCGCGCGCGGCGATGGAAAACATTTGGACAGCCCGGCCATCAATAAGGCCATCGCCAAAGCCGCGGCCACGGGCGGCGGCACCGTTCTCATCCCTGCGGGAACATATTTGTGCGGCTCGATCCATCTCCAAAGCAACATCCACCTGCTCATCGACACGGGCGCCACTATCCTGGGCGCGCCGCAAGAACTGAAGGCTTATGACGCCGAAGAGACTTTCACCGGGCCGGCCTACCAGGACGGCGGGCACACCTATTTTCACAACAGTCTCATCTGGGGTGAAAACCTTACCAATGTCTTCATCACCGGCAACGGAATGATCAACGGCGGCGGCCTCGTCCGCTCGGACGGAATTGAAAACAAAATGGATCGGGCGGTTGATGCCGAACCCGCCACTAACTTTCCCACCGGCACGAATGTCTGGCCCCAGCACCTGGGCAACAAAGCCATCGCCCTCAAGCTTTGCCGCAATGTCCTGATCCGCGATATCACCATCTTTCACGGCGGCCATTTTGCCATCATCACCACCGGTTGCCAGAACATGACCATCGATAACGTGACCATCGACACCGATCGCGATGGCATGGATATTGATTGTTGCAAAGACACGATGATTTCCAATTGCCGGGTCAATTCGCCGCGCGACGACGGTATCTGCCCCAAGGCCAGTTACGCGCTGGGCCGTCCGTTCATCACCGAAAATCTGACGATCGTGAACTGCCAGGTCTCCGGCTTCAAGGAGGGCACGCTCATCGATGGCACGATGGTGCCCACGACCAACGGGACCGGGCGCATCAAGTTTGGGACCGAGGCCAGTTGCGGTTTCCGCAATTGCACCGTCGCCAATTGCACGTTTGACGACTGCCATGGTTTTGCCCTCGAGGAAGTGGACGGCGCCACCTTGGAAGACATTACCGTCAATAATCTCACCATGCGGAACCTCGTGGACTACGCGATTTACCTTACCACCGGCAAACGCGACCGGACCCCCGGCCTGACCACGACCAGCCACATGCGAAATATTTTGATCTCCAACGTCATCGCCGACGGCGTCGGGAAGATGAGCGGCATCCAGATCTGCGGCCTGCCGGAGTTGCCCGTCCAAAATGTGCGCCTGGACAACATCCGTCTGATCAGCGATGGCGGGGGCACCACCAATGACGCCGCGCGCACGCCCAAAGAACTGGGCACCGGGTATCCCGAACCAACCCGGCTCGGCATCCTGCCCGCCTATGGGGTTTTTGCCCGCCACGTTCAGGACCTGGAATTGGCAAACATCTCCACCAGTTTCGAGACCAACGATATGCGGCCGGCGATGGTTTGTACGGACGTGAACGGTTTGCAAATCGACAATTTCAGGCCGCAAGTCGCGGATGGAGTCGTCCCTGCAAAATTTGAAAATGTTTCCGGCCTGGAAATCCGCAATTCGCCCGCCCTGGAAATCAAAACGGCTGCGCAGTAATTGAGATGCCCTTACGGCACCGGCGCGCCGTTCGGCGAGGGAGACGCCGGGGTTGCTGATTGCTGTGTGCCACTCCCCGTCGTGGAACCGTTGGGCGGCGGATTATTAGATGTCGAACCGGAATTGTTCGCGCTCTGGCAACCGGTCGCAACCAGCGCGATGGCGGCAATCAATAGCAATAATGTTTTCATATTAAGGCGTGCCCGTATTGGGAGTGGCATTTGGAGCAATTCCAATCGGCGGCGGGGTTCCCGGCGGAGTGGTTACATCGCTGGCAGACTGCCGGTCGGCGGGCAGTGGCTGGTTGGAATTATTCATGCCGTTGTTCGCACTGCTGCATCCAGTCACAAACATGGTTGCAGCAACTGTTATTAAAAAGATTCTGCCTATAATATTACAATGTTTTTTCATTAGGTCAAATGGGCTTTCAGCTTGAACCGTGCCGTTGCCGTGTGCCTTTTCTCACCGTCATTACCCTGTAAAATTTGATTAAATGGGTTAGTGACCGTTGCAAAAAGAGGGACATGGAATTTGTTCAGGATGCAGGTTGCAATCCATGAACGACATTTCTGGCGGATTGCACTTGCGTTGAATGACATTGGCCGAAAACCCGGCGTTGAAGGCCATTAAAACTCTTTTCAGGACTTTTTTCCAAATTTTCACCCGATTGCGACACTGGACAGTCAGTGTAACCGCGCCGCCACATTCGCCGCCGTCTTTTTACAATTGTCACGTGGACTGGCGGGCGCGAAGTGTGGTTAAGTTGCCAGGCCAACGAGATGGGGGAATTAAAAACCAATGGAGAGAAATAGGAGACAAAATGAAAACATACAAACACATCAATCATTCCAAAGACATGGACACCCATACATCCAACCCTCCGCTGCCGGACCGATTCAGGTTCCCGGCCGCGTGGGCAAGTGCAGTGCTGGGCGGCGTCTTGCTGGCGGCCCAGGCCGCCCGGGCGGACGACCGGTTCGGCAACAATGACGATCATGGTTTCTTTGACCGGGACCATGTCCGCACCGTCTTCGTCATCGCGCTGGAAAACCATAACCTGACCCAGCCGAACCCAACAAACAGTCCGCAACAAATCCTGGGCAATCCCGCCGCGCCCTTTATCAACAGCCTGATGACGCCGGGAAATCCCAACGCGGCGCAGGCGTCCTTTGCCACCGCTTATTACAATGCCGGCATCGGCGTGCATCCCTCCGAGCCGAATTACGTCTGGGCGGAAGCCGGATCGGATTTTGGCTTCCATTCCGACGCCGATCCCACCCCCGCCAACGGCAACACTTATTATGACCAATCTATCCACCTTGCGGCGCAATTGAATGCCGCCGGAATCCCCTGGAAGGATTATCAGGAGGATGTCCAGTTGAGCGCCAGCCCCACCAACAGCGCCTCTGGTGTCAACGGTCCGACCAATATCTACAACGGCTCTACTCAATATAATTATGCCGTGAAACACAACCCAATGGCATTCTTCGCCGACACCGCCGTCGAAAATGTGTATCCGCTCGCGCAATTGTTTGATGACCTCAGCAACAACGTGGTCGGCCGCTATAATTGGATCACTCCCGACCAATACAACGAAGCCCACAGCTCTTTGAACGGCGGATTCACCTACCAGGGCGTTCATTACACCGGCGATCAGTCGGCCATCGCCGCGGCGGACAATTTCCTCTCGATTGTCCTTCCGCAAATCATGGCCTCGAAAGCCTATAAAGACAACGGCGCGATTGTCTTGTGGTGGGATGAAACCGAAGGCGGCGATGACACCAATCATGCGGTTCCGGAAATCGTCATTTCCCCATTGGCCAGGGGCAACGCCTATGCCAGCAGTGTGCCGTTGAACCATTCTTCCGACCTCAAGACGTGGGAGGAGCTCTTCCGCCTGTCGGATGTCAACAATCTCATCCCCACGAATGAGACCGCCGTCACCGGCAGCGGTTACAACAACGTGGCCACCGCGACCGACTTGAGCGACTTGTTCGTCCCAGGCGCTGTTCGCGCCCCGTATTTGACGGTGCATCCCGGATATTTCAAACGGGTCCCGCACACCAACCTGACCACCGAGGAGGTGTATATCACCAACGATGGCAATGGCCCGGCGGTAGCCCCGTTATACCTCATCCTTGACAACCTGAGCGCCAACGCCACTTTGGCGGACGCCGATGGCCTGACCACCAACCTGCCGCCAATTGGCAGCCCTTACGTGCAGGTGGATGACCACGGCGATCATCTCCTGCGCCCCGGCGAGAGCCGGACGGTGCGATTGATCTTTGCCAATCCTTCCGGTCAAAGCATCAATTATGACGGGCACGCTGTCTCAGTGACGCCCGCGCCTTAAGCGAAACAAACCATGGCCGTCACAGGGACGGTCGAATCCAAAGCCGCTCCGTTGAACCGGGGCGGCTTTTTATTTGAACAGAGGAGTATGGCCATACCTGAAAATACCGAAGCAAAAAATAATTGAGGCGCTGCTGTAATAAATCAGCCAAAATGCAGGGCAGACGCATCTAAATTTCAATATTTTCCGATCTGCTTTCATTAACACCGTGGCTTTAGCCCGGTGGACCAGCCATATAAAAAGTCCTCAGCCGTTTTAACGGCTTTTTGGATGTCAATAAGCCGATTAAAACGACTCTTCCCCCCGACTCTGGCCTGACACCGGGCTAAAGCCACGGTGTTAATGAGAAAACTCGCTAATTTAGATGCGTCTGCCCTGTTTTCCATTGCCGGAAGCTGAAACCGGGAGTATGTATTATGTGTGTATCCCCGCGGTATTTGGCAAACGAACAGTAAGTTGTGGTTGGCGGCACTTCTAGCATTCCAATTTTGCGCTGACAGCCCGGCTAAAAACATCCGGCTGCGTAGCGAATCGCTTGACCCTGCTTCTGCCCCTAACCAGGAAGTGATGGCCGCAAATGCGAAATCGAAGCTCCCGGCGTCAGGGCTTTATCTCGTCCAATTCACCGGCTCCTTGAATCAGGCGCGGCGGGCGGAATTGCGGGCCGCGGGCGTCGAATTGCTCAAATACGTCCCCGACGACACCTTCATCGCCCGTTTCAATCAAGCCTCCCTCGCCGGCATCGCGGCCAAAAGTTATGTCACCTGGATCGGGCCATATTCGCCGGAACTAAAAATCAATCCGCGATTGGCGGCGGCCATGCGTGGTGCTTCGCTGACCAATCCGCCCATCAGTGTCAATATTTTGCTTTCGTCGTCGTCGACTCCGGCGGAAATCAGCGCTGTGCGCGCACTGCTGGCACCAGTCCAATCCCAAGACGATCTGCGTCAAGGCGTGATTCTGCGCGGCAATTTGCCGCCGAAAAATTTGCCCGCGCTCACCCAATCCGGCGCGGTCCTCTGGGTGGAAAATCAGCCCAAAAGAAAATTGGTGGACGAAGCCGCCTCGAAACTCGTCGGCGGCGACGATGGCCGCGTGGCCACGCCCACGGTCACCGAGCAGCTTGGCTACAACGGTTCGAATATCATTGTATGCGTCGCGGACACCGGCCTCGATACCGGCAACACGAACACAATGCACCCGGACCTTCGCGGGCGCGTGACCGGATTTCAATTCTACGGCACGAATATCCCGGATGGCTCGGATGGCTACGGCCACGGCACGCATTGCGCCGGAATCATTGCCGGCAACGCCGCCACGGGCGAGACCGATCCGGACAGCGGCCAGCTTTACGGACTCGGCGTGGCGTCCGGCGCGGACCTTTTTGTCGAGCGCATTTTTGACGACAATGCCAACGAGGCCACCCCTTTTCCCAGCGACGCAACGCTCACGCAAGATGCCGTGCGGCACGGCGCCAAAATTGGCTCCAACAGTTGGGGCGACGACGTGCAGGGCGATTACGATATTGACGCGGCGGAATTTGATGAATTGGTGCGCGACGCCGACACCAACACGCCCGGCGACCAGCCTTATGTCCTGGAATTTTCCGCCGGCAACGCGGGGCCGGATGCCCAAACCATGGACAGTCCGGCCAGCGCCAAAAATGTGATCGCCACGGGCGCCTCCGAAAATGTGCCCAATACCTTGGCGGAAACCTACGGGCTTTACGCCGATGGGCCTGACACAGTGGCGGATTTTTCCAGCCGTGGACCGTGCGCCGACGGGCGCCTCAAGCCGGACCTGGTGGCGCCGGGAACCTGGATCGCCTCCGCGG
Organism: uncultured Verrucomicrobiae bacterium; assembly: GCA_963797825.1. Lineage (GTDB taxonomy): Bacteria > Verrucomicrobiota > Verrucomicrobiia > Limisphaerales > UBA11358 > UBA11358. The sequence goes on from CAWCRR010000046.1 coordinate 49,221, forward strand.
CGTCGTCCGCCGCGCCGGATGAGAGTTCAATCGCATGGTCCACGATCGATAATTATTACGTTTATATGGGCGGGACGAGCATGTCGGGTCCGCACGCGGCGGGAGCGGCGGCGGTGTTCATGCAATTTTACGAAAGCACACACACCAACGCCGTGCCCTCGCCCGCGCTGGTGAAGGCGGCATTGATCAATTCAGCGGAAGAATTGGACGAAGCCAATGGCGGACCCGGCCCGGTGCCGAACAACGACGAAGGCTGGGGCCGCATCACGCTCACCAACATCGTGGTCGCCAACGTCAATGCCGCCCCGCGCTACTACCAGTACCTTGATCAATCGGTGCTGCTGACAAACAGCCAGGTCTATTCGCAGCACATTTTTGTGCAAGGCGCGGACCAGCCGTTGAAAATCACCCTGGCCTATACGGACGTGCCGGGATTTCCCGGGGCAATCCCTGCCATCGTCAACAATCTGAATTTGGAACTGGTCGGCCCCGATGGGACGCTCTATCGCGGCAACCAATTCGGCGCGGGCGAATCGGTGCCCAACCCGCCGTCGCCCGATACCCTCAACAACGTCCAGGGCATTTACCTCTCCCAACCCGCGCCCGGCGATTATCTCGTGCGGGTGCGCGCCACCAAAGTGGTGCAAGACGCGCGCATCGACACGACGGCAATCGACCAGGATTTCGCGCTCGTTTCTTCCGGCGATCTCCCCCGGCCGGGCACGGGATTCATCCTGCTTGACCGCCCCAGTTACACCGCGCCGGGTACAATCCAAATCGCGGTGTTCGATGCCGCCCGCGCCGCCAGCAACACCGTCAGCGTGATGGTGACCAATCTCACCGAACAAGGCTCGGTTACGACTCTGCTGGCCGCCTCCGGAAATTACGGCGCGTTTACCGGCGCGGTCGCCACCGTCACCGGCACGGCTGGCGCGGGGCAGATCCACCTCGCCAACGGCGACAATCTGGAGGCCGTCTATCTCGATTCCGGCGGGGCACAAAGGTTGGCAGCCGCCGTGGCGGATTTCGTTCCGCCAGCCATCAGTTCTGTCGCGTCTGCCACGGATGTCGGCGTGCTCACCATCACCTGGCTGACGAGCGAGCCGGCCACGTCCATCGTCAACTTTGGCACGAACAGCGCCAATTTGAACCTCGGCGTCACCAATCTGGCGCTCCTGACCAGCCATGTGGTGAGGCTGACCGGACTCGTTCCCGGCGCGATCTATTATTTTCAAGTTTCTTCCGGTGACGCCGCCGGCAACGTTTCCACGGCAAATAACAGCGGCGGATTTTACACCTTTATTGGGCTGGCGACGCCGACGGTGCTGTTGGTTGACGATTATGACGGAGGGGCCGAAGCGGCGGATGGTTCAACGGTGATTCCCGACAGCGCCTACACCAACGTACTGGCGGAAGCCGGCATCAGCTATGGATTTTGGAAGGTAACGGACCGGGGTTTTCCGCAGCTTGCCGACCTCCAACCGTTCCCGGTAGTGATCTGGCGCATCACCGATGACATCGTGAACTATGGCGTTGACGAGGACGGCCTGCCCGATCCTACCGCCACCAACAACACCATCAATCCCTCGCAGCAATACATGATTCAATCCTATCTGAACGGCGGCGGGTCGTTCTTCATGTCCGCGATGAGCATCCTCCAGCAATTGGGCGACGTGCCGTTTCGGCAAAATGTCCTGCAGGTGGCCGGCTTTGAGCCAAATCCCGACCCGCCATTGCAATGTTCGGATTGCGATGAGGATTATGGTGTGCCGGCCTTTTTCGGCGCGCCGGCATCCATCGCCAACGACATGTACGTGACCTTGGATTATAGCAATTACCCGTCGCTGGACCTCAGTGGATTGGGTTTGGGAGAGTCCGATGCGGGGCCGGATTTTTCCGACACGTTCACGCCGTCGTCCGGCGCCACGCCGATCACCTTTGAGTCGGTGTCCGGCAAACCGTGCGGGATGAGCTATCCGGCCCTCGGCCAGGACAGCCCGGGGCGCGTTGTCTTCCTTTCGTTCCCCTTGGACGCCATCCCGACGAATGGCACCGGACCGAACAACGCGGTGACTCTGCTGCAGAACATCATTGCCTTTCTTGCGCCCGGCGCGAATGGCCGGGGGATAGTCTGGCTGGACAACACGGTCTATACCACCAACGACGTGGTCACGGTGGAAGTGGGTGATTCGGATTTGGCCGGAGTCGGCCACGCACAGGTCACCTTCGTTGCCAGTTCACGGACCAATCTCGTCACTGTCACGTTGCTGGAGACCACACATCCGGGATTGTTCCGGGGCCGCCTCACGCTCGTCGGCGCAAACGCTGCCACCAACCAATTGCAGGTCGCCAACGGAAATACCATCACGGCGACATATTATGACGCATCGGCCGGCAGCAATGTCACCGCCATGGCCACCATTGACACCGTGCCGCCGGTCATTTCGCAAGTAACGGCAACCGCGAATTATTTCGACGCCAAAATCTCGTGGCTCACCTCCAAGCCGGCGGACTCGTCCGTGCAATACGGCGAGTCGCTCCTGCCCGATAATGCGGCCTACGCCGGCGCGCTGGTCACCAATCATACGGTCAACATCAGCGGCTTGTCCGCCAACCGGACTTATTATTATGAGGTCGTCAGCCGCGACCAGGCCGGGAACATCACTGTGGACGACAACCATGGCAATTTCTACTCATTCGCAACGCTCAAGGCCCCGGCCCCGCCCTGGTTCGACAATCTGGAAAGCGGCGCCCCCGGCTGGTCCGTTGTGCCCGATCCGGTTTATGGTTCGGACATTAACTGGACCCTCGGCACGCCTCACAACGACTTGGTTTCCAGCGCGTATTCCGGCACGAACGCCTGGAGTAGTGACTTGGACGGCAACCAGAATTTCTTCCTCGCCAGCAGTTATCTGTACGCGCCGATCATTGACCTGACCGGGTTCACCTCGGCCACGCTCACCTTCTGGGATGTCTGCGATTTCAGCGGGGAGTTTGAAGACGGGGTGGTCTATGTCAGCACCAACAGCGCCACGCCGCCCGGTGACTTGCCGATGGCGTATGATTTCACCGGTAATGTGGCGGATAGTTGGCAGCAGGAATCGGTGGACCTGACTCCGTGGGTGGGCCGCTCTGTGCAAGTCGTTTTTTATTACGAAGGTGTTGAGGCTGACAACACCGTTTACGGCTGGACAATTGACGACATCAGCATCACCGGGGTCGTGGCGGGCGGCAATGTCAGCATCACCAAAAGTCTGGGGCAGGGGACCTGGTCGCTGTCTTCGCTCTCATCACTCGGCCAGGCGCCGGTCCAATCCGGCGTGGCGTCAGCCATTACCCTCAGCAACCTGCCCGCTGGAAATTACGTCGTGCAATTTGGAGACGTGCCGTATTATGTCACGCCGCCGGACCAAACGAATGCGCTGGCCGTCGGCGGTACGGCGAACTTCACCGGCAATTACACTTTCCTCGACGCGAATCACAACGGCATTTCCGACGCATGGGAGATGTATTATTTCGGCGCGGTCAACCCAAACCGGACGCAGTCCACCGACACAGACGGGAACGGCATGAGTGACTACGACAAATTTATCGCCGGCCTCGATCCAACCAACCCGGCCTCCAAATTTGTTTTTACCGGCGAAACGGTCCAGCTCAACGGCCTGGTGCAGTTGCAATGGACGGTGGCGACCAACCGTCAGTATCAAATCAGCGCCTCAACCAACCTTTCCTCCTGGGTGCCCGTCACCGGCTGGCTGCAGCAGACGAACGGAGCAACGATGGATTGCACAGTCACCAATTCCAGCGCCAGCCGGCAATTTTATCGATTGCAAGTCCTCCCCTAGCGCGAACTGCCCGAATGAATGTTGAATGTTTCTTTCCTGTTTTCCGTAACCTGCCGCATTCCGGGATTCCTTCGGCGCTTTTGTTTGAAGTGCGGTAACCGGAATGTTTTGGTGTGGCCTCCGAATAATTAGGAATGCCCTCTCGCTGTTCCTTCTCCCCCTTGTCGCGTCGTAGCACAGCGAAGACGGATGGGGGGAGAAGGTCAGGATGAGGGGGTCTTTAAAAACGTACTTCATTTCAAATCCAATTTTCCTACGCTCAGTTAAACGACCTCCTCACCCCGGCCCTCTTCTCCAGGAGAGGGGGAACCGTTCGGCGCTTTTGTTTGAAGTGCGGAAACCGGAATGTTTTGGTATGGCCTCCGAATAATTAGGAATGCCCTCTCGCTGTTCCTTCTCCTGGGGGAGAAGGTCAGGATGAGGGGGTCTTTAAAAACGTACTTCATTTCAAATCCAATTTTCCTACACTCATCACATGGCCAGTGAACGCGCCCGCCAACTCCGCAAACGTGAGACTTGGGCTGAGAAACTCATGTGGCGCTGGCTGCATAACCGTCGCTTCAACGGCTATAAATTCCGACGGCAGCATCCTGTGGGCATTTACACCTTGGATTTCTTTTGTAAAGAGGCGGAACTAAATGTCGAACTGGATGGCAGCCAGCACGGCTTTCCCGATCAACGGGCAGATGATAAAAAGCGGGAAGAATTTCTACGATCGATGGGTATTAAGACGCTGCGGTTTTGGAATTCGCACCTGCGACGCAATGCACAAAATATCCGTGACATCATTTTTGAAGAGTTGCAGAAACGAGCGCCTCATCCGCTGCCTGATTATAGCAAACCAATGACTGGTTCGAAGAAAAGTTAGTGAAACGACCTCCTCACCCCGGCCCTCTCCTCCGAGGAGAGGGGGAACCGTTCGGCGCTTTTGTTTGAAGTGCGGTAACCGGAATGTTTTGGTGTGGCCTCCGAATAATTAGGAATGCCCTCGCTGTTCCTTCTCCTGGGGGAGAAGGTCAGGATGAGGGGGTCTTTAAAAACGTACTTCATTTCAAATCCAATTTTCCTACACTCATCACATGGCCAGTGAACGCGCCCGCCAACTCCGCAAACGTGAGACTTGGGCTGAGAAACTCATGTGGCGCTGGTTGCATATGCCAACTGCAACAATTGATCTTATCACGGAAACACCGAATACAGGAGAATTTGCTTTGATTTTGGTGGAGGATGGCCCTTGGCCAAATGAAGAGACCGGCTGGAAAAAATGCCTTTCTCGAATCCAAAGCCGGATTTATGATGCAATTGATATTACAGCAGATGGCCATTTAGCGATGAAATATCCCAACTCAAAAAATCGAAATGTGCGAGTGCAAATAGATTCTCCCAGCGGATTACCACCCGCACTGAAACAATTTGTGGCAAAAATAAGAGAGCATATTGAAAATGATGCAGAATACAGTAAGGCAATTAAACATTCTAAATATATCCAAAATCTCCGTATCACAACTGGCCATGAAATGGGAGGGTTTAAGTAATTTCTCTCCACGACAGTATGTTGGGTTGGAATACAAAACAAGTTTTGCATGAAGGATTCCCGCTCATGCTACGGTATCCAGAAAATGTGGATTTCGACTCCTGTTTCCCAGGCTTTGCGTTTCGGCGGCGATCACGAAGCGAGTTCATCCGGGAAATCTTTGGCAAGCTTTTCAGCCATTTCATGCTTTGTCCCCTTCGCATCGCCGAGAAGGAGAACCCGTAGGTCTATTTCCGAGATCATCGCCACCTTGAGCTTTCGCTGCCGCGCCAATGCGGTGATCTTCCGGTGCAGCCTTTTGATCCGGGCAACGCGTCGAGAGCCTTTGGATTATCGAATCTCTTGTTTTTTTAATCTCTTTGCGGCCTTGGCGCTCTTTGCGTGAGGTTAAACTGCCGGGTTTCTCCCCCCAATTGCCCTCTTCTTCGTGGGACTGGCCAAAATATGCGAAGTATTCGCCAACGGAGGTGATGAGCCATTCGTCTTCTTGAACCACCCTTATGCTCGAAGTTAACAACAAAATATCAATTTTATGCCCAAAACAACCCATACGCAGAAATTCGTCTATCTCTTTGGCAACAAAAAGGCCGATGGCAACGGTTCCATGAAACCGCTGCTCGGCGGCAAAGGCGCCAATCTCGCCGAAATGGCCCGCATCGGCCTGCCCGTCCCGCCCGGATTTACCATCACCACCGAAGTCTGCACCCATTATTACGAAAACAAGCGGACTTATCCCAAAGCCCTGCAAAAGCAAGTGATTGACGGCATCGCCGCCCTCGAAAAGATCATGGGAACAAAATTCGGCGACAAGACGGCCATGCCGATGCTGGTTTCCGTCCGCTCCGGCGCGCGCGATTCGATGCCGGGCATGATGGACACGATTCTGAACCTCGGTTTGAATGATGAAACCGTCCTGGCGCTCGTCAAAGCCACCAAAAATGAGCGGTTCGCCTGGGATTGCTATCGCCGGTTCGTCCAGATGTACGGCGACGTGGTCATGGGCGTGCAAAAAAGCGCCGACGAAGACCATGAACCATTTGAAGTGGTCATCCACAGCCTCAAACACGAACGCTACCAGGCGGACATCGAAGACACCAAGTTGACCGTGGCCGACCTCCAGGAGCTGGTCGTCCGCTTCAAGAATCTCATCACTCTCCGCACCGGTGGAGAATTTCCCCAGAATCCGTGGGAACAGCTTTGGGGCGCCGTCGGGGCCGTGTTCGGTTCCTGGATGAATGACCGCGCCATGGTTTATCGCCGCAAATACGGCATCCCCTCTGAATGGGGGACCGCCGTCAATGTCCAGGCAATGGTGTACGGCAATACAGGCGAGAAATCCGGTTCGGGTGTTGCCTTCACACGCGACCCCGCCAGCGGTGAAAAAGTTTTTTACGGAGAGTTTCTCATCAACGCCCAGGGTGAAGATGTGGTGGCCGGCATCCGCACCCCGGAACCGGTCGCGCAGCTCAAGAACCACATGCCCGCGGCCTTCGCGGAATTGGAGAGCATCCGCGCGACATTGGAATCGCATTTCAAGGACGTGCAGGATTTTGAATTCACCATCCAGGAAGGCCAGGTCTTCATGTTGCAGACCCGCAACGGCAAACGCACCGGCCTGGCCGCCGTCCGTTTCGCCATCGAGATGGAAAAAGAAAAATTGATCGATTGGAAGACCGCCATCCGCCGTGTTCCGGCGGACCAATTGGACCAGGTGCTCGCCCCGGTGTTCGACCGCAAGGCCATGAAAGCGGCGCATTGCATCGCCAAAGGCCTGCCCGCCGGACCGGGCGCGGCCTGTGGAAAAATTTACCTCAACGCCGACCGCGCCGCCGCCGCCGCCGCCAAGGGCGAGAAGGTGTTGCTCGTGCGTAATGAGACGACGCCCGAGGACTTGCGCGGCATGATCGCCGCCGAAGGCATCCTTACCGCCAAGGGCGGCGTCAGTTCTCACGCGGCCCTCGTCGCCCGGCAGATGGGCAAAGTGTGCGTCTGCGGCGCAGGCTCATTGAATATCGATTACCAAAACCGGACCATCGCCGCCAATGGCGATAAATTCAAAGAAGGCGATTTTCTCTCCATCAGCGGCACCGCCGGTGAAGTCTATCCAGGCCGCATCCAGACCGCCGCGTCGGAAATCGTCCAGGTACTCGTCGAAAAATCACTCGAAGCCAAGGACAGCCCCACTTACGTCATGTTTAAGAAACTGATGGATTGGTGCGCCAAGGTCAGCAAGCTCCAGGTCCGCACGAATGCCGACACGCCGGAACAGACGAAGAACGCGCTCGCGTTCGGCGCCTCCGGCATCGGCCTCTGCCGCACGGAACATATGTTCTTCGAGGGCAACCGCATCGATGCCATGCGCGAGATGATCCTGGCCGATAACATCGACGCGCGCAAAGCGGCCCTGGCGAAACTGTTGCCGTATCAGCGTGGTGATTTCGAGGGGATTTTCCGCGCCCTCGAAGGCAAGCCCGCCACAATCCGTTTCCTCGACCCGCCGCTCCATGAATTCCTCCCCCATGAAGATAAGGCCCAGCAGGACCTGGCCGCCAAGATGAATGTGCCCGTCGAAAAGATCAAACTGCGCGTCCGGGAATTGCATGAGTTCAACCCCATGCTCGGATTCCGCGGTTGCCGTCTGGGCATCGTCTATTCTGAAATCTCCGAAATGCAGGCTCGCGCCGTCTTCGAAGCCGCCGCCAACGTCCAGCTCGACGGCATCAAGGTGAAGCCCGAAGTCATGATCCCCCTGGTCGGCTTCAAGAAAGAATTGGATTTGCAGGTGGCAGTCGTCCATCGCGCCGCGCAGGAAGTCATGAAAGAGAAGAAAGTGAAACTGAATTACATGGTCGGCACCATGATCGAGATTCCTCGTGGCGCGCTCACCGCCGATGAGATCGCGGAAACCGCCGAGTTCTTCAGCTTCGGCACCAACGACCTCACGCAAACCTGTCTGGGCATGAGCCGGGATGACTCCGGCAGTTTCCTGCCTCCGTACACCGAAATGGAAATCGTGAAGGCCAATCCCTTCGCCACCATCGACCAGACCGGCGTCGGCAAATTGATGCAGATCGCCGCCGAACTGGGACGCAAGACGCGCCCGAACATCAAGATGGGCATCTGTGGCGAACACGGCGGCGACCCGAACTCCGTGAAGTTCTGCCATAAACTCGGTTTGACCTACGTGAGCTGCTCGCCGTTCCGCGTGCCCGTGGCCCGTTTGGCCGCGGCCCAGGCCGCCCTCGAAGAAGAGGCTGCCCGCCTTAAGAAAAAATAATCATTCCCCGAAAATAATATGACAAAACCAAAATCATTACTCAGGCTGGGCACTGCGCTGGCCGTCTTGTTCACCGCCGGCAGCGCCTTTGCGGGCGATGCTGACATCAACATGCCGGACCTCAAGGGCGTCACCTTCTTCAATGGCGCGCTCGGCGGCCCCACGCTCTTATATTTGGGTCTCGTCATGTGCGCCATCGGCGCTTTATTCGGCTGCTATGAATTTGTCCGGTGCCGCGCCTTGCCCGTTCACAGATCGATGAGCAGCGTCTCCAATATGATTTGGGAGACGTGCAAAACCTATCTGGCGCAGCAGGGCAAATTCCTCGTGTTGCTCTGGGTGATGATCGCAGTCTGTATTGTCTATTATTTCTTCGGCTTGCAGCATCAGCCCATCGGCTCCGTCGCCATCATCCTGGCGTGCTCGGTGCTGGGCATCCTCGGCAGCTACGGCGTGGCCTGGTTCGGCATCCGCATCAACACCTACGCCAACAGCCGCGCGGCGTTCGCCTCGCTGAAAGGCAACTCGCTGCAAACGCTGTTGATCCCCCTGCGCTCCGGGATGAGCATCGGCCTCTTGCTCGTCTGCGTGGAACTCGTCTGCATGATCGGCATCCTCCTCTTCATGCCGCGTGCATTGGCCGGCCCCTGCTTCATCGGTTTCGCCATCGGCGAATCGCTCGGCGCGGCCGCCTTGCGCATCGGCGGCGGCATCTTCACCAAGATCGCCGACATCGGTTCAGACCTCATGAAGATCGTTTTCAATCTGCCGGAGGATGACCCGAAAAACCCCGGGGTAATCGCCGACTGCACCGGTGACAATGCGGGCGACTCGGTTGGTCCTACGGCAGATGGATTCGAAACGTACGGCGTGACGGGTGTGGCGTTGATCGCGTTCCTGTGCCTCTCCATGGCGAACGCGCAGGCCATCGGAGCCAAACTCATCGTGTGGATCTTCGCGATCCAGAGCCTCATGGTCCTGGCCTCGCTGGGGTCGTTCTACGTCAACAAGGCGGTCAGTAATATGCTCTATAACAACAAGAAGGATTTCAACTGGGAACAGCCGCTGACAAACCTCGTTTGGCTGACTTCGGTGGTCTCTATCATTGCCACCTTTGTGGCCAGCTATTTCCTGTTGGGCGATTTCACCGACAGCTCGAAAGCTGCTGACCCCAACCTCTGGTGGGTGCTCTCAGCGATCATTTCCTGCGGCACGCTCGCCGGCCCGCTCATCATGGAGTTTACGAAAATTTTCGTGAGCACCTCGTCAAAGCATGTTCGCGAGATCACCACGGCGTCAGGGCAGGGTGGAGCTTCGCTCAACATCCTTTCCGGATTTGTCGCGGGCAACTTCTGCGCATTCTGGATGGGCCTGGTCATCATCACGCTGATGTGCGGCTCTTATCTGCTTTCGCAGAACGAGGCGGTGATGGTGCTGATGCCCGACCAGTTCAAGTTCGCCGCGCCCATCTTTGCCTTCGGCCTGGTCGCCTTCGGCTTCCTCGCCATGGCCCCCGTCATCATCGCGGTGGACAGCTTCGGCCCCGTCACCGACAACGCCCAATCCATCTATGAATTGAGCCGCATCGAAGCGGTGCCGAATGTCAGCGACGAGATCCAGCGTAATTTCGGGTTCAAACCCGATTTTGAAAACTCCAAGTTCGAATTGGAAAAAGGCGACGGCGCGGGCAACACCTTCAAGGCCACCGCCAAGCCGGTGCTCATCGGCACCGCTGTCGTCGGTGCCACTACCATGATTTTCGGCATCATCATGTTGCTGCAAAACAATGGCGTGCAACACGACCCGAACTTCAGCGTCATCTCGATGTTGAGCCTGGTGCATCCGGAAGTCATCCTGGGACTGTTGACCGGCGGCGCGGTGATCTATTGGTTCACCGGCGCGAGCGCGCAGGCCGTGGTCACCGGCGCTTATCGCGCGGTCGTCTATATCAAGGAACACCTCAACCTCGACAAAGCCGAGGCGTCCATCGCCGACAGCAAACGCGTGGTGGAGATCTGCACGATTTACGCCCAGAAAGGCATGATTAATATCTTCATCGTCGTGTTTTCCATGGCGCTGGCGCTGTCGTTCTTTAATCCCTATTACTTTGTCGGCTATCTCGTCGGCATCGCGTTCTTTGGTCTGTTCCAGGCCATCTTCATGGCCAACGCCGGTGGCGCATGGGACAACGCCAAGAAAATCGTCGAAGTGGAAATGAAACAGAAAGGCACGGAACTTCATGCCGCCACGGTCGTCGGCGACACCGTGGGCGATCCGTTCAAAGACACTTCATCCGTGGCGATGAATCCCATCATCAAGTTCACCACCCTGTTTGGGTTGTTGGCGGCGCAGATCGCCATTGCGATGACCAATGAAAAGTTGAAGATTGGCATCGGCATCGCCTTCTTCGCGTTGGCGCTCGTGTTCGTGTACCGCTCGTTCTACGCGATGCGCATCCCCGTGGATGCCAAGGCCAATGTGGATGCTAAATCAGAAGAATCAGAACTGCCCAAAGCTGCATGATTTAGGGAATAAGGTTAGGGTTGGGTGGAACGAAAAATCACCAATGGCCAGTGCCATTGGTGATTTTGTTTTCTTGTAACCAATGCGAGATGGCATTCTTGTTTATGTGGAGGTCTCTCTGACACATTCCGGTCATCGTACTGCAAATAAAAGCGCCGAGCGTTTCTCCCTCTCCTTGGAGGAGAGGGCAGGGGTGAGGAGGTTATTTAACTGAATTAAATTTTTAACCCTGCCCCGCATCTTAACTTTCCAGGCCGGCAAAAAATTGTTTTTTCCATGCCAATATCTGCATAGCCGCTACCTTGAAATATCACTGGACAAAGTCATTTCCACCCGGTTAGGTAACTCTTGCGTGAAAAAGTGCAACCTTTCGTTGCCTGCCTGCGCAAACAATTATTATGAGATACTACCAAGCGCCCTGGAGCACATCAGTCATCATCGTTTCATCAGCGGTCACAATTCTTTGCCTCGGCCTCACGCTCGGGATGCTCTGCTACGGTCGCGGCATCTTGTCCTGGGCGGGTTGTTTGCCCCTCATTATCATTCTGGGTTCCATCCCTTTTACCATTCGCGGCTATTCCGTCACTGCCCACGCCATCCTGGTCCATCGTTTGTTTTGGATGACGCGATTGCCATTGGCTGGATTGGAATCCGCACAGTTTGAGCCGGAAGCCATGAGGCGAAGCCTCCGCTGCTTTGGCAATGGCGGGCTATTTTCCATTACCGGTTTGTTCCGCAATAAACTCTTAGGCACTTACCGTGCCTTTGTTACTGACCAACATCGGACGGTGGTGCTGCATTATCCGGGACGCACCGTGGTAATTTCACCTGCACTGCCAGAAGAGTTCGTTCGCGACCTTACCATTACAATTAAATGTTGAATGCCTGCCGCGCCGTAGCCAGGCGAAGGCGGGTTGAATGCCTGCCGCGCCGTAGCCAGGTGAAGGCGGGTTGAATGTTGAATGTTGGGCGTCGATACGGCCTCCCTCTCCCCCACCCGCCGTGCCAAGCGCCCGTCGCGGCAGGTCGGGGGAGAGGGATTGAGGGTGAGGGGGCGGCGTTAATAACGGCATGGCCAACGTACTTGCGAGACGCCCGCAATTTCCAACTTCCGCTTTTCTTCATTCCGCCTTCTTTGGATGTTGGATGTTTCCTTTGTGGATATTGTTTTGCTCTAAGTCCGCGGCATCCCATCTTTGATGAAGACCTTGTCCGTGGCGCTTTGCAGCGTGGCGGCAAGCGCATTCTCCAGCAATTCAATCCGCACCGGTTTCGTCAGATGCGTCGTAAAACCTGACGCCTGGCTTTGCGCGACGTCCTGCTCCGTGCCATAACCAGTCAGCGCAATCCCCTTTGCGCTGAATTTTTTCTTGAACTTGACCATCAGATCATGGCCGCTGCCGTCTGGCAAACCCACGTCGGATATAAGCAATTGAAAATCGCCGTTCTTTTCCATCAGGGAAACCGCCTCCGCAAATGAAGCCGCCGTGGTGACCTTGTAGAGGCGGCGAGTGAGCAAATGTGATAATGCCAGCCGTGTCGGTTCCGCCAAATGCGCCACCGTTGATCGCTCGAATTCACAATCTTTCAACCATTGACCACATCCTTTTAGCCATTTGAATGCTGAATACCGATTTGGTTCAATCCTGTCTTTCCTTTGTTCTTTTGCCTCTTTGCGTCTTTGCGTTAATTTTTTTTGCCTTTCTCTGCCCTAATCCCCTACTCCGGCGTATTCGTCATCCACTTTCAGCTCCGTGCCCAGCAGGACGTAATCGTGCGGAACGGCTTTCATGTCCACCACATAATCCGGCAGGTCCATCAATTTGTTGAAACCGAGTTGCGCCAGCACGTTCAAGGCGATTTTCCGTTCGCCGTTGACTTCGGCTTCCAACCGCCGCAGTCCACAATTGCGCGCCACGTCAATCAGTTCTGAAACCAGGATTTTGGAGACGTCGCGTCCGCGATAGTCGGGGTGCGTGAGCATCGTGATCAAACCGATGTGCCGTTTCCAGCCGCCGAGCCGTTGGTGCAGCGTCGCTTCGCCGATGATCCTTTGGCCGTGCAACATCAGGAGCGCAAAGTTCCGGTCAAGGTCCTGGTTGCGGCACCAACTCCGAAACAACTCGCGGTCGAAAATTGGCTTTTTGATGAACAGCCGTTCCTCTTCCGGCACCAGAAGAAAAAATTTGTGGAGTTTGGCTTCGTCGCGTTTACCCAGCGGGCGCACCGTCACGTGTGTGCCGTCGCGGAGTTTGAACGTCGCAGGGAATTTTTCAATGGCGTTTTCTAGCATAATAACTTTGGTTTCTTCAAATTGGTAACATGGATTAGCATGGCTGCATAGCGCGAAATGCCAAATAACAATGGATGGATAGTAAATCCCAAAATAGGCGCAGTCGAATGGGCTGATTTAGCTATTTTGATTGTGTATGAAAAATTTGACGCGAGTTCAAAAACAGGGGGCAGCGCACGCCCCTCGCGTGCTGTTTCATGCGCCCTCGCATGATACATCTTCGCATTGCCACCAGTCCTCGAATTTCAATTTAGGACGTTGCCATCGGATGGCATTCTTTTTTATCTCCATCTTGCTGCTGCCTTCCCTGTCCCAGGCCCATCCCGGTATCCCCGGTCATATCCACGGCTGGGGAAACGGATTCATCCATCCCTTTTCCGGCCTCGACCATCTCCTGGCCATGACCGCAGTCGGCATTTGGGCCGCGCAACGCGGCGGCCGCGCGCTCTGGGCCGTGCCGCTGGCCTTTGTCTCCATGATGGCCATCGGCGGAATGCTGGGAATGGCGGGGATGGGCCAACTTCCCTGGACCGAACAGGCGATCGCCGCCTCGGTGTTCACCCTGGGAATTTTAATCGTCACCGCCACGCGCTTGCCCTTGCTGGCGAGCATGGCCATCGTCGGTCTGTTCGCCTTATTCCACGGTTACGCGCACGGCGCTGAGATGCCCGCGACGGCGGGCGGGCTGGCTTATGGAATGGGCTTTGTCGCCGCGACCCTCGCATTGCACCTTTGCGGCATCGGCATCGGGTTGGCGGCGCAACGGATGAATTCCAGACAGTCGGTCCGCTGGGCCGGCGCCGTGATCGCCGTCTGCGGGGTTTACCTTTGCCTCGCGAATTGATTTAATAACACCATAGATGATTGGCGATTTAATTATTCTCATGAACACCGGGCTTCCGCCCGGTGCTTGCAGGCCAGGACAATAACAACCGTTTCAACGGTTTTCCAACTCGCTGAAAATTCATTAAAATAACCAAAAAAATCCAAATACCATGAACACAGAAATCGAAAAATTATTGGGTGAAGACGCCAAAGGCCTTCTCGAACATAAATGTAAAACCGTCTCCAAAGACAAATTGCACCTTCCGGGCGGCGATTTTGTTGACCGCGTCTATTCGGCAACGGACCGCAACCCCCAGACGCTCCGCAGCCTTCAGGCGATCTTCAGCCACGGGCGGCTCGCCGGGACCGGTTACGTCTCCATCCTGCCGGTGGACCAGGGCATCGAGCATTCCGCGGGCGCAAGCTTTGCGCCGAACCCGGAATATTTTGACCCCGAAAACATCGTCAAACTCGCCATCGAAGGCGGTTGCAACGCCGTCGCCTCCACCCTCGGCGTCCTTGGCGCCGTGGCCCGCCAATACGCCCACAAGATTCCGTTCCTCGTGAAACTCAATCACAACGAGTTGATCACCTACCCCAACAGCTTCGACCAGATCTATTTCGCGCAAGTGGACCAGGCGTGGAACATGGGCGCGGTCGCCGTCGGTGCCACGATTTATTACGGCTCGCCCGAAAGCCATCACCAGATCATCGAGACCAGCAGGGCGTTTGCGCGCGCGCATGAACTGGGCATGGCCACCGTGTTGTGGTGCTACCTGCGCAATCCGGCGTTCAAGTCGGACAAGGACTATCATAATTCCGCGGACCTCACCGGCCAGGCCAATCACCTGGGCGTGACCATCCAGGCGGACATCATCAAACAAAAGCAGCCGACGAACAATGGCGGCTACAATTCGCTCAAAGGTTTCGGCAAAACCAGCCCCCTGGTGTATTCCCAATTGACGACGGACCATCCCATCGACCTGACGCGTTACCAGGTCGTGAATTGCTACATGGGCCGCAACGGCCTCATCAATTCCGGCGGCGAATCCGGCAAGAACGATTTCGCCGATGCGGTGAAAACGGCGATCATCAACAAACGCGCCGGCGGCACCGGGTTGATTTCCGGACGCAAAGCGTTCCAGCGCCCGATGAAAGACGGCGTGAAGCTGTTGAATCTCATCCAGGACGTTTACCTGGATAAAGACATCACGATTGCCTAACCTTATAAAAAGTAGGAGACGACGTAAGAAGTCTCTAATTGAATCTTTTATGGGCAGTTAAATAACTTTGGTATCGGTTATGGTTCGGCGCAGGCTTCGGCCTGCGCCGTTTTGTTTATGTAATCCCAACGGGATTATATCACTCAGCCTGGGGTTGCGAGGAACGAGCTACCCCAGGTGAAGAAAATATAATTCAACAATCCTGAAAGGATTGAACCTATCCTCGCGAGCCATGACCAAATTCTGGATCCATGCCCAATTTGTTATCGTCGGCAAAAGGGTATGAGTCCCGTTGGGACGAAAGAATGACAGCGATTGCCATTCTTATCCGTACCATTTGTCCTTCGGTCCTTTCCGTCCTTTTTGTCGCTTCCTCTTCAACTTCGTCAGAGTTGACGGAGATGAACGATTTGGTCATTCGTGTTCCTGCGTGTCGGGGTCAATGAGCGCGACCAGTGGGCCGGCGTCAGTGAGCACGGTCATCTGCCGAAGCCTTCCATGTGTTTGGGATTGGTGGCCAGATCACGCGTGCGCCGTCCGCGTTTTGCCCAGGCTTTTTCAGGATGGGCAGCGCGTGGTCGTAAAACGATTCGCCGGGCGGCAGCGGGGGCAAATTTGCCGGCGGCGTTTCCTCTCATCTTCATCCTCATCGTCATCCTCATCCATCTTCCCCTTCGTTTTCTTCGTTCCCTTCTGTAACAATTCAGCACTCGCCTCTGTTCCCTCCGTTCCCTCCTGTTCAATTGGCGTTTATTCGCGTCCATTCGCGGTTGACGATTTTGTTTCTGGGCAACATTACGCCTCCCGGTTTTCTGTTAAACTCAACCCATGATGAATGCGACAATATATTCTTGTAGGAGTCGAGGTCACGAGACTCTGATTTCCCTCCAACAATCCAATTATCCATCAATCCTTCAATCCATCAATCCATCAATCCAACCCTCCGGCAAAAAATCAGTTGGAAGCAAATTGACGCGAATTGACGCGAATTGACGCAATTTGACGCGAACGTTTTGAAGCGAATTGAAGCGAATTGAAGTTTAACATCCAGGATGAAAAAAACTCCTTCCATCGAAAAACGAACCCGTTTTCCGCTTTCGGGAACTTGGACTGCTTGCGCGCCGACTTGTCTCGCCATCACGTCCGTCGTAGCTTTAGCGAAGATGGAAGCTTCAGCGACGGCGGAAGCCAGGCGAAGGCGGGTGGACTTCGGAATACAGACTTTCGCTTTCCGAAGGCTTGCCAATTGCGCGCGTGTTTTGTCTAATTTGCTTGTGCTCAATCAACAAACATTAGAGCGGCCGGCCAGTTTTTCAGGCATCGGCCTGCACAACGGCAACCGCGTACACATGACGATTTTGCCGGCGCCGGCCAATACCGGTGTGCGATTCCGCCGGGTGGACCTGGATGGAAAACCGGAGATCGAGGCGCGGGTCGAGCATGTCTCCGAAACAAACCGCTCGACGACGATTTCCAAGGGGAACGTCAAAGTGCAAACGGTGGAGCATGTCCTGGCCGCGCTTGCGGGGTTGGGAGTCCACAATGCGATCGTGGAGTTGGATGCCAATGAACCGCCGATCGCCGACGGCAGTTCGCGCGAATTTTGCAAAATCATCCGGGCCGCCGGCATCGCGGCGCAACCCGAGAAATGCGAGGCGTTCAAACCCTCCGAGCCGATCGAATTGAAGTCGGGCGAAACATTGATGACGTTGTTCCCCGCGGATGACCTGAAGATCACCTGCACCAGCGCCGATAAACGCGGACGGTTCACCCAGTATTACAGCACGGAAATCACTCCGGCGAAGTGGGAAAAAGAACTTTCGCACGCCCGGACGTTTGGGTTCTACGAGGAGATCGAGTATCTCTTCAAGCACAACCTGATCAAGGGCGGCAGCCTGGAAAATGCGATCGTCATCCGCGATGACGCGGTGCTGACGACGGAGCCGCTGCGGTATCCCGACGAATTTGTCCGGCACAAGATGCTGGATATCATCGGCGATTTCTCGCTGCTGGGCAGGCCCATCCAGGGACATCTGATCGCCGTCAAGCCGAGCCACGCGGCCAATTGCGAGTTTGTGCGGCTCATCACCGCGCAGATGAACAAACCGTTGCGCGCGGCCCAGGCGTTCGGCCCGCCGCCCGCCAATGGGAATGGCGAGCCGAAAAAGGAGGCCTACCCGATTCCGCCGGAAAAGATTGTCATGACCACGGAACAGGTCATGCAAATGCTCCCGCATCGTTACCCGATGCTCATGATCGATTGCATCACGAAGCTCGAAGACACGCGCATCGAAGCCATCAAGAACGTCACCATCAACGAACCGTATTTTCAGGGCCATTTCCCCGGCCATCCCATCATGCCGGGAGTTTTCCAACTCGAGGCCATGGCGCAGGCGGCGGGATTGTTGATGATGAAACACGCCGAAACAGGACGGCAATTGGCCTATTTCATGGCGGCGGAAGACGTGAAATGGCGCAAACCGGTGATGCCGGGCGATGTGCTGATCGTGGAGGTTGAGTTGGTGAAAACGCGTGGAAAAATCTGCAAGGCCCGCGGCACCTGCAAAGTGGATGGCGAGGTTGTGAGTGAAGCTCTAGTCACGTTCATGCTCCGTTCCGAATCAATATGAGCGCAGCCCATACGACGGCCATCATCCATCCCGGGGCAAAGATCGGCGCGCATTGCGAGATCGGCCCCTATTGCGTCATCGGCGAGCACGTCGCGCTCGGTAACGAATGCAAACTACACTCGCACGTGGTCATCGACGGGCATACCAGGTTGGGGAAGGGGAATGAGTTGTTTCCATTCGCGAGCATCGGCCTGAAAACGCAGGACCTCAAGTGGAAGGGCGGCATCACCCGCACGGAGATCGGCGACTCCAATACCTTCCGCGAATACGTGACCATCCACAGCGCGACGGGCGAGGGGGAGATCACGCGCGTCGGCTCGCACAACACCATCCTGGCGTATTGCCACATCGCGCATAACTGCGTGCTCGGCGACAAGATCATCATGTCGAATGTCGCCACGCTCGCCGGCCACGTCGTGGTGGAGGATTTTGCGGTGGTCGGCGGGTTGGCGGCGGTCCATCAATTTTGCCGCATCGGCAGGATGTCGATGGTGGGCGGCTGCTCCAAGGTGGTGCAGGACGTTCCACCCTTCATGATGGCTGACGGCAACCCGGCGGAGACACGCACCGTCAACAAGACCGGCATGGAGCGCAACGGGATTTCCGAGGCGGCGCAAAGCGCGTTGCGCTCGGCGTACAAGATTTTATTCCGGGAAGGGCTGACGATTTCCAATGCGATAACCAAGGTGGAAAAAAAATTGCCGCCGCTGGCGGAGGTGAAGCATCTGGTCCAGTTTGTCCGCGCCAGCGAACGGGGGATCAGCAAATAACCCAGTCGTAACGCCATGAAAATTGAGGATTCACCATTGCGTGAAATCGCCGCGAGCGCGAAATCCAGGGGCGAACTCTGGGTCAGGTTTCTTCGGGCTGCAAACTCCCGGACGATCCTCGAAGTCGGAGTTTGGAAGGCGGATTTCACCAGGCTTTTGCTTCAGGAATGCGGAGCGATAGAACGATACTACATGCTCGATCCCTGGGCACACTTGCCGGATTGGAACAAGCCGCTCAATGTCAAACAAGAGGTGCTGGACGGCGCTTATGAAGAGTCCGTGCAGAAAACGGAATTCGCGTCCGCCAAAAGAGTGGTGCTTCGGGGCCGGACCAGGGAAATGATCGGGTCGATCCCGGATGAATCACTCGATTTCGCCTACCTCGATGGCGACCATACATTGCGCGGGATAACCATTGATCTGATCAAAGTGCTTCCCAAGGTCAAAGCGGGCGGGTACATCGGCGGCGACGATTTTGCCAAAGACGTTTGGCAGCACCCCGCCCACTACGAACCTACGTTGGTGTGTCCGTTCAGCGTCTATTTTGCCGAGGCCCTGGAATTGCCGATCGTCGCTCTGCCCTTCGACCAGTTTTTGATTCAAAAGCGCGCAGACACGCATTTTTCATTTGCCGACACCACGGGTGAATACGGCGATCTTTCGATCAAGAAGTTAAGTTCCGGTTGGGCCAACATCAGCGCCATCTGGTGGGCAAAGCGGCTGTTGAAAAAGACAGGGTTCTTCCGATAACGAATGAATTACTCCCGCACCCGCTTGATCCGGATGGCCATATAAGGATTGCCCGGCAGATCAATTGCGCGGTTATCCTTGTCACCATAAAAATAGTCCGTCTTTTTTTCGATCGTGAAAACTCCCGGGACGGGTGTCACGGTCATGTTCCACGTATCCAGAATTTCCGCGGTGAATTTCAAGCCATTGGTCATGGCCGGCCCATGGCCGAAGGAAGCTTTTGGCAGAACGAATGGCCATGATTTCAGCGTCTCTTTGCCCAGATAGACCAGATAATATTTTCCCGGCTGGCCGCCGTATTCGGGATTTTGCCATTTGTCGATCGGATCAATGCCCTCCGGCGGCGCATCGTCCAGGACGCGTTTCAGAAAGGCCAGCCGCGCGGGACTTTGACCGTTGAGCACACCGCCTCCATCTGTCCAGACGCTGTCGTAACCCGTGAAGGTTTCGCCATGGCCGACGTAGGTGCCGGCCACCGTGCCATTCCAAAACCGGAACACCAGTTCCTGCGGCGTGAGATGGCCCCAGCGTTTCGGGAAATTGCCCTCATATTTCACCTCGTCATAAACGATCGGTTTGCGATAAACATCGCGGTAAAATTCCGCGCTCATGGGACTTTCCACCGCGGCACCGTTCTGGATGCTGGCATGGGTGATCCACGGCAGGGTGTTGTTGAAGATGATCTCGCTGTTGTGGATCGAGAGCATGTGATGATACGGGTCATTGGTGGAGACGATCTCACCGAAACGCACAAAGTCGGATTCCTTTTTCGCGCGCATCAGGTCCCATTCGTTGGCGAGCGACCACCAGACGTTGCGATACGCGGACAGGCGGGCGACGAGGTAACGCACGTAACGGTCATCCGCGTCCGCTGACATCCGGTCAAACCCGATATGCCCATAGGGATTGAACAGGATGACATCCGCCTGGATGCCAAGTTTTTGCAGGTCGAGAATGCGCTGTTCCAGGTGCTGGAAGAATGCCGGATTGAACCGCGTGTAATCCCATGTGCCCGGCCCGGCTCCTTCGTACGGATACAGGATTTCCCCGTTCGTCTTCCAATTATTGGGAAAGACGCACATGCGAATTTTATTGAATGGCGCGGTTGAAAGCGTGTGGAGGGTTTCCTCCTGCAACGCCGCGCTTTGATGGAGCCACTGATAACTCGTGGTCCCGATCTCTTCGTAAGGAGTGCCGTCGGCGTAGTCGAAATGATACGTATTGGTGACGCACACCGGGCCGTGATTATCCGGGGCGGGACTGGTGACCGTGAAATCACCGGTATGGCCATTGAGGTCCGGGCTGGTGCTCTCGGTGAGATAATGCCATTCGCCCTGTTGCGGGGGCATGAAACGGACCCGATAAGTCCCATGCCCGTCATAAAATCCGCCCGCTTCCACAGCAGTGTCTCCTTGAGAAAACCGCGCCGAGAATTTGACGTCGGTGAATGGATTGCCATTGGTTGGCCCCGTGAGCGTCACTTCAAAAATGCCCCACTGCTCGACCGTTTGACCGGCGCGCAGCGAAAACGCCGAGGCGATCAATAACATCGAAATAATTTTCGCAAATTTCATAAATCAGTCTCGGGCCGCGCGGCGCGAATCCCGGAAAGAACGGTCTTTTTGTTTTTCGAACAAACAATACCAAGTTAGGCGCGGAAAACCAGCGGTCGTTTGCGATAGACCTTCACCGCAGAGTTTTTACAGAACCTGTCATTTTTCCTTCAAATCGATCTCGCCCTGCCAGTCCGGCGGTAATCCCTGGCTCCGCAGAACGGTTATCTGTTTCAAATAAAATTTTGCCGGCCCGTCATGGGGGGCTGCTTGAAGCAAGGAGCGAAAAGCAATCTCGGCCTGATCCATTTGGCCGCGGCGAAAGTTGTCCAGGGCCGTGGCAAAAGCTTCCCGCTGGGACCGGAAGACGGCCGGCATCATCCGTTCCCCCGAGGAGTTCGTGAACGCCGAAGGCTTTTTCAAATCCTTTCAGCCGGAAATTACCAAGGAAGCGTGTGGTAAAATGTCCGGCAATACTGGCGCAGGTCTCGGAGGTAAGCAGGACAGTGGTCCCCAGATATTTATTCAGTCCTTCCATGCGCGAGGCAAGATTGATGTTTTCGCCCAGGGCGGTGTAATCAACGCGGGTGGTGCTGCCGAAGTTGCCGACGTTGGCGACGCCGGTATGCAAGCCGATGCGCGTGACCAGAAGCTGGCCGTTCATGGATTGCGGAGGCAGGTGGCAGAAACGCAAGGCGGCTTCGCACGCGCGCATGGAGTGATCGGCTTGCGGGTCCGGGGCGTTCCAAAAGGAGAAAATGGCATCACCAATATATTTGACGATCGTACCGTCGGTGGGATGAATGCATTTGGCAACGGCGGTTTCGAAATAAAGATTCATGTGATGCGCCAGTTCATCGGAATCCATGCCTTCGGAAATGGAGGTAAAATTGGCGATGTCCGTGAACAGGATGGTGAGCAATTGTTTTTTTGCACCCGGTTTGAGGAGGTCTTTATCGCGGGAAAACTTTTTGACGAGCTTGGGTGAGAGGTAAAGCGCCAGTGAGGCCTCATACAGTTTGTTCTGGATATGAAGGCGGATGGCGTTGAAGATCACGGACCAGAGCAAGGCGAGGGGGAATTGGACCGCCACGACGATGAGCCAGGGAAACCAGAGGCGATAATGGTTGAAGCAGAAAAAAACGGCCAGTGTGGCCGCGGTCATGGCGCAGGCCGCCAGTATCGTCGCCGGCAGCGGTCGAAAAAGCGCGAGACCAAACCCCGCCAACAATCCGGCGAGCAGGATGACGATTGTCTCATTAGCACGGGGCATGCGGATAAGCCAATCGCCGCGCAAAAGGTTCAGGAATTGCGTGGCCTGAACGTCCACCGCGGGCACTAGGACGCCTCTGGAAAACGGAGTGAAGTATTCGTCCTTATATTGCCCGCTATATTCCGTATGGAGCGAGCTGCCGACAAAGACGACCTTGTTGCTAAAAGTGCCGATGGGCATGGCGTTAGTGTCTAGAGCAAGATGATAACTGAAAGCTGGGAGCGTACCGGGCGGGCCGTAATAGTTGACCCATCGTTCAGCGGACCGGTTGGCGTCGTCCTGAGCGACGGGAGCGCCCACAATTTTTGCGGCTTCCCACGTAAAACTGGAATAGGAATCCGCCTCGTTATCTTTTTCCGGCGGTAGATGCAGATGTCGCCGCACGGTAAAGTCATCGTCCGGCTCCAGTTCGACAAAACCGACGGCAGCGGCGGCGTTAAAAAACGGGTCGTACGGGGGATACAAAGTGGGATTATTATCGGCAGTCAGGCCGTATTCGGCGCCCAGGACAACATGGCCGTTGGCCGCGATCGCGCGGGCGAAGCGTTCATCGCCATCGGGATGATCGGGGTTCGGGCCGGAAAAAATGACATCGAAGACGACGGCTTTTGCGCCATCGGCAGTGAGGCGTTCAACGAGGCGGGCATGAACCGCGCGGTCCCAGGGCCGGTCGTAAGGCTGTTGAAGTACGCGGTGCGAGTCGTCATCCATGTACACAAGGACGACTTCATCCGGCCTGATAATGGGGCGATGGTGGAAAGGGATGTTATAACTGAGGTGAAAGAGATTTTCGCTGACCTGAAAATCTGATTTGAGCAGGAGCAGGCCGGCTGCGCCTGCGAGCAGCGCGCCGAACAACGCACCGCGCCATGTTTGTTTGAACGTGTCTTTCAAGCTGATCGGGCCTCCGCCGGATTGCGCCGGTCTGGAAAAAGCGGCATTCTGTGGCGAGCCGAGCATCAAAAACGCGCGGAAACAAAGCAAGAAAATTCATGGCTAAAAAACTCAGCATCGTATGCCTGCTGTTTGTCTGCCTTGCGATCCTCCTGGTCGCAACGCGGATGATCCGACGGGGGCTGGCTGGCCCGGTCAATTCTCCGGTGTCAAGGGCGGCAACCACCGCGAGCCAGTCTTCGACAAATCCGGCTTTGGTTTCGCCGGCAAAGGACGTGACGCTTTCGATGCTGCAACAAATCTGTGCCGCCCTGCGGGCGGCAAAGGATGGAGAATCCGCACGGCAAGAGCTTGAGAAATTGCGCGCGCTGCTGGCCGCCATGCCGCCGGACAAAGCGGCGGCCTTGATCCGGGAGTTTCTCGATTCCAAAATGGACGCCCCCACACATCTCGGGTTCACCGTCGGGCCGGGCGGCCTGCTGGAGGGTGCGCCGACGTTTCGGACGTTCCTGCTGGATGAATTGGCGCGGATCGACCGCGCGGCCGCGGCAGACTATTCCAAAACGATTTTACAAAGCAAAGATTCGCCCGATGAATGGGCGGTGGCATTGAGAAATCTCGCCTGGGGCGACAGCAGTGCGGATGGACATCAATTATTGGAGGAAAAAACCGAAGAGATGCTCCAGGACACATCCTGGCAGGAATCGCCATCAACGGGTTTCCTGGAGGCGTTCGATACGGCCGTTTATCTGGGGAACGAACCTGCTCCCGACTTTGACCGGACTTCTCCAGGAATCGAATAACCCGGCGTTGACCCACGCGTCGTTTCTCGCGCTGGACCGACTGGCCATCAACGACCCGCAGACGACGCTTGGCGCATTGCTGGCGGACCCGGCGGCTCTCAACGGCCATGAGGCGACGCGCGCGGATTACTTTGCGCGCGCGGATGTGAGCGACCCGGCGCAACGACAGTTGGTGGAGGATTACCTGCTTAGTCCGCAAACCGGCGCGGCGGAGCTTAACGCGTTCGCGGGAATTTTCCCCAACGCCAATTACATGCTTTCCCCCAACCTGCTCACCTCATCACAACCACCGGACCGCGCAGCGCTCGTGGCGCGGGACGCCGCGGCCTTGAAAGCAGTGCAGGAGTGGCTCGCCGATCCGAGATTCGCGCGGTTGCAGCCGGCCTTGAGCCAGATGGAGACGCGGATATCGGGTTATGTGCAACTGGAGACGCAGGGGCGCTAGAAAATAAAGTTCACTTTGGCCTCGAAGACGCGGCTGCGGGGTAACCCCTCGTAAGCCGTGAGCGAGTTCAACCGGTAATCGGTATCGCCCAGGTTTAAGATGCCTCCTTCCAATTCGGCGCGGCGGTGCGCGAAATAGCAACCGGCGAAAAGGTTGTACTGGAAGAGATGGTCCCCGTTCTCAACCGGCGTCCATCCGGAATCGGCCTGGCCATACCAGTGCAATTCCGCGCGGGCGAAGAAACCGGACGGATGATTGAACTGGAGATAGGTGTCCACCTGCTGAAGGGTCGATTTCTCCATCTGGTCAGCGGTGGCCAGCACTGAAGTCGGGATGTCCGTCAGGACATCGTGCAAGCGCGAATGGGTGATGCCATAAGCGGCGCCGGCGACCCAGCGTTCCCCAATAAGGCGATTGACGCTCACATTCACGCTGCGTTCCACGTAATCGAGGCGCTCGGGCGTGTCATCGGGCGATCCGGGAATGAGGAAATTGTCGATGGTGAAGACGCCGATGTCGCGGCTGACACCGGATTTCAACTGTTCCACCTGGATGCCTGCGAAAGTGCGCGCCCCAAATTTCAGGTCGAGCGCCGTGCCGAGCGTCTCAAAATCAGGCGCGTCCACCGAGCCGGCGATGGATTCGGAAATGAGGCTGCGAAAAGCCTGCGGAAAACCGGCGAGTTGCGTGGGTTCGAGCCGATAACTTTCATCCAGGCTCACCCCGCCCAGGGAACGCGTGTACACGCCGCGCAAGGTCGCCTGCGGCACTGGGTTCCAGACGATCGCCGCCTTGGGACCCAACTGCGATCGTTCATCCTCTCCGGAAGGAAACAGGCGGTTGGCGATAATTGTCCGGATACGAGACATCGTCGTAAGCAAAACCACCGGTCAGCCACAGATGATTCAGCGGTTCCAGGGTGAGGTAGCCGTAACCGGTAACCCGGTCAAAATTTTCCGACGGAGAGGCTTCAACAGTGCTTGGCGTCAGGCCAAAGACTCCGCTCGGTGAGAGGTTGAGAGTATCCTGAGAATAAAAACGGCCCGTCTGGTAACGCGCTCCAGCGGATAAGGTGACACGGTCCCACTCGCAAATTTGGTTCAATTCGGCGGAGTAGATGTCAAAACTGTTATGGTAGGCAACATCGTAGGCGGTGCTGGCGGCCAGATCCACCGTGCCGGGAGGAGTGGTCTTGAAGAGGACCAACTCGGGGACGGCGAGATCGCTGAAATGTTGCTCATCAGTCAAGCGTCCCACGAGGGCCAGGGTCCGGATGCCGGGCGACCATTCATGGTCCCAGCCGCCGACGAGGATAGGATGCTGGTATTCGTCAAAGCGATAATTCGGGCGCGCACTGGCCGGATCGTAGTAATTGAAGTTGTCGCCGGAATGATAATCCTGGTATTGCACGAGTGCCATGGCGGTGTCCTGGGGGGTGACCTGTTGTTTAATGGTCGTGTCCCATTCAATATCATCAAGGTCGTTGTTCACGCGGATGCCGTCGTTGTGGTGGTAATCAAGGTCGAGGGCATAGGCAGTATTGCCATAAACACCATATTGAGACGCCTGCTCATGATACATGCCGTCCGAGCGCGCATCAGTCGAGCTGGCCAGGTCGAATCCGTTTTGCTGGAATAATTTTGAGTATTCCTGCTGCGAGACTTCCTCCGAAAGCCGCCCCCCACCAACCGGAGAAAGCAGGTTCGCCAGCAGGAGTTCGTTGAACCAGACCGTTTCATAGCGCAGGTTGAACTGGGTGGGATCGCGCAGATCGTTATAGGCGTCAGAGAGGAATAAATGCGCGGAAGCATTGGCATAGTCCTCGTTGACGGCGCTGGCGGCTTCGCGGACGCTCACCTGGGTCATATTATCATCGCGATAGATCGCCGCGAGGTTGACGCTCCCGACTGCCCGGTCCTGGTCAAGAAGAAAGCGCGATCGAAATACGCTCCGGTTGTCGTTACGGGCCTGGGATTGCTGGAGATCGCCGATGGCATCGTTGATGCGATTCTCGCTTTGCTCAAGCAAGGCAAGGTACAACCACGAGGTTGGATCGTTTGGATCGAGTTTTCGGGCGAGATTTAATTCGCGCGACGCGCGCGCGTCCTCGAAGTGGTTGGCGAAAGCTTTGCCCAAATAACTGCGCAGGAGTGAACGGTTTGGTTCCAATACCGCCGCCACCTGGAGGTCATGAATGCCTCCTGCAGAATCTCCCTGATGGATGCGCACCAGCCCGCGACCAAGCCAGGCGTTCCCCAGCGAGCCGTCGAGGGCTATCGCCTCGTCAAAATATTTCCGCGCTTCAACGCTGCGGTTTTGCGCGGCCAGCAGGAAACCGTTCAACGCGAGCGCCTGGGCATTGCGGGGCGAGAGCCGCACCGCGTTTTGCAACGCCTCCAATGCCTCGGGGGTGCGACCATAGCTGAACTGTAATTCGGCGAGCCGCTCCCAGGCGAACCCAAAATCGGGCCCGACCGCCACGGCTCTTTGGGCCGCCGCGAGCGCCCCATCAAGTTGCGAACGGGATTGGAAATAATATGAGTCTGCCAGAAGCGAAGTGGCTGATTTATGGCCGGGGGCAAGAGTGAACGGCTGATATTTCACCGCCGCGATGACTTCCCGCAGGGCATCGGCCAGGGGCGATGGCAACGCGGAAATTTCATTTTGTGCCTCGTCCACCCGGCCAACCGCGAGAAGCAGTTCCGCATAATAGATCTTTTCGGCATCGGAAGAAGCGGCGCGATTTGTTGGGTAATCGGCCAGCGCCGCAAGCAGGTCGCCGGAGCGATAATCGGCCAGCGACATCGCCAGGTCCTGTTGTTCCAATGGAGTCAGGTTCAGTTCATCCGTATCCAACACCGCGGGATAATAAAGGCACCATTGGATGATGTTGATCGTGTTGATGACAGCAGTCTTGCGGGGTGCCCGCCCTGCCTCGACGATCCCTTGCTCCCCGGAATCAAGGTCAACGCCACCGCTGGCGTTGGTCAGGGTGACAGCCCCATCCAGAAGCGTCACATAGGTTGCGCCGTTGGTGGCGACCGCCAAATTGAACTCAGTGCCCCTGATGGCGCCGGAGGCGAGAGGCGTTTGGAATTGCATCTCTGTGGGGCGTTCGCGGCTGAAAAAGTATGTCGCGCCTTTTTGCAGATCGAGAGTAGGTGATTTCCCGGTGGTGGCCGGAGGTTGGATCAACAAGGTGGTCAATTCATCCACGCGCATAACGGTCAAGTCAGAGAGCCGGACGGTGGCGCGGCTGTTTAGGCCGGTGCGAAGCCGGTCGCCGGGACGCAGGAACAGGTTCGTGCGGGCGGCAAACCAATCCATCGAGTTGGCGAAATTGACCTGCACCTTCCCCTCGGCAGTCAGGAGAACAGCATCCGACGATGCGTTTGGCAAAGCTTGACCGAGACCGGATAACGCCGGCAGAAAAACGGCGGCACAAATCCAGAGAATGAAAATTGATTTGGCGTTTTTCACAGATATTTATTCTGGTTCGTTACTTCTATATCTTTCAAATTATTTTCAAATCTTCCGACAGCCCTATTGCAACCACACCGCCCGGTAAAACATCATCGGGCCGTTGGTGGCCGGATTGGGCAAAACGACATTTACGCCGCCGGAAGTAATGGTGTTGGTGCTGATTGGGACCCATGAGCCAGTGGTCAATGACGTGCGTCCTTCGATGCGATAAACGGTGCCGGTGGTGCCAGTGAGATCGAGCGCATTTCCGCTAAAGACCAGCAGCGGATTGTTGACGGTATAAAGAGCGCTGTAGGTCGTGATCTGGCTGGGCATGACGCTTACCATCTGGTTGGTCGGCAGGTTCCACCCGGAGACTTGTTTGAACTGCACAGCCACGGCATTGGTGGAAGTGACCACTCGGATATAATTGGTGGCTGTGGAATAAGACGCGTCTCCGGATAATTCCCACGCGGCGCCCGCCGCGACCGCGCCCGGGGGGCCTAGTAAAAATTGCAAATAGCCGGGATTGCCGGCGCTGAGAGCCTGGCTGGGAATGATCGTGATGACCCCGCCGCCTGTATGATTGGTTCCGCTATCACCCAACGCCGCCGCATTAGTGATCAAATTAACCACAGAACTGTCAATGGCGCGCACCAAAGACGCAATCGGCACAGTGCCACTATATAAAGTCCCCAGATAAACGCCTGCCGGATAATAGTAGCCATTGTATTGCGCATAGACCGGCCCACCGCTGTTACCGGCATAACTCTGGAACCAGTTAGCGGTGTACACCTGCTGGTCATTCACCGGGTCTGTCGCCAGGCTTAACGGGTATGGTTCGGGTTGGGTCTGGTACATGTCGCCCGGCACAATTGAGGCGTCCCCAAACTCCGACCCGTCCACTGGATACCCCGCCAACATCTTTAAACCATTCCCGGTCAGCCATGGATTGGGTGATGCATCCGAAGGCAGATAACCTCCGTAACCGCCACCCGCCACCGGTGCAAGAAAATAGAGGGCCGCCACATCTAAATCGCGTGATTGCGGGGTGGATTGATTCGGCGCCAGTCCGCCATAGTTGATGTCGTTGGTCCGCTGTGCGGCATAGCCACTCAGCACATACCAACCCCGCGCCGTTTGCGGTTGGAGCGTCGAGACGCCTGTCTCCTCCTGGAAATACCAATACACCTGGCTGACATAAGAAAGCGTCTGATCGTTGAAGACCATATGCGCCGCTGTCAACACCACGTTGGTTTGCACCGCCACACCGCTGCCGTAACCGACATCGGACTGCAACTGGCCATTGAACCCAAAGGGATAGTCCGCCACATCCCCGATTTCATTGCCCGGCACCGGGAACGGCAACAGCGCCCCGCCGGGCGCCGTAGAAGCCAGCAGGTAACCCGCCGTGATGACAGTGGGGACACCGGCATATACTTGCAACGCTTCACTCGAAGGTTTGGCATAGCCACTCACCGGTTTAAATTCGATGTAATACACGCCCGGCAACAGATTGGTTGCCGTCGAACCCGAAGCGAGCCAGTTCGAATCACCCAGGAAGCGCCAACCGGTTCCGCTTAATACACTCGGGGTGATATCCACGTTCAGCGTCCCGACGCTTCCGGCGCCACCGTTGATGGTCGGGTAATACTGGTTGGTGATATAAGATGTTGTATTGGCAGTCACCACCGCGGTAAAATTGGTTTGTATGGTCAGATAACCGGGCACGCTGCTAAACTGGATAGGGTAATTGCCAGGCACCAGGTTGTTTGCAGTCGTGTCGCTATTACGCCAGCCTGTTTCCCATCCAAACCGCCATTGCCCATTCGCCTCTGGTGGCAGCAACGTGACGGTCAATGCCCCGTTCGCCCCGGAGGCATTCGCAATCACTTTATACGCTCCGCTATAGGCGGTGAATACTCCCTTCCGGACCGTGTTGTTTTGATCTGTGACGTAAACATTGCCATTCGTATCCACCACTACAGATGAGGGAAATGTGAATGTCGCGGCATTACCCGCTCCATCTGCGCTGCCTAAAACTCCGGGCGTTCCGCCGATGGTGGTGACCACCCAATTGGTCCCCACCAGGGCAATTTTTCGAATCGTTGAATTATACTGATCAGCCACAAAAAGATCGCCCGCGCTGTCCACGGCGATACCCGACGGACGATTAAACAAGGCATAGGTACCAATGCCATCATTGCTGCCGCGATTTCCACCGGCGATGGTGCTCGTGACCCAGTTGGTGCCCACCAGGGTCATTTTTCGGATCGCATTGTCGTAATAATCTGCCACGTAAAGATTGCCGCTGGAATCCCCCGCGATACCGTATGGATCGTCAAAACGCGCAACAGTGTTTGTGCCGTCAATGTCGCCGGAATTAAAGAGTCCCGGCAATCCAGCAATGGTTGTTACCTGCCCGGCCGGGGTGATCTTTCGAATCGTATTATTATTGCCATCCGTCACAAAAAGATTGCCATTGGCTCCCACGGTAATGCTAGTCGGCCCATTAAACCGCGCGGCGGTGCCCGTGTTGTCGTTCGTGCCCTGGGTTCCGGCTAATCCAGCAATAGTGGTCACCACCCCAGCCGGTGTGACCATGCGAACCGTATTGTTGCTATAATCGGTGGTGTAAATATTGCCGGAACTGTCGACCGCCGCGCCGTAAGGCCCGTTAAACCGGGCATTGCTTCCCGATCCGTCCGCCGAGCCTGGATTTCCAGGTGATCCTGCAATGGTGTTCACTGAGCCTGCTGAAGTGATTTGCCTGATCGTATCGTTCCCGGCGTCCGCCACATAAAAATTGCCCGCATTGTCCATCGCGATTCCATTGGGATTGTTAAAACGCGCGGCGGTACCCGTGCCGTCCACGTTGCCTGGAGTAACAACCGACCCGGCAAAAGTTCTCACTACTGCCGCAGAAGTAATTTTACGGATCGTATTGTTGCCGGTGTCAGATACATAAAGATTGCCCGTATTGTCCGCCGTAATTCCCGCAGGATCGTTAAATCGCGCGGTATTGCCCGTGCCATCGGCGAAGCCGGAAACCGTGGGCAAACCAGCGAGGGTGCTCACCACCCCGGCCGGCGTGACTTTGCGGATGGTATCGTTACCGGAATCGCACACATAGAGATTGTCTGTACTGTCGATCGTTATGTCGGTTGGATTGCCAAATCGCGCCACACTCCCTGCGCCATCATTGGTGCCATAACTCCCTGGTGTTCCCGCTCCGGGCATTCCAACGAAGGTGCTTACCGCCCAATTGGTTCCCACCGGGGTCATTTTCCGGATCGTATTATTGTTTAAATCCACCACATACAGATTGCCGTTAGTATCCATTGTCAAACCATCCGGAGTGCTAAACTGCGCCGCACTGCCTGTGCCATTATTAGTGCCGAAAATTCCCGGCGATCCAGCAATCGTGCTCACCACCCAATTGAATCCCACTGGGGTGATTTTCCTGATGACGGAATTGCCACCGTCCGCCACATAAACATTGCCCGCGTTGTCCACTTTCAACCCTCCGGCAAAGAAGGTGAAGCTGCCTCCAAAATGCGCGTTAGTTCCTGTGCCATCAGCGTAACCGCCGCCAGCGGGGTCCCCGTATTGGTCAAAGGCAGGGCCGGCGCCGGCAATAGTCGTCACCATCCAATTCGTTCCCAGGGGGGTGATTTTTCGAATGGCGTTGTTCAAGTCGTCCTGGACATACAGATTGCCCGCCCGGTCCAACGCAATGCGGGAAGGGTAGTAAAATCGCGCATTGCGATTCATGCCATCGACATAACCAGGGCTTCCCGCCCAACCGGCGATGGTGCTCACCGAGCCAGCCGGAGTGATCTCGCGGATTGTGTCGTTAAATGTATCCGCCACATAGAGATTGCCATTCGTATCAACGGCACTGCCCGTGGGAATCAGGAACTGGGCGTTATCACCGATGCCATCAGCGCTTCCGATGGAAGAGGCTCCCGCAAAGGTGGTCCACGTATAAGCCGAGGAATTATTCAATTGGCCGATCACCGATATGCTCACTGGCGAAGAGGTCGCGGAGATCCCCGCTGCCGTGGCAACCGCGGTAAATGTGTAAGCGCCCAGCATCAAATTGCCGACTGTGAGATTGTAGGGCGATACCTGGACCGTCCCCAGTGAAACGCCATTGAGAAAATATTGCACATTGGTCACGGTTCCGTAGCCTACCGTGGCATTGGCCGCAAGGTTCACGTTCGCCGGAGATGCATACACGCCGTAGTTTGTCGGACTGGTGATGCTCACCGTTGGCACCGCGATGACGGAAAAGTTCACGACAGCAGAAGGAGCCGAGGAAATCCCCGCTGCCGACGTGGCCACCGCCGTGAGGCTATAAGTGCCGGGCGCCGGATTGGTGATTTCGAGATAATAGGGAAAGGTCTGGGCTGATCCCAACGAAACACCGTTGATGAAATATTGCACATTGGTCACTGTGCCCACCCTTATAATGGGAAAGGCATTTAGGTAACAATTCGCAGGATATATAAGAATAGTACCGGGACTTGGACTGTCGATGCTCACCGTCGGCGCCGGCGGAGGCCCGATTTGAAATCCATCAATGTCACCTTCTGCGGTGCCGTTGCCGTTGTAAGTAATGGCCAGATTTCCCGAGCCATCCGACATGGCGGAAGGGAATTCCTCATAATCAATTCCCGCGATAAAGGTGCTGCTGGAGGCGTTCCATGTGCTCGTCTGGCTGTTGCCGTTGACGGTAAAAATTGTTTTGCGGCCGACTGCGCCAGACCCATTATCTGCCGCGTTATACAAAACCAGATCGTAGCTTGTATTGGTCGCCAGTCCGGAAAGGGTAATGGTTTTGGCAGAGCCTCCCGTGAAAAGATAATCTTGCATCAAAGCGTTGTAAGGCGTGCTGGCAAAAGGCGTGGTGCCGCTGAAAGCGTAGGCGTCATATCCGCCTCCGGACGTGAAAGTCATCGTCACTGCTGAAGCGCTGCCGTTCACATAATTCAAAGTAATCCCAGTACCGCTGTTGACGCTGATTCCATTCCACTGGTCGCCCGCCACTCCAAGAACCGCCGCGCCGGACATCGTCGGCCCCACGCTAGGGCCGCCGTTTGCTGATCCATAACTGTCATTATTAAAATCAACATCGATCAATTGTGCCTGCAACGCCTGCGAGAATAAAAAAATGGCCCCGGCAAAAAAGAAAACGGATGGCCGTGATGATTTCAGGGATTTAGGCACAACTTCTTGGCCTTGATTCTCCACCACCTTGCAGGCCTTGTCAATGAATCACCGCGTCGGGCGAAGCCTCACAAACGGCGTGAATACCGTTCTAATTAAAGTGGCATCAAACCGGAGTTTTAATTCCTTGTATTTTCATGATTGCACGTTATAGAAATAGCTAACCCGTCGAGGTTTCTCCCGGCGGGTACAATGAAGATGGTAACCCGATCCAAGACCTGCCTGAAAAAAGCGCCTTCAGGTTTGTTTTGGCTATGCCTGATAGGTATTGCCGCCGCCGCCGGAGTCCATGCCGCGACTTTCATGGTCACTTCCTCGAGCGACAGCGGAGCCGGTTCATTGCGTCAGGCCGTCTTAAGTTCCGCTTCCGGCGATACCGTGATTTTTACCAATACCCTTTCCAATGCGGCCATCACGCTGGCCGGCGGCGAGCTGTTGCTGGGCCATAACCTCACGATTGACGGCTCTTCGTTGACGAGCCAGGTCGTTATCAATGGCAATCATGTTTCGCGCATCTTCGAGGTCGGCTCCGGAGTTAATGTGATATTGAATTCGTTGGTGATCACGAATGGCTATCCCGGAGCCGGTGTTTCGGGCGGCGCCATTTACAATGCCGGCACACTGACGCTCAACAACTGCACTCTGGCGGGCAATTCCGTGGATTCATCCGCGGACGGTGGCGCCATTGCCAACGGCGGTCCGCTGATCCTCACGGGTTGCACTCTTTCCGGTAATTCCGCGGGCTTTGCGGGTGCGATCAACAATTCCAGTTACCCTTGCACACTGGATAACTGCACCTTGTCCGGGAATGCCTGCGTCAACAATGGTGGAGCAATCGACAATACGTTTGGCGCTACCCTGGCCCTGTTATATTGCACTCTGGCAGATAACACCGCCGGTGGCGTCGGCGGCGGCATTGATAATTATCTGTCCCAGTTGAACGTCACCAATTCCATCGTCGCGGGGAATATCAGCCAGGACATCTATAATTGGTCTGGCAGCACGAATACTTTCGGAGGCTCGAACATCATCCAATCGTTGGGCAACGCAGGCACAGTGATGGGCGGTTCTTCGGTCCTGACAACAAATCCATTGCTATCGGTGCTCGGAAATTACGGTGGCCCCACGCAGACCATGCCGCCGATGTCTGGTTCCCCGGCGATCGATGCGGCCGGTCCCGCCCTCTTGGGCATTGATCAACGCGGTTATGTGCGGCCTTTCGACGCCGCTTCTGATATCGGGGCTGTCGAAGTCACTCCCCCCACCAATAGCCCGTTCGGCAATGCGATGGTTTTCAACGGCACCAACCAATACGTCACGGTTCCTGACTTCGGCGCCATTATTCCCACAAACGAAATCACCGTTGAATTTTGGGCTTACACCACTGCCGGCGCGGTACAATCGGCGTTCATGCTGAATCCTGACAATGGCAATAATCGTCTCAACGCCCATATTAATTATGGCGGACCCGCCTCAAATCCCGGCAACACGTACTGGGACTTTGGAAACATTAGCGGAGGCGGCCGTCTTGGGCCGGTTTCCGCCCCGGCAAATTCTCTCAGCAACTGGGTGCATTACGCTTTCGTTGCCAGCCAGAGCGGCAATTACATGAGCATTTATACCAACGGCATCTTATGCGCCACCAAAAGCGGCATGACCCCGTTTGTGCGCGGCAGCTACACTCTCCAGATCGGCGGCCCCGGGTTTCCCTATCATGGAGCCATTGATGATTTCCGTGTTTGGAACAACGCCAGGTCGCAGGCCCAAATACTGGCTGACCTCAACACACCGCTCACGGGCAGCGAATCGAATCTGCTTCTCTATTACCGTTTCGACGACAACGGCGGCAACCCGGCCGCCAATAGCGCCGTCGCCACTGGCACCGCTTATAACGGCACGATCACCAACGGTCCGGGGTTGGAAAATGCGACCGAGCCTTTCACTAGCGGGGTGACAGGTTCCATCGCCTATACCTTCACAACTTTTGCCGGCGGTTCCGCGGCAGGCAATGCGGATGGGATCGGTGACGCCGCCCGGTTTGCAAAGCCCTATGACGTGGCGGTGGACACCAACGGAAACGTTTATGTGTCAGACTCTGACAATTCCACCATTCGCATGATCACCCCTGCCGGAGTCGTGACCACGCTCGCGGGTTTGGCCGGAATAACCGGCAATGCCGATGGCGCCAATGGAAGCGCCCGGTTCTCTCATCCGTTCGGAATCGCTCGGGATAATTCCGGCAACTTTTACGTCTTGGATTCGGGCAATGCCACGATCCGCAAGGTGACACCGGCCGGGGTGGTCAGCACTTTGACCGGCCCTGATGGAACACCCGTATCCGCGAACGGACCGGGGGTGGCAGTCGATGGCTCGGGGAACATTTATTCCGAAAGTGGATTCTCCATCATCAAATTCGTCCAGGCCGGGACCAACTGGGCCAGGACGACATTGGCGGGCAACGCGGGCACGCTGGGATTTGCCGATGGACAGGGAACCAATGCCTTCTTTAACTACCCGGCCGGGCTGGCCGTGGATGCCGCCGCCAATGTGTATGTCTGCGATGAGCATACCGCCATCCGCAAAATCACCCCGGCGGGATCGGTGACAACCATCGCCGGCGGCATCGTTGGCATCCAGGATGGCGTAAGCACCAACGCGGAATTTTACTCGCCGTTTGGGATCGCCCTGGACAGTTTCACCAACCTCTATGTGGCCGATGGCAATGGCCACACTGTCCGTAAAATGACACTGGTGGGAACCAACTGGGTGGTGACCACGCTCGCAGGGTTTCCGAACCAGATTGTTTCCGGTTCGCTTGATGGCACCGGCACCAATGCCCTGTTTGGCGCTCCCTGGGGTGTGTGTGCGGACAATTCTGGAAATCTTTATGTCGCGGATTATGAAAACAACAACATCCGAAAAATCACCTCCGCTGCGGTGGTGACCACCCTGGCCGGTCCCGTCAATTCCTCGTCCTATCTCGATGGCACTGCCAGTAACGCGCGATTCAACAATCCTACTGGAATCGCTTTGGACCCCGCGGAAAATGTGTACGTGGCGGACAGCCAAAACCAGGTCATCCGAAAAATCACGACTGCCGGGGTCGTCAGCACCCTGGCAGGGTTGCCGGAAACTTCAGGTGAGCAGAACGGCAATGGCAACCAGGCCCTCCTCTTGGTGCCCTACAGCGTCGCGATCGACAGCTCCGGAAATCTTTACGTGGCTGACAATTTTCCGACGGGTAAAATCCGCAAGATAACACCCGCCGGCGCCGTGAGCACCGTGGCGGGGATCGGAGTGGCTGGTTACCTGGATGGGCCGGCCAATGTTGCACAATTCAGCAGTCCGGCGGGCATTGCCGTTGATCCGTCCGGAAATCTTTATGTGGCGGAACAGGATTACAACACGATCCGGATGATTTCCACCAACGGCATGGTGAGCACCATCGCGGGCTATCCCCAACTCGGCACCAATGGCCTGCCCATTTCTGGTTACGATACGAATGGATTTCACATCGGCGGCTATCAGGATGGCAACGGCGCGCAGGCCCGTTTCAATTTCCCCGCCGCCATCGCGTTGGACACCAATGGAAACCTTTATGTGGCTGATCGGGCCAACGATGTCATCCGCAAGATCTATGCTCCCGCCACAGGTAGCAAGAGCAACCCGACCAATTGGGTGGTCACCACTTTGGTTGGAACCCCTGGCGTGACCGGGACAAACGATGGAACGGGAGCCAACGCCCTGTTCGGTCTTAATTACTATTATCCGGGCCCTTCGGGTGTAAGCCTGGACATGAACGGCAATCTTTACGTCACGGACAACGGCAATAATACCATCCGCAAAATCACTCCCTCGGGTATCGTAACTACGATTGCCGGGCTGGCGGGAATCACGGGTAGCTCGGATGGTCCGGGCCAGGCCGCTCAATTCGATGTGCCTTCCTCGGTCGCCGTTGATTCCAACGGCGTTCTCTATGTAACGGACCAATTGAACAACACCATCCGCAAAGGGACCTTCACATCTTATGGCCCTGCCAATGAATCGATTTCCGGCGCGTCAACCCCCAACAGCGCCCTGGAGGTCACGTTATTGCCACCGGGAATCGGCGGGCAATGGCGATTCGGCTGGGAAACAGGCTGGCGCAACAGCGGGACAATCGCCGGCAACCTGGTCGCCGGCAATTATCCTGTCCAGTTCCGCAACTTGCCCGGTTATTTGGCTGTCGAAACCAACTTCACTGCGGTCGTTCCCCCCAACACCACGGCCTATCTCACCAATCAATATTATCCGACCTTGAACGACGAAAGCACAAACAGCGTTGGGACGCTGACCGTGTCCTTGACACCCGGTGTGTTGAACGGCACCGGCTGGCGGTTCCTGGGTGAAAGCGCCTGGCGCGCCTCCGCTTCCACCGCGACCGATCTGGTGCCCAACGTCTATGACATCCAGTTCGAGCCGGTCAGCGGTTATGCCACGCCGGCGAGCGAGGCGGTGCTGGTATATGCCGGTTCGCCCACTGCGATTTCAGCGGCTTACCTGTTGGCTGCCTCGGCGCCGCAAAATGTGCTGCTCCCTGTCCCCGTCCCGCCGGACGAGGTCAGCAACGTCGCAAATTATCCTTTTGGCTTTAACGGCCAATTGCAGTCGGACGTCGGCTACGGCAGCGGTGTGGCCGTGCAGCCGAACGTCGTGCTCACGGCAGCACACCTGGTCTTCAACGACCAGACCCTGTCCTATGTGAACCAGGTCTTTTGGTATTTCGAACAGGAGTCCGGCTCGTCCGCGCTGCAACCGCAGTCGGCGCGTGGCTGGTATGTGTTGAGCGGTTATGCGTCGCAACGCACGACCGACCTCAATAGCGGCCTTTACGGGCCGGACCAGTCCACGCCGCAATCGCGGAATCTCGACGTTGCCGCGCTTTATTTTCTCATACCGGTGGCGGGCGGCGGATACGGCGGTTATTTGCCGTCCGATCAAAGCCCCAATCCGTGGTTGACGGGCAACAATTTGAAGATGCTCGTGGGTTATCCGGTGGATGGCTCGATGTTCGGCGACGCGACGATCGAGCCGGGCGAGATGTATCAGACCCAGCCGCAACCGTATTCCTTGAGCCTGGCCACCGACCCGGTGAGCGACCAGCAGGTCTATACCGCCAATTGGTTCTTGAGTTACCCCGGTGCCAGTGGCGGACCCGTCTATGTCCAATACAACGGCTATTATTATCCGGCGGGCATTTATCTGGGGACTCTGTACAACGGGGTGACACCCTACGCCTCGGCGGTGCGCGCGATTGACAGTGCGGTGGTCAATTTGATCACCAATGCCGCGGCGCTGGGCGATAGCGGCACCAATCACACCGGCGGTGGTGTCATCACCATCATCCCCAATCAGGCCATCTCCGCGGCCACTCCCGGGTATCTGCAATTCATGCTGGGTCCCCCGGAAGCGGTGGCCGCCGGCGCCGCGTGGAAACTCTCCGGGGATTCCGCCTATTCCACCGCCTCGAACTATATCCGGGCTGTGACTTCCACTAATGCCGTCGGGGTCCAATTCAAACCGCTCACGGGTTGGAATCTGCCGGCCAACAACCAGTCGGTGATCGTTTTACCCAACCAGATAACGAGCTATGGCGCATCCTACACCGTCATCAGCCCTGTCCTGGTGGCAGGCGGCGCCACAGGGATCGGGATCATCGCCACGACCGGAACGGTGTATCGAATTGAAAAGACCAGTTCGCTGACGTCCGGGATCTGGACTCCGGTAAGCACTAACACAATCAATTCGAGTGGCTTCAACCTGGTGTTGCCCAACCCCTTTACCAACGGACCTGCCATTTTCTATCGCGCTGTCTGGCTCCCGTAGTAAAAAAACTTGCCATTTTGGAGGGACAGTGATTGAATAATCGCTTGTGCTGGCAGGATAGCTCAGTCGGTAGAGCAGAGGACTGAAAATCCTTGTGTCCCCGGTTCGATTCCGGGTCCTGCCACCACTTTCGCTTCAAACATTGATCTGTTTTTGATATTGACACACGCCTGCTCTGTGGTATAAATTCTACCAATCGGTAACACAGCAAGTGCCACACAAAAACAACGGGATACAAAATAACCATGCCTATGACTTTCGGCGCAAAACTAAAAGAATTGCGAATCCGCAAAAAGATGACTCTCCGTGATTGTTCCAATGAGTTGGGCGTTGATGCAAGCAACTGGAGCAAGTTGGAGCGTGATGTGAACCCTGCCCCGAAGGACATAGAAATTTTGGAGGCTTGGGCGGAGTTTTTCGGAGCCTTGGGAAAAGAAAAGCAGGAACTTTTTGACCTGGCGGCGTTGTCCCGAAACCAAATTCCCGAAGACATCGCCTCCAACGCGCAACTGATGGAAAAACTACCGGCATTCTTCCGCGTGGTTCGCGGGAAGGAATTGGAAGGCGAAAAGCTAAAGCAGTTCATCGAGGACTTGCGGAAAGTTCACAGCCGCGATGATTCGAGACGTAAATGAATGGCAAGGAGGCAATATGGGGGCAGGTAGAAGCTTTTCGTAAAACCTGGTTACGCGATGATCTGTCGCATTTGCCAGTCGATATTTTCACGCTTGCCGAGATTGATTTGAAGTTGGATATCATTCCCTTTGACGACCTGTTTGAAAAATACGACACCGACGCCGCGCTGATGCATGATTTCAGCGGAATATACGTTGACGCGGAGGCATACGTCATTTGGGAAAAAGGCCCGCGTTGGAAACAGCGGCGATTGCGTTTTTCCGTTGCGCACGAATTAGGACATTTCGTACTTCACCGCGAGATTGCGTCAAAAGCACCGTTCAAAAATTTCGCGGAATTTGCCGCTTGGACAAAGGGCTATCACGGCCAACAATACACGCTTGAGCAAGCGGCCAATGAATTTGCCGGACGCCTGCTGGTTCCGCCAGATCGTCTGGCTGCCGAATTGGAAAAATTCAAGGCAACGATTGCCAAACACATGCCGCATCTAACCAACATTAGTTATCTGAGAACCACATTTGCCGATATGATGGAAACCATTTTTGAGGTAAATGACCAGGTGATCGAAACACGTTTGGAACGCGAAGGCATCTGGCCAGCGTCCTGACTTGGCAGAAATGTGTCCCCGGTTCGATTCCGGGTCCTGCCACCACTTTACCGGGCCGTCAAAACTTCGAGAGTGCCCTCTCAATCCGCGCCAGCGATTTCTCTTTCCCCAATACCTCCAACAAATGATACAGGCTCGGGCCGGACGTGTTGCCGGTCGTTGCGAGGCGGCAGGGATGGACCAATACTCCGGCCTTCACGCCAAGTTCCGTCGCGGTGGCTTTCAACACGGTTTCCAAATTCATGGCGGTGAATGAATCCAGTTTGGCGAAGGCATCATGCAGCTTTTGCAGGCGGGGCTTGTTTTCGGGAACAAAATCCTTTGTTGCGGCATCAGGCTGGTAGCTGATCTCATCGCGGAAATAAAATCCCGCATACGCGGGCAGTTCGCTGAACATCTTGAATTTGCCTTTGCAGGTATCGAGCGCGGCTTTGACGTACGCAAGCGGAAATTTGTTCGTATCGATTCCCGCTTTGGCGAACGCATGGACGGCTAGTTCGTAAAAGCGGTCGTCCTTCAATTCGCGCGCATATTCCCCTTGCAACCAGAGGAGCTTTTCATAATCGAACCGCGCGTTGTGCCGCAGAATTTGCGGCAGGTCGAAGCGCTCCACGGTTTCCGCGAGGGACAATTTTTCGCGATTGTCCTTGGGCGACCAGCCGAGCAGACAGAGGTAATTCACCACGGCCTCGGGCAGAAATCCCTCGTCGAGATAACTCGTGAGCGATGCGCCCTGGTCGCGCTTGCTCATCTTGGAGCCGTCCTTGTTCAAGATGAGCGGGATATGGGCATAGTGCGGCGCGGGCACGCCGAAGGCCTTGAACAGCGCGATGTGCTTGGCGGTGTTGCTCAGGTGGTCTTCGCCGCGGATGACATGCGTGATGTCCATCTCCAGGTCGTCGATGACGTTGACGAGATGAAACACCGGCTGGCCGTCTGAGCGCTGGATGACGAAATCCGGATCCACCTCCTCACGGTCGGTCAATTTACGGACGACCTCGCCGACGACGAGGTCCTTGATGACCACCGGCTCGCGTTGCATCTTGAACTTGATCGCGCCTTCATGTTCATAGGCGAGACCGCGCGAAAGGAGTGCCTCGACGCGGCGCTGATAATTCGTGTTCCGTTGCGATTGGAAATACGGCCCAAACTGGCCTTTGCTCGCGCCGGTGGCATCGGCGGTGAGCGGCCCTTCATCCCAATCGAGGCCGAGCCAGCGCAGGCCGTTCAAGATGACCTCGACGGCCTCCTGTGAATTGCGGGCCG
Source organism: uncultured Verrucomicrobiae bacterium (assembly GCA_963797825.1). Lineage (GTDB taxonomy): Bacteria > Verrucomicrobiota > Verrucomicrobiia > Limisphaerales > UBA11358 > UBA11358. The sequence continues at coordinate 90,927 of CAWCRR010000046.1, forward strand.
TGTCCGTGTCCTCGATGCGCAGGACGAAAGTGCCGCCGGTGTGGCGGGCGTACAGCCAGTTAAAAAGCGCGGTGCGCGCGCCGCCGATGTGCAGGTAACCGGTCGGCGACGGAGCGAATCGAACACGAGGTTTCATTTCAACGGGAGGTTACGCGGATTTGGGTGGATGAAAAAGAAAAAGTCGGTTCCTCGATTCTCCCGGCGGCCGACACTCAGTGCAAAAAGAAATGGGCAAATGCCCAAACGCCGGCAGCGAGCGCAAACGCCACAAGCATTCCCATAGGCCAATTTCGGACATAGACCTTTCCTTCCAACACCCGCACACCGTCGAATTCGAGTTTATATGGAAACCAAAATAAGAGACCTGGTTGCCAGGATAGTTTGGCTGTGTGTTCAATGTTGGAGTGAGTGAAGCTCGAAGTGTGATAGCCGGCCATTTTCATTTGACCACCCGTGGCAAGGACGCACCGGCCATCCAACAACACATTTATCGATGCCGTTGTCCACAGGCAGCGGGGCACCAGCAGAGCCTGGACTTCAATCCTGCTTCCTTGCCACGTAATCAAATTCAACATCCGATTAGCCCCTTTGCAATTCAACCAATGGATGAATATCGCGCTCAATATTTTTTTCGCACCGCAGCCGGGCAAGCTCCAAGTCGTAGTCGGCCTTCACCAGGCCTCCTTGCCGGACGATTTGCCCCAATCGGTTTCCGCATGACGATTCGATGGCGTGATTTTTTTGACCAATCCGGTCAATTGATAACGCCGTCTTGCCGGTCGAATCCTCAGCAGGTTCTTTATAGATTGTTTTTCCCATGGCGACACTCAAACTTTTTAATCTCTTTCCCCGTCTTTGCAACTCAATTCCACCCTGTAGCGCAGGTTTCCAAACCTGCCGTATCGCCGATTTCAAAATCGGCGGGAAGTTGCCATGCCGATGGACCATTGACGTTTTAAGCGTCAGCGGATTTGGAAATCCGCGATACAGCCGACTTGGAAGTCGGCGCTACGGGCAGTGTTCGGATGCGCCCCATTGGAATTCGGGACTGGTTTGAACGGTTGATGAAGGGTATTATGCATTACGCCAACAAATCGTTCGGCAGGCGCGAGTTGTTGCGTACTATGCCGTTTCATTTCAAAAAACGCGAGCCGGTCGCAAAAGCCGTGCGGCGAATGTGCCGCGAACGGCTGGAGGGTGCGCTGAAAACCCTCCAGCGCAGCGACCGCCTCAAAGGGGTCCACAATGTCCGCAAAGAGATCAAAAAACTTCGGGCGATTTTCCGCCTGATGCGCGGGGAGATCGGCAACAAAATTTATCGCAGGAACAACCAGGCTTTGCGGGCGGCCGCGGCCGGTTTGACGGCGATGCGGGATGCGCAGGTAAAATTAAACGCCTTCGAGAGTTTGACGAAACACTTTAACCGCAGGCTTTCGGCGCGGCCATTTCCGAAAATCAAAAAAGCCCTGAAAAAAAATTGCCGCGCCACGGAAAGGAAATTTCTCAAAGGCCGTTCCGCCGCTTCGGTCGGCAAAATCCTGCGCGCCTTGAAAGAGGACGCCGCTGATTTGAAGACCGATTCCAAGGGCTGGGCGGCCATCAGTCCCGGTTTCACCCGGAGTTATTGCCGGGGACAGGAGGCGCTCAAGGCGGTCCACCGGGAGGCCTCACCGGAAAACTTGCATGAATGGCGCAAGCGGGTGAAGGACCTGGGGTATCATCTGCGGCTCCTGTGCCATGTCTGGCCGCGGAAATTGCCGGCAACAACAGATGAGATGGAAAAGCTGGGCGAACTTCTCGGCGACGACCATGATCTGGTGATGCTGGCCGAATTTGTCCGGAAAAAATTCAAAAAAGCAGGGGAGGCAACCAACTTGTGCAAGTTGATTGGCCAGCGGCAAAAAGAATTGCGCGCGGAGGCGTTGAAAATCGGCGAACGCTTCTATGCTGAAAAACCGTTGGATTTTTGCCGGCGCATCGGGGATTATTGGAAGATCTGGCGGGGTAAAAAGGTGTAAAAAAGCGCCCTGGAGACCAGGGCGCTCGTGAGAAGCTTTGTAAGAATCGGATTCTTAATTACTTTGCGCCGAGGATGGCGTCCTTGGCGGCTTTGGCCACGCGGAATTTCACCACGCGTTTGGCCGGGATCTGGATGGTTTCACCGGTTTTGGGATTGCGGCCCATGCGCGCGGCGCGGTTGCGCAGCACGAGTTTGCCGATCCCGGGCAGGGTAAACGTGTCTTTCGCGTGTTTATATGCGAGGGCGGCGATGTGTTCGAGAATCTCGCCGGCCTGTTTCTTTGAGATTTGGGCCTTTTCGGCAACTGCCGAGGCCAATTGAGATTTAGAGAGTGCTTTAGCCATAACTTCGGTCCTTCCTGTTGGTTGGTTAATTGTTAATGTTTGGTTAAAAGTCGTGTGACTTGCATCGAATAAAGGAATTTCAGGCCAAACGTGCAAGCAAAAAAACACAAAATATTTTACCTTCCCCGCATTTTAAAAGGGCGGGGGCTTGACTTCCTCCCGCATTTCCCGACCATGAGGGTATGGCGCTGTTCACCATCCAGTGTGACTTTCGCTACGAAATCGTCCGAAAAATCTTTGAGGGCGGCATGGGCATCGTTTTCGAGGCCGAACAGAACGGCTCGCGTAACTTTGTCAAGCGCGTCGCCATCAAGATCATCCGTCCGAATTTCGCGAGCCAAAAGATGTTCATCGAGAATTTTATCGGCGAGGCCAAACTCGTCGCCGATTTGATCCATACCAATATCGTGCAGACCTATCACCTGGGCGAGGCCAAGGGCGTCTGCTTCATTTGCATGGAATTGATCCGCGGCGTGAACCTGGAACAGTTCACGCACCAGTTGGTGGACAAGAAACGCCAATTGCCCAAGGAACTGGCCGTGTTCATCACCAGCCGCGTGGCGCGCGGACTCGCCTACGCACATGCCAAGTGCGATAAGGACGGCAAACCCCTGGGCATCGTGCATCGCGACATCAGCTTTAAGAACATCATGATCGCCTATGAGGGCGATGTGAAAGTCACCGACTTTGGCATCGCCAAGGCGCGGGGATTTTTGACCGACCAGGAAGGGGAGGTCGTCGCCGGCAAGGCGGATTATATGAGTCCCGAGCAGGCGGATTTTCAGATCACGGACAAGCGGTCGGACCTGTTTTCGGTGGGGGTCGTTCTTGGCAATTTGCTGCTGGGCCGCAACATTTTTAAAGGGGAAACGCCTGATGAATCGCGACAGAGGGTGTTGAACATGGAGGTCCCTGATTTTCGGAAGATGGATTCGCGGATTGACGATCCGCTGAACGACATCCTCCAGCGCTGCCTGGCGCGCGATCCCGCCCAGCGCTACGGCACCGCCGACCAATTGCTCTACGACCTCGAATACAGTATCTACCACAAGGGCTATGGTCCGACCAACGAGACGCTTGGCAAATTTACGCGCGAACTCTTCGGCCAGGGCGTCCCTCCCGCCGACTCCGTGCGCGGCGCGACTGATATGATGGAGCATACGGTCCGCATCCAGACGTCCCCCGGAAAATGAAACGCGCAGCCTCCCAGGTGGTCAAACTTGGACTCATCCAAACCACCGCTTCCGCCGACCCCAACGCGAATTTGAAAAAGACCCTCGCGCTGGCCGAACGCGCCGCCCGGCAGGGCGCGCAGATCATCTGCACCCAGGAGCTGTTCCGCTCGCAATACTTTTGCCAGAGCGAAGACCATAAAAATTTCGCGCTGGCTGAAAAAATCCCCGGTCCGACCACCGATGCCTTCCGCAAACTGGCGAAAAAACACAAAGTGGTCGTCATCGCCTCCCTTTTTGAGAGGCGCGCCGCGGGTGTTTATCATAATACCGCCGCGGTGATCGACGCCGACGGCTCGTTGCTCGGGATCTATCGGAAAATGCACATTCCCGATGACCCGCTCTTCTATGAAAAGTTTTATTTCACACCCGGCGACCTGGGATTCAAGGCGTGGCAGACGAAATACGGGAAGATTGGCGTCCTGATCTGCTGGGACCAATGGTATCCCGAAGCCGCGCGCCTGACGGCCCTGCAGGGCGCGCAAATTATTTTCTATCCCACCGCCATCGGCTGGCATCCGTCGGAAAAGAGGGAATACGGCGAACGCCAGCACAGCGCTTGGGAAGTGCTCCAGCGCGGCCATGCGGTCGCCAACAGTTGCTACGTGGCCGTGCCCAACCGCGTGGGCCTGGAGAAGATTTCCGGCGTGGGCGGCGACGGCATCGAATTTTGGGGGCAAAGTTTTGTCGCCGGCACCTCGGGCGAAATCCTTGCCAAGGCCTCCACCAGCAAAGAGGAGATTTTGATTGTGCCGGTGGATCTCGCCAAGGTCGATGTGACGCGGACGCATTGGCCTTTCCTGCGCGACCGCCGCATTGACGCCTATGGCAACCTGACGAAGCGGCTGGTTGACTGACCGGTGGGATCCTCTCATGAACCGGTGTGACATGAACAATTTAACGTGCGCCCCCTCCCCAAGAACCTGATTGAGGTAGGGACATCGCGCTGCGATGTCCCCGTCGCCCAGCGAAGCGCAGGGGCGACGGAACGGCGTGACGAGTGCGCGCCCAACCGCGCGCATTGCGCCCTCGACTTCGCTCGGGCGCGGACGGCGCAGCGCGCCATCCCTACCAGGTTCTGGGGTTCAATGCGCGAATTTTTCGGGGAATTCTCTCCCCCGAGGGGGAGAGGGAATGGCAAGAGGGCATTTTGATTGTGCGAGGGGGCTCTCTGACAAATTTTGCTTACCGCATTTCAAGCAAAAGCGCCGAGCGTTTCTCCCTCTCCTCAGAGGAGAGGGCAGGGGTGAGGAGGTCGTTTAACTGATTTATGTTTTTAGTTTCCCATGAACCTGTCGTTTGCCATTTGGCCTTCAAATGACTGCAAAATGTCCTCTCCCTGTTCCCTCTCCCCTTAACGGGGAGAGGGTTAGGGTGAGGGGTGAGACAACAGAAAGCTACACATTCCGCCATGCCTTTTGGTTGCCGCTATGACCCCGCCTTTCTATTTCTTTTAACATAACAGCCTGCTATAATTTAAGATGTCCACGGAGCAAAATCCAATTTCCGTTGCCCGCCAACAAGCGGGGCACACCGTCTTTCCCATCTTATGGGCGATCACCGTTTGCCATTTGTTGAACGACACCATCCAGTCGCTGATCTCCGCAATCTATCCCCTGGTCAAGCAATCGATGCACCTGAGCTTCGCCCAGATCGGCCTGATCACCTTCACCTTCCAATGCGTCGCCTCGCTTCTGCAACCAGCCGTCGGCCATTACACCGATAAACGGCCCAAGCCATATTCGCTCGCCGGCGGAATGACGCTCACGCTCGCGGGGCTGGTCCTGCTCGCGTTCGCCGATCGTTACGCCTGGCTGCTCGCCGCGGTGGCCCTGGTGGGCATGGGTTCGGCCATCTTCCATCCAGAATCCTCCCGGCTCGCCCGCCTGGCTTCTGGCGGACGCCACGGGTTCGCGCAATCGCTTTTTCAAGTCGGTGGCAACACCGGCAGTTCCATCGGCCCGCTGCTTGCCGCGCTCATCATCACCCGCAATGGCCAATCCAGCATCATTTGGTTTTCCCTGCTGGCCATCATCGCCATCGCCGTGCTTTTCAAGGTCGGCGGCTGGTATCACAACCATTTGTCTGAACTTAAAAGCGGCGCGCGCGCCCATGCCGCCGATACCGGCCATCAACTTCCGCGCAAGACCATAGTTCGCGCCCTGGCCATTCTCGTGGCCCTCGTTTTTTCCAAATATATTTATCTGGTCAGCATCTCCAGTTATTACACATTTTATTTGATCACCAAATTCCACGTCTCCGTGGCCACCTCGCAGTTGTATCTGTTCCTGTTTCTTTTTGCGGTGGCGGCCGGGACCTTTATCGGCGGGCCGCTCGGCGACCATTTTGGACGCAAATACGTCATCTGGGGTTCCATTCTTGGCGTGGCGCCTTTTACCCTGCTGCTGCCTCACGTGGACCTCCTTTGGACCGCCGTATTAAGCGCCGTCATCGGCTTCATCCTGGCCTCGGCCTTTTCAGCCATCCTGGTCTTTGCGCAGGAACTTGTTCCAGGGCGGGTGGGCATGATTAGCGGCCTGTTCTTTGGATTGGCCTTCGGCGTGGCCGGCATCGGCTCGGCGGCGCTCGGGGCGCTGGCCGATCATACCAGCATTATCTTTGTCTTCCAGGTCTGCGCGTTCCTGCCCTTGATCGGATTCTTGACCGGCTTCCTGCCGAGCATTGAAGGAATGAGGGATAAAATGGAAAAGAGTTAACGCTGGTAGAGACCTCTGCAAAATCCGTGGCGGCGACGCCCTCGTCGCCGAAAGGCTTTCTTTTTTCCAATGATTTCGGCCTGTCGAAGAGCGACGAGGCGTCGCTTCCACCCTTTTGCAGAGGTCTCTGGTATGGTTCCATTTTTCGGGTAGCGCGGGCTTTCCAGCCTGCGCTACATCATAACTGGATTGCCGTAGGCGTGTTTTAAAATCCATTTTTTAGCGCCGGATGGCGCGGCCGAAAATAGCCCGCCGTTTCAACGGCGGGTATCGGCACAAAAGGGACCGAGTCCCGCAGGGACGGCAGACAAGTGTTAACTTGGTAGATAAATTGTTGTTGGCGGCAAATATAAATGCGACAAAACTGTCTGCGTATGGAATACGAAGAATTATTGCGGCAGATTAAATCTGCATTCGTGGATGTACCTGCGCCCGCATATGACCACATCGTTTGCCACGATTGCGAGGAATGCCTCTCTCTCCGCGATGATGTTCGCGGGCATACGCCCGACGAGCTTTCGGATTCGTGGGTCGAACAAAGCTTTGATCAGCTTCCGTTTTTCTCGGATGACGCAAAGCGGTTTTATTTTCCCGCTTTTTTTCGCGTGGCGGCCAGCAAACCCGATTCTCTTGTTGCACAATTTGTTCTATACTCATTATCAGATGAATTTAGAATGCAGCCCAGTGGCGGCTACTCTCCGCATCAGAAGCAAGCCATTCGAGATTTCCTTAAATACATCGAGACGCGCGTGGACGAATACGATCAAAAATATGTCGCGAAAGCCAAAGCCTTGTGGTAGTCCGTCACCTCATAGGCATCCATGAAGGGCTCAGCCCCGAGTATTTACACAAAATTGAATTCATTTTGATTTTTCAGCCAGCTTCCTGTCGCGCCTACGGCGCTCTTTCACCGTGTCTCTGAGGTTAAAATTGGCGTTTTTTTTCGCGGTTAAACTGCCCAATCTCATTACCAAATCGCCGCCCCGCCGATTTCCTGTCATTCGTGCTTCGTCATTATTTAGTCATTATGGTTTAGGAATTAGTCATTTCACCTCAGCGGTTGACGATTCTGTTTCCGGGCAACATTACGATTCGGCGCTTTTCTGCTAAACTCGCCCCATGATGAATGCGAGCTGCATCCCAAGCCGATCCTTCTTGGTTCGGGGGGAACGGGCTACCAGCCCGTCACGGTCCGCAACTTGCCGACCGATTCTTGCTTCTTTACTCCCGATAAAATCCGACCCAATCCGACTGAATCCGGGTGAATCCGACCCAATCCGACCACTAATTTTTCCCCTGATATCGGTAGGGTCGGCGCGCTGCGCCGACCGCCATACCTTCTCATCTCACTGTCGGGCCAGACTCCCTCGATCCCGGTTCAAATCAGAGCAACATCCAGGCGCCCCAATAATCCATCCATCCAGCTATCCACCAATCCAACCTTTGGGACCGTTACGCGAAGTAACGCGAAGTAACGCAAAATTACGTTTAACATGGCCGCCAGTCTCTGGCCGGGCGCAAAACAGTTTGAAGCGAATTGAAGCTATTTGAAGTTTAGCATCAAAATGAAAAAAACACTCGTTATCGAAAAAATCACCTGCAAACCCGTAAAACTTTCTGCACATGGACCTTGGACTTTGGACTTTGGACCTTGGACTGTGGACTGGAAGCTTTCCAATCCGACCTAATCAAACCAAATCGAATAAAAAAATTTTAGTTTGAAGGATTTCGGCGAAGTGCTGCCCCGCACTTGCTTGCCGCGCTTGTCATGCCGGTTTTATGAGTGTATGGTTTGGGCATGACAAGTCGCCAGCCTTCCACGCCGGTTCCGCCAGAGCAGCTCAAGCCGGTCCTGCACGAGAAAATCGAGCGGATGAACGGCGAGCAACTGGTATTGCTCGATCGCGTATTGCTGCAACTTGAAGCTGAGCAGGCCGCTGACCATTTGAATGAAGCGTTCGATGCCGATCGTGCGCAAGGCAAATTTCGGCAAGTTGTGGAGTTGATACGACAGTTCCGGGCTGAACACCGTTACACATGACGGTCTGCCTGGACACCAACGTGTTTCTCCAAATCTTTGGCCGCAGGCAGCCATATTATCCTATTCTCCGCGCTTTGCTGGATGGCCAATTGACACTGGCGGTGTCCAACGAAATTCTGTTCGAATACGAAGAGGTTACGACCAAACTATTCGGCGTGGAACGCTGGCGTGACGTGGCTGTATTGCTGGCATTGCTTGACCGGTTGCACGGCAATATCCAGCAAATTGAACCACAGTTCCGTTTCGCCGTCATTGCGCAAGACCCGGACGACAACAAATTCTGCGATTGCGCCATTACGGCGGAGGCGGATTTTGTTGTAACGGGCGACGCACATTTTGACCCGCTCCAATCCGCTGGATACAAACCCATGCCAATCACCCCGGATGAGTTCATCCGGTCGCATCTTGGTGCTAGGTAAGATTGGAAATTTTTTTCCTTGTCTTGATTCTTGCGCATATTAATCGCAAAAATATGACTGCTGCATGAACGATCTCAAACGCTACATTCCCTTGCTCATCTGGATTGTCGTCGTTTGCACCCTCCTTTTTATCCCGTTCCAGATCCTCAAGTACGGCTTCTTGCCGATGGATGACGCGCTGCGCCACGCAGCCAAGACCATCTCCGGAAAACCGTGGCAGGACATCGTCATCATGCGCGGTGATTTTCCGATCGACCCAAGCCCGGGCTGGCAAAAATTTTTGGAATGGGAGCATGATTTACAGAATGGTAATGCCGAGTCGCTGGTGGTCTTCTCTGTGGCCGCGCTCATGTTGCTGGTGACGCTCTGCGGATTGCCGTGGTTTCGACGGCCGGAAGCATGGCTTTGCGCGTTGTTCATCGCCGCTATCTTTATCCCGGCCTGTACCACGCGCTTCGCCCGCGGGCGGCCTTATATCCTGACCGACGCCGTCCTGATCACCATTCTGTTTCTTTGGTCGGGGCAGGAAAAAGATTGGCCGCGCCGCGCCGCGCTTATTTTCACGCCGCTACTCGTCGCGGCCTCGGCATGGATTCATGGTTCCTGGTATCTGTTGTGCCTGCCGGGCGCGGCGATTTTGTTTGCCGGACTTTGGCGGTCGGCCTTCTGTTATGGCGCGTGTTGGCTGGGGGGAAGCATTCTCGGCTGCGGCTTGACCGGCCATCCCCTCGGATTTTTGGTCCAATCCGTCCGGCACATGTTCGGCGTGTTCGGCGATTTTGTGGTCAGCCGCCAATTGGAACCGGAACTGCGCCCGGGCGACGGCGCAACGGTGGCCGTCCTGGCCGTGGCCGTTCTTCTGTTATGGCGCGCGTTCGCGTTAGGCTGGAACGCGCGCACATTGCTCAATCCCATTTTCATGATGATGGCGCTTGGCTGGTTGCTGGGATTGAAGATGCAACGGTTCTGGTGGGATTTCGGCACGCCGGCATTCATCGTCTGGGTCGCGCTGGAATTGCAGGCGCAGTTCGAGAGCAAGACGGTTTTCGATTCGGCCCGGCGCCTGTTCATCACCTTGGCCATCGCCGCCGGGACGTTCCTTGCATTCACCAGTGATCGCGACAGCCGTTGGACGGAGAACATAACGACGGAATATTTTTCGCCTGATAACCCCGATGCCGCCGGCTGGCTGCCCGGCGATGGCGGCATCATTTACAATTCCGACATGGACATTTTCTTCGAGACCTTTTATGCAAATCCGACCGCCAATTGGAAATATATTTTGGGTTTCGAATCGGGCTGGATGCGTCCGGAAGACCTGGAGGTGCTTCGCAAATACCAATGGAACTACAACGACCCGCGCGCCCTGGAACCGTGGGTCTCACGGATGCGGCCGCAAGACCGGATGATCATCCGGGGAGGGGGCCAGCCGCAAATCCCCGGATTGGAATGGCACAACGTCGGCAGCGGCCTGTGGGTCGGGCGCCTGCCGCAAACCAAATCCAATGGAACACCAAAATAAACTGGCCTGGGTGACGGGCGCGAACGGATTGATCGGGAATTATTTTGTCAAAACCGCCCCGCAATTCGCGCCGCAATGGCAGGCGCGCGGCTTGACCCGCGCGCAATTTGACCTGCTGGATTTTCAAGCCATCGAGCGTGAGTTCAAGAAAGATCGGCCGGCGTCGATCATCCATTGCGCGGCGATTCCGACCGTTGCGGGCGCGCTGGCGGACCCCGGTCTGGCGCGCCGCATCAATGTGGACGCAACCCGATTTCTCGTGGAGTTGGCCGCGGAAACCAAATTCGTTTTCCTTTCGACGGATTTTGTCTTTGACGGGCGGAAGGGGAATTATCGAGAGACTGACCCGGTGAATCCGATTTCGCTGTACGGCGAAACCAAGGTTGCCGCCGAGCAGATTGTTTTGACGCATCCGCGGTCGATCATCCTGCGCACGTCCATCAATTGCGGCACGTCGAAATCCGGCCTGCGAAGCTTTAATGAGGCACTGCGGCATGATTTGCAGAGCCGGGACAGAATGAAGCTATTCACGGATGAATTTCGTTCCCCTATTTTCGCCGGCGAAACCGCGCGCGCCGGTTGGGAGCTGGCCGCCAAAGATTGCGCGGGCATCTTTCATGCGGCTGGGGCCGAGAGATTATCGCGCTGGCAGATGGGGCAATTATTGGCGCTCCGTTCGCCGGAATTGAAATCGAGGATGGAGCCGGGATCGATCAAGGATTTCATCGGACCACCGCGCACCCCGGACACCTCGCTGGACATTTCCAGGATTCAGAAGATTTTGCCCCGGCCATTGCCTGGCCTGACGGAATGGCTCGCCGCGAATCCCGATGAGCCGTTCTGAAAAATATCGCGGACGGCTCGCGCCCTCGCCGACCGGATTTCTGCATTTGGGGCACGCGAAGACTTTTTGGGCCGCCCAGGAACGCGCGAAAAAGAACAGCGGGGATTTGGTCTTGCGAAACGAAGATCTGGACCGGACGCGCTGCAAACCGGAATTCGCCGCTGCCATGCTCGAAGATTTGCACTGGTTCGGCTTCGAGTGGAAGGAAGGACCTGATGTCGGCGGCCCATTTGCTCCCTATAATCAAAGCGAGCGAATGAGGTTCTATCGTGAAGCGTTGGAGAAATTGCGCGCCGGCAATTTTATATACCCGTGCATCTGCTCGCGCAAAGACATCCAGGCTGCCGCCAGCGCGCCGCACGCTGAAGATGACGAGCCGATCTATCCGGGGACCTGCCGTCCCAAAAGTGGCGGTATGGCGGCGGGTGTCGCACGCCATCCGTCTCCTTCGCTCCGCTTCCGTGTCCAGGACGGTGAGGCGATTTCTTTTCGCGACGAAAATTTGGGTGAACAAAAAGTCATTGCCGGGAAACACTTTGGCGATTTCGTGGTTTGGCGGCCCGACGATGTTCCCGCCTACCAATTGGCCTGCGTGGTGGATGACGCCGCCATGCAGATCACGGAGGTAGTACGCGGCGCTGACCTGCTGGTGAGCACGGCGCGGCAGATATTGCTATGCCGCGCCCTGGGGTTGCGACCGCCGGCATTTTTCCATTGCGAATTGATGCGCGACGACAGCGGGAGGCGGTTGGCCAAACGCCACGATGCTTTGAGCTTGAAGAAATTGCGGGAGCAGGGGAAAAGGCCGGAGGATCTGAGGATGGATTGGTGAGGATTACCCTGTGTTAATAATACAGGTGCCTAATATTGCATTTCCCTCCAAAAATTCTTCCAAAATGTTCTTGTGAAATTTTTCACGATGAGGCAAATTTTTCGTTCTTGGACGCACAACAGGCTTGATTCATCGGCCATTCGTGTGTCCGGGAACGATTTTTGGTGAAACCATTCAGTAAAATCATTGTTGTTGCCGCCGTTTTGGCCGTGATGCTTGCGGCAAGCCTGCATGCGCAGTCGCCGGCGTCAAATCCGGCTGCCCAGCCAGCGGCCGGTGCGGCAGTCAATGCGGCACAGACGCCGCCTGCCAGCGCGCCGGACGAGGAAAATCTGCCGGACCCAGCGCCGCCAGCACTGTTTCACATCGGTCCCTTTCCAATATCCAACTCAATTATTTGCTCATGGATTGTGGCGGCGATCATTTTAATCGTTGTCCGGGTGACGACGTGGAAGAACATCAAGGAAATCCCGTCGGGAATGCAAAATTTCATTGAGATGCTCGTGGAAGGCTGGGAAACCTTCATGAAAGACGTTCTGGATCCCCGGGTCACGCGCTGGGTTTTTCCTTATGCGACAACTTTTTTGATCTTTATCATCCTGTGCAATTACGTGGACTTGATTCCCGGCGTCGGCAGCATCGGATACGGTGCGCCAAACAAAGACAGTGTTTTGCCTTTTGCAGTGCATATTCAGAAACCACTCTTTCGCCCGCCGACATCGGATGCAAACTTAACCGTGGCGATGACGGCGGTATTTTTGGTGATGAGCCTTTTTTGGGCGGTGCGTTACAATGGCGTCTTTGGATTCGCCAAGCACGTTTTTGGCGTGAAGATGAAGACGAGTAAATGGGTGTTTCCGATTCTCTCCCTGTTGTTCCTTTTTATCGGCGCGATGGAAGTGGTCTCCATCCTATTCGCGCGGCCGGTGGCGCTGGCGATGAGGCTTTACGGAAATGTTTTCGCGGGTGAAACGATGCTGGACATGGCGTTTCATATGCATAACTGGCTGGCGTCCTTGTTGATCACCCTGGTGGTTTATTTTTATGAAACGTTTGTGTGCGGTGTGCAAGGATTTGTGTTCGGATTGCTGGTCGTGGCGTTTGTGGGCACGATGTGCTCGCATGAGGAGGAACCCGGTCATTAAAATTTATCAATTTGCGGTCGTGTGAAAAAACGCGATTGCGACAACAACAAAAACAAACTGGAAGGAAAAATTATATGCTAGCAGATGTAGCACAAAACATAGTCCTCAACGGCGATATCAAGACCGGTGTGGCAATGGCCGGCGCGTCAATTGGCATCGGATGTGCCACCGCGGGCGCCCTGATCGCCATGAGCCGCAATCCCGGCATGATGGGACGAATCCTCTTGTGGATGTTCGTCGGAATGGCCCTGGCTGAAGGCTGGGCGGTCATTGCCTGGTTCGCCGTCAAATAAATCATGTTATGAATCTTGGACTAGATCCGTGGGCGCTGTTCGCACAATTGATCAGCTTCTCCATCGTGTTTTTTGTGCTCTGGAAATATGCCTACGGGCCGATTTTCAAGATGCTGCAAGCACGCCGCGACAAGATCGCTGAATCTCTCGCCAACGCGGAGAAAATCAAGGCGGAGGTCGCCCGCACTGAAATCGAACGCCAGAAAATCCTGACGGACGCCGGTGACAAGGCCAACAAATTGATTGATGAAGCGCGCGAGGCCGCCGCCCGTGTCCGCGAACTGGAAACGCAGAAGGCGATCGCCGCCGCGGAACAGATCGTCTCCAAGGCGCGCGAAGTCGCCGCGCAGGAACGCGTGCAGATGCTCGGCGAATTGAAACGCGAAGTCGGCCGGCTGGTCATCAAAACGACGACCACGGTCACCGGAAAGATTCTTACGCCCGACGACCAAAAACGGCTCGCCCAGGAAACCGAGAAACAATTGGCGGCCTAGCAAATTTCAAATTTGACATCTCAGGAATGAAAATTTCCAAACAAGCGCAACGCGATGCGCGGCAACTGTTCCGCAGTTGCCGGTCAGACGGTTTGCTGGACGAGAATCGCGTCCGCCAGGCAATGGCGTTGTTGTCCGAAAAGAAACCGCGGGGATACGTGGAGATTTTATCCCGCCTGCATCGCCTGGTGAAATTGGACCTGGAACAGCGCAATACGCGCGTGGAAAGCGCGGCGGTTTTGCCGGACGACCTGCGGAATGAAGTTGTAACCGGGATCAAAAAGAAATACGGCAATGGCGTGAACGTTTCGTTCGCGCAAAACCCCGCCCTGATCGGCGGTTTGCGGATCCAGGTGGGCAGCGACCTCTATGATGGCAGCGTCAAAATGCGCCTGGACAAGTTGGAAGAGAGTTTTTAGCGAAATTTTATGAGCACCTTATTACAGGAAATTGAAGCGCAGATCAGCGGCGCAAAAATCACGACCGCCAAACAAAACGTCGGCGCCATTCGCGAAATCGGCGACGGCGTGGCCAAGATCGAGGGCCTCACCGATACCATGCTCAACGAGATGTTGGATTTTGGCAATGGCGTCACCGGGATCGCGCTCAACCTGGAAGAGACCGAGGTTGGCGCCATTATCCTGGGCGATTACACCGGGCTGAAGGAAGGCGACGAAGTGCGCACCACCGGAAAGCTCCTCCAGGTGCCGGTCGGAAAAGCCCTGCTCGGCCGAGTGGTGAACTCACTCGGACAACCCGTTGACGGCAAAGGGCCGATCAAGAGCGACAAATTTTATCCCGTTGAAAAAATCGCCCCCGGCATCATCAAACGCAAATCCGTGAGCCAGCCGGTGCAGACCGGCATTATGGCGATCGATGCGATGATCCCGATCGGGCGCGGCCAGCGTGAATTGATCATCGGCGACCGTTCGACGGGCAAGACCACCATTGGCGTGGACACCATGATCAACCAGGCGCGCATCAACAAAGCCGCCGAAGCCGCCGGGGAAAAGGATTTCCGCCCAATCTATAACATTTACGTCGCCATCGGCCAGAAGCAATCGAACGTCGCGCGGGTGCTCGATGTGCTGGAAAAGAACGGCGCGATGCCCTATACCATCGTCGTCGTGGCCGCGGCTTCCGATTCCGCCACGAACCAATATCTCGCGCCTTTCTCCGGCGCGGCGATGGGGGAATGGTTCATGGACAATGGCATGGACGCACTCATCATCCATGATGACCTGTCCAAGCACGCCGTGGCCTACCGCCAGGTGTCGCTCGTGCTTAAACGTCCTTCCGGCCGTGAAGCGTATCCGGGCGATGTGTTTTATCTGCACAGCCGCTTGCTCGAACGCAGCGCGCGCGTCTCGGAAAAATACGGGAACGGTTCGCTTACCGCGTTGCCGATTATCGAGACGCAGGCGGGCGACGTCTCGGCGTATATTCCCACGAACGTCATTTCAATCACCGACGGCCAGATTTATCTGGAAACGGATTTGTTTTATCAGGGCGTGCGCCCGGCCATTTCCGTGGGCTTGTCCGTGTCGCGTGTCGGTTCCGCGGCGCAGATCAAGGCGATGAAACAGGTGGCCGGCCGCATCAAAGGCGATTTGGCGCAGTTCCGCGAATTGGCGGCGTTCGCCCAATTCGGTTCCGACCTCGACGCCAAGACGCAGGCGTTGCTCGAACGCGGCAAGCGCATCGTCGAATTGTTCAAGCAGAGCCAATACCACCCGATGCCCATCGAAGTGCAGGCGGCGGTCTTGTGGACGGTCCAGAATAATTTTCTTGATGACGTGCCCGTGGAAAAAATCAAAGATTTTCAGGCGAAACTCACGGATTTCCTGGAGACGCGCAAAGCAGAGCTTCTGAAGAAGATCCGCGTCGAGAAAGCGATCAGCGACGCCCTGGCGGCGGAATTGAAAGCGGCGCTGACGGAATTCAAGCCCACGTATCATTGATCCATGCCCAGCACACGCGACATACGCCGGCGAATCAGGTCGGTCCGGAACACCGCCCAAATCACCAAGGCGATGCAGATGGTGGCCGCGGCCAAGATGCGCAAGGCGCAACAGGCCGCGCTCGTTGGCAAGCCCTACGCGGAGCTGATGAACAAGATTTTAGCCGAGGCGGCGCCGCGCATCGGCCTGTTCAAACATCCGTTGATGGAGACACGCCCGGTGAATAAGCGCGCCGTGATTTTTGTGAGCACCGACCGCGGCCTGTGCGGCGGTTTGAATGGCAACCTGGCCCGCGAAGCCACGAAGTTTGACAAGGACACAACGGTTTTTGTTTGCGCGGGAAGAAAGGGCGCCCAGTTCGTTGCCCGGACGAAACGCCAGCTCGCGGCCGAATTCACGTATAAGGACTCGCCCACGTTCGCCGAGGCTCGCGCCATCTCGAAATTCGCGCAGGACCTGTTTTTGAAGGGCGACGTCGGGGCGGTGGACATTTTGTTCACGAATTTCATTTCGACCCTGGTTTTGCAGCCGAAGGTGATTTCGTTTTTGCCGATTGGCAAGATCCGGGCGGTGACAGCCGGCGTGGCCGCGCCGCGGGAGGAATTGCCGGAAGCCGGGCCGCGCATCGACACCTTCGAGTTTGAGCCGGACGAGAAAACGGTGCTGGGCGCATTGCTCCCGCACAGTTTGAATTTTCAGGTCCACCAGATCCTGCTCGAAGCGCGGGCCTCGGAGCACAGCGCGCGGATGGTCGCCATGAAGAACGCCACCGACAACGCGAAACAGCTCATCAAGGATTTGACGCTCGAGTACAATAAATTGCGCCAGTCGAACATCACCAAAGAATTGTTGGAGATCGCCACCGCGCAGATGGCGGTCGGATAAACAAAATTTAATCACATGAACAAAGGCAAAATCGTTCAAATCATCGGCCCGGTCGTGGACGTGGAATTTCCCGGAACCCCGCCCGCCATTTACCATGCGCTGACCGTCGAATTCGATGTGCCCGGCGCCGGCAAGACCAAACAGACCCTCGAAGTGAGCCAGCACCTCGGCGACAACTGGGTGCGTTGCGTCTGCATGGGCTCGACCGAGGGCATGAAGCGCGGTTACGAAGTCACCGACACCGGCACAGCAATCTCCATGCCCGTCGGCGAGGCCGTCATGGGCCGCGTCTTCAACGTCGTCGGCGAACCGGTGGACGAGCAAGGCCCCGTGAAGGCCGATAAATACAGCCCCATTCACCGCGCCGCTCCCTCCCTGGTGGACCAATCCACCTCCCCGCAGATTCTAACAACCGGTATCAAGGTCATCGACCTGATCTGCCCGTTCTTGAAGGGCGGCAAAGTCGGCGCGTTCGGCGGCGCGGGCGTCGGCAAGACCGTTGTCATCATGGAACTCATCAATAACATCGCGAAACTGCACGGCGGCATCTCGATGTTCGCGGGCGTCGGCGAACGTACGCGCGAAGGAAACGACCTTTACAACGAAATGATCGAGGCCGGCGTCATCAAAGTGGAAAAAGACGCGCAAGGTCATCCCCGGAAGAATGAATTTGGCCTGCCGGTCATCGCGCCCGGTTCCAGGATCGGCCTCGTTTACGGGCAGATGAATGAACCGCCCGGCGCCCGCCTCCGCGTGGCGCTCTCCGCCCTCACCGTGACGGAATATTTCCGTGACGAAAAGAACCAGGACGTGTTGCTGTTTATCGACAACATTTTCCGTTTCTCGCAGGCCGGTTCCGAAGTGTCCGCGTTGCTGGGCCGCACGCCGAGCGCCGTCGGTTACCAGCCGACGCTCGCCGCCGAAATGGGCGACCTGCAGGAGCGAATCACTTCCACCAAGAAAGGTTCCATCACCTCGTTCCAGGCCGTTTACGTGCCCGCCGACGACTTGACCGACCCCGCGCCGGCCACGACCTTTGCGCATCTGGACGCGACCATCGTGTTGGAACGCTCCATCGCCGAGCTTGGCATCTATCCCGCCGTGGACCCGCTCTCGTCCAATTCCCGCGCGCTCGCGCCGGAATTTGTCGGGCAGGAACACTACGACGTGGCGCGCGGTGTGCAGAAAGTATTGCAACGCTACAAAGATTTGCAGGACATCATCGCGATCCTGGGCATGGACGAGCTTTCGCCCGACGACAAGCTCACGGTTTATCGCGCGCGCAAGATCCAGCGATTCCTGAGCCAGCCGTTCTCGGTCGCGGAAGTGTTCACCGGCCGCCCCGGCAAACAAGTGCCGGTCGCCGATACCGTCCGCGGCTTTAAGGAAATTCTCGAAGGCAAGCACGACGACATGGCCGAGCAGAATTTTTACATGAAGGGCGGAATCGAAGAGATCAAGGAGTGATCCATTAAATGGCCGCGACACTAAAATTAGAGATCGTTACGCCGGAAGCGAAAACGTATTCCGACGACGTGGACATGGTCACGCTGACCGGCCGCGACGGCGAGATGGGCATCCTGCCGCAGCACATGCCGCTGATGACGGAACTGGTTGCCGGTGAAATCATCGTGCGCAAGGGTGGTGAAACCATTTATCTCGTCGTGGGCGACGGATTTGTGCAGGTAACCGGCGATCGCGTTTCCATCCTGACCGATATGGCCATCGCCGCCGATGACATTGACGAAGCGAAAGTCCAGGAAGCGCTGCAATTGGCTGAAAAGCGGCTGGCACAGAAGCTCTCGGACGAGGAAGCCGCGCATATCCAGGCTGCCCTTGCTCATGCCACCACGCAACTTAACGTCAAACGCCGCCGTTCGAAGTAGTATCATTCATCATTGATATTTCCTTTTTCGGATTTTGGGGCCAGGGCCATAAGTGTTCCATTGAGTGCCAGCCACATACCCCATAATCCAAACACACCGGCTATGCCCAGAAGTTGGAAGGAAATCGCGCCGATACGCAGCATGCAGATATAACTTGCAACCGGAACGCACATCAATCCGAGGCCGTAAAAAGTTTTTCTGATCCCCTCCGCTCGGATGGCCACCGCCCTTTCTTTGAAAGCCGCTTCCACGATTTCGGATGCGTCACTGGCGCTGAATCCCTGCATCATTAAATATCTGGTCACTTCTTCCTTGGAATCTCCCCACAAAATTTTTGCTTTCGCTTCGGTTTCCGCCTGTTCCTTGCTGATTTGCCCCGGAACACTGCTGGTGGGTCTTGTTGGTTTTGGGGCGGGGGACACCCTGACGGGCACGGGCGCCCGGGCCGCCACCGGGATGGCCGGGGCCGGATGCGTTTGAGCGATGATTTCGTTCGCCGCGGAGGTGGCATCCGAGCCGCACGCAGGACACGCCACAGCCGTCGGCATTTGGCCATTGACCGGCTCCACATCAAAGGCGAAACGCTGGCCGCACCCGCATTCAATTTTAATCGGCATCATAACTTTTGACCTTGGGTTCAATGCCAGGACTGGGAACACACCGACCCTATGCCGGCAATGGAAATTTGTCCATTCCGAAATCCGGAATCCGAAGCGCGGATTTATTTTTTCCAAATCACGCGCCGGCCCGCCACGGAAATTTCGCCGCGCGCGATGGCCGCGACGCATTGGGGATACAACTCGTGTTCCGCCGCGTGGATGCGCTGATGCAAACTTTCCAACGTGTCATCGTCCAGCACCGGCACGGTTTGCTGGCCGATGATCGGTCCGGCATCCACGCCGGCGTCCACAAAATGCACCGTGCAGCCAGTCACCCGCACACCGTGAGCCAGCGCCTGTTTCCAGGCTTCCAGGCCGGGAAAGGACGGCAACAACGACGGATGGATATTGACGATGCGATTTTCGAAGGCGCGGAGAAAATCGCCCTTGAGGACGCGCATAAATCCAGCGAGCAAAATCAGGTCCACCTTCGCCTCGCGCAAACGATTCACAAATTCGCGCTCCGCCTCTTCGCCGAGCTTGGTGCGGAAGGGTCCCGGCTGGACGAATTGCGCGGGGATATTCCGGTCGCGCGCGTGCGACAGAATTCCCGAGCTTTCGACATCGCTCAAAACGACGGCGATTTGCGCCGGGATTTGGCCGGCGGCCACGGCATCGGCGATGGCCGCAAAGTTTGAGCCTTTGCCGGAACCGAGAACGCCAAGTCTGAAAGGATTGCTCACTCAGTTTAGATAGCAGAAGAAGTGAGGAAAACAAAGTGGGAATGTTTCGTGCGCGACGCACGAAACGACCCGCGCGACGCAGGTGCTACCACAGCGATAGGAGCCATCCGCAAAGCAGAATGAAATCAGAGACTCCTTACGTCGTCTCCTACTTGCTACAGTGCAGGATTATTCACAATGCCCATGAACAGGATGGCCTGGCTCTGGTCGTCCGTGATCACAAAAAAGAACGGGCGGTCCACCGTCATCTCGTAGGCTTTGGGCGGCATCTCCGCCATCGCCGCTGTAAACTGCACGGTGGTGACCGCCGCAGCTTCGGTCCCTTCCTCATCCACGGCCACATAACTTTTCTGGAATACGGAGCTGATATAAAGCGGCTTGTCGGCCATGGCCGGGAATTGCGCGCCCTCGGGAGAAAAGGCCCGCCGCATCCCGAGAGCTTGCAGCGGCTCGTTCAGCGCCACCTTGTAATTCAGTGTAAATTTCGGAAAGGTCAGGTCCACCCGGCCGCCGAAAAACCCGGGCAATATTTTATTGCGCCAGGTGTCGCCGTTGAATTGCTTCAGCAACTGTTGCGGGCTGGAATTCGTCGCGGGCAAAAACAGGATCATCTGCAACCGGTCGCCCGCATACGGCAATTCCACCGCCTGGAAACCGTTGCCTTCCTGATAGCGGAAATCCGCCTCCTTTTCCATCATCGGCGTTTGTTCCACGCTGCCGGCGGGCAGATGAAAATCGTGCGGTGTGGTGAGGTTCTTTTCGAAAGGCTCCGCCCATTTGCCCTTGAAATAAATCGCGTTCGCGAGGACCACGCGCGTCAGCGGCGGAAATGGAAACGAAACAACGCCCTGGATTTTTCCGAACGTCTTTTTATCCGCCCAATCATTGATCATTTGCGCGGAACTGGGGTCGTTAAAATCCACCGCGGCCAATTCCGCATTGAAGTAAGTTCGATTGTCGGAGATGAACTGCGGCTTCAATTGAAAATCGTTTTGGTACCAGATGCCATTGGCCAGGTCCAAAATGACATTCGTTTCAGAGGCCAGCGATTGGTTCAACGCTTTGCAGTCATTATTCAGCTCCGTTTGCGCGATGCCGGCGGTGTTTAAAACACTTTGCATTTCCGTTTTGGTCTGGCCAGCCGCGCCGTTGGCCACCATTTCCAACGCCGTCGCCACACTGAATGGCGAGATGAAAGTATTCTTGCCCGCATCCGTTATCGCGATCTGTTTGAGAAGGCCAAAAGCGAAGCCATTGTCGGCATCTGCCAGTTTGTTGTCGGGCGGCGGATTCTGGCCGGGCATGTCGGGGATCGGGACCTGCGCCATGGCCGGGATGGCCGACAATCCGATGATGAAAGCGGACATTTTGATTAAAATGCCCCGAAGAGCATATGAAGTTTTCATAGCGATAAAAGGGACCCCGTCTCTCAGTGGACAACGAATTAGCTTAATTGACTCAAAACCGGATGATTGGGCGGCGCGAATTTGCGGATTTCTTCCCGGAATTCAACCCGGCGTGATTGAAATAACGGAAGCCAAATCACGGCCTTGCCAGCACCATCATACAAACGCAGGAACACGAGGTTTCCCAGCCGGACAGTTCCGGCCCTGGCTATCTCTGTCCAACCGAGATAGTTGCGCGCTCCCCCGAACGAGTACCCGTAAATGCCGTTGGAAGCGATGCGGCTGGGGAACAACAGGCTGACGGTCATTCCCATCACCAACGAATAGATCAAAATCCCCGGAAGCGAATAGGCAACGATGGCCAGGACGAGTCGCCAGGGAATGTGGGAATGATATTTGAAAACGAGGAGGCAAAGGACCATCAGGTGACCGATCACCAGACCTCCAACGAAAATGAAAATCATCGGCGGAACAATCGACATTCTGAATCGCCGGGCATCAGCCGGAATTGGAGGAGCCTTCACGCCGCAATTCTGCGACCGCGCTTTTGGGGAGTCAATCGCGATTCTTGCTCACACCCCTCCAAAACGCCGGTGGCGGCGGGCGTATTCCTCCAGGGCGGCGATGAATTGCGCCTTCCGAAAATCCGGCCAAAACGTCGGCGTGATCACCAATTCCGCATAGGAGATCTGCCAAAGCAGGAAATTGCTCACACGCATCTCGCCGCTCGTGCGGATCAACAGGTCCGGGTCCGGGATGCTGCGCGTCCAGAGATGCGAGGAAATGACCTGCTCGGTGATGTCCGCCGTTTCCAGTTCCCCGCGCCGCACTTTTTCCGCGATGGACCGCACCGCGTCCACGATCTCGATGCGGCTGCCGTAACTCAAGGCCATCACCAGCGTCAGGCCGTTGTTCTTGGAAAGGGTGGCGATGGATTTTTTCAGGTGCTCCTGGACATTGTCCGGCAATCGCCAGATCTGGCCGATGACTTCGAGCCGCACGTTGTTCTTGTTCAGTTCCGGCGTCTCGGTCTTGAGATAATGGATGAGATATTTCATCAACGCATCCACCTCGTCCTTGGGACGGTTCCAGTTCTCGGCGGAAAAAGCGTACAGCGTGAGATATTTGATGCCCAGTTCGCCCGCCACGCGGATGATGGCGCGCGCCGATTCCGCGCCCTGCCGGTGTCCCTCGATGCGCGGCAACCCGCGCTGCTTCGCCCAGCGGCCGTTGCCATCCATGATCACCGCGACATGCTGCGGCAGCGACGCCCTGGCCTCGGCGCTGAGATGTGAAACGGCGGCACTCATTCAAGTCTATGATATGCGGCCAGCCATGTTGTAGCAAGGCCAGGGAAAAGGGGAGGAGCCACCATAGATGCAGCAGATTGTGCTGATTTAAAAATAAAAATTAAGGTAAAATGAAGAAGACGAATCGACAAAACTTTGTCACCCTTCCGCCGGTTAACGCGTCCAGTAGAAAAACCATTCGCTATGTCTAATGACGACTCGCAGTTTTTGTCCCGCCGCAAATGGCTTGGGTTGTCCCCCGCCATTGCCGCTTCGGTGGGGAGCGGCCTGCTGGCCGCTCGCGCCATGGCGCAGAACGTGCCGCCTCCCGCTTCGTCCGGCCCCGACGCGTTACTCGGGGCTAAAACTTATAATATCCGCGACTTTGGGGCGAAGGGCGACGGCAAAACTTCAGACACGACCGCTTTGCAGGCGGCCATTGATGCCTGTCATCGTGAACAGGGCGGAACGGTGCTCGTCCCGGCGGGTGTATTTGTCATTGGCACGACGGAATTGAAGAGCAATGTCAGGCTGCAAATTGCGGCGCAAGGAACGTTGCTCGGTTCGACGGACAAAAAGGAATATTACGCCGCCGAAAAAATCCCGCTGACCGGCGATTCGACTTTGGGAGACGGAAACGTGGGCCTGCTTTTCGCCGTTGGCGCGGAAAACGTCACGGTTGAAGGTCCGGGAACGATTGATGGAAACGGCGCGCAATTTCACAGTCCCAAACGCGGCGTCCCTTCACCTGTGGGCTTGAGAGGTGACGAGCGTCCCTACCATTTGCTTTTTTTTCAATGCCGGAATTTGCGCGTGCGGGACATTTTTTTGAAGGACGGCGCGTATCATTCCATCCGCGTCATCCAGAGCACCTGCGCATGGTTTACCGGCATCCACATCCATAGCCGCGTGAACAGCAATAACGACGGATTTCATTTCATCAGCGCCACCCACGTTCACATGAGCAATTGCAGTGTGCAAAGCCAGGACGACGCCTGCGCGCTCTTCGGCAGTTGCCAGAACGTCACGATCACTAATTGCGAATTCAGCACGCGCTGGTCGGTGTTTCGTTTCGGCGGCGGAACGGTTAAGGACATCGCCATTTCCAACTGTCTCCTGTACGAGGTGTTTGGCTGCCCCATCAAAATGCGGTGCGGTCCGGGATCCACCTTCGAGCGCGTCTCTTTTTCCAATCTCGTCATGGATAACGTGACGGGGCCTATTTCAATTGGCAACGGTCCCGGTGGACGCCGCGCGCGCCGGCCGGGGGAGGAAGGTAGCGAAACAAATAGGGTGAATCGCACGGTGGAGAACCTTTCCGCACCGGGCGCGGTGGATTTGGCTGCAAACACGAATGCTCCGGCGCCATTTGTGCCGGTTCCCGACCCGGAAGATTTGGCGCGAGCGCCCGGCATCTGCCGAAACATTTCGTTCAACGGCATTTACGCGGTGGTCAGCAAGCCGTACCAACTTCCCGACGTCACGTTTCCGAACGCTTACAACCCGGCCGAGATCTTTTCCTGCATCTCCCTCAATGGCATTACCCCGGCTTGCCTCCAGGACATCCGTTTCAACGACGTGCATGTGATTTTTCCCGGCGGTGGAACATTGGAGCAGGGCGCGAACCGCAGTGTCCCGGAAATCGCCGATGAATATTTTCGCAACGGCATTTTGCCCTCCTACGCGCTCTTTGCGCGCGGCGTCCGGGGCCTGACGTTGAACAATGTCCGTTTCGAAATGGCCGCGCCGGATTTGCGGCCGGCGGTCGTCTTCGATCATGTCAACGATGCGGCGGTGAACGGCTTGAACGTGCAGGGGCAGGAACAAGCCGAATCCGTTTTGCGTTTCATCGAGTCTCGCGACGTCCTGATGAGCGCGACCCGGCTGCTTACCCCGGCAAAAGTTTTCCTCCAGGTGGAGGGACACAACGAGAACATCAGGATTGACGGTGGCGATTTGACCAGGGCCGCGAATCCAGTCGCGCACAAGTATGGTGGGTCCAACAAAGCCGTAAAATTGCGGATTTAGGAATCAATTTGCGTTTTTGTTCTTTTCATTTAATCCGCCTCCAGCCACGATGGCGTTGCCATGAGAATCCCAACGCCAGTTTTATTGACCGCCTTTGCCTTTGGTTTATTTATGGGCACGGGCCTGCAGGCGCAAACGTCTTCGATCCATTTCCCCGACGCCAGCCCCGCTTGCACGCTCAAACAACGCGTCGGCTTGACCGATATTGAGATCGACTATTCGCGGCCCGGAGTAAAAGGCCGTGAGATTTTCGGCGGCATTGTCCCCTACGGCATCGTCTGGCGCACGGGCGCCAATCAGGCCACGCGTATTACTTTCAGCACTCCCGTCAAATTGGAGGGCAGGGACATTCCCGCCGGCACCTACTCCCTTTTCACCATTCCCGACAAAGGCGACTGGACCATTATCCTCAACAAGGACGCGAACCAATGGGGCGCCTTTCAATACAATCAAAAAGATGACCTCGTGCGCTTCCAGGCCGCGCCTATTTCCATTGAAGTTCCCATCGAAACCTTCACCATCGAGTTCAATCGCATCCGGGATGAATCGGCCGTGCTCAATCTGGCCTGGGATACCACCATTGTCCCGATTCATCTGACGGTGGATGTTTCCAGCGCGCTGGTGCCCCAGATCGAAACGGCCATGGCGCAACCCGGCAAGAAATCAGACGCGTTTTATTTTCAAGCCGCCACCTTTTATTACGATCACGACCTTGACCTGACCATTGCGTTGAATTGGGTCAATGCCGGACTCGTGGACAATCCGAACATCGCCTTTGAGATGCTGCACTTGAAAGCCGAGATTCTTGCAAAACAAGGAGACAAAGCCGGCGCCATCACCGCCGCCCAACAATCCACCGACCTCGCCAACAAGGCCGAGGGTCCCGGCAATTCGTTTGTGAAAATGAACCAGGATTTGATCAACAGCCTGCAACCATAGGGAAAACCGCGTTAAATCGTTTCGGAAACATTTTTGCCTTCTGATTCCACCAATTGCATTGGCGCGGTTGCAGAATCAGAAAACATGTTGAACGGCTGCCACGACGGCAAAGTATCCTGTTTCCGTTTGCGACTCAAGCCGGTACATTTATTGAGCCGCCACCTTTGGCACTTTTCCCTTGTCCATCAGCTCAACCTGAAGCCGATAGCGTTCGCTAAATGTCCAGTCGTGAAGAATTCGGCGCTCTTCATCTGAAAGCCTTCCTTGAGGATGAAATTCCAGGTAGGAATCCGGCGGCATCGGTCTGTCCTCGACTGCTTCGCCCATCGCATCCAGCGTGGCCATGGCATACGCAGGCCGATATTTCGTCCATTCAGAAAAATTCAGTTTGTCGCGCCCTTGATTCACATTGCTGACCAGCCACCAGGAAATGGGCGCGATCCGGCCCGACACCGGCCAATGGGTTTCATAAGAATGGCAATCCATGCAGGAGCGGTTCAAGATGCCTGCCACGCGCGCTGGAATCCGCAACTGGCTTTGCATCGTGTGAGATTGGGTGACCGGCGGATTGCTCCGTACTGGTCCAAACCATTGGATGGCAACAAAGACCACTCCAAGGACTGTTAAGGTAATTTTCCGCCTTGTTGACATATCCGGGTTGTCCTCACGCATCTGATACTTCTCGCACGCCCACCTCCTTAAACAAAAATCGTCTGCTCCCGCGCTGGCCCAATGGATGCAATGAACAACTTCGCGTTGCTCAGTTCCGAGATGGCCTTCAGATACGCCCGCGCTTTCGGCGGCAATTGCTTCCACGTTCTCGCCTTGTGCGTCGGCGTCAGCCACCCCTCGAATTCCACATACACCGGTCCGCATCCGGCGAGAATTTGCGCGTCATTGGGAACGTAATCGTATTGTTTCTTGCCGTGCCGATAAGCAACGCAGACTTTGATGGTCGCCACCGAGTCCAGGCCATCCAGATTGGTTATGGCCAGATCGTCGATGCCGTTGACCATCGTCGCATGGCGCGTGGCTACGGAGTCGAACCATCCGCAGCGGCGCGGGCGCCCCGTCGTCGCGCCGAATTCTCGGCCCATGCCGTGCAGCAGGTCGGAAATTTCCTGGTTCTCGGTCGGCAACGGCCCTTCGCCCACGCGAGTGGTATAAGCCTTCATCACGCCCACGACGCGGTCCATCCGGTGCGGCGGCACCCCCGATCCGGTGCAGGCGCCGCCGGCGGTCGTGTTCGAGGAAGTCACAAACGGATAAGTGCCGTGGTCGATGTCCAGAAATGTCCCTTGCGCGCCTTCAAACAAAATATCGGCCTCTTCGCGCATCTGGTCGTGGAGCAGGACAACCGTGTTTTGGACGAACGCCTTCAGAAACTTGCCGGCGGCATCGTATTCGGCGAATACTTTCTCAAAGGACAACGGTTTTGCCCCGAGCGATTTCAGGACAACGTTGTTCTCCTTGATGCGCAGGGAAAGTTTTTCGCGAAGGCGCGATTCATCCACCAAATCATTCACGCGCAGGCCCACGCGCGCCGCTTTGTCGCCGTAAGCGGGGCCGATGCCGCGTTTGGTGGTGCCGATCTTGTTTTTGCCCTTCAGCACTTCGCGTTGCGCGTCCAGTTCGCGGTGATACGGCAGGACGACGTGCGCGGTCTCGCTCAGAACAAAGTTTTTGGCATCCACCTTGACGCCAAGCTTTTTGAGGCCCTCGATCTCCTCGACCAGTCCGATGGGGTCCACGACCACGCCGTTGCCGATCACGCAGAGTTTGTTTTTGCGGAGGATTCCTGAAGGCACGAGATGCAGAACATATTTGTCTTTGCCGATGAAAACCGTGTGGCCGGCGTTATTGCCGCCGGCGTAGCGGACCACAACGTCCGCTTTTTCCGTGAGCACGTCGATGATTTTGCCTTTGCCTTCATCGCCCCATTGGGCGCCGACAAGAATCGTATTGGCCATATATCAATCCGTTGAATTTTAAATCGTGAAAGCCGGGCAACAAAAATCCCCGAATGAAAATTCGGGGCAAAGCCGCTGGTCTTTGCCGGAAGAAGTTAGAAAAGCGTAACGCCAGTGTCAATTCCGTAAAATTTCAATCGTCATCTCCCTTTCCTTTGAAATTCATGGAAAGGTGCTTTCGCTTAGGTGTCTTGCCCAAATGGTCCGGAGCGCGGGTCTGCGACCCGCAGCGGAACCCGCAGCGGTCAATTTCCAAGGATTTACTCGTTTGCGAGGAAGCTGCAGATCACAGAGCCGCGCTCCTGACGGCCTCCAACGATTTGGGCAACACGCCCACTTTACCACTCCGCCAAAAAAACATGGACTTTTCTACGACGCGAAAATGCGAAATAACATTGACTGGCTTGGCGTTTAACGTATTGTCAAATGCGAAAATTTTGATGATTTTTGACCGTATTTTGGATGTGATTTAATAACTTTTCGCAACACTGGATACTCCGGATTTTAATCAAACAACATGAGACCTGAACAATGGGAAACGTTTAAAAAAGCCGCGCGCCTGGAAAAATTGGACAAGATTCCGATGGCATTGATCGTGGACAGCCCGTGGATTCCCGGCCACCTGGGCATCAAGCACATGGATTATTACCTCGATCCGGAGCTATGGTTCCAGTCGAATAAAAAGATCAATGAGGAATTTCCCGATATCATCATGGTGCCGTCGTGGTGGATGGAATATGGCATGGCCGCGGAGCCGTCCGCCCTCGGCGCCAAGATAAAATTCTGGGAGGACAATACCCCCAGCGAATATCACACGCTGTTCCACATCGAGGACGTCGAGAAATTTCCCGAGTACGAGGTCGAGAACGACGCGTTCATGGCCATGACGCTGCACCGGATGCGCATGCACCGGCAGCGCATCCTCGATTTGGGCGAAGTCCTGCCCTTCGTCACCTCGCGCGGCCCCATGTGTACGGCCGGTTTCGTCCGCAGCACGACGGACCTGATGATCGACCTGGTGGAAAAACCGGAATGGACGCATAAGCTTCTCGATCTGTCCACGCGCCTCATCATCGACTGGCTCAAGGCGCAGCAAAAAGCGCTCGGCAGCACCGTCGAGGGCATTTTTATTTTGGACGACATCGTCGGGTTTGTGAACGAGGAGCATTACCAGGAATTTTGTCATCCGTATCTCAAGCGCATCTGCGATGCCTTCCCCCAGGATTGGGTGAAGCTGTATCATAACGACGCCGAAGTGCAGGCGTGCCTGGACCATCTGCCGGACGCCGGCTTCAACGTCTTGAATTGGGGCAAGCAGACGGACATCGCCGAAGTGAAAGATCGCGTCGGCGACCGCATGTGCCTGATGGGAAATGTGAACCCGCTCGAAGTGGGCGTGCGCGGCACGCCGGAAGAAGTCCGCGACGCGACGCTCGACGTCCTGGAAAAGGGCGGCGATCGCGGAATGATTTTATCCGTCGGCGGCGGCACCAGGCGCCTGCCGGAGGTCGCTGCGGTGAAGGGCTCCAACTACGCCGAGATGGGCGTGTAGCCGGCGACGTGAGGGAGGGCAAGCGCGTCATCACCTGCTTCGCGGCGACCGACAACCTGATCAAGGGCGGCGCCGGTCAGGCCATCCAGTCGATGAACCTCATGCTCGGCCTCGACGAGCGCCTCACCCTCGAAGGCCGGGGGCTGGCCGTGATGCAACGCGGGCTCCATCGCCCCGTCGTGAGCGCATGAGCGACTACGTCGTCATCAAGCTCGGCGGCGAGGTCGTCGGTCGCCTGCCATGGCCCGATCACTGCCGACATCGCGCAGATGCGGCGCGCGGCGAGCGCGTCGTCGTCGTCCACGGGGGCGGCCCGCAGGCGACGGCCCTGCAGAAGAGGCTCGGCCAGACCCCGAAGATCGTCGCCGGCCGGCGCATGACCGACGCCGACGCGCTCGAGGTCATCAAGATGATCGTCGCCGGCAAGATGAACGTCGAGGCTTGCTCGGCCCTGCTCGCGGCGGGCGCCAGGCCGGTCGGCCTCCACGGCGCAAGCGCGCTCGCCGTTCGCGCCGTCAAGCGGCCGCCGAGGGTCGTCGCGGGCGCGGACGACGATCAGCTCGGCATGGTGGGCGACGTGGCGGGCGTGAA
>CAWCRR010000047.1:0-190779 GCA_963797825.1 uncultured Verrucomicrobiae bacterium
TGGAGATGGTTCGCTGAAGGAATTGCAGCCTTTTTTTCCCAACCGCGAGGCAGTCTTAAAATTTCACGCACAGCGCATGGCTGAACTGTTTCCACCGCATCGAAGGATCGCCGAATGTGAATGTTGTGGCCATCGTCATTCTGAGCTGCGGGTCACATTTTCCTGGCGTGGCATTTATCACAACCTAAAAACAATCATGGGAACAGTGTTGGGACTTATTCTTTTGGCCGGTTTCCACCACGGATTCAATGCTTATCGCCATATTGATTTTACGACCACACACAGTTTATGCAGTGATTGTTTCGCACGGATGCAGCGTCTTAATGTGCTTGGACAATTGTTGGAAAAGCTTTGTTTTACTTTGGTCTTTCTATCGGCAATTGTTTTAGCCCTCGCTCTTGTGATGACCACCGTCCTGTTTTTACCCCGGCCGACCATGCGTGAAGTCATGGTTGTCATCATTGGTAATGGCATTGGCCTCGGGGGGCTGATCCTGGGAATACTCGGAGCCAGGAAAGCGGTCCGCTGGTATATCCCTAAATCACTTAAATTCATTTCGAAACCGCCATTCGAACTTATTGGGTTTAAAAAAATGTAAGCTGGTCGAGGATGGAGGATGGAGGGGTCCGGCTCTCTGCCTCTCATTAACACCGGGCTTCAGCCCGGTGATCACAGACTGGATGGCAGAAACCGTTTCAACGGTTTATCGAAATATGAAAAGTCATTGAAACGGCTGAATCGTCTGCGGCCCGTCGAACACCGGGCTAAAGCCACGGTGTTAATAAGATTAATTTGAGTTTCATTACCTCGATACCCATAAATTATAAGGTGTCACGCAGCGGCAATAAACGTTGGATTTGCGCGGCACGGGGGTTAAATTAGCTGCATGAGCACGGTGAAAGAAATCGAGTCAGCCATCCGGCAGCTTCCAGCGGAGGAAAAGTGGAATCTGCTCCGCTGAAATGAGGTTTACGCGAAGGCGTAAACTGTGATAAACTGCAAACATGAGTGCAACATTGCCCGAACCCGAAATCGTGACGCGCAAAGGCAAGCCCGTGTCCGTCATTATTCCCATCAAGGACTACGAGGAGCTTTTGGAGCGCGTAGAGGATTCAGATGATGTGGCCTGGCTTAAGCGCGCCCGCAGCAAACCGATTCATTACCGTCCACTGGAAGAATATCTTGCCGCCCGCAGCCGCAAGTGACTACCCGTCAAGTTTTGTAGGAGACGACATAAGGAGTCTCTAATTTTGTTTTCCAATTTTGAGTCTCCTCGGAGCGCGGGTCTTTAACCTCCGGCAGCTTTGCCGTTTTGGTTCATTGGATGTCGAATGTGGATTGTTCGGTGTTTTCCTTTGTGATCTTTGTGTTCTTTTGTGGCTACAGTTTTATTTATTAAATCGTTAGCGCCGCATCCCAATCTTTCCAGACGGGTTCGTACCCGAGCCTGCGGATAAGTTCGGCGACTTCATTGGCCGAGCGTTCGTCGGCGATGTTGAATTGTCCAGTGGCCCCGGTTTTGCCCTCCGCCCATTCGCTGGCGCCCGAGGCGAGTTCCACGATCCGTCCGCGCACCGTCTGGTGCAATTTCTCCTTGCCCGCGCCGGTATAACCGCCCGGTTCGGTATGGCTGCCGGCGCTCATCATGGTCACGCCGAGTTGGAGCAACCCGTCGCGCAGTTTTGGCGTCTCCCGCGTGGAAAGGACGATGCCGACATCCGGGAACATCAGGCGCAACGCGCAAACGAGTTGCGCCAGTTCGCGGTCGGCGATATGCGTGAGTGGTTGGAATTCTCCCGCGCAGGGACGGATGCGCACCGTGGAAATGGTCAGCGAAGCCTTCCAGCAATTGCGCAGCAAATAATCCGCATGTGCTGCCGCGCAAATGGCTTCGTGCCGCCAATCCGCCAGGCCGTAAAGCGGGCTGATGCCGAGACGCCGAAAACCGGCGGCGTACGCGCGCTCAGGCGTTTCCAGTCGCCACTCGAAATTTCGCTTCGGGCCTGCCGTATGCATCTGCGCATAAACCTCGCGGTCGTATGTTTCCTGATACACCACCAGTCCGTCTGCGCCCGCGGCCACCAGCGGGCGGTATTCTTCCGCCTCCATCGGGGCCACCTCCAGCGAGATGCCTGGCCAATCGGGATGCAATGCCGCGATGCAGTCGCGCAGATAATTATTGGAAACAAATTTCGGATGCTCTCCGGCCACGAGCAGGATGTTGCGAAACCCTTCGGCCTTGAGCGCCTCCGCTTCCTGGCGCATTTCATCGAGCGAAAGCGTCACGCGCAGGATCGGGTTATCGCGCGAGAAACCGCAGTACGAGCAATTGTTGATGCACTCGTTCGAAAGATACAGCGGCGCGAACAGGCGGATGACCTTGCCGAAATGTTGCTGGGTCATCGCTCGCGACCGGCGTCCCAGATGCTCCAATAATTCGGACGCGGCGGGAGAGATCAGGTTGGCAAAGTCAGCCAGCCCCAATTTTGGCCTGGCCATGCTGGAGCGCACGTCATCAAGCCGGGCATCCAGCGAATGTTTTACCAGCGATTTAACCGGCAACGAATTGAACTCAGAAACAAAACTCACGCCGCTAATTTAACAAAACGACGGCCAAAGTCGAGATGTAGGGTAGGCTTCCAGCCTGCCGGTCTTTCGGGCATCCTGCCCGAAGTTGCCACGATGATAGCAAGGTTGCAGCTTGAGAACCGGCGTAACGAAGTTCCAAATCTGTACCTCCTGCCATTCCTGTTGGCCCTTTGTTCTTCTTGGCGTCTTAGTATCTTTGCGCCTTTGCGTTAATCTTCCGGCGCAGGTTGGGCGGCTTTCGCCGGTAACAGCGTGGCCCCTTTAAGCAGCCGGCAGAAATCTTTTTTGCTGGTGTGCTGATGTTTGCCGTCGGTGAACTTAAGATTGGTGGCGGACTTGTATCCGACTTCGAGCCGTTCCAGGTGAACGATGCGGACGTATTCGCTCCCGCATTTCCAAACCTGGCCTTGATGAAGCTTCATTACGGACAATTTATCTCTCTTGATTTTAACCTCAAGAGAGATCGCCGATCAGACGGCAGTTATTTCCTGGCCTGCTTGCTGGCGGTCGCCGCTTTTTTCATGTCGAAACACTTCCGCGCCGCAGAAAGCGCATCGGTGGACATTGAAAATCGGCTTGCAAATTTACGAAGCAGGACAAAAATGAGCAAAATTAAAAAAAGGCCGACGCCGGTCGTAGCGTCAGAAACCAAATGGGTAACCCCGATTAATATAAATTTTCCAAATGCAACTCGTTTTCGTCATCCTTCAAGGGATCCTCATTTTGATCCTTCTGGTGCAAGACACCGTCAATCTCGCCCCGTTTAACAATCTTGGCGCCCAGGTTCGGCATCTCGGTTGGACAAAACTGGTGATTGGCACCTTGTTTACCGCAATCGGCGCGGTTGTGAGCCTCTTCCTCACAATCCGATTCGACGGCGTGCCGTTGCCGTTAAGCGCCAAATTATTCTTTGTCCTCTGGTATGGCATGTTGATGCTTGGAATGTACGCCTCATGGTACAAGCCGTACTTCTTTGGCCCCACTAAGAAAGAACTCGACCTCTATCATGCGATTTTCGCCGGGACTCATAGCATCTTGCCAGTGCGCCACGGTTTCCCCGGCCCCAACACCCTTCACCTCGTCCTTCATGCTTTAGGGATTCCCTGCGCGCTGTTTGGTTTTCTGAAGGTCGCCGGAGTGTTTTAGCACTCCCGGCCAACTTTCCCCTGCACCGGTAGAGCGCGGATGGTCCCCATCCGTGGTTAAAATTTTCTCTGCGTCTTTGTATTATACTGTTACACTGACCTAACGATTTCATGCCACGCAAAGCATCAAATTCCAAAAGAAACGCACAAGTTCGCCTCTCAAACGGGGAAAGGCTGAATCAGTCGGGGAGACATTCCTATAAATCCAGAAGCATGCTCGTGCTGTCCCTTCTCCTGGGGGAGAAGGTTCAGAGATGAGGGGTAAGACCAGCCAATGCTCAACCAATTGCACTGACGAAATTTACTTCATGCCGCAAAAACTAAAAAAGATCGGAGCCAACGTGATGATCCTTGGGGTAGGCTCTTTCGCCCACAGCCTCGGTGCCACCCTCGCCAATGCCGGCGCGACCGTCTCGACCTATCTGACCCGCAACTACGGCCATTATCCGCCCACACTCGTCGGCAAAACCTTTTCGCGCGATAGTTTCCCCAGCCCGGTTCCGGTGGCGCGCGAAAACAAAGTGGACGTGTTCATCCCGCAATCCATCGATTGGGCGCAACAACCCTGGACGGAAGACCTCCAAAAGTCAGGAATCGGGATTTTTTCGCCGACCGGCGAAGCGATGCGCATCGAGCGCGAACGCGACTTTGCCCGCGAATTGTGCGCGCAATTCAAAATTCCGTTCCCGAAATCATTTGTAGCCTCGAACCGCATCGAGGCGGAAAAAATCCTCGCGAAACATCCGCAGCCTTTCGTCATCAAAAATCCGCTCTGCTCGCCGACCAGTCCCATCCACACTATTTTGTGCGAGACCGTGGAGGACACCCGCGCGTGGTTGCGGCAGGTCAATTACGCCGAGGGCGTTTTTCTCCAGGAATATCTTGGCAGGGCCGAAGCCGGCCATATCGCGCTCGTCAGCGGCGGCGAGATCCATTCGCTGGTCACGAACCAGGAATACAAATACGCCTTCAACGGAAATCTCGGCATCGTCGCCGGCGCCCCGCTCGGCGGCCTGGTCGAACGCGATGAAAAGGATAAATACGGACTGGCGCGCGAGTTGATTCATCCGCTGCTGCCGTGGTTCAAGAAAGTGAACTACCATGGGCCGATTCAGGTGACAGCCATCAAAGTCGCCAGCGGCTGGCATGTGATTGAATACAACATCCGCATTGGCGTCACTTCCGGCCCGATGATTCTGCGCATGTTGAAAAATCCGGTGGACGTAATCATTGGCACCGCCCGGGACGAAAAATTGAAGCTGGCCTTCAATGACGATCTGAATTTCGGCTGTTCGCTGACACTGGCGGGTTACGGCTATCCGTTCACCCAGGTGCGCGGGCCGCATTTGCCTTTGGAAGTGGACGGAAAATTCGATTGCGACGTCTGGTGGAATGAAGTGGCGCGCGGCCCGGATGGCAAGCTCCTCTCCACCGGCCATCGCATCGCCGATGTCATCGCCCTGGCTCCCACTCTGGATTCTGCCATCGCCAATGCCTGCGCGAACATCCGCAAAATCCGCGTCGTGGGCAGTTATTATCGCACCGACGTGGGCAAGAGTCTGTGGCCCCCGGGAAAGGTTTGATGTCTCTCTGGCTTACGGCGTTCCAGCGGCGGTCACATTGACATTCTTCATTTTCAGATCAACGACCTTGTCCGTATCCAGGTTCGTCTCCCCCGAAACTTTTACGTTGATGTTCCGCAGGGTGATGTCACGGACATCGGTGATGTCGCCGCTGAAGGTGCCAAACGAACCGAAGTTGCCGGTGATATTCTCCACCGTCACCTTGGCAACCTCACCATGCGCGGCTTGGGCAGGATCGACCTTCGTGCCGTGCGTGGGTTCGAGGCTCAGGATGCGGCCGGTGCCGTCCAATTTGATATCGCGCACAAGAATATCAGAATAATCCTGGCCGGCGGTGTCCGGCCGCAATTTGATGCGCAACATCGGCATTTTGCCCTCCACCGTGCTGTTGTTTAATTCCGCGTTCCGGATGATCGTCGCCTCCGTGCCCAACACCAACGCACCCATGCCATGCACAAAAGTGCAATCCGTGATCACAATATTCTTCACCGGCGGACTCTTCGGTTCCTGGTTCAGGCCGTCATAACGATTTCCCTTCAAGCACACGCAATCATCATTCACTGAATAATAGCAACCCTTCACCGTGATGTTTTGGGAACTGTCGATATCCGTCCCGTCCGTGCTCGGTCCTTTGGCCACGAACCGGCAATTGTCCACCACGCAATTTCGGCAGTTGTAGAAATGCAGGTTCCACTGCGGCGAATTCGTGAAGAGCACGCCGCTCACCACCACATCCCGTGAATTGCAGATTTCGCACAAGCGCGGCGGTCCAAACGGAAAAGATTTCTTCCAGTAAGACTGGCCGCTGCCGTCCAAAATGCCGGGGCCGGTCAGGCGAAAATGATTGCCATGATCCACATTCACCAGCGACGCCGCGTGTTCTGAAAAATGGCCTTCAAAGCGCACCTGCGGCTGCGCGGGAAAATCGTCGATGCTTGTCGAAGCCTTCAACACCGCGCCTTCGGCCAACTGAAGATTGACGCCCGGCTTGAAGAAGAGCGCACCCGAGAACAAAGACCCCCTTCGGGATCACCACCGTCCCGCCGCCCGCCGCCGCGCATTGGTCAATGGCGGCCTGAATCATCTTCGTATTCACCGTGACGCCATCGCCGGCCGCATTGGTAACAGGGAATTGATGAGTGCCGGCGGCAAAAACGGCATGAGAAAAAATGGCGGCGAAGACGATGCCCGGCATCGGCCCGGCCTGAAGGCTTTTCAATTTCATGGGTGTTTTAATTGTTCGAGCTTCAACGGGCCGCTGCAAGTTTTTTTCGTTTTGGGAATGACTGCCCACCAATCGGTACACCCGAACTTGTCGGAACCGGATGCCTTCTACCCCATCGGGGGAGAGGGTTAGGGTGGGCGATTCGCTTTTGCGTGCCTTCGCTATTGAATATTTCCCAGTTCGATTTTGTTTCTGGGCAACATTACGATTTTCCCTCCTCCTGCTACCATCCCCTCATGGACAATGTATCGACATATCGTTGTCGGAGCCGGATTAACGAAGCACTGGATTCCCTCAATAATCCAATTATCCAACAATCCATTCATCCAATAGTCCGTTCGTTACGCGAATTAACGCGAATTAACGCGAATTTACGTTTAACAAGTCAGAACACTTCCGAATTTTCGTGTTTTTTCTCCGTCTCGTGGTAAAAAGATATTGCGGTTTATGAACTTTAATTCGAATGATTTCCCGTTGCGGCCGGCCTGGACCGAGATTGATTTGGGCAAGCTGCGCCGCAATCTCCAGTTGATCCGCGGTGATTTGCCGAAACACGTCCGCCTGATGGCGGTGGTCAAGGATGAGGCCTACGGCCACGGTGCGCTCGACGTGGCGCGCATCGCCATGGAGGAAGGCGCATGGGGCCTCGGTTTGAGCACGCTGGAAGAGGCCATGTGCCTGCGCGACGATGGCATTTCCGCGCCGTTGGTGCTGCTCGGCGAACGGCAGCCCGGGGAACTCGAATGGTGCGTGGCTCATGACCTGACCGTTTGTGTGAACGAGCCGAACAACGTCCGCGCGCTGGCAAAGATCGCCGCCAATTTCAACAAGCGCGTGCCGGTACACTTGAAAGTCCATACCGGGATGAGCCGTTATGGCGTTCGTTGGGATGAGGCGCTGCCGCTCGTCGAACAGATTCTTGCCCAAAAATCGCTGGAGCTTGAAGGGGTGATGACCCATTTCGCACAATCGGACGAGACCGACAAAACCTTTGCCGACCTCCAGTTCGCGCGTTTCAACGAAGTGCTCAATGCGCTGGCCGGGCGAAAGGTCCACGTGAAATTGCGGCATTCCTGCAATAGCGGCGGTTATCTCGATTTGCCGCACGCGCATCTGGACATGGTGCGGCCCGGCATCTTGATTTACGGCGTGTTCCCGTCGCAAGTCTGCCGGAAAATTGCCGGTATCGAACCGGTGATGTCGGTGAAGGCAAAGATCGCCGGCATCCAGAAATTGGAGCCTGGCGAAGTGGTCGGCTACGGGATGCGTTACACAGCGCAAACCGGGCGGCGCATTGCCATCCTGCCCATCGGTTATGGTGATGGTTTTCCGCGCGTGCGCAACGAGGGCGGCGCGCTCATCCGCGGCAAACGTGCTCCGCTCATCGGTGGCATCGCGATGGACGCCCTGATGGTCGATATCACGGACATCCCCGAAGCGCAGTTGTGGGACGAAGCCGTCATCATGGGTCGCCAGGGCAATGAAGAGATCACCGTGCGCGACATCGCCAAACTCAAAAATTCCGTGACCTACGACGTGCTGACGAACTGGCGATTGCGGTTGCGGAGGAAGAATGTGAATGAAATCAAGCCTCGCCATGCGGCCCACAGTTAAAAGAAATTTGAAAAAGGGCATCCGCCTATGCTTGATTACTTTGGGGGTTGTTTGCGTAGTCTATATTGGTTCATTTTCATTGCTGAATTAAAATGAAACTCCTTTTCTCCGAGCAAAATTCGGTTTAGGTTTTGCCCATGGTTGAGCGCGCCAAAATAAAAAAATTCTCCAATGAGGTGGCGAAGAGATTTCGCCCGTGTAAAATCATTTTGTTCGGCTCGTATGCCTATGGCAAGCCGACCGAGGATTCGGATGTGGATTTGCTGGTGGTGATGGACCGCACGCGCTATCGCGGCGAACGCATGGCGATTTTGATTCGTCAGGCAGTTGATGCTGAATTTCCCATGGATTTGATTGTTCGCACACCGTATTTTCTTTCCAAATACATCGCATGGGGAGACTCGTTCACGCAGGAAATCATGTCCAAAGGCAAAGTGCTTTATGAAGCCCCTGACGCATGAATGGATTAAGCTTTGGGCCCCATACGAACCGATCTTGAAGAAGCTGACATTTTATGCCGTTAGCTTTCGTTATCCCGGTGACAATGCCGGGCAAGCCGAAGCCAGAATTGTCCTGAAAAATTGTCGTTCTTTGCGCGCGGAAGTGCGCCGTAGTCTTGGACTTAAAAAATGAAACTCCTTTTCTCTGAACAAAACTCCGACTACGAGCACTACCAATTTCCTTATGCGATCTGGGCGGTGCCGGAAAAAGACGAGACGCCTGCGGACATTTTTGATGCGGGATTCCTGCCCTCCTCGCGCGACCTGGATCGTTTCTACCTCTGCCGCCAGATTCGTGTGAGCCTGGCGAAATTCAAGCCGTCCTCCGAGAACCGCCGCATCCTGCGCAAAGGCAAAGGCATCGGCATCGAGCTGGTGCCGCGCGAGAAATACGATTACACGCCCGAGCGCCGCGAATTTTTCAAGACCTACGCCGACATTAAGTTCGGCAAGGACGTGATGACCTTCGAGCGGTTGGACGCGCTCTTTGCCGCGCCCATCATCTCGCACCTGCTCGTGTTCACGGACCTGGAGACGGGGAAAGACGTCGGCACGGCCACGCTCTATGTCGAGGGCAAATCGCTCGCATTTTATTATTACGCGTTTTACGACCTGAACTACTACGCGCGCAACCTGGGCATGTTCATGATGACCTCGGCCGTGGAACTGTTTGCTGAACGCGGCGTGAAGCACCTTTACCTGGGCACCTGCTATTCGCAGACCGCGCTGTACAAAACCCAGTTCGCGGGCGCGGAATTTTTCAATGGCTTCCGCTGGTCAGCTGAGATGGATGAACTCAAATTCATCATCAAGCGCGATAAAAAGGAATTGACGCAACATCTGCTGGAGACAGATGAATATCGCGAGAAATTTTATCACGGCGACCTGAGAGAAATCACCGGCGCCAGCGCCTTTCAAATCAACATCAAATAAACCAAACAAAACCTATGCCTGTTCCAACACTATTATCCACATCGGTGCAGAATGAAAAATTCGGCGGCGTCACTTATCATATCGAAGGCGAATTGGTCCCGGCCTTGCACGTCGAGTTGAGCAACGTCGGCATCTATTTCGAGCATCACATCCTGCTCTGGAAAGACCCGGCGGTGCAGGTGGCCTTGCACCCCATGAAAGGCGCGATCAAGCGGATGCTCGCCGGGATGCCGTTCCTGCTCACCGGCGCCAACGGCCCGGGACGCATCGCGTTCAGCCGCGACGGTGCGGGACATGTCCTGGCGCTGCACCTGAACCCGGGCATGGCCGTGGATGTGCGCGAGCATCAATGGCTCGCGGCGACCAATCATGTGGAGTACACCTTCTCCCGTGTGCGCGGCGTGGCCAATATCCTGCTCGGCGGCACAGGATTCTTCATCGATACCTTTTCGTGCCCGACGCAGGAAGGCATTTTGTGGATCCACGGCTTCGGCAACGTTTTCGAAGTGACCCTTGCGCCGGGCGAATCCATCGACATCGAACCTGGCGGATGGGTTTACAAGGACCGTTCGGTGCAGATGCAAACCATGTTCCAAAAGCTTTCCACGGGATTGTTCGCCAGTAGCGCGCAGATCTGCTGGAACCGTTTCACCGGCCCTGGAAAAATCGCCCTGCAATCCATGTATTACCATATGGAAGGCGGTGAGTGAGCCTGCCGCCGGAGCGCGGGTCTGTGACCCGCAGCAGTTTCCTCAAACAGAAAGACGTTTAGAGGATCCGGTGGCACCCGAAATATTCGCACATTGCTGCGGCTCCACAGGAGCCGCGCTCCGATATCGCGAGAATTGCCAATGGGTCAATTTTTCCAGACCCAATCGCCTTTATCCAGGTTCGCATTACTGACTGTGCCTGGTACATCTTTTCCGCCGTCATCCTTTTCATTCCAACCGATGGAATAGAGCAGAAATTTCCCGTCATTTGTTCGGCGATAAATGAGCGATCCTCCGTCGATGATGTCATGGGGAAGCGCATCGATAAAGTGCGGCACGAGCGCATCGAGTGAATTGGGATACACGCCGTACATGAGACGATAACGCTCCAGGGCGCAGGCGATTTGGGCTTCATTAACCAAAGTTTGATTGTAGCCGAGTCGTTGATATGCCTTGGACATATTTGGAACTGCGATGTGAGCCAATAAATTATATGCTGAACGATGATTGAAAAAACGGTCGATCTCGCGCACGGTCTCATCAACTTTTTGAGGGGAAATGATTTCATTGGTCGGATCAAAACCGTCTTGTTGTTTTTGGTGGAGTTTGGTGAAGACAATCATGTTTTGATAAACCCATCCGCGCGGTATGAAATCATAGCCATAGTCCTCAAGATCTTTTAATTTTTGCCAAAGGCTGATTTTGGCTGAACCTTGAATCATAATGTCGTTCATAATTTTGCTAAATTGAACGGTTTCTGATAAATGACATGTCGAGGCCTGTTCCAATTTTGAGGCATCGCTTACGAAGCGCATCAAGTCGATTGCTTCAAGTTGCTGTTGCAAGGCGACCAGTTGGGGTTCCTGCCAGGCGTGATGTTGAAATCCGTAGGCGATCATGTCCGCATAAACAGAGGTGACGGCCACGTTTATCATAGCATCAACCAATGTTTCGGGTTGGCCTGTCGGCAAACGCTCCATCATTCGTCGTGAATCGTTAAGCAACGTCAATTCGTCCAATGCCTTATCCGGTTGTCCGAGCAGGAGATAACATTTTGTTCGTTGCTGAACGACTTGGGCTAGAGTGCGGATGGTTATAAAATTTGCGATAGGAATTTCATACGTCACGGAGTAATCGCCATCCATGCGCGTATCGGGCCGTTTCAACGCCTCGCGTATCATGTCAAAATCCGGCTGAAATTGGTCACTCCATTCCAGATAACTCTCAGCAGCGGCTTTGTCGGTGATGTTTGCCGTCGTTTGCTTGTTTGTGTGAAGACTTTCCAATTCGTTTGTCGTGGCCGTATCGTGGCGGACGAACCATTCCTGCATTTTCGGCGCTTTAAAAAAGTTTTGGTCATCAGGCACCGGCGGCGGAATATAAGCATTCCAATCCAGCGTTTCGCCTTTGGCTTCGAGTTCACTCTTGCATCGCTCCCATGCGCGTTTGCCACGCCAGTCTTCTTCGGTATAAAAAACTGCGATCATCGTCGCGACGACGGCCAGTGTGATCAAAATCCGGCGCATGACGCGCCAACCCCGTTTGTTTTCGGATGATTCGTTCATAATTTTTTACTTAACCAAGCAATATGATTTCATTAACACCGGGCTTCAGCCCGGTGATCACGGGCCAGGCCATAAGAACCGTTTCAACGGTTTCACGCATGGCAAGCCGTTGAAACGGCTCGCACACATGAAGGCTCGCACACCCGGCTAAAGCCGGGTGTTAATGAGAGCGATTGAATCGTTTCTCATACCCGCTGCGATGTCACGCGGTCGCTACTTCAACCTGTCGTTCACTGCTCGGCCGCGGTGAATATGGTTTTGCCGGCACAACTGCGCTCGTTTCGTTCGGGCCGATTAGTTCCGTCAGCATCCGTTGTTGCTGTCGCCACGCCATGATGATTTCCTGCGGTGGGGACGATTTGGCGACAACAGTTGGCGAATTATCGCGCATGGAGATATTCGCTGCCAGGATAAGGATCCATGCCATCGCCAGGCCGGTCCAAACCCGGCGGCATGGCCAAACTAACTCCCGCCAAAGCAATGCCGGCCAATCTAAAATCGCCGCAAGGAGACTCCGGCGATGAAATTCGGCGTTTACAATTTCGTGGCGAAGTTTGTCCAGTTCCGGTACCACGGCCCGATGCCGTTCCAATAGAATTTCACGCGGTGTTTTCATTTCTTTTGCTCCAGCAGTTTGCGGAGTGACTTTTTGGCGTAAAATAATCGTGATTTCACGGTGCCCAGGGGCGTATCCGTGATGCGCGCGATTTCTTCCAACGAAAAGTCCTCGATAAAATGCAACAGCAACACGGAACGCTGCGGCGGTGGTAATTGATCCAGCAGATTCATAAATTCGGCTTCGTCTTCCCGGCGAATAAGCAAGTCTTCCGGGCTGTTTTCAAGGTCATCCGCCGAGTCGGGAAATTCATCGAGTAAAATTTCTTTTGGTTTTCGCCAGCGTTGGACGCATTTCTGGTGGGCGATGCCAAAAAGCCAGCTTCCAAATTTCCCATCGTTGCGCAATCCGTGGATGTGCCGGACAGCGGCGATGAATGTCTCCTGGACAACGTCGAGGCTCGCCTGTTCATCGCGTAAGAGTTCAAAGGCATACACATATAACGGCAACTGGTATCGGCGGAACAATGCATCCCAGGCCGCCGGGCTTCCTTCCCGGGCTGGTTGCACGGGCAACTGTTCGCTTTCGGCCATTGCCGGCATTTTCATAAAGTGGAATGCGCTGGGCGGGAAAAGGTTCAATGAGTTTCAATCATTTTCCAAGATTGCCAATTTCGCGTCAATGACGCTAAATTGGCGTAATGCCAACGGTTGCCGAACAACTCAAAGCCGGGCGCGAAGCCCGAAAGCTTACGATTGCGCAGATGGCTGAGGTCACCAAAATCCGCACCGACCATTTGCGCGCTCTCGAAGAAGGAAATTTCCACGCCTTTTCCGCGCCCATCTATATCCGCGGTTCGGTAAAAAATTACGCGACGCAACTCAAGCTGGATGTGCCGCGGGTTCTGGCCGACCTGGACAAGGAATTGCGCGGCACGGAAAAATTCAGCGAGCCGCCGCCGCTGATCGTAGAGTCGAAATCGTTCGTGGACCACGTGATGTTTTGGCTGTCCAAAGTCAATGCGAGGGTCTTCATAGTGAGCGGTGGAGCGGTGGCAGTAGTTGGGCTGGTCGTCGTGATCGGTTCCATGATCCATCGGCATCACGGAAACAATTCCGTCCCAAATCTCCCGCCGGCGGTTTATCAGTCCTCTAATAATGGCGAGACGCTGCCCTTGCCGAAATAGGTTCGCAGGCGCTTCAAACGTCTTCCATGTAGAGCGCCCGGTTGCGCCACAGATATACCAGCCCCGAAATCACCGTCAACCCGACGGTCACCCAGAGCATGATCATGGCAAATTCCGGCGTCCAGGGGCTGAAGAAATTTTGCAGCGGCGCCGGCCATTCCGCGGCGGCATCCACGACCAGCAGGGCGATAATCGTGATGATCTGGGATATGGTTTTGTGTTTCCCGAAATACTCGGCCGCGAGCACGTGATTTTTTGAAGCCGCCAGCAATCGCAGGCCGGTGATGGCCAGTTCGCGCGCGACGATGACGATGACCATCCACGCGGCCACCTTGACCCGCGCGCCCGGATGGGAATGCGAACTTTCGACAAAAAGGATGAAGGCCGAGCAAACCAGGATCTTGTCAGCAAGCGGATCCATCAGGATGCCGAAATTGGTGATGAGTTTCCGGCTGCGGGCAATCCGGCCATCCAGAAAATCCGTTATGCCCGCGAAGCAGAAAAAAAAGAGCGCGAGTGTCTTGCCAAAGGGGATGGGCGCAAGCATCGTCCAAATGAACAACGCCGCCAGCACGAACCGGGAGACGGTAAGTTT
Source organism: uncultured Verrucomicrobiae bacterium (assembly GCA_963797825.1). Taxonomy (GTDB): domain Bacteria; phylum Verrucomicrobiota; class Verrucomicrobiia; order Limisphaerales; family UBA11358; genus UBA11358. Next base: position 14,202 of record CAWCRR010000047.1, read on the forward strand.
GTTCGGCAAATTCATTACGCGCCGAATTTGTCGAACATCCTCGCGTTGGCCTGCATCAGGCGCATCAAAAATTTGGATTCAAAAATGCCGAGCGAGCCGAGATTGGCGCCGGTTTCTGTGAAGCGGTCCAATTTGTCCGAACCGCTCAAGGCCGAGTGCAGCATGACCGGCTGCGGATGCCAGGAATGGCCTTTGACCGCGACGGGTGTGGAATGGTCGCCCGTCACGACGAGCACGTCCGGCTTTTTGCGCAAGAAAATCGGCAGGGCGGCATCGAAGTATTCAATCGCCTTCATCTTGGCGTCGAAATCGCCGTCTTCTCCCGCTTTGTCAGTGTATTTGTAGTGGATGAAAAAAAAGTCGTAGTTGTCGTATTCCTTGAGATAAAGCTCGAATTGCTGCTGGATGGTTTGCGCCTCGATTTTTTTCATGCCGACGAGTTGGGCAAGCCCTTTGTACATCGGATAAACCGCCAGGCAGGCGGGCTTCAATTTATACCGGTCCTCGAACAGGGGAATATGCGGTTGATGCGCAATGCCGCGCATGAGAAAGCCGTTCGCGGGCTTTTCTCCGGCCAGAACCGGCAGCGCGGCCTTGTAAAACTCAGCGATCAGCCCGGCCATCTTTTTCTGGCCGGCATTTGATTCATCGCGCGGATGAACCGTGGGAATGGCGAAGCCTTCGCGGTTCGGGTCGGCATCCGTGATCGGGCCTTCCAGTCCCTTGCCGCGGAATACGACAACAAAGCGATGCTCTTTCCCGGCCTGGATGATGACTTCCGTATCGCCGATTTTTTTGATCCTGGCGGCGAGTCTGGCGCAAAGTTTTTCACAGATTTCAGTGGCGATCCTTCCCGCGCGGCGGTCAGTGACGATGCCCTTTGCGTCCAGCGTCGCGAAATTCGCGCGGGCGCAGACGTCGCCGGTCTTCAATTCCACGCCCAGGCCGAGCGCTTCGATCACGCCGCGCCCAACCTGGAATTCCAGGGGGTCGTAGCCGAACAGGCCGAGGTGACCCGGGCCGCTGCCGGGCGTGATACCGGGTGCGACCGGAATCATCCGGCCCTGGGCGGAATCTTTCGCCAATTTATCGAGATGCGGGGTGGTGGCGGCTTCGAGGGGCGTCAGGTAATTCTGCTCTTTGGTGGCCAAATCACCCAACCCGTCGAGGACGATCAACACCAATTTGGCGTTCGCTTTTAAAGTCAGCTCGGAATAAAGAGAATCTAAATTCATAAGCTCAAGTTTGATGCCTGGGACGCGATTTCGCAACGGATTTCGGAGTATTGATTTCGAAGCAACTTGAGTTTTTCGCATTATCAACGAGGTTATGGACATGGACAAGGTGGTGGCGTGCCAGACCTGCGGTCTGGTGCAGGAAGTTGGTCAAGTGCCCAGGAATTGTGTCGTCAAATGCGCACGTTGCAATTTCAAGCTTTTCCATCGCAACGTGGACAGCCGGATGCGCACCCTGGCGTTTTCCTTTGCCGCCGCGGTCTTATACTTCCCCGCGAATTTATATCCCATCGTGACTGTCGAATACCAGGGGCAATACCACCAGACCACTGTTTTCCAGGGAATCAGCTCGCTCTGGGAACATGGACAATATTTCATCAGCGGATTGGTTTTTTGCACGAGCATGTTCACCCCCGCGCTAAAGATCATCGGCTTGATCTTTATCACGTTCACGCTCGGTTGGACGCGGTGGAAAAAAGCCCGGGCCTGGGTTTTTAAAGCCATCCAGATCATCGACCCCTGGAACATGCTGGAGGTTTTTCTGTTGGCGATCGGCGTCTCACTGATCGAGATGGGCGAAGTGGCGACAGTGCATCCTGGCCGGGGGGTCTTTTCCTTTGCGGCGGTTGTCGTCCTGACCTTGCTGGCCACTTATAGTTTTGATTCGCGGTTGCTGTGGGATTCGCCGGAGGAAAAAAAGCATTATGAGTGAAAAAATCCATGGATTGCCGAAGGCAAAAATTGAAAAAAGTTACTTTACCCTGGCGCTTTGGCTTGTCCCGCTCGCCGCGGTTGGCATCTGCGTTTACTTCGTGCTTCACGATGTCATTTTTGCCGGCCCCACCATCACGATCTATTTTCAAAACGCGGACGGTTTACAGGAGCAAAATTCCATGGTCATGTACCGCGGCATCAGAATCGGCGAGATCGAGTCGCTGAAACTCGCCCACGACCAGCAGGACGTGGCGGTCCGCGCCAAGCTGGATTACTCCGCCGGTGAGGTTGCGCGGGAAGGATCGATTTTCTGGATCGTCCGGCCGGAATTGAAACTCGGGTCTGTCAGCGGGTTGCGCACGATTGTCTCGGGCAATTATGTGACCGTGCAGCCCGGCGGTGGCGCGCGCACCAATACCTTCATAGGGTCGGAACAAGCCCCGATTACGCCCGTCAAAGCCGTGCAAATCACGTTGTTGACGGACGATCTTGGGTCGCTGGAAGCGGAGTCGCCCATCTTCTACCGGGGCATTCAGGTGGGCGAAGTGACCGATTTTCATCTTGCCGAAAACGCCAGCAATGTGGTCGTCGCTGCGCGGATAAAAGAGGATTACGCGCCCTTGGTCCGCGTGGATTCACAATTTTGGAATGCCGGCGGCATCAATGTCCATGCGGGGCTATTCAGCGGCATTGAGATTTCTGCCGAATCGGCGCAGACCGTTGTCAGCGGCGGAATCGCATTTGTCACGCCTCCGAACTATGGCCCCCAGGCGACGAATGGCGCTGTTTTCCTTTTGAACAAAAAAGAAAACGACGACTGGAAAAATTGGAATCCCGCCATCGAATTGCAGGGAGTGCCCGAGGGCCAAAAGGCGAAAAATTCCCTGCCGCAGTTCAACGAATAAAACCCAACCAGGGCTTTTCAATCGTGTACCGTTGCGTTAGCTTTTCGGGTCATGGAACCAGCGCCGGACACGACGACGCCCCATGACCAAATCATGCCTCGCTGGCTGCCGATGGCCGGCTCAGCGGCATTGATGCTCATGGTTGCCATCCTTTCCGCGGCGGCCATCTCGCAGCTTAAAGATGCCATCTACTCGCGCAAGCACACGTTCCAGGTCATCGAGGCGTCGCAATCGTTCCAGAATAATTTTGTGGATATCCAGCGTGCCGCGCGGGGCTACGTCGTCATGGGCACCACGCCCTTCCTGACCGCCTATGGGAACTTCACAAACCAGGAAGTGCAGCAATTGGAGCAACTGTCCCGGCTCACCCGGGACGATCCCTTGCAACATTCGAGGCTCACCCTGATCGCGCATCAGATAAATGATGTCATCACTTATTACAATCTGCTGATCGCCACCTACCATACCAACGGCCCCGAAGGCGTTTTGCGATTGGACGCAGCCGACAGGGACAGGGTTCTGTCCGGAAAAGTATTCGACAATTTAAAATCGTTCAATGATGACGAGCAGCAAATGCTCGATGCCCGTGACACAAACGAGGAGGCGAATTATCACAACCTGGCGCAAATGCTCGTGATCGGCTGCATTGCTGCCGCCTTATTGTTGTTGTTGGCCAATTATCTGGTCAGCCGTGAACTGGATCAGCGCCGCCGCGTCGAGATGAAATTGCAAGAGGTCAAGAAGTTGCAGGATGCGATCATCGATTCGGCAACGTATGCGATCATTACCACGGATAAAGGCGGCACCGTGCAAACCTTCAATCCCGCCGCGCAACGCCTCCTCGGTTATTCTCCCCAGGAAGTCGTCGGCAAAGCCACACCGCTCCTCTGGCGCGATGCCAAGGAAATCTCCGAGCGCTCCGAAGTATTGTCCGAGCGAATGGGACATCCCATCCGGCCCACTTTTGAAACCATCATCGCCAAGATCGAGCTGGATCAGGTGGATCAGGGCGAGTGGACCTTTATCCGCAAGGACGGCGCCCGCTTTCCCGCCTCACTGGTGGTCACGGCCCTGACCGATGCCCGGGGGGAATTGACCGGCTATCTCGGCTTTTTCCGCGATATCAGCGACCGGAAAAAATATGAATCCGACCGGGAAAAGTTGGTATTCGAATTGCGCGAAGCCCTGGCTCAGGTCAAAACGCTGTCCGGCCTCATTCCCATTTGCGGCTGGTGCAAGAGTGTGCGCTCAGACACCGGTTACTGGCAAACCGTCGAGCAATATGTCCGTTCGCGCACGGATGCCACCTTCACGCATGGCATCTGCCCAACCTGCCAGGAGAAGTTCAAAGACGAAATCGCCAGGTCCCAACAGAAAGTCTAGCTAAAAGCCATCACGGCTTCAGGAAAGTCTCGATGGTATCGTGCATCTTCTGCAAGTCCGGCGAATTGATATACATCATGTGCCCGGCATCGAATTGCGCATAGGTGATGTTCGTGCGGTATTCGGGCGCCAACTGCATGTGATCAATGGCGTAATGGACCGTGTCGATGGGGCAGACCAGGTCGCAGCGGCCGCCGAGTACCAGGATTTTCATGTACGGATTTTGGTTCATGATGCCCGCCAGCCTTCCGGCAGCGTAGGGAAAGCTGTTGGCATCCCCATAATCCCAGGGGCGCACGCCGGCCAGGAGTTCATAAGGCAAGTCATCCTGGAATTTCAATTCATCGCGGATATAGCTGTTGATGGCGGCCGAAAACGGGCCTGACGTGGCCGCGGCGGATGGGTCGTAGTCCGGATACTGCGCCGCGGGATCGTCATCGCGTCCCGTAATGCGCGAATCATAAGCGCCGAGAATCAATCCTTCGTCATGCAACAATTGTCTTCGGAAAATGCCCTCGTCAATGCGCAGGTCGTTGTCTTCGATAATCTGCGGTTTTAATCCAGTCAGCCGCGACAATTCGGCGACGATGTTTGAACGTTCATCGGCAGCGAGCGAATCGCCCCGTTCCAGGGCCGTGACGTATTCGCCCCGGGCAAACTCGCGCGATTCAGCCAGCGCCTTGTCCAGGTCGTTCTCCAAATCCGGCGGCAATTTTTTATGGAATTGCGCCGCCGCCGTGTAGGCGGGCAGGTACAGCGGATAGGGCACGTCGTTTCCGGGGCGGTCGTCAATCGTTTGAAAATCCAAAACGCCGGAAACCAGGATCAACCCGTTCAGGTACATCCCGTAATGATCGCTCAAGAATTGCGCCAGTCCGGCGGCGCGGAACACGCCGTAACTTTCACCACAAAGATATTTCGGCGAGAGCCATCGCGAATGCCGCGTCGTCCACAACCGGATGAATTCGCCCACCGAATCGAGATCGCCTGAATTGCCGAAAAAATGGTCGGGCTTCTCATCCTCGGACACGCGGCTGAAGCCCGTCGCCACCGGGTCGATGAACACCAGGTCGCTCACGTCCAAAATCGAACAGTCGTTGTCCAACAGGCTGAACGGCGGCGGCGGCAGCGTGCCATCCGGGTTCATTTTCACACGGCGCGGTCCCAATGCGCCCAAATGCAGCCAGACCGAAGAGGAGCCGGGGCCGCCATTGAAGCAAAACGTGACCGGGCGCGGGGCCTTGGCGCCTTTGTCGATGCGCGTGTAAGCGATGTAAAAGACCGAGGCGCGCACCGCGCCCGTCGGCGAAAGGATGGGCAGCATCCCGGTCTCGGCCTGGTAGGTTACGCGCTCGCCGTCAATGGTGATGGTGTTGGTGGTGAAAACCGGTTTGTGCGAGGCGTCGGGGATCATGGCCACATCCGGTTTTTTGTCCGCCGCCGGCGCGTTCGTATCGGTCGAAGTATCCGCGGCGCGCAATGACAGGGCGATGAGCGCCGGCAAAATCCAAAGCAATTTTTTCATGACAATTTTCGTGTGCAAAATAATGCGCCTTTGGCCGCGGCGATGCAAGCCGTAGGAGACGTTAAAGGGTTGAGAGGGGTTTGAGTTGAGGGTTGAGAGCATAAACGTCAATTCGCGTCAATTCGCGTCAATTCGAGTCGCATAGTTTTGTTGTTGCGTTTAAGTAAACGTAACTTTGCGTAACTTCGCGTAACTTCGCGTAACGGACCTCCATTAATTTCGCGGCGACCAGTGTCGCGCCTGTGATCATTTGCGGCCAGTGTTGCGGGCGTGAGGGAAGCGATCCAGGTGATTTCTTCGATGGAAAGGCATTTTTTCATGTTGAGTGCTAAACTTCAATTCGCTTCAATTCGCTTCAATTCGTTTCCAAGTGTTTTGGTGATTGCAATGATCAGGACCATAAAATTGACCCTGTTTCCGTGGCAGGATTTTTTTTGAAAAGGAGGCCCTTACCATATTCGCGGCGCGCAGGGAACTGCGCGCCCTGCCTTCGCCGTTTGCGGCCGGCGGTAGGATGGCGGACTCTGGTCGATGTTCGCGATTTAATAGCTTTTTCATCGTCAACGTGAGTTAACCATAAAAAGCGGAAATCGTAATGTTGCCCGGAAACAAAATCGTCAATGCAAATTCACGCGAATAAACGCCAATTTGAGCCTGAAAAGTGGAAACATCTAATTGCGGAGTGCGGAATTGTTACAGAAGGGATCAGAAAATGAACTCCCCGTCGCTGTGCTATGGCGCGGCAGGGAAGGCTGGATGAAAAATCAAAATGAATTCAACCTGGTTTAAACTCAGGACGAACCTCGATAAATTGGGCCCGCTGTGGAGACGAAAGAGGGTGTTGCAAATGAAATACTGTCATAATTATAGGGCCAATGCCCTAATCGGTGACCCTTTTACCTTTTACTGACCCATTTAATGTCGCAAGGGCGATCCGCAGAAAGTGCGAATTGCCTTGCGTTAGCGGCGGGAAACCACGATGACTCTCGGGTGGGTCGCCAGGCGGCTGCGCATGGGAACCAAGACGCACCTCTCGCACCTGCTGTATTGGCATGATAAAACCAAAACTTAACAATACTAATGGGCGACCCCTTCATGAATGTTCTTGGTGTGAAGCGCGGGGAACTTTTGACCTGCCTTTAATTGTGTTTTCACAAATAATCCCCGTTGAAGTCTTGATGGTTTAAACTTGGGCGAAACCGCCATCCACAAACAAATCAATGCCTGTGCAATAACTGCTTTCTTCGGACGCGAGAAATAGTGCTGCCGACGCCACTTCATCCGCTCGACCCAAACGCGCCAGCGGAATCATGGCCTTGAATGATTCAATCATTTTTTCCTGTTCCTCCTTTTTTGCGAATAAACCTTTTATGATGGGTGTATCGGTTGCACCGGGCGTGAGCGCATTAACACGGATTTTCCGATCTTTAAGTTCAGCCGCCCACGTCCTCGCAAATGAACGAATAGCGGCTTTGGAAGCAACGTAGGTGCTCCGCCCCGGTGAACCCTTGACATGGCCGGAAGCGGCCACCACGATTATTGATCCCCCATTCTTCATGAACGGCAACGCCTTTTGCACTGTAAAAAACACGCCGCGAGCGTTCGTTCCAAAGGTTTTGTCGAAATGCTCCGGGGTCACTGATTCAAAGGATTGCATTTCAACGAAAGCGGCGTTCGCCATGACGATGTCAATGACACTTTTTTTCTTGGCGACGGTCTTGTAAAGGTTGTCCAAATCGTCAAGATTTGAGACATCGCCCCTTACGGCGGTCACATTCCTACCAATCAAAGCTTTTGCCTTGCGCAACTCACTGTCCCTTCGTCCAGTGATAAAGACATACGCGCCTTCTGCCACGAATCGTTTCGCGGTTGCCAGGCCGATCCCGCTGCTGCCACCAGTAATGACAGCAACCTTGCCTTTGAGTTTTGAAGCAGTCATGTGACCTCCGTAGGGCTTGAGTGTTTAGAGTTGGGTTATGCCCCCATCCTGTGATGGGGAGACGGACACTGCGCAGCAATCTCGTGCGGCCGAAACACAGATTCTTCCCTCGATTGCCCATCATTTGTCGGGTTACAATCGACTCGGACGGCACGCTCACGGTAATGGTTTCGATAATGGTCATAGATTTTATGACGTAAAATCCCCACAAGCCATGTCCGTAGCGACGATTTGCCAGAAAACGGTGATCTGGATTTGAGTGCAGCTAAAAAGGTCTCCTGCACAAGGTCTTCAGCCACGCTCACATTACGCACGTAACGCCGTCGGGAGAAAGATTCTGTAAGGCATTACGAACGCCGAAGGGCAGGCCTTGGCCGACTTTATGTGCTTGGGTGCAGTTTTTTAAAAATCAAAAACTTAACTAAAACACAGGTTCGATTCCCTTCAAGGGTGCGAGTGTTACGTTTGTTCACTTTACATGAACCGTTACCACAATTTGAATTTATTCTTGCGTTCGTTTGATTTCCTGTGAACCCAACCCATCCAGCGCTCGGAGAATGGCCGTTTGCACGGCGGGTTGGGAGAGGTTGCCCAGGTGACCGCCATCCTGAAATTCAGCCACTTGCGTCGGGGCAAAAGTGGACTCAATCCATGTGATGTCCTCGTCGGCCAGGAAAATATCATTCCGGTTTAAAATGAGCCGGATATAGGGGTTTGCCCGCAAAGCGGCCGTATAGGTTTTTAAATCAGTACCCCACTTTACAACATCCGGGTTGCTCAAATCAATCCCAAGAGTCCGGTCGTAAGGTGCCGCAAATTTATTAATGTAATCCCGGAATGAATATTTCATGATTTCTTCATAAGCACCTCGTCGCCTTGATTTTTTGATCGGCTGTTGCAGGATCCCCTGGTTGTGGCGGAGCTGGCTGCTGAAAATGATGTCACGTAATGTCAAACGGAAGCCAAGCCCAATGAGGAACTTGCTTTCGATGGAATTGAATGGCAGGTCGGCTCTTTGAGCCGGAGGTTCCGTGGCTACAGTCGCGAGCTTGAGAAGCGTGTTCTCAATGTCGGCCTCACGCTCGGTGGCTGGCCAGGCCAAGGGGGCTTTATAATATTGGTCTAGGTTGGATACGGCATACCGCAAGCGAATCGGTGAATCAATGGCGACATAACGCTGGAACTTGATCAAAGGAGCGTGATTGGTGCTTTCGGTCGCCGCGAGCATCAAAGACTGAAACGCGCCCATGGAATATCCCATCATCGCCCTCGCGCCTAGACGATGGGGATACTCCATGTCCAGATGATGGTCAATTTCAGTCAGGACGACATGAATGTCGCCAACGCTGATAGGCGGGTAGGCAGGCAGAGCTGACGTGGACGCGTGCTCCATGAATTCAGGATGAAAAGTGCTGCTAATACACACGACGGAAAACCGGTTTGAGACCAGAAGTTCGGCCAGACCAAGAACATTTCCAGCCAGACGATGGGCGCCGAATCCGGGAACGAGATAGACAACGGCCGCATGACCTGGTTGCAGCCAGAAGGTAAAGTCCAGCTTCTTGCCGGTGGCCGGAACCAGTACCGATTGGGTTTTTCCTCTGCTCAGAAATTCAGGGTTCTTGTAAGTAAAAAAGAGGGATTGAAGTGTTTGCAGCGACGCCGGGTCTTGGCTGCCAATGAGCCGGAGATCAACCGGACGATTCTCATGGGTAAAGGTCCACGCGTATTGCAGAATCGAATAGGAGTCGGGTTCGGCCTGGCTGAATCGGACCGCCTCATCCACGGAATCACTGAAATTGTTGGCCTCGACGCCAGAACCGATGTAGCTATATGGTGAAAAATAGGTCAGCGGATTCGCGGCTAAATCGGCAACCAAACCGGAACCGTCGCGAACATCGCTTGGTCCGAAAATGGGCAGCATCAGGAAAATGCCCGGCTGCAAACCCCACTTCTTGAACGTTTGTCCGAAATCGGCGTCTCGCTTGGGGATGTTCCCGCGGGTGGCTACATCGAAGATGCCACCAAGGCCAAAGATTGTATTGCAAATACACCTTGCAGTTTCATCACCCATTGCCTTCAAATCACCTTGCAGCAATTCGTTGATGAAACGCACGGGATAAGTCAGGTTTCTGCCCGCATTCGAGATTCCTTGGCGAACCGGTTTTACCACCACGAAGCGATAATCCTTGGAGATGGGCTTGATGACCGCCGTCATAAGACCCTTGTTAAAATTCCAAACGGCGCGATTAAAAGGCTCAATTGGATCGGAAAGTGGTTGCGGGAGAACTATGGCATCAACCGTTGGTGCCGGGGAAAAGGATGGCGTCGGCGAATTGGTTGGAGTGGGCGAAATGGATTGTGCCCGGAGAGTATTAACGACGAGACATGCCAGAGCCGCGAGATACAACAAGCGATAGGGAAGGATCATAATTAAGTTGGGATGATTAGCGGTGACTTGGGTTCCTTGAGTTGATTAGGTTGGTGTTTTCTCCATTACTGGTGGTTTTAGGTTGATCTTCACTGCTAACAGAATCTGACATTGCAGGAATGTTGATCGAGGCAGGTTCAGAACCGGCCACAATAATGCCTGCTGCCGCTGCTACTTTTGCTGTCCAGCTTTCCATCGGAAAATTATTTTTCCGCCAGGCATCAACGCCACCGAGCAAAGGCCGCACACGGGTAAAGCCTTTGCGATGTAATCGCAATGCAAGTCGCGCGCTGCTCACCTCGTTCGGGCAGTCACAATAGACAATAATGTCGCGGTCATGAGGAAGCTCGTGATCGCGCTTGACGAATTCATCCAAGTCAAGATGAACTGCGCCGCTAATGATGGTCGGATTTAATTCCAACACGGCCCGGGAACGTAAATCAATGATGACCGGCTTTTCACCGGCGACCAACTTCTGGTTCAGCTCCTCGACGGTAATCCGGGCCATGCGCAACTCGTGCAATAAGTGCTGCCGCTGCCAGTATTTGCAGGCAACGTAAAGTGCCGAGATTGCTAACAGAAGGCTCAACGCACTGCCCCCGATGTGTGCAATGGCCATGCCGATTTGCGTTATCTGATTGCTGAAGAAATGGCCCAAGAGAAGGAAAACACCACAATAAAGAAGTGAACCCAAAGCATCGAACAGGAAGAACCGTCCGGCGTTGATGCCGGACATTCCGGCCAACGGCGGCGTGATCGTGCTCATGCCGGGCAGGAATTTTGCCACCACCACCCCTCGCAATCCGTAACGCGTGAAAACATTCAGCGTTCTACGGACGCACGAGTCCGGCTCCAGCGATATCCTGCAAAGGAATTTAAGCACTTGGCTGCCGCGATGCCGCCCCACATAAAACCAGAAAGCGTCAGCCATAAGACAGGCAACCATGGAGACCGCCATTCCCAAGGGCAAATTGAATTGTTGGCTCGCCGAAAGTGCTCCGGCAGCCAGCAGCCACGGCACCGCTGGAAGCGGGAGCCCAAGCTGTTCCAGAAACATCGCCGCAAACACGAGAGGCAGGCCGTGATCTATAAGAAATTGGCTGGTTTCACTCATAAGCTGGAATTGGTTTTTCCGCCACTGCGAGAACGAGCGTCCTCAATCGAGATGGTTGAGTTTGTTTGGTTCTGCCATCCACCACCGAGGGCTTTGTAAAGCTGCACGAGGTTCAGAGAAACTGTTTGATCGCTTTGCACCAGTGCATCCTGCGCGGCGTAGAGGGAGCGTTCGGAATCGAGCACATGAAGAAAATCCGCCAGACCGCTTTGATAAAGCTGGGTGGATAATTCCAGCGCCTGCTGGTTCGCCTGCACCGATTGAGAAAGCGATTCGCGCCGGACCTGCTCCTTGGCATAAGCGGTGAGCGCGTTCTCGGCATCCTCCAACGCGGTCAACACGATCTGTTGATAAGCATCCAAAGCCTGTTCCTGACGGGCGTTCTGGACGCGGACATTGGCGCGGATGCTGCCGGCCTCAAAAATTTCCCATTGCACGGTCGGGCCGGCCGACCAAGCACGGCTGGCATAATCAAACCAATTATTCGCCGAGATGCTTTCCAGACTGGCGAATCCCGTCAGCGAAAATTTTGGAAACAAATCCACCTTTGCTACGCCAATGCGTGCTGTGGCAGCGGCCAACTCACGCTCGGCGTGTTGCACATCCGGCCGGCGTTGCAGCAAATCGGACGGCAATCCCACCGGCACCAACGGCGGCGTGAGTGGAATCGGTTTTTCAACGGACATTTCGTTCACCAATGCGTCCGGCGTTTGCCCGAGGAACACGGCAAGATGATAGACAGATTCCTGAAAACCTGTTTCGAGTGATGGCACCTGTGCCTCGGTGCTGGCCAGCAACGCAGTGGCTTGTTGAACGTCGAGATCGCTGCTCAACCCATTTTGAAAACGGTTACTGGTTAAATCCAATACGTCTTGTTGAACGCGAATATTGTCGCGCGTAATGGTGAGGCGTTGTTGATAAGCTCGCGCATTGATGTAATTGCGCGCTACTTCCGCCAGCAATGTTACGAGCACGTGGCGCTGGCCGTATTCCGCAGCGCCAATTTCAGCGCTGGCGGCTTCCACTGCACGACGCGTGCCGCCGAAAATATCAAGCTCCCAAGCGGCATCGAAACCGGCGTTGTAAAAATTGTAGTCCGGCGGCGTGGTCGGAGGCAGCGGCGGAAAACCGTTTTGTCCAAAACGATTTCGGGAATAGGACGTTGAACTTCCGACTGAAGGCCACAAACTCCCAGCGACAACGCCGCGTTCAGCGCGGGCTTCGCGCACACGCGATTCAGCAATGCGAAGAGTGAGATTGGATTGAACAGCCGTCGTCATGAGCGAATCCAGATTGGTGTCATTAAAATTTTCCCACCAAGCGGCAAGATCAACCGGGCTGTTCGTTTCACCGCCGATAAGGGGAGATGCCCATCGCGTTGACACATTCGTTTTGGGTGCCTGATAGTTCGGTCCCACGGCGCAACCAGCGAGGAGCGCGAAACATATTGCCATCATGACCATTGTTGGTCTCATGCTTTGTTCGCCTCCTCGTTTTGATTGGCAGCGTTCAGCAGATTGAGAATTGTCTCGATAGTGTTGTCGTCGCCAATGCTGGTATTGAGCATGGCTTGAAAGAGTTGGCGGTCGGGCCAGTCATGTCCAAAATGATGCTTCACAAACTTCCGCCGGTCCTCGTCAAGGGTATCCACCAATTCGATGGCTTCCTTTTCGTTGCCGACGCGCTTGAGCACCCGTCGGAACTTAAGTTCACGCGAGGCATAAAGAAACACGCAAAAAGTGTCGTCGCGATTTCGGAGAAAGAACGGCGCGCCGCGACCAATGATAACGCACGGCTTCTTTTCCGCAGTCTGTTCGATGACTTGTTGAACCAAAGAAGCCAGCCGCTTGGAGTCTAAAATGGCCAGATCGGGCGATGGCAGGTTCCGGTCAAAACTTCCGCGCCAGATGACGTTGATCAATCGTTGGAGTACGGGATCATTCCGCTCCAAGCGCCGCTGGCAAACCCCAACCGGAATTTTGGCCCGTCGCGCGACTTCATCGGTCAGCGCCTGGTCGAAAAAATTCCAATTCAGCCGCTTGGCGATTTGTTCACCGATAGTCCTGGCGCCTGAGCCAAACTCGTGATCAATGAGAAGGAGTTGTTTCATAATTTTGCCATTGTTCACTCGGCCAACGCCACGGCGCGGACCTCCTTGGGCCGTTCAAAAACAAAAACGCATAGAAGGCACACCGCGCAAAGGCAGGCCACGACGTAAAACACATTCATGAACGCCCAATAGGTGGATTGTTGGAGCATCGTGTGATAAAGCAAATCGCGCGCTCGCGCCAGGGCGTCGGCTGGATCAAAGTGCAATTCCAATAACTTTTGGGCGAAACCCAGGTGTTGTTGGTATTGAGGATTCAGGGGCGACAACTGTCCGACCATCATCGCCTGGTGCGCCTGGGCGTAGCGTTGCAACATGGTGGAAACGAAGGAAAGGCCGACGCTGCCGCCAACGTTGCGGACCAGATTCTGAAGGCCGGTGGCGTTGCCGATTTGCTCGTTGCGCAACGAGCCGATGGCCAGCGTCGTCATAGGTACAAAGATGCAGGGCGCGCCGAAACCCGCGATGATATTTGGCAGGATGATGCTGGACATGCTCATTTGCAAATCCAACCGGCTCAACTGATAGCTGGCAAGCGCCAGCAGGGCGAAACCAACGCCCACCAGTATTTTTGGATTAACCCGGCTCACCAGCGCGCCGACCACAAAGACCCCGATCAACGACCCGACGCCGCGCGGCGTGACCGAGAGGCCCGCATCAAATGCGGTGTAACCCAACAGCGATTGGAGGAACAACGGCTGCAATGCAATCAGTGCATAGAGGACCAGGCCAAATACTGCAAATAAGGCGCTGCTGACGGCAAAGTTGCGGTTCTTGAAAATGTGCAAATCCACGATGGGGTGGTCAGTCCAAAGTTCGCGCACAATGAACCCGATAAAGGACGCGGCGCAGATGACGGCAAACCAGCGCAACCATACGGCCGAAAACCAGTCCGCATCCTGCCCCTTATCAAGGATGATTTGCAATGTTCCAAGAAACAGCCCCATCAGGCCAAAACCTATCCCGTCAATCCGGCCCGGTCGTCTGGCGCGAATGTAAGGCGGATCTTCGAGCACCAGCAGCATCAGGAAAACCGCGAGGATGCCCACGGGCAGATTGATGAAAAACGTCCAGCGCCAGGAAAATTGGTCGGTCAGCCAACCGCCCAGGGTCGGCCCGACGACGGGAGCGACGACGATGCCCAATCCAAACAGGGCGGTGGCCGTGCCGCGTTGGGTGGGCGGAAAACTCTCCAACAGGATGGCCTGGGCAAGCGGCTGCATGGCGCCCCCACCCAGGCCTTGCATCACTCTTGAAATCACCAGCATCGGCATGGAGGCTGCTACACCACAGGTCAACGAAGACAAAGTGAACAAAATGGTGCAAGCGATCAGAAAGCGTTTGCGCCCAAAAAAACTGGAAAACCAGGCGCTGGCCGGAAGAATCACCGCATTGGCCACCAGATAACTCGTCAGCACCCAAGTGGATTGGTCCTGCGTAGCTCCCAGATTGCCGGCGATATAGGGCAACGCCACCACGACGATGGAGGTATCCAATATGACCATGAACGTCACCAGCATCACCGGCACCGCAATCAACCACGGATTGAAGCGCGGGCGCCATTCGGTTGTCGTGGAAGCAACGTCGCTCATTTGACTTTGACTTTCGGCTCAACGGACATACCCGGCGCGATGTCCAAATTGGTCGGCAACGTTTCGTCGAAAACAATTTTCACCGGCACGCGCTGGACCACCTTGACGTAATTGCCCACCGCGTTTTCCGGAGGCAGCAAGCTGAATCGCGCACCAGTCCCGGCTTGCAGACTGTCCACCTTGCCTTTGAATTTTCGATTTGGATAAGCGTCCATACTCAACTGCACCGGCTGTCCTGGTTTCATGTAAGTCAATTGCGTTTCCTTAAAATTGGCGGTCACCCAGACCTTGGTTGGAACCAAGGCCAATAACGCCTGACCGGGCTGAACATAATTACCCACATCCACCGTGCGGGCGGTGACCCGTGCGGTGACCGGGGCGATAATTTTCGTATAGGATAGATTCAATTCGGCCTGGCGGACCTTCGCTTCGGCTTGTTGCACTGCCGCTGCGGCAGTCTCGACGGCGGCCTCGCTCAAAGCTTCTTGCGCTTGCGCCGCTTTGACCTGGCTGCTAGCGGATTCGAGATCGGCGTTGGCAGAACGCGCTTGGGCCTTGGCCAGATCGAACGCGCTCTTGGACACGGCCCGGCTTTCGACGGATTCGTAACGCTTCAGGTCATCCGCCGCCCGCTGGTTTTCCGCTTCGGCAGCCGTCACTGCCGCCTGCGCCTGCGCGACCTTCGCTTCATTGACTTTCACCTGGGCCTGGGCTTCATCCGATTGACTCCGCGCCGTCGCCAAATCGGCATTGGCATTTGCCAGACTCGTTTCGTAATCGCGCGGATCCAATTCCACCAACACCTCGCCTTCCTTGACCCTTTGATTGTCCGTTACCAGCAGCCGCGCGACCTGGCCCGGAACGCGCGAGCTGACAATGGTGACGTAACCGTCTATGAACGCGTCATCCGTGGATTCGTAGGGTGCGATGAAATGGATGTAATAAATGACCGTAACGGCGAGGACCACCAAGACCGCCGCTGCGGCGATAATAATCTTGAGCTTCCGGCGGTTTCGTCGTGGCGGCGGAACAATTACATTCTCCGAACGTCCCGGCGTCTCAATTTTGGCGTTTTCCGGTGCCATATCTTTCTTCGTTGTTTCGGGCATAAATTATTGATTCATTGACTTTCACCAACAAACTCGCGGCAGCGCCAAGTCACTTTCATGCGAAATCCCCGACAATTGCGGCGAGAAGCGCCTCCATGCTTGGCGGACCATCATGGCGCACGCCGTTGATGAAGAACGCCGGCGTTCCATTAACGTCGTTACGCACCCCGCTGCGAAAGTCCTCACGCACTCGCGCAGTATGCACGCCGCCGAGGACTTCGCCCATCAAGCGTTGCGCATCGAGACCCAGCGATTCCGCGTGTTCGGCAAGCGCATCGTCATTAAGCTCGTTCTGGTTTTCAAACAGCACATCGTGCATCTCCCAGAATTTCCCCTGCGCACCTGCCGCTTCGGCGGCCTCTGCGGCGTGTTCCGCGTGAGGATGCGAATTGGCAAGAGGGAAATTACGGAACGCAAAACACAGCCGGTCGCCCAAGCGTTCCTGAATCGCCTTCACGATGGCATGCGCCTCGCCACAATACGGACATTCATAGTCGCCGTATTCAACGAGTGCAATGGGCGCATCAATCGGCCCTTGAATGTGATCACGTCCGGCGATTGGCAGCGTGAGTTTTGATTTCGGGATGCTGTCGTTCGTTTCGCGTTTCATGTTGGCTCCAGTTTGTCCTGCAATTCTTCCAGTGCCGAAAGAATTCCCGCCGCGCCGGGATTCACACCGACCGGCGAAACGTAGCTCCAATGAATGACGCCCTCGGCGTTGATGACGAATAGCGCCCGCTCGCTGACGCCCTCGCCTCGGCGATACACGCCATAGAGTTTTGCCACCTCGCCCTTGGGTTCAAAATCGGCAAGCAACGGGAAATGCAGCTTGCGCTCGCGGGAGAACGCCGCATGACACCATGAGCCGTCAACGGAGATGCCGAGAAGCTCCGCACCGAGTTCCTGAAACTCCGAAAGCATTTCGTTGTAGAGCGCCATCTGGTCGCCGCAGACCGGACTCCAGTCCGCCGGATAAAAGGCGAGCACAACTGGCCGACCGCGAAATTCGATCAGCCTGACCAACTGATCCGGCGTGCTGTGGAGCGCGAAGTCAGGCGCGGGCGTGCCAGCGGGCAACGCCGTTCCTTGACGATTCTGTGGGATAGGTTTGTTCATATTTGCGGTGATGTTACTCGCGTTTCGGGGTGGTTGCGTTCTGCAATGTCAATCAGTTCGGGCAAATCGCAGGTTTTTTCGAGATCAACAGAAACGGCATTGGAATTTTCCTGGCCCATCTGCGACAATCCCTGTTCATAGTTGCCCAATTTTGGCGGCGACCAAGGCTTGTCCGGTGCGGGCGGCGCGGTGTTCTGGCCGCGTAATGGGTGTTGGAATAGAAAAAAGAAGAGACCTGTGGAGCAAAGCCAGGCTTTCTCTGGCCATTGTTTCCAAAAGAAATTTGTTATTTTCAACCGCATTGCTGAATTCTCATTCATTTTTTGCAACTTTAACAATGAGCGGAGTCCTGCCTCTCTGTTGAGATTGCTGCACTCGAAAAAAATTATTCAAGCCATTGTTAAGCTCTTAAATCATACGCGATGTCGAAATGCTGTTCATAATGTCACGCTGAATCGCTCGATCTCGAACCTTCTTGCTGACCTGCCATCCTTTTGTCGAGTCAGGCGCTGATGTTGGCGACGCTGTCGCGATAGAAGCGTTCGTAGAGACTGCGCGATATGTAGCTGATAGCTTAGTTGTTTCGTCGTCATCACTTGTTCTCCTCGTTGCTCAGTCAAATGTCGCTTGCAGTTCAAAGGTTCTTTTTTGGGTTCTTCTGACGCTCGCCCAGGACCTCGCTTTCAGCTCGAAGCCAGTGGGCAATGTCGTTGCCGTGGCTACACCCGCTGGACAGCCAGATTTCGTGAGCCCGCCTCTCGATCTGATCGCGTAACTCCCCGTCGAACGCTGGTTTGACGGCTTCCATAACTGCTACTTTTCCTTTTAGTTTGTTCATACTAATCCTCCATCGGTTTTCGTTTTTTTGGTTGTTTGGTACAGGCTAAATACTTGTGACGAAGGAATTTATTCTCAATGCGCTTCCTTATTTACCACCGCCCAATGATTTGGCAGACGACAATTCCCCCATTTGGCGTCCAGACATCTTCGGTTCAAATTGGCTTGAAATTGCTTCTTCTCCTGCGCCGTTGTATCCTGCTTTCATGATGAGATGTAATAATTATGAACCATACGGTACAATATTAGTCCGCGATGTCAATGTCAATTCTGAACCGACTGATTCACAATAGTGCGATTACTGACATGACGAAACGGAAGACAAAAAATGAGAAAGCGGGGAGGCCCCGAGAATTTTCCGAAGACAAGGCGCTCGAAGCCGCGATGCGAATCTTTTGGGAAAGAGGTTTTGAAGGAACCTCCCTGACCGACTTAACACATGCAATGGGAATCAATCGCTCAAGCATGTATGCAACTTTTGGCGACAAAGCAGCGTTGTTTCAAAAAGCCGTTGCCCGATATTTTGAAGGCCCCTTAAATTTTATGAAACAAGCCCTTCAGGAACCGACGGCTCGTGCCTTTGTGGAGGCGCTCCTTCGCGGCACGGTCAAATTCTTGGCCGATACAAGTCATCCGCGCTGCTGTCTTTCACTTGAAGGATTGGCAACGGCAACGGACTTGGAAACGGTCAGGCTGGCGATGATTGAATGGAGAAAAACCGGGGAGACAAAAGCTCAAGAACGACTTGAACGAGCGCGGTTGGAAGGGGATTTACCGAAAAACCTAAATACCGAAGATGTTGGCCGATATATTGCGACATTCGTTATGGGTCTCGGAGTCCAGTCTGCGAACGGGGCCACCTATAAGCAATTGTCAGGTGCGGTCGAAGTAGCCTTGCGATCATTGCCATTTTAAACTTTCGTCTGATAATATTTCCCGGCTGTCCTACGCGGCCTTTCTGATTGGCACGATTAAGTCCCCGCCAGTCCGCTCAATCATAAAATCGGTGCCCCCTGAAGGTCGCCCCCAATTTTCAGATTTGCCCGGTGCGTTTCACCCAGGCTGATCGGGACTTCATTTCTTGTGCCTTCAGGCCGCGATTGGCGCAGCCCGAAAATTTAAAAGGAGACTTCACATGACTAAATCCAATGAAATGCAGAAATAAAGTGCTCGCTGCGAGTATCGAGTTACTTAGTGTGGTGTGTTTTTTCATGGTGTGTTTTATTCGATGCGCGCTGCTCGTAAGTGGAGTCAGTTCCGACGTGAAGGCCGGAGAAAGCGCCGGGCGTCAATTGAAGCATGTTTTTGCCGCCATCGCTTTCACCGAATTGCCGCTTGTGAGCCACAGCAATGTTTTTAATTCAGTTTTAAAACGTGTCAGTCCTCACTATTGACACTTTTAAGAAGTGTTGGGGATTCTCCGGTCGTGCCGCGCAAACTGAGAATGGAATATGGGGGGTGACTTAACCATAAAAACGCGAAATCGTAATGTTGCCCGGAAACAAAATCGTCAATGCGAAGTCACGAATAAACGGAGCCTGAAAGGATTATACAGAAGGCAACGAAGGCGGAAGCCGTTTAACCGCGAAAAACACTAAATACTCGAACACGGATTTTTTAGCCGCAAAGAACTCAAAGAACTCAAAGGAAACATCTTTTCCATTGCGTAGCAGTCCGACGTGAGTCGGCTACATCTTTTCTTCGATTTTTGAATGGAATTAGAGCGGACTCATGTCCGCTGCTACACTTTTGCAGAGGTTGGCGAAGTCGGGTCCGTTTTCTGTTTGCTCCTGTTAAGTCCCGCTTTCCGCCTTGCCCAATTGGCGTTGATTCGCGAATTCGCGGTTCACCTTCCGCTTTTCGTTTCACGTTCCGGGTTCAGCGCAATTGAAAGCCGCCATTGCAAATAACTTCGGCGGCGACAACGGCGAGGAAAACGGCGCTGACCAATGCGTTCAGGCGGAAGAAGGCGAGGTTGATCCAGTCCAGGTTGCGGCGGCGCGCGATCCAATGTTCCAGCACCAGGCAGCCGACAATGATGAACCAGCCGACGAGATAGATGTAATGAAACCGGCAGAGGATGCCGAAGGCAAACAACAGCCCGCACATGAACATGTGCGCGAGGAACGCCGCGGCCAGCGCGTTTTGCTGTCCCCACGCCACCACGAGCGAGTGCAGTCCGTGCGATTTATCGAATTCATAATCCTGCAGCGCATAGATGATATCGAACCCCACCAGCCATAATACGACGGCGAGGGCGAGGACGGTCATTTGCAGGATTTCCGAAGTGGAAACTTGCGCGCCTTTGACGGCGAGCCACGCTCCGACCGGCGCGAGCGCGAGGGCGATGCCGAGAAACACATGGGTGTAATCCGTGAACCGTTTCGTCAGGGAATAGAAGCAGATCACGATGAGGGCGACGGGCGAAAGGTAAAAGCAAAGCGGGTTCAAGAAATAGCTGACGATGACCAATCCTGCTCCGGAAACGGCCCAGAGCAGGAAGGCACTCTCCAGGGAAATCTGCCCGGCGGGCAAGTGGCGGTTTTGCGTGCGGGGATTGAGCGCATCGAATTTGCGGTCAACGATGCGATTGAAGGCCATGGCGCAGGTGCGGGCGCAAACCATCGCTGCGAGGATCAATCCGAAGATGCGCCAGCCGGGCCAGCCGTGGTTCGCGCGCGCGGCGACGAGCATCGCCGCCAGGGCGAAGGGCAAGGCGAAGATCGTGTGCGAAAAACGCACAAATGAAAGCCATTTCTTAATAGTGGAAAACATCGAATATATGAGCGAAAACATTCAACATTCAACATTCAACGCCCAACATCGAAGGAATCTATATCGGAGGATTTTTGGCATTTCGATTTGCGGTTTGAATGCTTTGGACGTTGAATGTTGAATGTTCCCCCTTTTTCATTTCACTCCTTTTCTTCAGTCCAACGCGGGGCCAGATTGTTCGCAATTCCCAAGTGGTCGAGCACGCGCGCGACGACGGTGTCCGCCAACTCGACGGCGGTTTTTGCGCCCGCATAAAAGCTGGGGTTGGCCGGCAATATGATCGCGCCGGCCAGCAGGAGGAGTTCCATGTTTTTCACATGCACCAGGCTTAAGGGGGTTTCGCGCGGGACCAGGATGAGTTTTCTCTTTTCCTTCAACGTCACATCGGCGGCGCGCAATAACACGTCCTCGCTGTACCCGTGCGCGATGCGGCCCATGGTTCCCATCGTGCAGGGGATCACGACCATGGCGTCCGGGGGATTGGAGCCGCTGGCGAACGGGGCATTCATGCTTTTCAAAGAGTGGGTCTTCACGCCGTCCGGCACTTTGAGGCCGCCGGGCAATTCTTCGGCGATCACCTGCTGCGCGTAATTGCTTTGGACGAGGTGGATTTCGTGTTTGCGCGGGTCGAGGTTGTCGAGCAAACGCTGCGCGTAAATGGCGCCGCTGGCTCCGGTGATGGCTACGAGAATTTTCAAATCGCGTGAATCGTCCAGACCCAATTATGGCCAAGGTTTCATCAGGCGACAAGTCCTCAACTTCTGCGCCTTCTTGCGGGGCAGTTTTGCTTTTAGTAACGTGCCGTGATGGACGCCACTCCAGACAGAAATAGACGCTGGTTGATCTGTCTCGCATTGACATTGGTGACACTTGTTACTTATTGGAAGGTGTTGGGAAATGACTTCGTCAATCTTGATGACCCTTCTTACGTTACGAACAATCCCCGCGTAAATCATGGATTGAGCCTGGCTGGAATCGCCTGGGCATTCACGCATTTTTACAAGGCGAACTGGCATCCCATCACCTGGATCTCCCACATGCTGGACTGCCAGCTTTTCGGTTTGCAGCCGGGGCCGCAACACCTGGTCAATCTGGGATTGCATATGGCCAACACAATCCTGTTGTTTCTGCTCTTGAATCGCACGACGCGGGCGCTTGGGCGCAGCGCCATCGTTGCGGGCCTGTTTGCTTTACATCCTTTGCATGTTGAATCCGTGGCATGGATTGCCGAACGCAAAGATGTGCTCAGCACATTTTTCGGGTTGCTTGCGCTCCTGGCTTACACCCGCTATGTGAGCGATGGGGACCACGGCCCGCCTGACAATCCGAAACGTTTGATGTGGTATGGATGGACGGCAGCCTTGTTTGCGCTTGCACTGATGTCCAAGCCGATGCTGGTCACGTTGCCTTTCCTGATGCTGTTGCTGGATTATTGGCCGCTGGGCCGGTCATTCATCTCGCCGGACAAAACATCCGGGGTGGGACCACGGCCGGTTAAATCACTTTTTTTGGAAAAATGGCCGCTTTTTGCGATGGTCATCGCCTCATGCATCGTGACCTATTGCGCGCAAAAAAGTGACCGTACTGTTGTGGAAGGGGTGTCCGGTATTAATGCAGGCAATGCGCTGGTGTCTTATCTTCGATACATTGGGCGGATGATTTGGCCTGCAAATCTAGCCATCATGCGCCCCATGACACCCCTTTCCTCGTGGCAGGTCTGGTGTGCGGGTTTCATTTTGGTGGTGGTGTCCCTTTTGTGTGTGGTAGCTGCCAAACGGCGGCCATATTTGCCGGTTGGCTGGTTCTGGTATCTGGGAACGCTGGTGCCGGCGGTGGGGTTTGTGCAAGTAGGCCCGCAATCATCGGCGGACCGCTACACGTATATTCCCCTGGTTGGCCTGTTTATCATTGGCGTTTGGGCGATGGAGGATTTGATACGCGGAAGTAAATATTACAAACAAATTGCAGCGGTTGCCTCTGCCCTGGTTCTGGCGCTCTGTTCGATGATCACAGTTCATCAACTGCAATTTTGGAAGAATAGTGATACCCTGATGGGCCGGGCTTTGTCTGTTTCGGCAAACAATGCCTCCGCTCAGGATGAATATGCCAAGGCCCTGATTGCCGCCGGTGAAAACCAAAAAGCCGTCGAGCATGGCGCCGAAGCGGTGCTTCTGGCGCCCAACAATGCGATTATGCAAAATGACTACGCCACCGCGTTGGATGGCATGGACAAAAGCAAGGAAGCCCTTTCACATTATGCCCAGGCCGCGCGTCTGGCGCCGAATAATGCGCTGATCCAAAACAATTACGGGGTCGCGCTCGTGCGCGACGGCCAGACCAACACCGCGATTGAACATTATCAGGATGCCATCCGGATCGAGACAAACTATGCCGACGCCTATAACAATCTCGGCGCGGCGCTGGCTGGAGAAGGCCATTTTAACGAAGCCGCCGCGGCTCTGGGCCAGGCAGTGGCCGCGGCGCCGGACAATCCGGCAATGCGCGTGAACTTTGGCCTGGCTCTGATGCGGCTGGGGCGGGTCCCCGATGCCGCGCAGCAATTTTCCCAGGCCGTGCGGCTGGCTCCCGACCTGGGCGAGGGACAGTATCACTTGGGTCTTTGTCTGGCCGTGCTGCGCCAACCGGCGGACGCGCTTGGCCATTTGCGGGAGGCATCGCGGTTGCAACCGTATTGGGCGGATCCTCTCAATGCCACCGCCTGGATTTTGGCCACAGATGGCGATGCTCAAGTCCGCAATGGGCCGGAGGCAGTAAAGCTGGCGGAAACAGCCGCGACCCTGACGATGTGGCAAAAGCCGGAGATATTAAACACCCTGGCCGCGGCCTATGCCGAAGCAGGACGATTCGACGACGCCACCAGGACTGCCGCCACAGCAATTACCCTGGCGCAAAAATCCGGGCAGGGGCGGCTGGCGGCGCAAATCCAATCGCTTTTGGCGCTCTACCAGCAGCACCGTGCGTTTCATCACTCTTGAAGCGAAACAGCTTGAGTCCCCATTTTCAATCCGCACAATTGCCGGGTGTTTAAGTTTACTCGAGCTATTTTTGCCGGGATTATTTTGGTGTCGGGGTGCTCAACCTCGCCGCCCAAGCCCCCGGCGCAAGTCGAGGAAGCCCAACCGATTAGCGGGACTTCACCGCTGAATTGGAACAATTCCAATGCGCCGGAAATTTACCAGCCGCGCGTGGCAGAGGAACCAGAAGCGCCGATTGTCCATCCGAATCCGACGACGCCTATCGTTCAACAGCCCGTGCCCAGGGTGAATGCGTGGGTCCCTCTTCGTGAATGGGCGGCCGCACACCATGTCGGCGCGCCTCATCGCCTTCGCGACTTGTCGGTTGCTGAATATGCCGTCGGCTCAAACCGCGGCACAATGGTGCTGGGAATCGGAAGCATCGAGGCCACCTGGAACGATGTCACCATCAATCTCGGCTTTGCTCCGCAATTGATCGATGGCGAGATTTACCTGGACGAACTTGATCTGCAAAAAAATTTGGAGCCGCTCTTGTGCGATCCGCCGCTGACGTTTAACGGAAATCGCGTCATCGTGATCGACCCCGGCCATGGCGATTCGAACACCGGCACGCACAGCGTTTTGGATGGGCGATTTGAAAAGGAATTCACGCTCGACCTGGCGTTGCGCCTCAAGCCGCTGCTCGAAACAAATGGCTGGACGGTTTATCTCACGCGCGACCGCGATGAATATGTTACCAACGCGAATCGCGTCGTGTTTACCACGGCGCATCACGCGGCGCTTTACATCAGCCTGCATTTTAATTCCGCCGCTCCCGACACCAAACAGGCCGGGTTGGAGACGTATTGCTTCACGCCGACCGGGATGCCTTCGACGGTCACGCGCAACTATTCGGATCCGTGGTCCGAAAAATTATCGAGCAACGATTTCGACGCGCAGAGCCTGCAACTGGCCGTGAAATTACAAGGCGCGCTGCTCCATGCCATCGGGATGAAAGACCGCGGCGTGCGCCATGTGCGGTACATCGAGGTGTTGTGCAACCAGAGGTGTCCCGCGGTCTTGATCGAAAACGGTTATTTGTCCAATCCCGCCGAAGCCAGGTTGATCGAGAGCGGCGATTATCGGCAAAAACTCGCGGAAGCGATTGCCGCCGCCCTGGGCGGCAGAGGCGAGGATGGAAGCAATGCTCAATAAAATGAGGCCCCTGCAAAATTGTAGCAGCGGAAGTGAGTCCGCTCTAATTTTATTCGAAACCGAAATAAAGATGGAGCCGACTCACGTCGGCTGCTACCCAGGTGAAAACTAATGCCATCCTCCATCCTCCATTCTCGATCTTCGCCAGTCCTCGTGACCGGAGGCGCGGGCTTCATCGGCTCGCATCTCGTCGAACGGTTGTTGCGTGACGGCAAGAGCGTCGTGGTGATCGACGATTTTTCGACCGGGAGCATGGAAAACCTGCGTACTGTCAAAAAAAATCCACGGCTCAAGATCATCAAGAGCAAGATTTCAGAATGCAAACAATTGCCCAAACTCGCGGCGAACGCGGAATTTATCTTTCATCTCGCGGCAACGGTCGGCGTGGAGTTGGTGGTCAAATCCGCGTTGCACGTGCTGGAATCGAGTTTTCACGAGACGGAAATCCTGCTGCGCGCCGCCGTGAAAAATTCCACGCCGGTCTTGCTGGCTTCCACCTCGGAAGTTTATGGCAAGAGCGCCAGGGAAGAATTTGGCGAAGGCGACGACTTGCTCATCGGGCCGCCGAACCAATCGCGCTGGAGCTACGCCTGCTCGAAGTTGACGGATGAATTCCTGGCGCTGGCCTGCGCCCGCGAGAAAAAACTGCCGGTGATCATCGCGCGATTGTTCAACACCGTGGGGCCGCGCCAGACCGGACGTTATGGCATGGTGCTGCCGCGTTTCATCGCCGCCGCCAAACGCAATGCGCCGCTTAAAGTTTTTGGCGACGGCAATCAAACGCGCTGTTTTTGCCTGGTCAGCGACGTGGTGGAGGCGATGGTGCGTTTGAAGGATTGCAAAAGTGCGCGTGGCGAGATTTTCAATATCGGCGGCACGGAAGAGATCTCCATGCGTGACCTGGCCAAACTCGTCGTGAAAACGCTGAGGTCGAAATCCCGGATCGAATTGATACCCTATGACCAGGCGTACGCGCCGGGTTTCGACGACATGCGCCGGCGGAAGCCGTTGGTGGAAAAGCTGGAGCGTTTCGTGAAATTCAAGCCGCAGACGGCGTTAAGGGAAATCATTCGGATAACGGCGAAATAAGGTTCTCACGCAAAGGGCGCAAAGGGCGCGAAGGGGGAGATGAAAATGATTTTTCGAGGTTGACCGCGGGTAAACAAATGGAATGCAGTCAGTAGGCCAACGGCTTGAACCACACTCAACAAACCCGCGCGCTCGACACCATAGGCTTTGATTGTTAGCGTTGCTCCATGAATTTTCTCGTCACCGGCGGCGCGGGCTTTATCGGTTCGCACGTCTGCGAACGGCTGTTGCGTGATGGCCACAATGTCTGGGCGTTTGACGATCTCAACAATTTTTACGACCCGCAATTCAAGCGGCGCAACATCCGTGAAGTGCAGGCGCTGGCGAAGCCGTATGAATTTGTCCAGGGCGACATCACGGATGTCTCCGCGCTCGCGGAAATTTTTTCCTCCGTCAAATTCGACCAGGTCATTCATCTGGCGGCGCGCGCGGGCGTCCAGCCGAGCCTGGCGGACCCGGCGCTTTACCAGCGGGTGAACGTCGAAGGCACTGTCAATGTGCTCGAAGCCGCCCGGAAATCCGGCGTGAAGAAGATCCTCATCGCGTCCTCGTCCTCGGTGTACGGGCTGAACTCCAAGGTGCCGTTTTCGGAGAGCGATCCCATCTTTTCGGCCATCTCGCCCTACGCGGCCAGCAAGCTGGCGTGCGAGGCGCTCGGCCATGTCTGGCATCATCTCTATAAGATGGACGTGACGATGCTGCGATTTTTCACGGTCTATGGCCCGCGCCAGCGGCCGGACCTGGCGATCTTTAAATTCGCGCAATTGATAACGGCGGGGAAACCGATCCCCGTTTTTGGCGACGGAACCGCGGCGCGCGATTACACGTTCGTTTCAGACACGGTCGAGGGCGTGATGGCGGCGACGAAGAATGATTTTGGTTTTGAGATTTTCAATTTCGGCGAATCGCAGACAGTCTCGTTGAGCCGGATGATCGAATTGCTCGAAAATGCGCTGGGCAAAAGGGCCATCATTGATCGGCAACCGTTGCAGCCGGGGGACGTGCCGATCACCTACGCGGATATTACCAGGGCGCGGCAGAAGCTCGGCTATAATCCGCAGATTAAAATTGAGCAAGGCATTAAAAGGTTCGCCGATTGGTTCCAAAAAAGCGCGGGTGGGGTCAAATAATTACAAATTACGCCGCTTCGGCGTCCTGCTTGCGGCGGACAATCGGTTTGCTCTCGCCGCTGGCGACTGCGGCCGTAATCTTGACGTGGACGATGTCGGCCACTTCGGGGACATCGAACATCAAATCGAGCATCATTTTCTCGATCAACCCGCGCAAGGCGCGCGCGCCGGTGCCTTTGCGCAAGGCCTGCGCCGCCAGTTCGTGCAACGCGTCGGGAGTGAATTCCAGGTCCACACCTTCCATCGACATAAGCTTGGCAAATTGTTTGGTCAAGGCGTTCTTCGGCTCGGTCAGGATCGAAACCATTTGTTCCTCAGTGAGTTCGGCGAGCGTCGTCACCACCGGCAGGCGGCCGATAAATTCGGGGATGAAACCGAAATTCAGCAAATCCTCCGGCTCGGCGCGCTGCAATAACTCCACGCGCCCGGAGTGTTCCTGCGACCCGTCAACGGCGCCAAACCCCATGACATTCCGTCCGAGTCGGCGTTGGATGACGCGTTCCAGCCCCACAAAGGCCCCGCCGCAGATGAACAAAATATTCGTCGTATCCACGCGGATGTATTCCTGCTGCGGATGCTTGCGGCCGCCCTGCGGAGGCACGTTGCAGACAGTGCCTTCGAGGATTTTTAGCAAGGCCTGTTGCACGCCTTCACCGCTCACGTCGCGCGTGATAGACGGCCCTTCGGCTTTGCGGGCGATCTTATCAATCTCGTCGATATAGACGATGCCGCGTTGAGCGCGCTTCACATCGAAATCTGCGTTTTGCAGGAGGCGCAGGACGATGTTCTCGACATCTTCGCCCACGTAACCGGCCTCGGTCAACGTCGTGGCATCGGCAATGGCAAAAGGAACGTCCAGGATTTTTGCGAGCGTGCGCGCGAGCAACGTCTTGCCCGAACCCGTCGGCCCTATCATCAGGATATTGCTTTTCTCGATCTCGACGTCGGCGTGCTTGCGCGCGGAGAATTTTTCATCGCCTTCCAGGGGATGTTCCGGCTGGATGCGTTTGAAATGGTTATGGACGGCCACCGCGAGGGTTTTCTTGGCGTGTTCCTGGCCGACGCAATACAGGTCCAGTTGCCGTTTGATCTCCGCCGGTTTGGGCACGGAAAATTTCGGCTGCTTTTTCTGGTTCTGCAGTTGGAGTTCGCGGTCGAGGACGTTTTTGCAAAGGATGATGCAATTATCGCAGATATAAACGCCGGGGCCGGCAATGAGTTTGCGCACTTCGGCGTGGGATTTGCCGCAGAAACTGCACATCGTAATATTATTCGGTCGTGCCATGTATTTAAAATCGCGCTTCAACCGGAGTCTATAAAACGCCGATTGCCTGTCGTGGACAACAGTTTACACCAGATTGAAAAAAATTCCAGTGCGGAAAGAGAAAAATCTAATTTTTTTTAGGAATAAAAATAAGGGCACAATGCAAAAGCATTGTCAGCGAAACTCAAAATCCCGGTGAAATTTTAAACAATCACCGACTTTTTCTCCATGCCGCCGGCAATTGCGCGGTGGGATTTGCCGCAGAAAATCCAATTTAAGTGACCACCGATGTCTTATCCATGCCGCCGGGAATTTCCCTGCGCGATTGCACGACCTGGTCCACGAGACCGTATTTTTTTGCTTCGTCAGCGGACATGAAATTGTCGCGGTCACAATCCTTTTCCACCTGTTCCACCGGCTTGCCCGTGTGTTTGGCAAGAATTCCGTTCAGCGTCTGCTTCAGGTTGAGCATGTGCTTGACGCGGATCTCCACGTCGCTCGCGGCGCCTTCCGCGCCGCCGAGCACCTGATGGATCATGACGTTGGCGTTCGGCAGTGCGAAGCGCTTCCCCTTGGTTCCCGCCGCCAGCAGGATGGCCCCCATGCTGGCCGCCTGGCCGACACAATAGGTGTTCACGTCGCAGGTGAGGTATTGCATGGTGTCGTAAATCGCCAAACCGGCCGTGACGCTGCCGCCGGGGGAATTGATGTAAAGATGAATGTCTTTTTTGGAATCGGACATCTGAAGAAACAAAAGCTGCGCAATAATGATGTTGGAGACCATGTCATCCACGGGTGTGCCGAGGAAAACGATGCGGTCAACCAGCAGGCGGGAGTAGATGTCCCAACTGCGTTCGCCGCGGCCGGTTTGCTCGACGACGATAGGAACCATGAAATTTTGCATAGATAGACAAGTACGTCATTTTTGTAGAAAGGTAAAGGCGGGAACGGATAAATCCGCCTTCATGCTTGAGTTGATCAAGGCTCATGACAAAAGTTTAACGCCAAACCGCGGTTGTGCAAGCGCAAGACACCATCGCCGGCGAACGATTTTGAATTACGTTCCAAATGACCAGCTTCATTAGCAGAGTTTGTTGTCCGGGCAAATAGTTATTCACAGCTTGACCTTTGCATCCCCAAAGGATTAAATGTCCGGTGAAAGTAAGCAGATTCATGTTTGCGCAACTTAAAAGCCTGTTTTCCAACGACATCGGCATAGATCTCGGGACCGCAAATTCCCTCGTCTATGTGCGGGACCGTGGAATCGTTCTGCGCGAACCTTCTGTGGTAGCCATCCAGGCGGGCACGACCAATGTGCTCGCCGTCGGCGAAGAAGCCAAACGGATGCTGGGCCGCACGCCCGGCAATATCGTGGCCATCCGTCCGATGAAAGACGGCGTGATTGCCGACTTCGAAATTACCGAGGCAATGCTGAGGCATTTTATCCAGAAGGTTCATCACCGGAAACTGATTGCGCCGCGCGTGGTCGTGGCCATCCCTTCGGGGATCACGGAAGTGGAAAAACGGGCGGTCAAAGATTCCGCGATGCACGCGGGAGCGCGCGACGTCATATTGATTGACCAGCCGATGGCTTCGGCGATTGGCGTCGGACTGCCGGTTCATGAACCGGCGGGCAACATGATCGTGGACATCGGCGGGGGGACTTGCGAAATCGCAATCATCTCGCTGGCCGGAATCGTTTTCAGCCGCAGCCTGAGGGTGGGCGGAGACGAATTTGATGACACGATCGTGGCGCACATGAAACGGGCTTACAATATGATGATAGGTGAACGCACCGCAGAAGAAATCAAGATACGCATCGGCTCCGCTTTTCCGTTGGAACAGGAACTGACGATGGATGTCAAAGGCCGCGACCTGAGCACAGGGCTGCCCAAGACCTTGACCATCCGTTCCGAGGAAATCCGCGAAGCGTTGCAAGAACCGCTCTCGAGCATTTTGGAATCCATCCGCCTGACTCTCGAACGTTGCCCTCCGGAACTGGCCGCCGACCTTGTGGACCGCGGCCTGGTGATGGCCGGCGGCGGGTCGTTGTTGCGCGGGATTGACCGGCTGGTGGCCGAGGAAACCAACCTGCCAGTCCATCTGGCAGACGATCCCATGAGCGCCGTCGCTGAAGGCACCGGCCGTGTTTTGCAGGAAATCGAGTTCCTGAAACGCGTCGCTGCCACGACCAAATATTGATTCTTCGGGTCCTTCACCTGCGGGCGGCTCTTGCCGCGAAGCAGGATGTTCAGAAAAAAACATTACGTTGCGCTTGGCTCGGTGACACTGGCAGCAGTGCTGGTGTTGAACCTGCCATCGCACGAGGCCTCGAGCCTGAAGACCGGCATCGGAGCCTTGTACCTGCCGCTTTTTGGCCTGGCCAGCACCGTTCCGCAACTTCCCCGCCGGGCGATGGATGACCTCACGCCGCGCAGCCAATTGATCAGGGAAATCCAATCTCTTCGCCAGCAAAACCAGGAACTCCTTGTCCGGCAACAACAGGCCAATGCCGCCTTGGAGGAAAACAACCGGCTCCGCGCGCAACTGGGTTGGGAGCAGCAGCAGCCCTGGAAATTAAAGCTGGCCAATGTTGTCCTGCGCGACCCGGCGAACTGGTGGAATACCGTTCAGATCGATGTCGGCACCCGCGACGGCGTCCATGACGGTTGCCCGGTCCTGACTTCCGATGGGCTGGTGGGCCGTGTCTTTTCCGCCGGACTGGTCCGCTCGCAAGTGGTTTTGGTGGGCGATCCGAATTGCCGGGTGTCCGCGCTCGTGGAGGATTCTCAGCATGATGTCGGGGTTTTGAGCGCAGCCGGGCCGCTGGATAATTCCATATTGGATCTGACGTATCTTTCCGGCAGCGCGGATCTGAAATCCGGCCAACAGGTGATCAGCAGCGGCCTCGGCGGAGTCTTCCCCGAGGGTATTCCGATCGGCCAGGTGGTGGATTCGTGGCAGGTGGATTTCGGCCTTTATACACAGGCGCGGGTGAAACTGTCCGCTAATTTAGGGGCGCTGAACCAGGTATGGGTGCAGTTGCCATGAACGTTTTTAATTCCATCCTGATTTTGGCCGCCGCGTACCTCGCGGTGTTCATCGAAGCGGCGTTTTCCCTGCCGCACCGGGTGCTGGGCGCTCAAATTGACGTGCTTCCGGTGCTGATGGTCTATGCCGCGCTCAATACGGAAATCGTCACCGTCTCGCTGCTGGCGGTGCTCGGTGGATTATGGTTCGATTCGCTCTCGGCCAACCCACTCGGTATTTCCATCCTGCCGCTCTTTGCGGTCGGTTTTCCCACGTGGTGGCTGCGCGATCTGTTGCTGCGCGAGTTGTCCTTTGCGCAACTCATGCTGGGCGCCGGCGCCAGCGCAGTCGCCCCGGTGCTGACGGTTTTGCTGCTGTTGAGCGGCGGCTATGAGCCGTTGCTGGGCTGGGGTTCGCTCTGGCAATGGATGGTAATGACTGCCGGCGGCGCGCTGGCGACCCCCGTTATCTTTTCCCTGTTCGATTGGTTCAACCACACGCTCGGTTATCAACCGATCAAAGAATCCAGTTTCAGGCCGGACCGTGAAATCTTGCGCGATAGGAAATTGAAATAACCCATGTTGATTGTTGACGAACTGAAAAAGAACGACCCGCAATTGCGCCTCGTGGCGGCGATGGTCGCGGCGGGGCTGGTTCTTTTGCTCGCCGGTTTGTGGTGGGTGCAGGTCGTCTCTGCGCGTCAATATCAATCGAATATGCAAACGCAATCGACCCGGTCGGTGCGCGTGCCCGCCGTGCGCGGGAAAATTCTCGACCGCGAAGGCCGTGTGCTGGCGGAGAGCCAGGCGCGTTACAATTTGAGTTTGTACCTGGATGATTTGCGCGGCCAGTTCGACCAGGCATACCGCCAATTGAGAAAGCAAGGCCTGGCGATCCAGCAACAAAAAATTGCCGGCGAGGAAAAGAAGTTGCGCCGCCCGCTGTCCCGGGCGGAAAGAAAGGGATATGCCTTTACCGCCAAAGATCTGAATTTGTTAAACATGCAGGCGCGCTGGAGCGTGGCCCAAAAAGTTGCGACCGGACTCAGCCAGGACCTTGACCAGCCGGTGCCGCTGGATTGGAAGACCTTCGAGCGCGCATACGAATCGCGCTTGTATGTGCCATTTCCCGTGATGCAAAATCTTGATACCGTCCAAATCGCGCGCTTCGAAGAGCATTTTTCGCCGGACCTGGGCGCGAACCTGGACGTGCAACCGGAGCGGTTCTATCCGCATGGCACCACGGCGGCGCATTTGCTCGGGTATGTGTCGGAAGACGACAGTTCGATCGAAGGCGAAGATGCTTACTTCTCCTATCGCCTGCCGGATTACCGCGGCAAGGTGGGCATCGAAGGCGGTTTCGACGCGGTATTGCATGGGCGGGCGGGCGAAGACGAAGTGGAGGTCAACAATTACGGGTATATGCAGGCCGAGAATATCGTGGAACCTTCCGTCCCCGGCGAAAATGTGGTGCTGACGATCGATCTGGACCTGCAGCAGGCGGCGGCAGATTCATTGGCGGCGCACCAGGGCGCCGATGCGCGCGGCGCAATCGTCGTCATGGACGTGCGGACCGGGGACGTGCTGGCCATGGTTTCATCCCCGGCGATGAATCCGGTTTATGCCTCGAACAGTCCCGCTTTTTTGAGCGACCCGAAATTGGAGCCGCAAATCAACCGCGCGATATACGGAAGCTTTGCGCCCGGCTCGATCTTTAAGCCGGTGGTCGGGCTGGCGGCTTTGGAAAATGGATTGGATCCCAATGCGTATTACGACGTGCAGCCGGACCCGGCTGCGCCGTATCATGGCTGCATCTACATCGGCCGTCGAAAAATCGGCGACACGGTGCCGCCCGGGGAATATGATTTCCAGCGCGCCATCGAGCAATCCTCCAATTCGTATTTCATCTGGAACGGCCTCCATAAGGCCGGCATTGAGAATGTCATCCGGCTGGGTGAAAAATTTCATTTCGGTGAAAAAACCGGGCTGCTGAAGGGACAGGAAGTGGGCGGAGACTTTCCGACCCTGGAACAGGTGGACAGTTGGGGTGAAGGAGAACAGGCGAACATCTGCTTCGGACAAGGCGAACTGACGGTGACGCCCCTGCAAATGGCGGTGGCGTACTCGGCGATCGCCAATGGCGGAACAGTTTTGTGGCCGCGGCTGGTGGCGAGGATCGAGCCGCAGGACCCGTCCAGCGGCGAGGTCGCCACCAATTTGCCCTCCGGCCTCGTGCGCGATGAGATCGGCGTGAGCCAGCGCAGCTTGAAAATCCTGCGTGAGGCCATGTTGACTGAGACCGAGGATCCTGCCGGCACCGGCTATGCGGCGTTTCACCAAAACGATTCAGTTTTGAATCTGCACGTCTGCGGCAAGTCTGGCACCGCCCAGGTGCAGGACATCCATAACCAGGTGATCAGCCACAATTATTGGTTTGCGTGTTTTGCGCCGTATGAAAATCCGAAATACGCCGTCGTGGTCATGGTGCAGTCCGAGAGCAGCGGCAGCGGTGGGACGACTTGCGCGCCGATTGCACACGACATTTTTAAAGAGATTTTGAAGAAAGAACAGATGCAATCGTCCTCGCAAACAGTAACGAGAAATTGAATATGAGAATGACGATGAGAAAGAGAATGAGAATGAGTTGAATATGGTTGATCCATCCATCAACGAACACGGTGGCAAGCTGGACAAGCTGCAATTGACCGCGCTGGCGGGGCTGATGTTCCTCGGCGCGGCGTTCGTGTACAGCGCCACGGTGAGGACCCAATCGTCCACGCTGCCGTGGTTCGATTGGATGTGGCTCCGGCAGATTCTCTGGTATGTCATCGGGGTGGGCGCGGCGGCGGCGATGTGCCTCATGGATTATCACAAGCTGGCGCGCTGGTCGCTGGTGGTTTATTGGGCGACGATCCTTTGCCTGGTGGCGGTATTGATCCCGAAAATCGGCTCGACCAATGGCTGGGGCGCGCGGCGCTGGATCGATTTGCCGCTGTTCCAGTTTCAACCGAGCGAATTTGCAAAGCTGTCGTTCATCCTGGCGATGGCGAATTTTCTGAGCCGGCCCGTGGAAGAATTGAAGCAATGGCCGGTGTTTTGGAAGGGCATCGGGCTGCTGCTGCTGCCGTTTCTTTTGATTTTCAAGGAACCGGACCTGGGTTCGGCCCTCGTATTAATACCCACGGGCGTGGTCATGATGTACGTCGCCGGCACGCCGAGGAAATATTTGCTGTCGCTCGGGGGGGCCGCGGCCCTGGTGGGGCTGCTGGCGCTGGGGGACATCCTGTTTGCGCCGCGCGCGCTGCAATTGCCGATGCAGGAATATCAACGGGAACGGTTGCTGGTGTATTTCGGGACGAGTTTCGCCGGGGCGAACGCGACTCCCGAGCAAAAGGCCGAGGCGCGGGCTTTGCAGGCGAAGAGTTCGTACCAGGGAAAACAGGCGTTGATCACGGTGGGTTCGGGCGGTTTGTTCGGCAAAGGCTGGGGCCGGGGCAGCCAGACCGCGCTGGGTTTTTTACCCGCGGGGGCGGCACACAATGATTTCATTTTCTCCGTCATTGCCGAGGAGGAAGGATTCGTCGGCAGCATTTTGGTGCTGACGCTGTATGCGGTGGTCTTCTTCACAGGAATGAGGACCGCCGGCCAGGCGCGCGATCGCCTTGGCAAACTCATGGCAGTGGGCGTGGTCACGCTCCTGTTCAGCCATGTGTTTATCAATATCGGCATGAACATTCGCATCGTCCCGGTGACGGGCATCCCACTGCCGCTGCTATCTTATGGCGGATCTTCAGTGCTATGCTCGTTGATCGCGCTGGGGCTGATGCAAAACGTATACATCCATCGGAAAGGATACTAAGTATGAATGATAATAAGTTCTCGCGACGCCGGCGTGGCGGAATGCGTTTCCGCCCCAAAGGCGGACTGGGACAACAAGTCCAGAAGCAGGATCGTGATGCGACCCAGGCGCGGGCCGACGTCGTGAGCGAACAGGGCGGCAATGAGCGCGTTTTTGAAAAACGCCACACCAACGAAATTGATCGCGCGGAAAACATCGCCGCCGGCTTGCCGGCGGAAGGCGCGCCCGGCGCCGCGGCCGAAACACCCGTGGAGACCGCGGATAAAAAGGATTTCCGCGAGCCGCACATGGAAACTCCCCCGCAGGTGCAGGAGGAGAAGGAGTTCCAGCCCGTCGCCATCCAGCAGCAGTCCAAAGGCATTTTGGACTCCATCAAAAATGCAGCGGTGACGCTGGTGAAAAAAGTCCAGCGCTTGATCCGCCCGGAAAAGAAAATCCACAAGGAAGTCATCATCAACGCCGAGACGCTGGAAACCCGCGTCGCGGTGACGGAAGACGGAAAGCTCGAGGAATTCAATATCGAGCGCACCACGGAAGAACGGCTGGTCGGCAGCATCTTCAAAGGCCGCGTCCGCAACCTCGAAGATGGCCTGAAAGCCGCCTTCGTGGACATCGGATTCGAGAAAAATGCGTTCCTGCATTATTGGGACATCGTCCCGAACCAATTCGACAGCGGCGTGGAAATTGTCGAGCGCGAAGGCCGCCGCCGTGATCGGCCCAAAATCACGCAGAAGGACATCCCGCGGCTTTATCCGCCGGGAAGCGAGATCATCGTCCAGGTGACCAAGGGTCCCATCAGCACCAAAGGTCCGCGCATTACGACCAATCTCGTGCTGCCCGGGCGCTATTTGGTTCTGCTCCCCAACTCCGATCAGTCGGGCATCTCACGCAAAATCGAGAACCAGGAGGAACGCAAGCGCCTTAAGCAAATCCTGCGCGACCTTTCCATCCCCGACGGCATGGGCGTCATCATGCGCACCGCGGGGGAAGGCCAACAGAAGCGCTATTTCGTCCGCGACCTCGCCTTGTTGCTCGAAGAATGGAATGAGGTTTCGAATAAAATCAAAAAACAGCCGCCGGCCACCTGCGTTTTCCAGGAGCCGGACCTGATCGAGCGCACCGTGCGCGACTTCCTGACCGAGGACGTTGAGCGTATCGTCGTGGACAACCAAAAAGCGCACGACCGGATGGTGGAGATGATCTCCAAGATCTCGAAGCGTTCGGCCGGCAAAATCAAGTCCTATGCCGAAGCACAACCGATCTTTGACCGGTTCAACATCTCCAAACAATTGGAGAGCACGTTCTCGCGCCAGGTTCACCTCAAGAGCGGCGGTTACATCGTCATCGATGAGACCGAAGCCCTGGTGGCAATCGACGTGAATACCGGACGGCATAAAGGCAGCCGCGACCAGGAATCCACCATCCTGCGCGTGAACATCGAGGCGGCCGAGGAGATCGCCCGGCAGCTTCGCCTGCGCAACATGGGCGGACTCATCGTGCTCGATTTCATCGACATGAAACATCAACGCGACCGCCAGCAGGTGTATCATCGCATCAAGGATGGCCTGCGCCGCGACAAAGCCAAGACGCATATCCTGCCCATCTCGCAACTCGGCCTCATGGAAATGACGCGCCAGCGCCATAGCGAAAGCGTGCGCTCGGCGGTTTATGACGACTGCCCGTACTGCAAAGGCCGCGGCAAAGTGAAGAGCGCCTTGACGATGAGCGTGGAGATCCAGCGCAAGCTGCAGGAAATCCTGAAAAAACGCACGCGCGACGAGTCGGATTTCCAACTGCGTATCGTGGTGAATCCCACCGTGCTCGACCGGCTCCGCACCGAGGACGAAAAACATCTCATCGAGATGGAGAAACGCTACTTCGGCAAATTGTCATTCCGCGCCGACACGGGAATGCACGCGGAACAGTTCAAGATCGTTAACGTCGAGAACAACGAAGAATTGGCGAGTGTTGGGTCTTGAGAATGAATTGGTGGGGCGAGACTCCGTCGAGCCCAAAAATCAAACCGCCCCGCAGGAAACTGCGGGGCGGTTTTTTGATTTGCCGTAAGCAAACCATTGGCGTACCAATCCGGCATACTGGAAACTTGATTTATGGGAAAAGAACTTTTTGATGAACTATTGCAAAGTGTAAAAGAAGCGGCCGCCATTGAGCGCGGCAAAGCAAAGCCCTCGCGAGTTTTTGAAGTGAGAACCACCAACGACGCGGCTCAAGTACGCAACCAGCCAAGCTTGGACATCGTGTCCGAATAGCCGCAACCAGATCAAATTGCCCAATTCAGACAAGATTTGCGGAAAGAAGGCAAAGGCCGTAGGATAGTTACCAGTATGAATTACCAGAGCATTATCACCATTGAGCCGGGCAAGCGAGGCGGGCGGCCTTGCATCCGCCGGATGCGGATTGCTGTGGCAGATGTGTTGAGCTGGCTGGCTGCTGGAATGTCGCACCAGCAAATCTTGAGTGACTATCCTGAATTAACCGAGGAGGACATTCGCGCCTGTCTCGCCTATGCTGCCGACCGTGAGCGCCGTGTGTTGACGGTCACATGAAGCTATTGTTCGACCAGAACTTGAGCTTCAAACTGTGTGAACGGCTTGCCGATCTGTTTCCTCATTCAAATCAGGTTCGTCTTGCCAGACTGGACACCGCTGAAGACCGCGTTATCTGGGAATTTGCCAAAGCCAATGGTTTGACGATAGTTTCGCAGGATTCGGACTTTGCGGATATGGCCGTGTTGTTTGGCCCACCGCCAAAAGTCATCTGGCTTCGTTGCGGCAATCAATCCAACGACGTCATCGAAAAAATGTTCCGCGACCATGCCGACTCAATCATTGCATTTGAGCAGGACCCGGGCGCGGCGTGTTGGGAGCTTTATTAAATATTGGCGAAGTGTGACCGGTGCGGCTGAAGGTTCTCACAAGCCTAAATCGGCATGGAGATCCTTTTTACTGCCGAACCGCTTCACGCCCTTGCCTGCTTTGCTTGCATGGAGAGTGCGCGCGGTGAGCGCATTCGGAATACGCACATCAAAAGGCAGGCCGCGTTGCAGTTTGATCTGGCGGTAAAGAAGATGCACGGTCTCAGAAGCCGTCAGTCCCAAATCAGCGAGAATGTCTTCGACTTCGCTCTTAAGGGCAGGCTCGATGCGAGTGCGGATGGTGGCCGTTTTGCTCATGGAACGAATGTAGCCCTATTGTGGCTACAATGCAAGTTTATTCAACTGTGATTAAAACGGTTTCTCCTTTCATAGGAGACGAGGTAACGATTCTCTGACTTCCAATATCGGCCTATTTTCGCCTCTTTGCACGCCATGCTACAATTTCTTTCCCGTAAGTCGCTCGTAAGCTTCCAGATATTTCGCCGTGGTTTTGTCCACAACATCGTCAGGCAATTTCGGGCCGGGCGGTGTTTTATCCCAATCGAGCGTTTCCAGGTAATCACGGACGAATTGTTTGTCGAAACTCGGCTGGCCTTTGCCGGGTGCGTATTGGTCTGCGGGCCAAAAACGGGAGGAATCGGGCGTGAGGACTTCGTCAATCAAAATCAATTTCCCGTTGTCCATGCCGAATTCAAATTTGGTGTCGGCGATGATGATGCCGCGGCTGCGCGCGGTTTCGCGGGCGAAATTATAAATTTTCAGACTGGAGGCGCGCGCCTGCTCCGCGATGTCGTTGCCGACAATTTTCTTCGCCTCCTCGAAGGAAATGTTTTCGTCATGGCCGGATTCGGCTTTGGTTGCGGGGGTAAAGATAGGCTCGGGCAATTCGGAGGACTCTTTCAGGCCGGCCGGCAATTTGATGCCGCAAACGGTCTGCGATTTTTGGTATTCTTTCCATCCGCTGCCTGCCAGGTAGCCCCGCACGACGCATTCGATGGCCAGGGGCTGGCATTTTTTCACGATCATCGAGCGCCGGTCGAGTTTGTCGGCGAAGGGTTGGAGGTTTTTCGGCAGTGGGTCGGCGGCGTGGGAGATCAAATGGTTCGGCTGGAAGGATTGGGTTTGGGCGAACCAAAAATGCGAGATTTGCGTGAGGACTTCGCCCTTGCGCGGGATGCCGTTGGGCATGATGACATCGAACGCGGAAATCCGGTCGGACGCCACGAACAACAGGCTGTCGCCCAGGTCGAAGACTTCGCGGACCTTGCCGCTCTTCAATTTTTTGATGCCCGGCAATTCGAGTTGGAGGACGGTATTATTCTTGGTATTTGCCATGCGGGATTATTATCCACATAAGCTTCAAATTCCAAGCTCCAAGCTCCAGAGAAATCACAAAATATCCCATCGGTTTGTGATCATAATGATAATTGCCTCAATCAACCCTAACCCGGACAACCACGCTATACCGTTATCGGCTATTAGCCCATTGCCAATAGCCAAGTCAAACCGGTGTGGGCAAATTTTTCACCCAAAGGGGAATGCTCGCCTGGGATTTGTCGTCCAGGCGCACGTCCACGGAATAAAGGCCGATCTCCTGAAACTTCAGTCCCTGGATATTAACGATGAAATTGCGGGTGACGAAATGGGCGTCTTCGGGCATTTCGACGGGAACGGGAATATCGATCGGCGGCATGATGTTCTTGCCGTCGGCGTTGACGAAATTCAGTTTGAGCCGCCGGCTGCCTTCGTCGCCGGAGACGAAGGTGACGCGGAGCGCCACGGTGCATTGCGGATGGACGACGGGCAACTGCGAGGCGAGGATGGAATCGAACGCGCCGAGGAGGTTCAGTTTGCCATGGTCGTCGGTCGCGGCATCACAGAGGACAGCCACCTGGATATTCATGCAGGAATTAAGACAGGAATCCAGCGGATTGGCACGATAATCTTTTTAACCGCGCGCCTCCAAAAATCTTTTCAATTCCAACGCCGCCTTGCCGCCGAAGCCCGGCACTTCGGCGATCTGCTCGACGGTCGCCAGTTGCAACCGGCGGACGGAGCCGAATTTTTTCAGCAACGCCGCCTTGCGTCGTTCGCCGATGCCCGGGAAATCATCGAGCACACTCTCGGAGATGCGTTTGAGCCGCAATTGGGCGTTGTAGGAGTTGGCCACCCGATGCGATTCGTCGCGGATGCGCTGCAATAATTTCGTGGCGGGATGTTCCAGGCCCAATCGCAAGGGCGCATTTTTTTCCGGCAGCCAAATCTCTTCAAATTCCTTCGCCAGGCCAATGACAGGAATATTTTCCAGTCCGAGTTTCTTCAGTTCGCCAACGGCCATGTTGAGTTGTCCCTTGCCGCCATCAATCAGAATCAAGTCCGGCAGCGAGGATGGATTGGGTTTGCCATCTTCCATCCTCCATCCTCCACCCTCGCCTTTGCTCGGTATGCCCCGGCGAACTTTGCGGCTGGTTTCGTCCACAAGCTTTTGCAATTCGGCTGGCACGGCTTCGCCCGCATCGTCATCCTTCGTCTTCTGGGCCGGCGCTGACTCTTTCAATATCCTGGTGTAACGCCGCCGGACCACCTCGGCCATGCTGGCGAAATCATCCTGGCCTTCCACCGTTTTGATCCTGAACCGGCGGTAGTTGGCGCGGTCAGGACGGCCATTCTTGAAGCTGACCAGGGACGCCACGGCGAACGTGCCGCTGATGTTGGAAATATCGAATGCCTCAATTCGCTGCGGCGGCGCCGGCAGGTCCAGGGCGGCGGCCAATTCCTGCAAATCTCCCAGCGGCTGAACATTCCCCGGCAAAGAATAAGGGATGCGCACAAATTTTTCTGTTCGGCGCGTGGTGGTCTTCAGGTCGCGGAGCAGGTCGCGCAGACTGGCGGCCTTTTCGAAATCCTGGGCGGCGGCGGCTTTCTTCATCTCGACCTCGAGTTGCTCGCGCATTTCATGGCATTGGCCCTCCAGAAAATCACACGCAGCCTTGACCTGATCCAGATATTGTTCCCGCGTCACGTTTCCGACGCACGGCGCCGTGCAATATTTCAGGTGGGCATAGAGGCAATGCTTGTAATCGGCCGTGCCCGGCGTGAACACACGGCACCCGCGGAGGTTGAATTGCCGCCGCGCCAGCATGACGACGTTTCGCGCCGCCGTGGCATTGACAAAAGGCCCGAAGTAGCGGGCGCCGTCCTCCTTTTTGAAGCGCGCAAAAGAGAAATTGGGGATGGGGTCGTTCAGGTTCACCTTCAACATTAAGAACCGTTTATCGTCCCGGAAACTGATGTTGTAGCGCGGTTTGAATTCCTTGATGAGTTTGCCTTCCAGCAGGAGCGCCTCCGGCTCGCTGCGGACAAGATGAAAATCGAAATCGCAGATGGCCTCGACCAACGCGTTGAATTTCAGGTCCCAACCCATGCGCCGCCCCTTTTGAAAGTATTGGCTCACGCGTTTGCGGAGATTGCGCGCCTTGCCGACGTAAATGACGGAGCCGAGCCGGTCACGCATCAAGTAGATGCCCGGCTGGTGCGGCAGTGTGTTGATTTTTTTACGGATGACTTCGTTCACGGGAAATCTTATGCCCTAATTTAACATGCCGCCTGGCCTTTGAAAACGGGGATAAGAAAAAGAAACGCTTTTTTGTTTGAGTAAAAACAGCCCTCCGGTAATCTCAATGCTGCAAACTCTTGCAAATGAACGGAAACCAAAAAAACGAAGCGTCCCAGGATTTGTGGCAGGACACGGTTGAATGCTGGCAACGGCTGCCGAACAAAGCCCTTTTTTTCGGATTATTGGCGGCTTGGCTGGCGCTGTTCCAGTTTTATGGCAATTCCATTCTTGGCTATATTCATTCGCCGTCCTTGTTCGTAGTTTTGGCCAGCGCCTATAACGATCCCAATGCCGACGACAGTTATTGTCCGTTGATTCCGTTCCTGGTGGTCTGGCTCTATTGGTGGAAACGCAAGGAACTCCTGGCATTACCCTTAAAAACCTGGTGGCCGGGAATGTTCATTTTATTGGGCGCGCTCTTGTTGCACATCTTCAGTTTTTTGATCCAACAACAACCTTTATCCATCGCAGCCCTCTTCCTGGGTATTTTCGGGTTGATGGGTTTGGCCTGGGGGCGTGGCTGGTTGTGGCATGGTTTTTTCCCCTTTTGGCTGTTCATATTTTCATTCCCCCTGGGACAACACGGCCAGGTGATCACTTTTCCATTGCAGCAGCTCGTTTCCTGGTTGACGGAACAATGCGCGCATTTGCTGGGCGTGGACGTGATTCGTCAAGGCACGGCGTTGTATGATCCCACCGGCAAATATGCCTACGAAGTGGCGGCGGCCTGCAGCGGCATCCGCAGCCTGGTGGCGATCTTTTTACTGGGAACGGTCATTGCTTTCGTATTTCTGCGTTCGTCCTGGAATCGGGCTTTGCTGATGACCTTGGCAGTGCCTTTCGCCATCCTGGGAAACCTATTGCGAATGCTGATGATCATCCTGACGGCGTCGATGGGTGGCCAGGCGGCGGGAAATTTCGTCCATGAAAACTTTTTCACCAGCCTGGTCCCTTACGTGCCCGCCATCGCCGGTTTTCTGCTGATCGGCCGCTGGCTGGAGAAGCGTGAAGAACAAAAGACACGCCCA
Source organism: uncultured Verrucomicrobiae bacterium (assembly GCA_963797825.1). GTDB lineage: Bacteria > Verrucomicrobiota > Verrucomicrobiia > Limisphaerales > UBA11358 > UBA11358. Next base: position 57,085 of record CAWCRR010000047.1, read on the forward strand.
TGAAAAATCAGAAATGGATATTACTATTTATCGGATTGGCGATGATTGCGGGCGGCGCGGCGTTATTGACCGGGCTAAAAAATCACCCGCGTTTGGGCGAGCCGGGCATCAAGGCCACGCCCATTCCCGGCACCCTGGCGATGAAGATCGAGCTTCCGGCGGGCGTATTGGATTTCATTTCGACCAATGTGCCGGAGCCGGCGGTCGTGCTCGGTTATTTGCCGAAAGATACCAGCTACGCCGAACGGCATTATTTGTCCGCGGACAACGAAGTTCCGATTGAGGGGACGGTGGTGCTGATGGGCACCGACCGGACCAGCATTCATAATGCCGATTATTGTCTGCGGGGACAGGGACTGGATCCGTTTGGCAAGAGCATCGTGAACATTCCGATTGCCGGTCCGGAACCCTATTCACTGCCGGTTTCGGAATGGAAAGTCACAGGAACGTTTCAACAACCCGGCGGCGAAAGTGTCAAAATCAACGGCGTCTATGTCTTTTGGTTTGTTGCCGATGGGGACGAGACTCCGAGTCATTTTGAAATGATGAAAAAATTCGCCCTGCACTTGTTGAAGACTGGAATGATGCAACGGTGGGCGTATATCAGCTATTTTTCGGCGTGCGAACCCGGACAGGAAGACGCGACATTCGAACGGATGAAAAAACTGATCGCCGCTTCCGTTCCGGAGTTCCAGTTGCCGCCGGCCAGATAATTTTAGATTCGCTTGACGCCTCCAGATTTAATAAGCTGATTTTCAAAATGTTGCGGCGCGACCGTCAAATTCGAGCCCAAATCAACCAATTGGCTGACGCCATCCTGGTGGCAGTGAGTTTTTATCTCGCCTTCGTTCTCCGGACGAACCCCTCGATCGCCCCGTGGTTCGGGTTGGAGATTGTTCCCGCGGACACCTTTGCCAAAGCGGAGTGGCTGATTCTTCCGCTCATGCCGGTGGCCGCGTTGATCCTGGAATCGCAAAGTTTTTACAACCGGCCGCCGGTGGCGCCGCGCCGCGCCATTGTCTGGCCGCTGTTCAAGGGCTGCCTGATCACCTCCATTTGCATGGTTCTCGCGATCTTTATCTTTCATTTGACCATGTCGCGCAGTGTAACGGCCTTTTTTGGCGTCATCAGTTTTACGCTCATCTATTCCAAGGAGGAATTGCTGAGGATGGCGTTCAAAAGCAAGTTCGCCCAGAGCCAATATAAACGGCGGTTTGTCCTGGTGGGTTCGGCGCACGAGATCAGGAAAATGTGCCGTGACCTGGAAGGACGCCGTGACGATACCATCGCCATTGTGGCGGAATTTGACCTGGCGCGGACGCTGTCGGAACTGGTCGAAGTCCTCCACGAACACGCGATCAACGGGGTGATTTTAAGCGCGCGCCATACTTACTTTGAGCAGGTTGAGAACATCATCAAAGCCTGCGAACTGGAGGGCGTTGAGGTCTGGCTGCTGGCCGATTTTTTCACGACCCAGATTTCGCGCACGAGCCTCGACGAATTGCTCGGGCGGCCGCTGTTGATTTTCAGTTCGGTCCCCGAGGTTTCATGGCAGAGTGTCCTCAAACAAGCGCTGGATTTTGTCGGCGCCTGCGTTCTTTTGATTTGTTCAATCCCGGTTTTTGCCGTCGTGGCGGTATTGATTAAGCTCACTACGAAAGGGCCGGTGTTCTTTAAGCAACAACGTTCGGGCCTCAATGGCGCGCCGTTCACCCTCTATAAATTCCGCACCATGATCTCAAATGCCGAACAGTACAAACATGAGCTGGCGGCGATGAACGAAATGACCGGCCCGGTTTTTAAGGTCACGAACGATCCGCGGGTGACGTCCGTGGGAAAATTTCTTCGCAGATACAGCCTGGATGAATTGCCGCAACTCTGGAACGTCTTGCGGGGGGAGATGAGCCTGGTCGGCCCGCGGCCTTTGCCGGTGGATGAAGTCCGCCGCTTTAACGATTTTGCCCATCGCCGCCGCTTGAGCGTCAAGCCGGGCTTGACCTGCCTCTGGCAGGTCAGCGGCCGGAACCAGATCTCTGATTTCAAGGATTGGGTCCGGCTGGACCTCGAGTACATTGACAACTGGTCGCTCTGGCTTGACCTGAAAATTTTGGTAAAAACGATCCCCGCGGTGTTTATTGGGACCGGCGCAAAATGACCGCCTTTCCCCCCAATCATTGAATCGCTGAATTATTTCATTAATTTTAAGCACGACAATTTATCCGCGATGAAAAAAAATTTACCCACCTCGGTTGTCACCGGCGCCGCCGGATTTCTCGGTTCGCATCTCACCGATTTGCTGCTGGCGCGCGGGCATAAAGTCATCGGCCTGGATAATTTCGTCACCGGCAGCGTGGACAACATCTCGCATCTGGGCGGCAATCCTGCTTTCAAATTCATCCAGCAGGACGTGTCGGAATTTATTTTTCTCGACTGCCCGGTGGACTATATCTGGCATTTCGCCTCCCCCGCCAGCCCGATTGACTATCTCGAGTTGCCGATCCAGACATTAAAAGTAGGCTCGCTCGGCACCCACAAGGCGCTGGGCCTGGCCAAAAACAAAAAGGCGCGCTTCTTGATCGCCTCGACTTCGGAAATTTATGGCGATCCCCTGGTTCACCCCCAGACCGAGGAGTATTGGGGTAACGTCAATACCATCGGTCCGCGCGGATGCTACGATGAAGCCAAGCGTTTCGCCGAGGCCATGACGATGGCCTATCACAAGGAGCACCGGATTGAAACGCGCATCGTGAGGATTTTCAACACTTACGGCCCGCGGATGCGCCTCAACGACGGACGGGTCGTTCCCGCGTTTATCAGCCAGGCGCTGAAAAACAAGCCGATCACGGTCTTCGGCGACGGAAAACAGACACGCAGTTTTTGTTACGTCTCCGATTTAATCGAGGGCATTTATCGGCTGATGATGAGCGATTACCAGTTGCCGGTGAACATCGGCAACCCCATCGAATTGACGATGCTGCAGTTCGCTGAAGCCATCATCCGGGCGACGAAATCCCGGAGCAAAGTCGTCCATCGACCGCTGCCGCAGGATGATCCCAAGCAACGAAAGCCGGACATTTCCAAGGCGAGGAAAATCCTGAAATGGGAGCCGGTCGTGCCTCTCGCCGGCGGTTTGAAGGACACCATCGCCTTTTTTCGGACGAAGGTTTGAAAGTTTTGCCAATTTACCGTTTGCGCAAGAATCGTAAATTGTAAATCGTTAAGGCGAATGCTTTTTCTCGCGCGCCAATTTAGATTCAAGTTTCCGCGTCCGGCTCTCATCATGGGCATCGTTAATGTCACCCCCGATTCATTCTCCGATGGCGGGAAATTTTTGCGGCCGGCCGCCGCCATCACCCACGCCCTCAGACTGGCCGGGCAGGGAGCGGAAATCCTGGACATCGGCGGTGAATCCACCCGGCCGGGCGCGACGCCTGTTTCTGAACGAGAGGAACTGCGGCGGGTGTTGCCGATTCTCAAAAGCCTCGCGGGCAGGGTCAAGATTCCGCTTTCGATCGACACGATGAAGCCGGCGGTCGCCCGGGCCGCGCTCGAAGCCGGCGCGAGCATCGTCAACGATGTCGCGGCGAACCGTGACGGCGGCGAAATGTGGAGAATCGTTTCCGAATTTCGCGCCGGTTATATTTGCATGCATGCGCCGCGGTCGCTCCCTCAGACGGGAAGGCAAAAAAATATTGTGGTCGAGGTGGAAATTTTTTTTGCGGAGCGCATGAAAAAGCTGCTCGCCGCCGGAATCCCGCCGGACCGGGTCGTTTTTGACCCGGGCATCGGGTTTGGAAAGACGCCGGGGCAAAATTTACGATTGCTTGCGGGCCTTCACCGGTTTACAAAGTTGAATCGCCCGGTGCTTTTGGGCGTTTCGCGCAAATCATTCATCGAAAAAATAGTTGGCGGAAAGGTGAATGAACGCTTGCCAGCGTCCCTTGCCTGCGCGATTTTGGGAGTGGAATCAGGTGCGCAAATCATCCGCGCGCATGACGTGGTGGAAACGCTGCAGGCCGTTCGCATGGCCGAGGCGGTTAGGGGTGGCAAAAAATGACCGATTACATCAACATCATTTGGCCTCGCGTTGAGAATGGCTGGCGTCCTGCGCTGGAAATTTTGATCCTCGCGGTCGCCATCTATTTTACCTCACGCTTTTTGCGCGGCACCCGGGGCTGGCCGGTGGTCATTGGATTCGTAGTATTGTTGCTGGCGCTGGCCCTGATCACGGAAGTGTTGGATCTGCAAGTGTTGCGCTCACTGCTGGGTTACGGCTCGGCTTTTTTTGCCTTTGCCGTATTAGTCATCTTTCAACCGGAACTGCGGCGCCTGCTCGCCGAATTGGGAAATCTGCCTTTGTTTTCCACCGCGCATGAGCAGCGCGAAAGCATCGAAGTGGTCATCCAAACTTGTGAGCGCCTCTCCGAGGTGAAGATTGGCGCGCTCATCGCCATCGAACAAGCCATCCAGCTTCACGAAGCGGTCGAATCGGGCGTGCCAGTGGATTGCGAAGCGACGCCGGAAATGTTGGAGACGATCTTCTTTCCGAACAACGCCATCCACGACGGAGGGGTGATCATCAAGGGCGACCGCATCGCCTATGCCGCGTGTATTTTTCCGCTGACCCAGCGGCAGGACCTGAATAAGTCGCTGGGCACGCGCCACCGCGCGGCGATCGGCTTGACCGAGGAAACCGATGCCGTGGTGGTGGCAGTCTCTGAAGAAACAGGAATGATTTCACATGCCTACAAGGGCCAATTGGTGCGCGGCGTCACCCTGGAGGAACTGCGCGCGTTCCTCACTTCCATCATCGTGCAATCTCCGAAATCGCGGGGCGGCCTCGAATGGGTCCGCAGCCGGCTGAACGAACGCCATAAACCGCGCGCCGCGGTAGTCACAAAAAATGAGCCCTTTCCCGCGAAACAATGAGGCCCCGGAATTTGTCGGTTTTCGGCGCTCGACGCAGCGGATATTTTAACTTTTAATCATCCTGATGCGCGCCTGGCTGACATACGATATTTATTGGAAGGCCTTCTCTGTGCTTATGGCGCTTGGCATTTGGCTGACCGTTCATAAATTCAGCGAGGAGGGCGAGCCAACTCCGGGCATGCTCTTCGTCGATAATACTTATTCCAATGTGCCCGTCACTGTCGTTTCAAGCGCTGCGGACGCGCGCCGCGCCAGCATCGCGCCCAATACCGTGACGGTTGCGGTCAGGGGATCACCGGATGCGATGGCCGGGTTTGATGCCGGCCAACTCCATGCATTTGTCGATCTCACAGGGATTGATGCGGCCCACGGAATGATCAGCCCGGTGGATGTCGCCACCCCGCCGCGGGTCACTCTTTTAAGCATCGATCCGCCAACCGTGACCGTGAGCCTGCCCAAATGAGCGCGCCCCAAAAAATCTTCGGAACCGATGGTGTTCGTGGCACCGCGAATCTCGAGCCGGTCACTGCCGAAACTGCCTTGAAACTGGGGCGGGCGGCCGCGCACGTTTTCAAAAATTTGAACAGGCAGGCGCGCGGCCACGGCAAACACAAGATTGTCATCGGCAAAGATACCCGTCTTTCTGGCTACATGCTGGAAAACGCCATCTCCTCCGGCATCCTTTCCATGGGGGTGGACGTCCTGTTCATCGGGCCGCTGCCGACCCCGGGTGTCGCGTACATCACTCGCAGTCTGCGTGCCGACGCGGGCATTGTCATCACCGCCTCACACAATCCTTACACCGACAATGGCATCAAATTTTTCCGCGCCGACGGTTATAAACTGGATGACCGGATTGAAAACCGCATCGAAGAGCTTGTTTTCAGCGGCGAGATCGAAAAAGTGCGCCCCGCCGCCGGGGAAATCGGCAAGGCCGTCCGTATCGATGATGCGCTGGGGCGCTATATCGAGTTTGCCAAGGCCGGGTTCCCGAAGAACCTCACGCTCGAAAATTTAAGGATCGTCGTGGATTGCGGGCATGGCGCCGCCTATAAATCCACGCCTTGCGTCCTGCGCGAGTTGGGCGCGGAAGTCATCGTTTTGGGGAACCAACCCGATGGCAAAAACATCAATGAAAATTGCGGTTCGATGTTCCCGGATAGCCTTTGCCATGAGGTGGCCGCGCAAAAGGCTCATCTCGGAATCGCCCACGACGGCGATGCCGACCGCGTCCTGCTCTGCGACGAGACCGGCAGGTTGATCGACGGCGACGACATCATGGCCATCGCGGCGCTGGATATGCTTGCGCAAAAGACTTTGGCCGAAAAGACCCTGGTGGCGACCGTGATGAGCAATGCGGGGCTGGAAGCCGCCATCAAGAACGCCGGCGGTAAAATCATCCGCACCGCCGTCGGCGACAAGAATGTGATCGATGCGATGCTGAAGCGCGGGTATAGCTTCGGCGGCGAGCAAAGCGGCCACCTCATCTTTCGGGATTTCAGCACGACTGGGGACGGTTTGGTTGCCGCGCTGCAAATCCTGCGCATCATGCGCGAGAAAAAGGCGTCCCTCTCCAAATTGGCAAAATGCTGGACACGGTTTCCACAGCTCGTGACCAATGTGAAAGTCAGGGAAAAAACTCCATTCGAAAAATTGGACGGGGTTTTGAAATTGGTCGCCTCAGCGGAGACGGAATTAAAATCCGCCGGGGGGCGCGTGTTGCTGCGCTATTCCGGCACAGAGCCAAAGGCGCGCCTGCTTCTGGAGGGACGCGATCCGAAGAGCTTGAAAAATTGGTCGCAAAAAATCTGCGGGGCGATTGAAAAGCAGATTGGGCTGTGATTTTCTTTAAATTGCTTTTAAACTTCTCATCCTGATCTTTGCCCGAAGAAACAGCGAGAGAGACTTTTTGATTGTGCAGCGGCTCCCTGACAGAAACCGCCCACCGTATTTCAAACAAAAGCGCCGGGCGTTTCTCCCTCTCCCCCGCCGTGCTCGCGCACCGTCGCGGCAGGTCGGAGGAGAGGGCCGGGGTGAGGAGGTCGTTTAACTGACTTTTCTTCAAATCGGTCACCGGTCCGGCGTACTCTGGCAGCGGATGAGGCGCTCGCTTTTGTAATTCCTCAAAGATTCACTGGCCATGGTCATAATGATAGGAGAATTGGATTTGACATAAAGTGCGTTTTTAAAGACCCCCTCATCCTAACCTTCTCCCCCTGGAGAAGGAACAGCGAGAGGACGCTTTTTGATTATTGGATGGCTCCCTGACAGAAACCGCCCGACCGTATTTCAAACAAAAGCGCCGGGCGTTTCTCCCTCTCCCCCGCCGTGCTCGCGCACCGTCGCGGCAGGTCGGAGGAGAGGGCCGGGGTGAGGAGGTCGTTTAACTGACTTTTCTTCAAATCGGTCACCGGTCCGGCGTACTCTGGCAGCGGATGAGGCGCTCGCTTTTGTAATTCCTCAAAGATTCACTGGCCATGGTCATTTGCGCTTCCGCTTGGCGAGATTTTTTCGCATCCTCGGACGCCGCATGAACGCGCGTGAAAAGATTTTGATCATCCGGCTGAGTTCCATCGGCGACATCCTCTTCACGTTGCCGGCCGTCCATGCCGTCCGCAGGAATTTTCCCAATGCCGCGCTGCACTATCTCGCTTCTAAAGAATACGCCCCGCTCTTGCGGGGATTTTCTGAGATCGACGAGGTCATTGCCTTTGACCGGTCCGCATTCCGTTCCAAAGATTTTCCCGAAGCCTGTTCGGAATTGCTTCGATTGCTCCACGAATTGCGCGAGAGGAAATTCGCCCTGGTGATCGATTTTCAAGGTTATGGCGAGACGGCCTGGCTGGGCTGGCTGAGCGGCGCGCCGGAACGCTGGAGCAGCATCTATCGGCTCGCGCGCGGATGGGCCTGCACCCGGGGTGGCTGGCGCGACAATACCATCCATCCGGCGCAGTGGAACTTGTCACTGCTGCAACAATGCGGCCTGCCGATTGGCGAGATTTATAACGAATATGTCCTGCCTGCGGACGCCATGGCCGAAGCGCGCAGATTTTTTGGAGGGAACGGCCTGGATGACACCAAACCGACATTGTTTATCCAGCCGTTCACGAGTTCACCGGGGAAAAACTGGCCGCTCGATAAATTTTTGGCGCTCGCGCGGCACTTTCAGCCGCGTTGGCAGGTCATTTTTGGGGGCGGGCCGGCCGACCGCGACGCGCTTAAACCGGCGCGTAACGCGGGCTTCGTCGTCTCGGCGGGCACACCGTTGCTCGTCAGCGCGGGCCTCATAAAACTGTCCACGCTGGCCATTGGCGGCGATACCGGCTTGCTGCACATGGCCAATGCCATGGGCCGCCGTATCGTAATGCTCATGCCACGCACGGGAATCACGACACCGTTCCAACATGAGGATTGGACGGTCAAACCTGCGGTCGGGAAAACCGTTTCGGATATAGCCGTTGATGAAGTGGTTGCGACGTGTGAGCAAATGAACCCCAAGGGGTGAGAGATGCATTTTCACGAAAGCTGTTTCCGCCACCTTGCCAATTGCTTCGCCACTTCTTTTGTCCCCGGTGCGCCTATGAGATTGCGTTTGGCCATCGCGGTTTTCAGATTGAACACGGCCAAAGCGTCCCGGCCAAAGGTTGCCTCCACGGATTGCAATTCGGCGGGCGTAAGTTTGTTCAGCGGCTTCGATGCTCTTTCGGCCAGGGCAACGACCGCGCCGACCGCATGATGCGCCTTGCGAAATGGCATACCCTTGCGCACCAAATAATCCGCAAGGTCCGTGGCCAATAATGCCGGGTCTCCCGCCGCGGCATGGCACGCCTCTTTATTGACTTTTGTGTGCTGGAGCATAACAGCCATCAACCGGGTCGTGGCGCGCACCGTATCAGTGGTGTCGAATAACCGCTCTTTGTCCTCCTGCAAATCGCGATTGTAAGTCATCGGCAACCCCTTGAGCAGCGCCAGCAGCGAGACCAGGTTCCCGATAACGCGGGCGGATTTGCCGCGCGCCAGTTCGGCGATGTCCGGGTTCTTTTTTTGCGGCATGAGCGACGAGCCGGTGGTGTAGGCATCGGCAATCCTGATGAAATTAAATTCCGCGCTGGCCCAAAGGATCAGGTCCTCCGCCAACCGGGAAAAATGCACCGCCAGCAACGCGGCGGCGGCACAATATTCGACGGCAAAATCGCGGTCGCTGACGGCGTCCATGGAATTTTGCGTCAGTTGCACCCTGCCGGAGGCATCGACAAAGCCGAGTAATTTGGCCACCAGTTCACGCTTGAGCGGAAGCGTGGACCCGGCGATGGCGCCGCTGCCGAGAGGACAAACGTTCACGCGCGAACGGCAATCCCATAGGCGTTCGCAATCGCGTTCCAGCATCTCAACATAGGCCAGCAGATGGTGCGCGAGATAGACAGGTTGGGCACGCTGCAAATGAGTGTAACCGGGAATGAGCACGTCGGCGTTCTGTTCCCCGAGCGAAACAAGAGCGCGTTGCAGGCCGGCGATTTCACCGAGCAACGCGGTGATTTCGTCCCGCAACCAAAGACGCACGTCAAGCGCCACCTGGTCGTTGCGCGAGCGGCCGGTATGCAATTTGGCGCCGGCCGGGACACGCTTTGTCAACGCCGACTCGATGTTCATGTGAACGTCTTCGAGACGGGGATTCCATTTGAATTTTCCAATGGCGATCTCTTTGCCGATGGCATCCAGGCCGCGGACGATGGCGCGCAGTTCAGGCCCGGTCAGGACGCCGATCTTGCAAAGCATTTCGGCATGGGCCATGGAACCGAGAATGTCCTGCTGCCAAAGCCGATGGTCAAAGGAGATGGATTCGGTGAATTGCGCGACGTCCGCGGCGGGACCGGCGGCAAAGCGCCGGCTGCGGGACACGGGTGATGCGCCAGGATTTTTTTTCATAAGGTCCGCGGATAGCGCGGATGCAAATTTTTAACTTAAAGACGAGGGGAGGCAAAGGCATTTCGATTTGAAAATCAACATTGCTGGTTTAATGGAAATGTGAAATGTTTCCACCTAATGAGCGAGTTCAAATATGCCTGCCCGGTTTGCGGCCAGCATATCAAATGCGATTCATCACAGTCCGGCACCGTGATGACTTGCCCGACTTGTTTCCAGCAGATCACCGTGCCCAACGCGCCGGCCACGGAGGACCAGAAATTCATCATCACCGGCACCAAAGTCGGCGGCGAACGGCCCCTGCCAAAGGTCCCCGAAGCGCCTCCCGCAATGATTCCCCGCGCTTCCGGGTTTCCCGGCATGATTGTGGTCATCATCATCCTCCTGTTCATCGCGGTGGTGGTTTCGATGATCTATTACAACACCGTTTATAAAATGAACCGGCGTTATCAGGAACGGATGGCGGAGGAAGCCACGAATGCGCCGCCGATGCCTGTCTGGGCTGCTCCAACCGGGGGCCTTGATCTCGCCTTGCACCACGCGGCATTCGCCAGTTCCCAGCAATCGAAAAATCCCGCCTCAAACGGAAATGATGGAAACCTTCATACGCGATGGGGCGCCTCGAACAAATCGGTCAACCAATGGTGGACGGTGGATTTGGACAATATCGACACCATCACCAACGTGCAAATTGTCTGGGAACATGATGCCGCGTACGAATATGTGATTGAAACCTCGCTGGACAGTTCCAATTGGACAGTGGCTGTCAACCAATCGGCGAATATCACCGCCGCCCGGATGACCTCCGACGATTTTACGAATCATGGCAGATTTTTGCGCGTGGTGGTCACGGGACTGCCCGTCGGCTCGCGGGCGAGCTTTTATGAATTTAGCGCCTTCGGCTCCACGAATGGTTTTGACTTCAAGAATAGTTCCAGATCCACCAATGGCAACTAAGCTGTAACCATGCAGTTGAAAGGCAAAGTCTTGATGTGCGTGGCTGCGACGCCCTCGTCGCAGAGGGTTCAGGCGACGCCTCGTCGCCTGCCTCAACGGACCAACCCAAAGGTGCGCCGGAGTTTTCGCGCGACGAAGGCGTCGCGCACACATTCTGCGACGGGGCGTCGCAGCCACGCCGCCTGACAACTGCATGGTTACGGCTAAGCCAAAGGAAAAAATGGAAAATGCCATCGTTCGGCTGATGACAAGGCGAAAGTGGACGCTGGCGCTGGCGGAATCCTGCACGGGCGGTTTGGTCGCAAACACCCTGACGGATGTGCCGGGGGCGTCAAAAATTTTCCGGGGCGGCGTGGTCGCTTACAGCAACGACGCCAAGAAAAGATTTCTGGGCGTCCGCGCCAGGACCTTGGAACGCCATGGCGCCGTCAGCGAAGCGGTGGCGCGCGAAATGGCGGAAGGCGCGCGGAAAAAATTTGGCGTTGATTATGCAATAGCAGTGACGGGAATCGCCGGGCCATCCGGCGGCACCAGGGCCAATCCTGTCGGAACGGTTTTTATTTCGTTGACCGGGCCATCCGGAACGGTGGTCCAACGCCATTTAAACCCATTTTCACGCCAAAAATTCAAGAAAGCCACGGTGGAGCAGGCATTGCAGTTGTTGAGGGGACAGATAAAATCCGAAATTCTTTGTGCTTGAGGATAATAGGAATTGCGGTACAGTTAAGTGGTTTTGATTATCCAGATATGTCGTTAACCGCAGATCCATTGATCGTGGCTACCAATGCGGTGGCTGATCTTCTTGAGGCGACCCCCTCCCCTCGCCGCCGCGGCACCCTGCTGGTCGTGGATGATGAAGAAGGTCCGCGCCAATCGTTGCGGGTGATCTTCAAGGATGATTATGACCTGCTCATGGCCGAAGACGGGCCGACCGCCATCGACCTGGCCCAAAAAAATGAGATCGATGTGGCGGTCCTGGATATCCGCATGGCGGGAATGTCCGGCATTGAAGTTTTGGAGCGCCTCAAATACGTCAACCCGGACATCGAGGCGATCATGATGACGGCGTTTGAGACGACCGACACCATCCGGCAGGCGCTCCGGTTGCGCGCGTGCGATTATATCAATAAGCCCTTTGACATCGCGACCATCCGCGCGGCCGTCGGGCAGGCGATGCAACGCCGCACACTCGAAAGCGAAATCCATAGCAGCGCCGAAAAAGTCCAGGAACTCTTGAGCGAGTTGCAAAACCAGCGGATCGAGGAGCAAATCGCCAAAACCCGCGGTGACATCTACGCCAGCATCATCCATGACATCAACGGCCCGCTGACGGTGATCTCCGGCTTTGTCCAGGTGCTCAACCAGCGTTTGAGCCGGGCCTCGCGGCTGGACCTGGAAGACCTGGAATTTATCAAGGACCGGTTGCGCATCATTGCCCGGCAAGTGGGCAATTGCATCGAAATTTCCCGGCGTTATCTCGGATTTTTGCGCCGGCAATCGGATGAAACCGCTCCCAACGTGAGTGTGAACCAATTATTGCGCGATCTGGAACAATTGGGGCGGGTGCATCCCAGTCTCCTGGAAAATGAATTCGTCATCACACCGCTGGCCGAAGATGCCTCGGTGAAGATCAACGGCACGGACCTGATCCAAATTTTGCTGAATCTGGCGGTCAATGCGTTTCAATGCGCGCCATTGCCGCACAGTGTGCACGTCAGCGGCGAAGTCTTGCGGGCGCCATTGGATTTGACGAGATTCAAGGATGGCGAGCAGGACCGGCTGCTGAATATCGAGAGCCTTGATAATACCCCGCCATTGGTGAAGTTCTCCGTGCGCGACAATGGCCCCGGCATTCCGCCGGAAGTCCTGCCAAAGATTTTTCAGCCGTATTTCACCACCAAAGGCCCGCGTCAGGGGACCGGCCTGGGATTGAATATCGTCCAGCGCCTTATCAAAGAAGGCAACGGCGCGTTGCACGTCCATACCAAGATTGGCACGGGCACGACCTTCGCGGTTTATCTGCCGGCGCAACGCTGATTTTCGGGCGCATCTCAGAAGAAAAGGGGTCAAAAAGGGGTCAGTTAATGATATAAAAGGGGTCAGTTAATGATATTGTAATGTTTCTGATTGACGACTTGAGGATTCGCGCGCACCGTGGTTTGAATGGCTCGGAAGCTGCGTATCCAATATGCCGGGGCGATGTATCATGTGATGAACCGTGGAGATCGGCGGGAGCCAATATTTGAAGATGACCATGACCGCCAGCGGTTCCTGGAAACGTTGGCGGGGGCCGCTCAGAAGACCGGCTGGCAGATTCATGCCTATTGTCTGATGAGCAATCACTTTCATCTGGTCATCGAAGTGAAAGCGGACCGGTTTGGCAGCGGAAGGCTTGAAAGAGCTGGGTTGGGACGAGAGTGCCTTGAAGCGGCGGCGCAAAGGGGATCCTGCCAAGGTGGCGTTGGCCAGAGAGCTACGGGACGCTACCACGGCGCCGCTGGCATGGATCGCCGCTCGTTTGGTCATGGGCAGTCGGGGCTATCTGGCCTTCCTGTTGAGCCGGCGAAAACAAAGGGTTCGGGCCGGAAAACGCTTGCGAGTTTTTCTAAAAATATGACAATATCATTAACTGACCCTTTTAGGAGTTAGCGAGCCGTGATTCATGAAAACCTTAGGCGGCTTCGCATTATGAAAATCGTTTGGCAAAACGTAACACTTTGTTTGGTCATTGGATTGGCAGCGGGTTGTGCTTTTACAAGAGACACCCATTATTCTCTTTCGGGTATTTGCCAACTAAAGCAGGCTGACCACATTGTGGATTTGAGCGCATCCAAGGTGAATTTAACCCGAATATCGAAGCCGGGATATACTCTTTGGAGATTCGCTGGAGCTGCCAATAGCTTCACTTTGACTTTTAGTGAGAAAGGCAGGCCGGTAGTTGTCAGCTCCATCACCGGCACAGACCAATATCATTCAGAGAGTTCACAGCCGATGGAGGTAGTTTATATGAGCGGTTCTGTCGCCGTCCTCGTTCCGAGGCAGCAGAGCCTTTCGGTTTCATCTCCCAAAGCAGCCTCACCGACATCTGGATTTATTGGTTTCGGAGAGCACAAGTTGGATATTCATTATCAGTTATCTGGGCAGTCTTATTCGTGCCATTTTGACGTGGACTACTCCGAGAAGGTCACGCACGGATTCCACGGGATTTGGGAGTGGCGTGAGTTAAATTAGACAAGCATGACATCGCCTCGACACGCCAACACGAATACAAAGAACGCGGCCAGAAGGCATATTCAGATTATCGGGACGACCAGAATTACTTTTTTCGCGTGCGGACGAAAAAGGACGCGCAGGGAAACATCGTCGGCGAAAGGGGTCAAAAAGGGGTCAGTTAAGAATGGCCCTAAAGGGGTTAATGATATTGTAATGTTTCTGATGTAATGTTTCTGATTGACGACTTGAGGATTCGCGCACAAGCAGGGTTGGATGGCTCGGAAGCTGCGCATCCAATATGCCGGGGCGATGTAATTTGAACTCGACACGCCAACCATAGCACGCATGATGCCAATGGAAATTAACGATGGAATGGCTTCTCGGCTGCGAACGAAGTCAAAGCTCGCCTACATCAGACTGAACCGCCAAACGCCTTCGGCCTTCGCTTAAAGCTATGGCCCGACAGGTGCCCACCTCGTAGCGCTGCTTGTCGCGCCGTAGCTGTTCTGCGAAGGCTGATCCCGGTTAACCAGGGGCGTTGTTGGAGGTTATTTCGCTCGAAACGCCCGGATTCGCTTTCGGTCATGGCGGCGACCATTTCAGCTAAGTCCGAATCAAGGTAAACGCGCCATTCAGCCTCAGTCGAATTCATTTTGATTTTTCAGCCGGGCATTCCTGCTTCCATCATCTACCCTCCATCTTCAATCTTCATTTCTATTTTTTGTTTCTGGGCAACATTACGGTTTGGCTCTTTTCTGCTAAACCTTATCCCATGATGAACGCGACCTACATCGCAGACCGATGTCCCATGCCCGTCCCAGTCCACGGTCCACAGTCCGGCCCAGTCCAATCCCGTCCGGCCAAATTCAGTCCAGTCCAACCTAGTCAAACCACTTTGCCTCTTTGCGACTTGGCGTCTTTGCGTTAAGCCTGCCCCATCTGTTCATCCTGTAAAAACTCAAAAACTGCAAAACGAACCCAAACTTTTTGCCCTCATTTTCCAGTTCAATCAATTTGAAAACAACAACTTACACAAGACGCCCTTGAAAATGTACCCCGCCAAAACGAACCCAAATCCATATCCCCTTATGCAAATTAACCTGCAATTTATTGGGAAATCTGCGGATTTTCTTACTCATTCCGTTAATTCCGCGTGTCGCGCCGAAGCCTTGGCGAAGGCGGATCTGTTTCGTCGTAGCCTCCGGACGAAGAAAAATCAATCCTCCGTTACGCGAAGTTACGCGAAGTTACGTTTAAGGTCCCTTATTTCCACGCTTCAACGCTTTAACGCTTTAACGCTTTAACGCTTTAACGCTTCAACCCTTCAACGTTTTAACGATTCCACCAACCGTCGAAAATCAAACCGAATCAAGGTGAATCAAGGTGAATCAAGGTGAATCAAGGTGAATCAAGGTGAATCAAACCAAATCAAACCAATAAAAAATTGCGAACGAAATGTATCCGCAACTGCATTGACTACGGACTACAGACTTCCAAAGCAAATCAAACCAGCATTTATGAAAAACCGTTACGACTACGTCACGCGCTTAAATTTTGAGATGCGCAACGTTGATTGTCCGGCCCGGTTTCCTTTCATCACTATCACCGTATTTTGTCATGCTCTCCGCAATAACGGTGATGCAAAAAGCGTTCTGCGTTGGACAAGGCAGGGGTAGTTAGTTCCCGCCTTTTCATCGATGTTTAATGCAAAGCGGCACAACAGATATTGCCGCAGTGTAATCAAAATAGAACTACGACAATGAAAAAGACAATTCTACTGGCAATCGTCATCGCCATGGCCGCGGCCGTATCGGCCCGCGCGTCAAGCGGACAGGATCTCTGGACCCAATCATGCGCCAAATGCCACGGCGCGGACGGCGCGGGCCAAACCAATATGGGCAAACGCCTCGGCTGCAAAGACTATACCGATGCGAAAGTACAGGCTTCAGTGTCTGACGCGGATGCCGCCAATGCCGTCAAAGCAGGCTTCAAGAACAGCGATGGCAAAACCGTGATGAAAGCCAACGACACCCTGTCGGATAGCGATGTCACAACGGTAGTGGCTTACCTGCGCACCCTTAAGAAGTAACGCACCGCATCATTTGCGGCGCCAAGGCGGCGGATTCATCTTCGCCGCAACAGCCGGGGTGTGGTCATTTGCGGCGGAAAATCTAAAATGAAAATGAAATTTAAAAACCTGATCCGGTTTCGGATGACCGGGACCTTGGTATTTTGTTTTCTGTTTCTGTTCGCCGGTCTCCAGGCTGCGCGGTCACAGCAGGCCGCGCCGCCGGTCGTGGTGACGAATCCACCGCCGCAATTCTCCAACAGCGATTGCCTGGGCTGCCATCTCGATCCCACCACGACGCGGACGGTGAACGGCAAGGTGGAATCGCTGGTCATCCCGACCAATGCCTTTGTCCATTCCGTCCACGGCAACCTCAACTGCGTGGACTGTCATACCGGCGTCAAGGACCTCGTCCATGACCCGTTAGGCCCGCCGGATTGCACTCATTGTCATCAACAAGAGGCCGCGGATTATGCCACCAGCATCCACGGCGTTAGCCATCTGCTGGGCTCATCGGGGGCGGCGGAATGCTGGGATTGTCATGGTTCGCACGACATTTTGCCCGTCAAAGATCCGGCCTCACCCGTCTTTAAACTTAATTTGCCGTACACCTGCGCCAAGTGCCATAGCAACCCCGGCTTGACGAAGGAATATGAGATCAACCATCCCGAAGCTGCGGCGCAATATATGGAAAGCATCCATGGGCGCGCCCTGTTGCAAATGGGATTGATCGTCGCGCCATCGTGCGATGATTGTCATGGCGTCCATAACATCAAGCGCGCGGTGGACCGCGATTCCCCCATCAATCACGCCAATGTGGCCAGGACCTGCGGCAAATGCCATGTCGGCGTCGAAAAGATCTATGACCAAAGCATCCATGGCCAATTGCTGGCCAAAGGCGACCCGCGCGGCCCGGTTTGCACCGATTGCCACACTGCGCATGAAATCGTCGATCCCCGAGGCACTAATTTTAAGGCGCTCAGCGATGAGCGTTGCGGCAAATGCCATGCCGACCGGCTGGAGCATTATAACGAAACCTACCATGGCAAAGCCGTGGCGCTGGGGAAACCGAACATCGCGCCGGCAGTCGCCGCTTGTTATGATTGCCATGGTTATCACGATATCCTGCCTCCATCCGACCCGCGATCGCATCTGTCCTCCACCAACATCCTGGCCACCTGCCAGCAATGCCATCCCAATGCCACCACCGGGTTCACCCAATACGACCCTCATGCCAACCCGATGGATGGAAAACATTTTCCGATGCTCCATACCGTGTTTCTGGCCATGACGGGCCTGCTCATCGGCACTTTTACTTTCTTTGGCCTCCACACCCTCGGCTGGCTGGTGCGCGCGGTCTATTTGTTCCTGCACGACACCAAAAAGTTCCGCGAAGCAAAGATCAAAACGCAGGTGGATGATGTCTGGTTCACTCGTTTTTCACCCTTCGAGCGTTTTCTCCATTTCCTCGTGGTCACGAGTTTCCTCCTGCTGGTCGTCACGGGAATGCCCTTGAAATTTTATTACACCGGCTGGGCCAAAGTGATCTTCCACGTCATCGGCGGACCGGAAACCGCCCGGGCGCTTCATCGCATCGGCGCGCTGGTCACCTTCTTTTATTTCGGACTGCATCTGATCGCGCTGGCCGGCAAAGCGTGGAAAGGCCGCAAATCGTTGCGCGACCCCGCCGACGGCAAATTACATTTCAGCCGGCTCTGGAAGACGCTGTTCGGGCCTGATTCCATGATGCCAACGCTCCAGGACTACCGCGATTTTGTGGCGCATAATAAATGGTTCTTTGGCAAAGGCCCCAAACCGGACTTCGACCGATGGACCTATTGGGAGAAGTTTGACTATTTTGCCGTGTTTTGGGGCGTGGCCATCATCGGCGCTTCCGGTTTGATCATGTGGTTCCCGGAATTCATGACCCGCTTTCTGCCGGGCTGGATCATCAACATCGCGTTAATCCTGCATTCGGACGAAGCCCTTTTGGCGGCCGGCTTCATTTTCTCCATCCACTTTTTCAACACGCATTTCCGCATCGAGAAGTTCCCCATGGATACGGTCATCTTTTCGGGACGCCTTTCCAGGACGGAGATGTTGCATGAGCGCAAACGCTGGTATGACCGGTTGGTCGCCACCGGCAAATTGGAAGACCACCGCATTAAAGACGAATGGGAGCGGTGGAAAAACATTGCCCGCTCGTTTGGCTATTTCTTCTTCGGCTTGGGGCTGGTCCTGCTGGTGCTGATCATTTATGCCATGGCAACACGCCTGGCGCATTAACCGGTCGAAATGATGCCAAAATGAACCTTCGCCGATGTCCTCTTTCACTTGAATTTATTTTGAGTATGCTGGGCTTCGCCCTGGCGGTATCGGCACTGGCGGCGGCGCCATCAGACAGCGACTGTTTGGACTGCCACGGCATGGACTCGCTCACCACGACAAATGCCAATGGCCACGTCATTTCATTATTCGTCGATGCGGCCAAACTCGCGGCGTCCGCCCACCATACTAATTCGTGCGTCAGTTGCCATACTGATGTCACCGCGCAACATCCGGACGATGGGCGAGCGGTGCTGCCGGTCAATTGCGCCTTTTGTCATCCGCTACAAGCCGCCAGTTACGGTGCCAGTGTCCACGGCCTGGCGCTTAGGGCCGGGGGTCGGACGGCGGCCACCTGCCAGGACTGCCATGATTCGCATAGCGTCCTTCCCCAGACGTCGCCGGATTCGCCATTGTATTTTTCGCGGCAGGCGCGGACCTGCGGCCAATGCCACGAGCGGGAAGCGGCGGACTGGGCCAAAAGCATCCACGGCCAGGCGGTGGCGGCAGGAAATCGCGATGCCCCCATCTGCACCGACTGCCATGATGAGCACAGGATTCGGGCGTTGAAAGGGGCTTCCGCGCAGACGATTTCCGATGTATGCAGCCGCTGCCACGCCTCGGTCGCTTTGGATTCAAAATACAATCTGCCCGCCGACCGCGTTAACACCTACATCGCCAGTTACCACGGACTGGCCGCGCAATACGGTTCCACCGTCGTCGCCAACTGTTCCAGTTGCCACGGGTATCATAAAGTCCTGCCGTCATCCGACCCGGCCTCGACCATCAATACCAACAACCTCGTCGCGACCTGTGGCCAATGCCATCCGGGCGCCAACCAGATGTTTGTAAGCGGGAAAATTCATGCAGACCTCGCCGCCATGGCGGAGCAGAACGACTTTTCGGGACGGATCAACTGGTGGGTGCGCGAGATTTATCTGGCGCTGATTTTCGGCGTCGTCGGCGCCATGTTCCTTCATAACGGATTGTTGTTTTTGAAAAAAATGGCCGCGAGGTATCGCGCCAGTGTGCGCCCGGTTTTGCGGATGAGCGCCGCGCAACGCTGGCAGCATATCGTCCTCGCGTCCAGTTTCATCGTTTTGGCCGTGACCGGATTTGCGCTGAAGTTCCCGGATTCATGGCTGGCGAAACTGCTGGGCTCCAGCGAGCCGGTTCGACGCTGGACGCATCGCATCGCCGGAGTGGTGATGCTCCTCGCGGGCCTCTTTCATCTGGTTTACCTGCTGGCCACGCCGGACGGGCGAAAATTGCTGAAAGATTTATTCCCGGTCAAAAAAGATTTGGCCGATGTTCTCTGCGCTGTGCGCTATCTGCTGGGCATGAGCACGGAAAAACCGAAGATCAGCCGTTTTGGCTATGCCGAGAAGATGGAATATTGGGCCGTTGT
The DNA here is from genome assembly GCA_963797825.1 of uncultured Verrucomicrobiae bacterium. Classification (GTDB taxonomy): domain Bacteria; phylum Verrucomicrobiota; class Verrucomicrobiia; order Limisphaerales; family UBA11358; genus UBA11358. The sequence continues at coordinate 76,908 of CAWCRR010000047.1, forward strand.
CTGGGGCACACTCATCATGGGAGTCACCGGCCTGATGATTTGGTTCAAGATGGATGTCACGCGGTTTCTGCCGCGCTGGGCAGTGGATGTGGCGCTGACGATTCATTATTACGAAGCCCTCCTGGCCTGCCTGGCCATTGTTGTCTGGCACTTCTACCACGTCATTTTTGATCCGGACGTCTATCCGCTAAACATGGCCTGTTGGGATGGCCATGTCTCCGAAGAATGGCAGAAGCACGAGCATCCGCTGGAGAACCGTGCCGGCAAAGCCGGAATGACGCCGGCAGAGCCGAAATGACGAATGCCTAAAACCATAATTAGGTCTTCGTCATTATTTAGTCATTCGGATTTGGAAATTAATCATTTTCCGCAACACCGCTCACCGATGCATCCGGGAAAATTCCGGTTTGTGACGCTGCAACCACTGACCGGCAAAATTATCCCTCGGGATTTTCCAAAAGCTGCCGCAGGCGCGGATGCAAAGAAGCCGGAACCCGTTCGAGCCAGGTATTGTCAATTAAACCCACATCAATCAAATCGCGCAAATGCACACGGTCTTTATCGCGGAATGAAGTCAGTTTCATCCGCACCAGCGCATCCAGTGAAAGCAGGCGGAAGGTTTCGGTTTCTTCGGATTCGGAAACATCCGGCGCGGGCGCGGCATAATCGGGCCGGACTTTTTCAGCGGCAAAAACAATGTGGACCGCGTCGCGCGCTTTCGCGTCCGGCCCGTCAAGGAACATATCCATGCCCGCCGCATGCCGATGAACAAAGCCAGCTTGTTCCAACGCCCCGCTCGCCGCCGGCAAATCGGCGCGGCGTAAAATGATGTCCACGTCCTGCGTGTTCCGCACCGCTGCTTCGTCCACGCGTGAAACCCATGCGGCGATGGCATTGCCGCCCGCCACAGCGTAAGGAATTTTTGCCTGAGCCAGGGCATTTGCCGCGCGAAGCAGCCGTTGCCGGACTTTTTCAACGGCATTGTTCATGCGTTCCCATGAAACTTTGGCGTAAGCAGCGATGGCCATGCGTTCATTGTTTCCGGCGTCACGGCAGCGCATAAACCGCGGGACGGTATTTGGGTTCAGGCGCGCGTTTGTGCGCGGCACGAGCGGACTCAAGCCAGGCTTCCTGCGCGACGAGCACTTCACGAACGGCTTCCTCCGGTGTCTCACCATGCGCCGAGCAATACTTCAAATCGGGAATGTCAGCGATGTAACACTTGTCTTCCTCGCTGTAAAAGACATTGATATGATAGCGCGCTTTCATCTTTCGTCGTCCAATCTCAAACCATTTGTTTCCATGGCATCGAGCAATTGCCGGAGTTGATAGATTTTCATCTGGCCGTTTCGGTCCGGCTGCAAATTCAATCGCAGCCCCGGCACTTCACGATGTATAAAAATATGATGGCTGCCGCGCGTTCTGTCCAATTCAAATCCAAGCACCTTCGCCAGTCGGCAAGTATCTTCGAACCGGATATTGCGCGAACCGGAAAGAATTTTTTCGAGGACTTTCCGGGCTTTCATCTTGGGCTAATTCCCCAAATACTCGCGCGGGTCCACAATCTTGCCGGCAATCGCGCTCGCGGCCACCGTCATCGGCGAGGCGAGAAATACTTGCGATTCCTTGTCGCCCATGCGTCCGGGAAAATTCCGGTTCGTGGCGCTGATGCACTTGATGCCGGGCTTGTTGATGCGGCCAAATGTGTCCACCGGCCCCCCCAGGCAGGCGGCGCACCCGGCATTTTCAGTCATCTGCACGCCGGCATCGGTGAGGATTTCCCAGATGGTCTTCCCGTCCCAACGCGTGCTTTGCAGATCGTGGACGATGTCCGGCGTGGCCGGGACCCCGAAGGTATCGATGGTGACGTGCCTGCCGCGTAAAATGCGGGCGAACTCCACAAAATCGCTCGTCTTTCCGCCCGTGCAGGAGCCGACGTACGCGCGGTCCAATTTTATATGGGACAATTCTTTGGCTTTCTTGCGCTGTCCCGGGTCAGGGTGGCAGGCGACGACCGGTTCCAATTTATCGAGGCTGACTACGAGTTCGTAAACGAATTTCTGGTCCTTGTCCGGCTCGACCGGGCTGTAGGCTGCTTTGGTTCCGTTCAATTTCACGCGCGCATCCACGTATTCACGGGTGCGCGAATCGAATTCAAAAATCCCGTTTTTCCCGCCCGCCTCAATGGCCATGTTGGCGATGGTCATGCGGTCGTCGATGGAGAGATTTCCCGCGCCCTCGCCGTCGAATTGCATGGCGCGATAAGTGGCGCCGTCAAAACCGATTTCGCCGATGCAATGCAAAACGATGTCCTTGGCCATCACGCCGGGCTGCAATTTGCCTTCGAGGCGGAAATGCATCGTCTCGGGGACCTTGATGAGCAGCTTGCCCGTGCCCATCACAAAGCCCGCGTCGGTGTTGCCGATGCCGGTCGCAAATTCATTGAACGCCCCCGCCATGCAGGTATGGGAATCCGTGCCGAAAAGAACTTCGCCCGGACGCGTGTGGCCTTTGGCCGGAAGGGCTGTGTGGCAAACACCGGCATAGTTTGAGCCGTATTGTTTCTTCAACATCCCCTTCGACGGGTCGAAATGCCAATGGCCGTTCGGGTCGTCGATTACGTCGTAAAAATAGGGCAAGCCCTGCTCCTTCACGAAATCGCGCAAGATGTCCACGTTCCGGTTCGATTTGGAATCGGCGGTAAAAATGTAATGGTCGGGGATGATGACAATCCGGCTCTTGTCCCAGACTTTTGCGTCCTTGCCAAACTCGCGCTTGAACACGCCGATGGTTCCCGGCCCGCATACGTCGTGCGTCATCAGCACGTCGGCGTTCACCCAGATATTGTCGCCCGCGGCCACATTCGATTTGCCTGACGCCCGGGCGAGGAGCTTTTCGGTCAATGTCATAGAACAAACAGCATAGCCGATGTGGAGGGGAACTTCAACTGGACACTTGTAAGAGGTGGGGGTAGTGCCCCGAATGGAAGCCATTGGATGTTGGTTGTTGGGCGTTGGATGTTCGATGTTTTCCACTGGTTCAGCGGTTCAATGCGAGAAATTGTTAGGGGAATTCTCACCCTATAATCTTGAGTGCTTCATTCGTGTACTTTTATCAAGGTCTTGATGGCCCGGTTTCCCGCCGCCATGGACTTGAATAATGCCGGCAAGCGCGTCAGCGGACATTCGCCATCGACAAAATCCTCTGCGCGGACCACGCCGGCCTCGATGAGTGCCAGCGCGCGGCGAATCGACCGGGGCGTATGATGAAAGCTCGCCAGCAGGGTGAGGTTCGAATAATGGAGGGTCTGCGTGTCGAGCAAGACCTTCGTGCCACTCGGGCAACCGCCGAAGAAATTCACCGTGCCGCCTTTGCGGGCCAACGGCACCGCCGCCTCCCAGGTCTCCGGCTTGCCGATGGCTTCAATCACCACGTCAAATCGCCGTTTGCCCGGGGCGCGGATTTTTTCCACCAGCCCCTGCCCATCGCCGAGGTCGATGACTTCGGATGCGCCCAGTTTCTCCGCCGCCGCCAAACGGTTCGCGCGCCGGCCGGCCACGGATACATGGCATCCCAGGTTGCGCGCCAGCGCGGTGAACATGAGGCCGATGGGGCCGGCGCCAAGGACCAACACGTTCTGTCCGCCTTGCAGTTTGGCTTCCGCGGCGCCCTGGACGACGCAAGCCAGCGGTTCGGCCAGCGCGGCATCGCGGAAATCGGTCGCCGGTTTGAGGCGCAGCAAATTTTTTTCGACCAGGCGCGCGGGCACGGCGATGGTTTCGGCATAAGCGCCATTGAGGAACTGCAAGTCGTCACAAAGGTTTTCCTGGCCGGCCTGGCAAAAAAAACACGCGCCGCAGGGGGCGGAGTTGGCAACGACGACCCTGTCGCCGGTCTTCCAATTCGCGACCCCGGCTCCCAATTCGGAAATCGTTCCCGAAAGTTCATGGCCGAAAACGGCGGGCGGAACGATCATGCGCGCGTGATAACCGCGCTTGAACACTTTTAAATCCGTGCCGCAGGTGAGGGCGGCTTCGATGCGGAGACGGACCTCCCCGGACTGGAGTGGTGGCGGCGCAATCTCTTCGATCCGGATGTCTTCCCTGCCATGCAGGATGGCGGCTTTCACGGGTCAAGTCTGGACAAACCCCGCCCGGATTTCAACTTTGGAAATCAGAAGTTAAAGTAGTTGGTGCGTTGAACGAGAGTGAATTGCGGCGTTAACGGCGGCAAGCCATCTTGATTTGTAAAAGCCGTGTCAAAACTCCAAACACGTTTGGGGGCATTGTAATAGTAACTGGTCTGTTGCCACCAATTCGTGGCGTATTGGCTCGGGAACATCACCATGATCGAGCCATTATAGGTCAAAGGAGTCGAGCTGCTCCAGTTTTCCAATAAGCGCAGAAAGTTCTCCACGCCGCCGCTGTAGCCGTCCACACCGCCGGTATGCGGGTAAGTAGCGGAGGATTGGACGATGCCTTCGAGACAGGCGGCATTGATCACCGTGGAACTCGGGTTTCTTGAACTTAATGCCGTACCGGAGACATAGGTGCTGTCGTGCCCAAGCCAGTTGCCGGAAAGAATAGTGATGGAGTCGGCCATGAATGCCGCCGGATAAGTATGGGCCATGTTATTGGTGCCGGGAAGATAAGTAGTGGCCGAACTATCACCATCGGTTTGCGCATTGTAATTACCCAAAACATACAGCGGTTGAGGCGTGACGACGGTGAGGCCGGAAGTGATGTTATTCGTGTTATTGATGAAATTGGTGCTGTTGGGCAACCGGAGGCCATTCACCATGCGCACCGCCGGCAATTGAGAAGACGTCAGCGACACATTGTTATAGACATAGACGGAATCAATTGCGCCGCGGTAGCCCCGGTCATAGGCCAGGGCATAATTCCAGTTGGTGGCGCCGTTGACAGCGGCGGAGTTGGTGATCCATGTGCGGAGTTGGCTTACATCAATCTGCACCGCCTGCACCGTCTTGCCCTCGCGATAATCATAAAACTGAACGTTCGTCAGCCATGTCCAGCCGGCATATCGGACGGTGTAGTTGGTTCCACCCGAAGTCCACGCGATATTCTCGCTGGCACCGGGGGACCACGGATTGCCCGTGGCCGGCATAGCCGAGGCGCTGAAACCAGGAGCGTTGGTGAGATTGTTTACACCAAAGATGGTACTATTCGTGCCTTTGGTAGCGACGATGCTATAGAAATCATTGGTAAGCTGGTTCCAGTGGCCGGTGATCGGAGCGTGAAAGGAGGGATTTATCGAATTATCCTGCAAATAGACCGAGAAATTATTGCCGCTCGGGGTGGCTGAGAAAGTGCCGCTTGCCCAGTTTGAAACGATGAGCGCGGCTTCATTAAACGTATAAACCTGGTTGGTGTGCGAATAGGCCATGATCTGCGGCGCGGCAACACTGGATGGCGGAATTTGAATGATGGCGATGACATTGCTCTCGCTGTTGTTGGTGCTCGCGCCGATGGGGATTTCCAGCGGATCGACACCGGAAACCGGCTGCCCGGCCTTCTGAAAATTTGACTGCGGAATCGCGGTGGTGGTATAGCTCGTAAGAAAAGGGTCCGTTCCGGTGGTATTGACCAGTCCCGCGGCTTCGACGGTTGAGCTGAAGGTGGGATTTGAACCGCCGGTCCAGATGCCGCCATTGGAAAACACCGAACCGGCGATGGGCATCGCGGCGCCGGGATCAATTTCCAGGTTGATGTTATAGAAAATGGCGAATTGAAACGCGGGAACGGTGGCAAAACTAAATTGCTGTTCCACAGTTGACGGCTGATTGTAAAGCTGGCTGATGGGCGTGGCTGTGGCAGTGACGGTGATGATTTGAATATAACCTTGAAGGCCGACGTACTGGTCCCCTAATTGCTGGAGGCCACCCGAGCTATTACCGATGTTGACATTGATTTGATTCGTATTGCCCTGTCCATCGTCAAAGTTAAACTGAATCGGCCAGCCGGTTTCGTCGGGAAGCAATTGGTCGTATGAACCTGCCGTTCCCAGCGAGCTTTTAAGAAAATCGCGGTCCATCTCAGCAAAGACCATTTCCGTGGCGCCTTCGGCAGCGGCCTGGCTGGTGGTGAACATACTGTTTTTTGCCGTTTGTTTGACACTCGACGAAATCCAAAACATGACGCCTCCCAGGACCAGGATCATGGCCGTGAGGGTGAACAATACCAGCAAGAACACAAAACCAGAGCGCTCAAGTCTGCGGGGAAATACAGTTTTCATGGTGATTCTTTTAATCGTTGATGGCGCGGCGGGTCACCCGCGTTTGCAGTCGGTAATAGTCGTAGGCATTGATGTCGTTCGAGCCGATGATGGCGATGGGGTATTCCCATTGGGAAAACATGAGCGTTATCTGGATGACCCGGTTGTTCTGTTCGCTGGTCTCGACATTGGTGCCGTCCCAAGCTACAGCGGTAAAGACCTGCTGGTTGGTGATAAAACTGGCCAGGGTGTTCGTCAGGATCGGGTTGTAATTGGTATCGAAGGTCTCCATGATCAAAAAATTTGTATTGATCAGGTTCTGGTTTTGGTCGGCGGTGCCCTGTGTGGCAAAATTTGTCCCGCCATTGCCCGGCTGCAGAAAAACGAGGGTGTAGGGTTTCAGAGGATCATAGGTGTTGCCACTGGGTTCGATGATGAGGGCATTGCCAGTCTGCGCTTGCCCGTTCGTGAGCATCACGAAATTTGTGGGGCTGCCGTAGGCCCACATATAAGTTCCAACCTCCAACTCCCCATTGGCTGATTGGATTATGCCGCGAATCTTGTCCAGCGCGCTGCGCGCGCTGGCGGTGGCGCTCAACTGGGTCGCCGCCAGGGTATAGACGCGCAACCCATAAATTTCCGCCGAGACCAGGGCGATGACCGTCAGCGCGATGATGGTCGTCGAGATGAGCATTTCAATGGCGGTAAAACCAATGTTGCGGGGAGACGTTTTGACTGGAGGTAAGAGTTTCATTGGTCCGAGGCGCGCAGGGTGATGACCGTGTTGGAAAAAATCCTGTTGGTGTATAATGGAAAAGTCCAATAGGCAACAGATGCGATCTGCCGCAAGTTGGCTGGAAACTGCACGCCGCCTTTGGAGGTGGTGACTTGGGTCACCGTGATATAATTGGTGACAAAAAACAGACTGTTGGTAAAACCGCCAGCGGCGTTCGTCGAGTAAGGCAGGTTTTTCATCGGAACGTCCAACAAATCCTGTTGAACGATAACCGAGGGGACCGTTATCTCGTTCTCTGACCATTGGCCGGTGTTGGTCGAAACATCCCATGGATTCCACTGGGCGGCCCTCGCCTGTTCCATCCCTTGCAGGGCATAGGACTGAGCCGCCGCCGACATCGCGCTCCATTGTGCCATCTTGTTCACCTGGGCATAACCGTAAACAATGCCTCCGATGGCCAGTGATAAAATTGTGATGGCAATCAATGCTTCGAAAAGAGTAAAAGCATGCACGCGCGAGTATCGCGTTTTGTTATGCCTCGTCTGAATCAACATAGTTTCTCGGTTTTTAACTCCAATCTCTCACCTGATAGGCTGGAATTTAGCACACTTTATGCCATAATATCAAGTCGAATTAGGGGCATATAATGATTTTCAAGCCCTGAAGTGTCCCGATATGTGACAGACTTAAAACAAAGAAGAAGGCAGAATGCGCATCACATATCACGGAGCAAACGGCGGCGCCTTCATAAAGGTTGTTTCCCGCAGATAAATCGGCTCCAATTTCTCCCCGGCCACAACCTGGCTCTGTTGCATCGCCAGCCGTGCCAGACAGCCTGCGCGCGGATAGATATTTCGTCCTCCTGAAAACCATTTCCCCGCTTCCGGGCCGATGATTTTATTCTGGCCGGCGCGCGATTGGACTTCCGCCGGCGATACGATCTTCAACGGCCCGGTTTCACTCCAGCCGCTCTCCGAGATGTCAAAGGCCGCCAGGTAAAATTCGTTTCGCTGCGCGTCGATCACCACGCTGACCGCGCCAAAAATTTTCTCCGATTGCGCCCGGGCGGCGATGGCTGCGACGCTGCTGACGCCCGCGATTTTAATCCCCCGGGCCAACTGCCAGCCCTGGGCGATGGAAATCGCGGCGCGGATTCCGGTGTAGGAGCCGGGACCCAATCCGACGCAAATCATTTCGATTTGTTCCCGGTTCACCCTGGCCCCGGCCATAACTTTTTCGATCATGGAAAACGCCGCCGTTCCGCGGCCGCCGCTCTCGACGGTCTCGCTTAAGACGGAATCTCCTTGCGCGAGGGCCACACTCCGTTGCGATGAGGAAAATTCAAGCGCCAGAGTCATCATAAATAATTTTTCGCTCCAATTCGCTGAGCATCTCGAATTTTATCAAAATCCATTTTCCAGGGCGCTGTTTCACAATTGGTCCCAGCCGCTCCGCCCATTCGATGACGCTGACACCGTCCGGCTGCAAATAATCCCCCAGGCCGGCGGACTCGATTTGCGCGGGGGTCTCCAGCCGGTAGAGATCCAGGTGGAATAATTTCAGCCGCCCGCCGCCGTATTCGTTGACGAGGGTGAAAGTCGGCGAATGAATCCGCGCGGAAATTCCCAGGCCGCGCGCCAGGCCCTTGACGAATTGGGTCTTGCCGGCGCCCAACTCTCCGCTCAAGGCAAAGACGGTTCCGCTTTTTGCAGGGCTTCCTAATTTTTCGCCGAGCGATTCGGTTTCCGCCGCGCTATGTGAAATGAACGTAGCCATGGGCGTCGAGTTTTTGCGGTCCGCTTTTGTCCCGGACCTTTATCTCCGCGCCGGAAACAATTTTTCCGATGCAGCTCAGTTTTAATTGCGGAAATCTTTTTTTCCAGGCGTCCAGCAGTTTTACCGCGTCGCCGCCGGCCACCGTGAACAACAGCTCGAAGTCCTCGCCATCCGCCAGCGCGGCGGCAAAGGCGGGTTTGGCTGGATTTTTTTTTGCCTGCAATTTTGCCGCGCGAGAAACCGGGACCGCCGTCTTCAAGATCTCCGCACCGGCGCCGCTGCTGTTCAAGACATGGCGCAAGTCGCCGGCCAGCCCGTCGCTCAGATCGATCATGGCATGGATGGAAAAGTTTTCGGCCAGCCATTGTGCTTCGGCGATGCGCGGTTCGACGTCCAGGTGTTTTCCCAGGAGGGAACCGCCCAATTCGCCGGTCACGAAAATTGCGTCGCCCGGCCTGGCGCCGGACCGGAGCGCCGCTTTGCCGCGCCCGACCGTTCCGAGCATCGCCACGGAAATAAAAATATGCCCGGGATTGGCCGTGGTCTCGCCGCCGACGATGGCGACGCCAAACTTTTGCGCCAGCGCCTTCAAACCGGCGTAAACTTTTTCGATAAAAGCGCCGTCAAAATTTTTGGGCAGCCCCAGGGTGATGACGGCCGCCGTGGGCGTTCCCGCCATGGCCGCGATATCGCTCAAGCAGCGCGCCAGGGCCTTGTGTCCGATTTTTTCCGAAGGCATTTCCCGCGTGAAATGGACCCCTTCGACCACGGCGTCCGTTTTGAACAGTAATAATTCCGGGGCGCCAAAGTCCAGCACGGCGCAATCATCGCCGCAGCCGGTGACGACGTGTTCGTTTGTCGGCAGGGCGCGCGTCAAACCGGCGATGAGTTCGAATTCATTCATGTCAGATGAACATGGAACCGCTGCAGGAACTGGCTCAACGGCCCTTCAAAATGAAGCAGGACCAGGCCGGCGGTGTTGAACAAGCTGTGGGCGGCGATGGGCGCGAGCAAATTGTCGGTTATTTCATAAAGCCAGGTCAACGCCAGGGCGAGCACAAAGAGCGAGAGGCCAATGGTGGCGTCGGCATGGATCAGCGCAAAGATGGCGCTGACGCCGATGAAGGCGAGTTTCGGGTAGCCCCTTTGTTTGATGAAAGCGTAGAGAACGCCTCGAAAAATAAATTCTTCCGCGACCGGCACGAGCACGATGGTAAAAACCCCGAGGTAAATCTGCATCCAGACGGCTTTGGTCCCGGTGACCAGAGTGACGGCCTCTTCGGCATGCTGTTTCCATCCAAATTTATCGAGGAGTTCCGCCGAGATTTGCGCCAGCACTTCCGCGATGGGCAAAACCACCATGATGACGGCCGCGGCCAAAAGCAACGCAATCCACCAGTTGTCTTTTTTCAAGCCAAAGGCATCGCGGAATTTCACGCCGTGCAATCGGAGAAAAATCGGGATCAAAATCCAGGTCGCCCCCTGGAAGCTCAAGGTCGCCACCAGGGAAATTCCAAAATCCTCGGAGTTTTTGAATCCGGAGACACCCATTTTTTGAAGGACCGCGGTGAGGACCGCTCCGAGGAGGATGCATAAGGCTTGCGCCGCGCAAAACAAGAGCACGACCTCCACCCGCCACGGTTTCTTCGACAACATGATTTTAACTTATAGCACCCATGTGGCAGAGACGATTTAAAAAGCGAATAAGTTTTCCGCAACATTTGCTTTTGCCGCGAATTCTGCAAAATTCTGTTGTTTCGTTTGAACATGAATCGCCTGGCCAAAGAAAAATCGCCCTACCTGCTGCAACATGCCGGCAATCCGGTGGACTGGTTCGCCTGGAATGACGAGGCCTTTGATACCGCGCGCCGCCAGAACAAACCCATTTTTTTGAGTGTCGGCTATTCCACCTGCCATTGGTGCCACGTCATGGAACGCGAAAGTTTTGAGGATGAAAAGATCGGGAAATTTCTAAACGAACATTTCATCAGCATCAAAGTGGACCGGGAAGAACGTCCCGACGTGGACAAAATTTACATGACGTTTGTGCAGGCCACCACGGGCGGGGGCGGCTGGCCGATGAGTGTTTTTCTGACCCCGGACCTCAAACCGTTTTTTGGCGGCACCTATTTCCCGCCGGACAACCGGTATGGACGGCCAAGCTTCCTCCAGGTATTGCAGCACATCAACGAATTGTGGCAAAAGCGGCGCGATGAAATTGCCGCGTCCGCGGAGGAAATTCGTTCGCGGATGGAAGCGGCCTCAAAAGAATCGCCGGCAGAGGGACTGGACTTGACGGAAGCCGATTTGAAAAATGCCGCGGCATTTTTCAAACAAATGTATGATCCGCAACACGGCGGTTTTGGCCCGGCGCCAAAATTTCCCCAGCCGGCCATCCCGCAATTCCTGCTGCGTTGCGCCAAACGATTTCATGACGGTGAGGCGGCGCAAATGGTCCTCCAGACCTGTGAGCAGATGGCCGCGGGCGGAATCCACGACCAACTCGGCGGCGGGTTCTCGCGCTATTCCGTGGATGCCGAATGGCTCGTGCCCCATTTCGAGAAAATGCTCTATGACAATGCGCAATTGGTCCAACTTTATCTGGACGCATATCTGGTCTCAAAGCGCGAATCGTTCGCCGGCGTGGCGCGTGGCGTCCTGGATTATGTTTTGCGCGAGATGACCCATCCCGACGGCGGGTTCTTTTCTGCCGAGGATGCCGACAGTGAAGGACACGAGGGGAAGTTTTATTGTTGGACCCGCGAGGAACTCTCGCAATTGCTTTCACCGGAGGAATTCAACGTCGCCGCAAGTTTTTTCGGGATCACCGCCGAAGGAAATTTTGTGGACCACAGCCATCCGCAGCCGTTGCGGGGGTTGAATGTTTTGAGCGTTCAAGATGCCCGGATCGCCGCGGAAGACCAATCCCTGTTCGCCTCGGCAAAGAAGAAGATGCTGGACGCCTGCGGCCAACGGGTCCGGCCCCATCGGGACGACAAGGTCCTTGCTTCCTGGAATGGACTGATGCTGGGCGCTTTTGCCCGCGCCTTCGCCGTTTTGCGCGAGGAAAAATTCCGTGTGGCTGCCGAAACCAACCTGCGCTTCATCCGGCGAAGTTTGTGGGACGAGGAGAAGAAAGCGCTCTTTCACCGATGGCGCGATGGCGAACGTGACCGGGTGGAATTGCTCGCGGGGTACGCATTTTATCTCGCCGGGACGGTCGAACTCTACGAAGCGACGCTTGAGCCGGCGCACCTGGATTTTGCCGTGTCCCTGGCGAAATCCCTGCTCGGGAAATTTTTTGACGGGGAAAATGGCGGCTTTTGGCAAAGCGCCGCCGGGTCGCGGGATTTGATCCTGCGGGTGAAAGACGATCACGACGGCGCGGAGCCGGGCGGAAACTCTGTCGCGGTCTTGTCTTTATTAAAGCTCGGGGCCATCACGGGACAAAAACAATTCACCGAAGCAGCGGAAAAAACCCTGGGAAGGTTCGCCGGGCGCCTTCGGGATTTTCCCCAGGCGATGCCCTATATGTTGCAAGCGCTGGATTTTTGGCTTCAGGAACCCCGGCGCGCCGTGGTCGCCGGAGGGGGAAAGTCGCCAAAATTTCATGAATTGCTCCATGCCGTCCATGCAGTTTATCAGCCGGACAAAATTGTGCTGGGCAATGCCGGCGTCGTTGAAGAATTTTCCCGGACGCTTCCAACGAAAGGCGAAGCGGTGGTATATGTTTGCGCCGGCGCCTCGTGCCTGCCGCCGACGGATGATCCTGAAAAAATCCGGGAGTTGCTGGATTGAGTTAATCCTCCGGCGCAGTTCCTTCTCCCGCGGGGGCGGGAGAAGGTGTCCGAAGGACGGATGAGGGGAGTGGGGAAAAACTGATCAATGCGCCGGATGAGACCCGCACCCGAGAAATTAATCCTCCGGCTGTGAATGCCCGCGTGGGTCGCCGCGCGGGCGGTGGATTCTCTGCAACGCGCGCCGCAGCGAATCGATTTCCCGCTCGTCACCCAGTTTTTGACGCTCGGCGAGCTCGACCAACTCCAGGACTTCCTCCATTTGCCCAAGCGCCTGCCGCAATTCCTCGACAATGTGCGTCACTTCATTGACCGCCCGGCTGATCGCCGAACCTTTGAAATCTTGCTCAGCGCGAGTTTCAGGAGTTTCCCGTTGCGCCTCGAAAACCGGAGGCGCTTCGGTTATTTCGGCGGGAGCGGAAACAACCTCTTCGACGCCCGGTTCATGCGTCTCGAGCGGTTCGAGCGGTTCATGAGGTCGTGGTGGGCGCACAGGAAGACGCGCGGGGGGACGACGGCGTCCGCGCCCTCCGCGATGGCCGCGTCTTCGCGGACCGCCGGGGCCTTTGGGCGATGCTGGTAAATTTTGGGGTGTCGGTTGTTCCTCCGGCATTGAAATCAAGATGATGGGCCTTTGGCAAAAAGGCAATCGAAATCATTTTTTCACGAACAACGCCAGCGACGCCGTGAAATGGTGCAAATAGTTTTTGCCGCCGACCGGCCCGATTTCGCCGTTGCAAAAAAAGCCGGCAACGCCGAGCGGGCCAAATTCCTCGCGCACCATTTCGGCGTCATGGCCCAGGCGGCCGAAAAGATTTTTGCCGCGCCCGTTGCAGCAGCAAAGGCATCCGCCGTAGATCGGCGCGCGACCGATGCGCTTTTTTCCCGGGCGAGCATTTCCCGCAGGTCTTCGCTTGCGGCCACCGCGTCGCGCCGGTGAAACTGGATCGTCTGCCCTGGCCGCGGGAAGGCGCCCACGGCCAGCACGCCGGAATTCGGATCGCCGCCGATGAGATTGCGGACCAGAAAGTCGCCCCGATGAAAATTCTCGAGGTATTCGTTCACGACCAGGCCGATGAGCAGATTGCCGCGCGCCTTTTGCTGTTCGGCCAGCGGGAGCTTTTGGAACGTCTCCGCCAGCACGGTATAAGCCGGGCGATTGGCGATCTGGCGGATGAGATTGTGTTCGACCCGGGTCAGCGTCCACGTGTCGCCGATGGGCGTGCAACCTTGCGAAATGACCCCGGTCAGTTTCACGTCGCCTCCCACGGAGATGGCCACGCCGCCATCCTCAAAAACTTCGCCGTCGAGATAAACCTGCGTGGTTTGGTCCTGGATATTGCCGCCGGCCAGGCCGCCAAACACCGGCAGCGGCGCATAAGCCTCATTCCATTGACGGACCCAGTTTTCGGCGTCCATGTGGAATGGATCTATAAAGGCGAGCCAGCCGTTAGTGTTCGCGGGCGCAATGCCGGTCTCCCCGCGCCAATAAGCCGCCCCGTCCGCCTCCTCCAACTGAGATTGGGTGAGACGAAAGCCTTTCAGTTCGGCGCCGGGCAATGAGTAAAGCCCCAGGGCGATGCCGGAAGCGCTTTCTAATTCCTGCTCGTTGTAGATCAAGCCCAAGCTCGAACATCCGGCCAGCAAAGGAATGCGCGCGTGGACGCGGAGGATTTCCAGCACCTGTTCCGCCTGGGGAAAAAAATCGGGTGAGATGAAGACCAGTCCGAGGGAAACCGGATGCCCGCCAAGTTGCGCCCGCAACTTCTCCGCCCACTGCCGCAAGGCGGTTTCATCGAAACGCCCCTGCCAACAGCCGGCAACGGAAAATTCATCGTTCACGCTTTTATTTTACCGCTGATGCGCGCGATTGCAAATCACTTCAACCAGGAAGCGATTTTTTCGCCGCGCCAGATTTCCGGCACCCGCTGCCGTTCGCGCGCCAGGGCCAGCCGTTTTCCGTCCACCAGCACTTCCGCCGCCATCGGACGGGCGTTGTAATTGGAGGCCATGACAAATCCGTAGGCGCCCGCGCTCAAGAGCGCCAGGTGATCGCCCTCGCCAACCTTTGGCAATACGCGGTCTTTGGCAAAATAATCGCCGGATTCGCAGATGCCGCCCACGACGTCCGCTTTTATCCGGGCGCCTCCGCTTTTCGTTACCGGCACGATTTCATGATATGCCTCATAAAACGCCGGGCGGATGAGGTCATTCATCGCGGCGTCCACGATGACAAAAGTTTTCCCGCCGGTGCGTTTAACATATTCGACACGCGTGACCAGAACGCCCGCGTTGCCGGAGATGAAACGTCCCGGTTCGACCAGGATTTTCAATCCCAACGTCCTCAATAATGGGACGAGCCGGTCGGCATATTTTTGCGGGGTCAGGATATTTTTCGCCGCCGGGGTTTTCCACCAACTTGCCTGGCCACTGGCGAGAGCCGGCTCATAGATGATGCCCAAACCGCCGCCGATGCTGAGAAATTCCAATTTATATTTGTCCGCGAGGCGTCGAGCCAGCGGCAGCACCTTGCGCACGGCTTGCTCAAAGGGCGAAACCGTGGTCAGTTGCGAGCCGATATGCATCTGTAATCCGCGCAGCCGGACGTGTTTTAATTTGGCGGCGCGGGCATAGACGCCCTCCACTTTTTCAATGGGGATGCCGAATTTATTCTCGTAGGTGCCGGTGGTGATCTTCGCATGGGTGTGCGCATCGATGTTCGGGTTGATGCGAACGGCCACGGGCGCAATTTTTCGCAAATGCGCGGCGGCGAGGTCGATGCGTTGCAGTTCAGGTTCGCTCTCCACATTGAAGCAATAGACGTTTTGCCGCAGGGCGAATTCGATGTCCGGTTCGGTTTTGGCGACGCCGGCAAAGATGCATTTGCGCGGGTCACCGCCCGCGGCGAGGACACGGCGCAATTCGCCGCCGCTAACGATGTCGAAGCCGGCGCCCAGGTTGGCCAGTACGCGCAAGACCGACAGATTGGAATTGGATTTCATCGCGAAGCACACCAGGTGGTCGAGCGGCGCGAGCGCGCTGTCCAGCTTCTGGAAATGCTCCGTCAATGTTTTTTGCGAATAAACGTAAAGCGGCGTGCCGAATTTTTTGACGAGGGTCTCGACGGCGACACCTTCGCAAAACAGCTTTTTCCCAAGGTAACGAAAATCATGCATTTTTACGTTCTGAGTTTAGGGTAAAAAGGGGCGGATTAAAAACTTAATTCAGTTAAACGACCATCCTTTCCATGAACCTGGGGGGGACCCTCACCTCACCCTAACCCTCTCCCCCAGGGAGAGGGAATCCGCCTTCGCCTGGCTACGGCGCGACTGGCCCGCCTTCGCCCGGCTACGGCGCGGCAGGCAGCGAGAGGACGATTTGCGTCGATTGAATACCTGGAAGAGTGCGGCAGGTTCATGGTGCCAATGCAGGCGAAAAAATCGAGAGGAGGCTCTCCATGAACCGGCTGAGATGGAGAAGTAAGCCTGTCAGTCTTCTCACCCCTCACCCTCGGTCCCTCTCCCCGTGACCCGTCTGCGCAAAGCTACGACGGGGCAAGGGGGAGTGGGAGGAAGCTGGCGGGTGTGCCCTTTCATAAAACGGTTCATGGCCCCGATGCGCGTCCATTCTTGAAGGTTGATGCTCTCCGTGGAACCGGTCGAATCCGACGGGACAAGCGTGGAGAAGATGCCGCAGATCAGATTCGCGCTATCGCGCGGCTTCGCAAATGGCGGCCGGGATGTAGGCGAATATACCCAGGGCGGCGCTCGCAGACTCGCTTGCCCTGGGCTATTATCGGTCGCCCTTTCAGGGCTTTCATTTTGCCGCACTGAGCACTGGCTATTGTCCGGCCAGGATCTTTGCGCGTTCCGCCTGATATTCGTCCGGGGAGATCTGGTCGGCCTCGTAACGTTGGAGGAGGGCCTGGAGCTGTTGCTGTTGTTCGGCGGAAACCGGCGGCGGCGGCGGCTGGAGAGGGGGCAATCCCAATTCTTTGGCAGTGGTCTGATTCACGGTGGGAGTTGTCGAGGGTGTGGTTATTATCATCGGGGCCGGAACTGTTGGCGTGGCGGGCGCGGCGACTACCACGGCATTGGTCTGCGATGCGTTCATTGCCGCCTGGGTGGCGGCGTTATAACCGTTGGGAGTAGTTGGCAGAAAACTATTGGGCAAAGATGGCGGAGGGATCGGCGAGAATTCCGACCCGCCGGTGGACACGGCGGGAGGCGGCGTGGCAGGGGGCATGGTTGATGGCGCAGGCGCAGCCGTCGTCTCAGCCGGGGTGCTGGTGACCGTTTCGGGTGCTCCGCCCACTACGGGCGCCGGGGCCGGAACATTTTCCGCCGGAGCCGAAATGACCGGTGTCTCATTCGTTTCGGCCGCCGGGGGCGCATTGACAATGACCGGCGGGGCGCTGGTTTCCGGCGGTTGAGAGGGTGGAGTGGACGGAATTGTTTCAGGCGCAACCGGCGGGACAGTGTTTGTTGGGGACACCCCTAGCGAATCCAAGTCGGCCATTTTTTCCATTAATGCAGCCCGCGCCGCCGCCTGCGCCGGCGTATCCTCCGCGCGAACGGAAACCGAGGCCAGGCAAAAAACGCCCAAGCCGATGACGGGTAACATTTTGGAAATCTGCATCCCAATTTTTTACGACAAAATGTCTCCCGACGCAATAGCTTTTGCGTCAAATTTCAACTGTTTCTGCCATGTTCCCTGGAACGGGTAACTCAATACCGACCACAGCAGGATTCGCCGCACCCTGGAACGCGGCACTTTGGTGTGCCTTTCCGGGTCCAGGATCCTGCCGGAACGCAACCGTGAAATCGTCTCTGCTCCGATCAAAATCGGCCAGGCACATGCGAGCCGCAAGCGGAATTGCGCCCGCGGCAAATGGTTGGTGTAAGCCCAGCCGGCCGCCAAATGCGATTCGGCCGCGTCCAGCCAGTGGTTGTAAAGTGGACGCAACTTGATTTCATTGGCGGGAGCCAACAAATCGTCCGGGGAAAGTCCTTGCTCCGCCAAACTTACATCCGGCAAATAGCATCGTCCCTTCTTCAAATCCCCCGCAAGGTCCCGCAAAATATTCACCAGTTGCAACCCTTTGCCAAAACGGATGCCATCCGCGATCAATTGGGTGTCGTCGATCGCCGTGTCCGGAAATAAATGCGCCCGGCATATCTTCGTCCAGAATCCGCCGACACAGCCGGCCACGCGATAGGTATAATCGTCCAGGTCGGCCTCCGTTCGTAAGGAGAGGATTTTTTGGGACGAGGCATCGGCGAACCGTTGCAGGTCCAATTCCTGCCCGCTGGTGATCGTCTCCAAAACAGCGCGGATCAATTTCTGGTCCAAGTCGGAGAAAGTGTTCAGCGCCGCCAGGCTTGCTTCGACGTTCTCCAGCAACGATTTTTCGGCCGGCAATGCCTGTTGCCGCGCCAATCCCTTGAAGTCCAGGAGTGCGGTATTTTTGCCGGAAATCCGCTCGCGCAATTTTTGCAATGATTCAAGCCGCTGTGCGGGGGGAACGATCCCGGTGTCGGCGACCGTGTCCGTGGTTCGGGCGAGCAGATAGGCCAGTCCGATTTGTGGCCGGATGGCCCCCGGCAACACGCGCAGGGTCAGGTAAAAGGAGCGCGAAGTCGCCTTGAGGAGGCCCAACAGCGATTCATTCAGCGCGGATGACATTGAAGAATGAAACAACGAATGGCCGAAAATGTCAGCATCGCATTTACGATTTCAATCTTTCAATTTCCCTGCATTTGTCGCACACGAGAACCAACGCGGTTTCGCCGGATGTTTCATCGAACTGTGAGCGAACCTGCAAGCGGTATGAGCCGCATTTGAGGCAGCTTACGTTGAAGCGTCGGAAGGGGCTTTCGGCCGGGGTCTTTGCCGGTTGGTACTCTTCGCGGCGTTGAAAAAATCGGGCGGCGCTGAATCTCATGCCCGAGCCTGGGCCAGGAGGTAGGACATCCGCCGTCCATTCTAAAATAATTCCTGCTGTTTTTGGAATTTTTCCAGCGGTGAATGGTCGGGTTCGGACAGCACCCGCTCCCAGTCTTTGCCCAGCCATGCGTCGTACAGGTCAGGCCGCACGATCAACGGCATGCGTTGATGGTACGGCGCCACGGTGGCGTTGGGCGTGGTGGTGAGCATCACGTAACGCGCTACGCCGCCCTCGGAACGCCATAATCCGGCGAGGCAAAAGGTGGCGTCGCCGGGCTGATGGAAGAGCACGTCTTTTTCATAAAATCCGTCGGCAGGCAGCAAACAACGCTGTTCCAGATGGGGCTGGAACGCCGGCAGGGTGATGAGGGTCTCGCTTTTGGCGTTGAAGAGCGGGCTTTTGTCCCAGGGCACTTTCCAACCCCAGTTCATTTCGCGGCAGAGAAAGCTTTCAAATTCGGGGATGATGACGGGGCCCAGGTCGGTGGGGCGGATGTTGGCGCGGGGCAGGGCGCCGAAGACTTCGATCTTGCGGCGCAACTCGAGCTTCACCTCGTTTTTCTTATAACTGTAGTTCGCGCACATGGAGTAAAGGTAATCGAAATAGAGGGGGGAATCATGGAACCGTTGTCGCAATCAATCGCCAAACAGCTTTTTCAACTGCTCGCGAGCGGCTGCTTCGCGCGAATTGGTTTCGCCCCTGGGCGTCCATTGGCGAAAGGCAAATTCAAAATACTCGCAGAAATTTCCGGCCTCCTTTTCCAAAACCGGCTCCGCCCGGCGTTCGCGGCACTGGTGCGCCACATGCCGGTCATAATGGGCGCAGTTCAAACACACCCGTAAATCCGCACGGCATTTCATGCAGATTTCGCCGCGACCGGGCTGGCCTGAGATCGCCCAGGGTTCGCCGCATTTATGGCAATGATGGGTCAAAGACATTTACGATTTACGATTTACGATTTACAATTGAGACCGGCATGGTGATGGCAATCATAATTCATCAATCATAAATCGCAAATGAAAGTCGGCATTTACGGCGGCACGTTTGACCCCGTCCACACCGGCCATCTACTGGTGGCGCAGGCGGCCCTGGAGGAATTGGGGTTGGACAGATTGTTCTTTGTCCCGGCGGCGCAATCGCCATTCAAACAAGAAAACAAGACGGCGCCGGCCCCCGTCCGCCTGAAACTGCTTCGCCTGGCGCTGGCGGGCAGGACCGATTATGAAATCGACGAACAGGAAATCCGGCGCGGCGGGGTTTCCTATGCGATCGAGACCGTGCGCGACTATGCCAGCCGGTTTAAGGGCGCACATTTGTTTTATCTCGTCGGGGCGGACAACGTTCCTAAATTGAATGATTGGCGTGACGCCGCCGCGCTGGCGGCCCTGGCCGGGTTTGTTGCCGTGCCGCGACCGGGCGCAACCCTCGTGCAATTCCCACCGCCATTTCGCGGCCAGACATTGAAAGGGTTTCCGCTGGACGTTTCTTCATCGCAGATCCGGGCGCGGATCAAGGCAAACCGGACGATTGACACCCTCGTGCCGCCGGCGGTGGGCGAGGCCATCCGCAACAATGGGCTTTATCTTTGAGCGCAGTCGCTTAAATTCCCCGCAGATGGAATCAAAAAAACTGGCCGAACTCTGCCGCGAATTCGCGGACAACAAAAAAGCGGAAAACATTGTCGTGCTCGACGTGCGCGATTTATCGTCGGTCACGGACTATTTTGTCATTGCATCGGGCACGAGCGAACCGCATCTGCGCGCCATCGTGGAAGAAGTCGTGGATCAATTGCGCGACCATCATGATTTGCGCCCGGTCCGCCGGGACGGCAGCGTGCAGGGAGCATGGGTGGTATTGGATTATTTTGACGTGATCGTCCACATCATGCGGGGGGACGTACGTGAGCGTTATGACCTGGAAAGCCTGTGGGGCGACGCGGCGCGGCTGAAACCGCGAAAAGCTTCAAAGCCCGCCAAACGCAAGACGAAGAAAAGCTGACCCTTACGGCTGGCCTTCTTTTTTCTCCGGGATTTCGGCGGCGGCTTTGACCATTTCGTCCATGATCTTCTTGAATTCCTCGAGGCCGGTGGCCGGGATGATGATGTTATCACGGCGGCCGCCGACGTCTTCGGTGATCCGGAGAAAACGGCCGCGCGGATTTTCCTTGAGCGTGAACATAAAGCTCTTGCGCTCAATCTGGATCCGGTCCGTTTTGAGGGTGTCTTCCTGGACGGGCGGCTTGGGCTGGCCATAGTTCTGGTATGGCCTGCGCCCGAATGGTGATGGTCGTTCGTTTGATATCATATTTTCCACTTCCTGTTGACCGCGCCCTGAGGCGTTAATCAAACACTAATAAAAAATCGGGTTTGAACGGACTTTTGTCAACTAATTTTTCAGTGACTTTATAAGATATTGGCGGCCAGCTCGGCTAATTCCGAACGTTCGCCTTTCTGCAATTCCACGTGCGCGGCAATCGCCTGGTCGCGAAAACGGCTCACGACGTAATTGAACCCGTTCGAGGACGAGTCCACATAGGGATTGTCGATCTGGTAGGGGTCGCCGGTAAAGACTATTTTTGTTCCGTTTCCCACGCGGGTGATGATGGTCTTGGCTTCCAGCGGGGTGAGGTTTTGCGCTTCGTCAACGATCATGAACTGGTTGGCGATACTGCGCCCGCGGATGTAACTCAAGGCTTCCACGACTATGCTTCCGCTGCGCATCAGGTCGGCGCTGCGGCGGTGGTCATGGCCCATGTTCAGGTCGCTCAACATTTCCAGCGCATCATGGATCGGCTGCATCCAGGGCGCGAGTTTCTCCTCGAGCGAACCGGGCAGGAAGCCGAGTTCCTTGCCCATGGAAATCGTCGGGCGCGCCACGACCAGCCGGCGAAATTCCCGGTCGTTCACCACGCGCTTCAATCCCGCTGCCATCGCCATCAGGGTTTTTCCCGTGCCGGCCTTGCCCATCAACGTCACGAGCTTGATGCGGTCGTCCAGCAGGGCGTCAAAGGCAAAGTGCTGTTCGCGATTGCGCGGTTTGATGCCCCAAACGCCGTCGCGTGAATCGACGATGGGGACCAGTTTTGTCCCCGTGGCGTCCACTTTGGTCAACAGGGCTTTTTTGGCATTGGCCTCATCGGTCAGCGTGCAATACTCGTTCGGACAATATTTTTTGCCGCCATTCAATGCCAGCTCCTCCTCCGCGCGGAACGCCGCCAATTTGTCCGAGCCTACGGGCATCTCCGTCATGCCGGTGTAAAGATCGGTGATAAAGACCCGGTCGGTCTCGTAATCCTCGGCGGACAAACCGATCGCATCGGCTTTGATGCGCAGATTGATGTCTTTGGAAACGAGAATGGTCGCGTTTTTCGGCTGTGATTTTTGGATGCTGGCCGCCTGGGAAAGAATCCGGTTATCCACCGAATCGCTCGCGAGGATCACATGGCCGTTCTTTTCGCCGCCATTTTTATAAAAGATGACTCTCAACCGTCCGCCGTTGGGGAGCTTCACGCCCTCGCTCAAGTGGCCTTCTTCACGGAAGCCGTCGAGCATCCGCGACACCTGCCGGGCATGCTGGCCCAGTTCGGAGGATTCGCGTTTGAACCGGTCCATTTCCTCGATGACCTCGATGGGGATCAGCACCTGGTTTTCTTCGAAGCTTAAAAGTGAATTGGGGTCGTGCAAGAGCACGTTGGTATCAATGATGTAGTTTTTCACGCAAAATCGGAGTGTTTGACGGATTTCATCCGCGCATGCCAGCGCTGGATTGCCTTGTGGTTTTTTGGCAGTTGGTAATGGCCCGAGTACAGGAAATTTCCGAGCATCCCGAACAGGTCGAAATCGACGAAACGCGGCCGTTCCTCCAGGATGAAGGGCGAGTGAGTCAGGATCATTTCGTAAGGCAAAATTTTTTCTTCCAATTGCTTGAGCAGCAATTTTTGGTCCTTGCGCCATTGATCCAGGCAACCGCGTCCGAACTTGCGCTCTTTGAAGCGCAGGAACTGCAATTGATCTTTGGCGGGGACGTTTTCCTTCCAATAGATATCGTTGAGACGGAAACAGGCACCTTCGATTTCGTTCTCGATATTGCGCCAAAGGATGGATTGCACGTCGCACCGGTGCTCAGGAAACAGGCCCAGTTCATATTCCTCGTCCAGGTACTTGGCGATGACCTGTGAATCTTCGTTCACTTCAAAGATGACATTCCTGCCATCGCGCAGAATGGGCACGCCGTAATAGCGTTGACGGGTCAATTTCCAGACCAAAGAACGGTCCTGGTTGGGGATATTGACGATTTTAAAAGGGATGCCGGCGTATTCCAAAATGCGCCGCTGCACAATGCAGAAAGCACTCAAAGGAACCTGAATCAATTCAATCATGTC
This sequence comes from uncultured Verrucomicrobiae bacterium, assembly GCA_963797825.1. Taxonomy (GTDB): domain Bacteria; phylum Verrucomicrobiota; class Verrucomicrobiia; order Limisphaerales; family UBA11358; genus UBA11358. The sequence goes on from CAWCRR010000047.1 coordinate 99,779, forward strand.
AAATTTCTCTGCTGAACAAATAGACTTTAAAAGCCGTGTATTTATTTTACAAGCGCAAACACAACTTTACACATAATTGTAACAGGAGTAAAGTCGCCTCATGGCTGCCGAATACGACGCGACCGAATTTGACAGGACACAACGGCACTCGGATCATACCGACCAGCAAATTGCCGATGAATTGGAAGGGCGCTTGATTCAATGGGAGCATTACTGGATGATGTTCAATAATCCCATGTCCGAGGCGGAATCGGACAGGCTCGCTGCCAAAATCTTCGCAGAACGGGTTTGAAGGTGTTGGTTCGCGCGGCTCAAAACACAAAGGCATTTCCCGACCATCCCTCCAAAGGCCTGAATTTTTTTCCAACAACCGCTTTACACATTTTTTTAACGGCGTTACAGTCGGATTTATGGCTGCCGAATACGACGCGACCGAATTTATTGACACCGATTTTGAGGCGCACAAATCGCCCAAAGCTTCATTTGCCGCGGCGTCCGGCGCCGATCCGCTCCGCGCGCCCACGCGCGAGGAAGTGGACCGCAAGGTCGTGGAAGCGCAGCAAAAGCTCGCCGAACTCAAGCGGGCGCAGGAGGACCTCGAGCGCGAGCGCGCCACGCTGGAGGAATTGCGGCGCCGGCAGCTCGAATTCCAGAATGGACGCCAGGAGATGGTCAATCATCTGACGCGCGGCCTCGGCCTGCTCGAAGAGGCCGAATTCAATTCCCGCCGTGAGGCTGAGCAAATGGTCAAGACCATCACCGATTTCCGCGACGCGATGGGAAAAATCCAGGCCATCCACGACGAAACCTGGTCCAAGGAAAATTTCCAGATGGAATTGACCCGCGCCCTCACCACGATCGAGAACGCCCGGATGGAGTGGAATTCCGCCCGGCTGAAATTACCCGCGCTGGCCGGTGAGGCCGGCCAGCAAAAGCCTGAAGTCGAAGCCGCGCCGGCGCCGCCGGTTTCGCCATTCGCCAACATGCCGTTCGGCGAGATGTGCAAAGTAGGTTTGGCCATGACCTGGCCGCTTCTTATTATTGCCCTGGGAGCGTTGGGCGTGTTTATCGCCATCCTAGTGCGCCACTAAACCATTCATCCGTCATTATTTACGATTTATGATTTATGATTTACGATTGATGATTTTTTCAATGGGCGATTTTAATCGTAAATCGTAACAGTGCTGTGTATGGCAAAGAAAAAGGAGATTAAAGGAGACCCGATTTCCGAGCGCGCGCGCGCCCTGAACGACCAGATTGCCACGCTCGAAGCACAGATCAAGAAGCTCGACAGCCAGTTGCACACTTCGTCCAAACCGAAATTGCGGTCCACCGCGATTCCTCATGGCGTGACCATTCCCCGCAAAACCGAAGAGCCAAAGAAAACGGTCAGCGACCCGGTCTTCGAGGAGATCAAGCCGCCGCCGGCGCGCGTCGAGGCCGAAATTCCCGAGATGTTCAACGAGAGCGGTGTGCGCAAATATGATTTGCCCGCATTCTGGTCCCGGCTGCGCAGCCTGTTCAGCCGTCCCCCTGCCGGCAACCCGCGCCTGGTGAATTACCTCGCCGCCGGCGGCGTGCAGGGACTGCGCCCGTTGCGCTACGAAAAACGAGTCGCGCGCAACCGTTTCATCGCGTTCGCCGGAGCCCTGTTCGTTATATTACTCGGCCTGTTGTGGGTTTATCTCCGTATCCGTTGAATAATATCAATCTATGAAAAATGAATTGATCGAACTTCCCGTTTCCACCCGCGATGGCCGGTTCATCGCGCGCTATTCCGAAAAAGGGCTTGCGGGGTTGAGCTTCCCGGAGGCACGGGCATCCTCGCAGACCGCGAAGACGGCTGCGGTCCCTGCCCAGGTCCGCGCCTGGCATCGCATCACCGAATCCGCATTAAAACGGATCCTCACCGGCAACCAGCCAAAAGAGTTTCCGCCGCTGGCGTGGACGGGAACGGATTTTCAAAAGTCCGTCTGGCGGCAAATGCTGAAGATCTCGATGGGCAAAACAAAGAGTTACGGCGAGATCGCGCAAGCCATCGGCAAACCCAAAGCCGTTCGCGCGGTGGGCGGGGCGTGCGGAGCGAACCCCATTCCCGTTCTCGTGCCGTGCCATCGGGTGCTGGCGGCGGACAAAAAGATCGGCGGCTTTGGCGGCGGATTGGATTGGAAACGAAGCCTGCTGACGCGAGAAGGCGTTAAAGTATAATTTTCCGCGGGGAAAAAAATCGAGAGGAGGCTCTCCATAAACGCGGCACCCCATTTTTTTCAACCGCTTGATACAATCCTAATTTGCCTTGGCCGCTGAAAACTGCTTTATTGTGGGCGATGGATTTTTTCATTCAACGCAGCGAGCTGCGTGACATTTACGACAAGGTGGCCGCCGGCGAACGCATCTCTGAGGCCGATGCCTTGCGGCTCTTCGAATCCAAAGACCTCAACGCCGTCGGCGCCATCGCCGATTTTGCGCGGCAGAGAAAGGTCGGCAACCGCGCCAGTTACATCATCAACCGGTACATCAACTATTCGAATTATTGCATTCTCTCGTGCCAGTTCTGCTCGTTCGCGCGCAAGAAACGCGATGCCGACGGGTTCCAGTTCACCACTGAAGAGATCGTCGGGAAAGCCCGCGAAGCGCTTAGTCTCGGCATCACCGAATTGCACATCGTGGGCGGGCTGCATCCCTCCCTGCCGTTCAGCTATTACACCGACATGCTCAAGGCGTTGAAAGCGCTCGACTCCCGGCTGCAATTGAAATGCTTTACCGCCATCGAAATCCTGCATCTCGCCTGGCTCGCGAAAAAATCTGTGCATCAGACGCTGCTCGAATTGAAGGAAGCGGGATTGGAATCGCTCACGGGCGGGGGCGCGGAAATTTTCCGAAAGGAAGTCCGCAGCGCCATCGCCCGGGGCAAGGAATCCGCCGAGGAATACCTGGACGTGCATCGGACCTGGCACAAGCTCGGCATGCGCAGCACCTGCACGATGCTCTACGGACACGTCGAGACCCTCGCCGACCGCGTGGACCATCTCCGGCAATTGCGGGCGTTGCAGGATGAGACCCGTGGCTTCGTCGGTTTCGTACCGCTGGCGTACCATCCCGAGGACAATGACATCCCCGTCACCCATCCGCCGACTGGCTTTGATTCGCTGCGCACCATTGCCGTGAGCCGCATTTATTTGGATAACTTCGACCATATCACCGCCTATTGGATCGGGTTGGGGCTGAAGTTGGCGCAGGTGGCATTGAGCTATGGCGCGGACGATCTGCATGGAACGATCATCGAGGAGCACATCTTTCACATGGCCGGCGCCACGTCGCCGCAATTGCAGACCGAGGCGGATATGCTGAAGGCCATCCGCGAAGCCCGGCGCACGCCCGTCCAGCGCAACACCTTTTATGAGGCGATCAAGACCCATGAGAACGAAACGGCAATTGAAGCCGCGGAAAATTCTGGGCGCTCAAAAGTGCTGGAAGATAATCTGGCGACGGCGTGATTTTTCTTTGTCGGTTGCGTTTCGCGAGTCGGCACGATAAATTTTGGATATGACGCAAACGTTGGAAAAAGCATTTCAGGAAGCCTCAAAACTTCCCCGCGAAGACCAGGAGGTTTTTGCCGGGTTCATTCTGGATGAATTGGCTTTTCGCGCCGCAGTCCACGAAGGGATCGAGGCTGCCGACCGGGGGGAAGTCCTGCCTATTGAAGAAGTGAAGAAAATGATTCCTAAATGGGTTTCAAAATAGTCTTCACCAGGCCCGCTATCGCTGATCTGAGTAATCTGGTCGGCTTTATCAGCCGCGACAATCCGCAGGCGGGAGAAGGACTGGGCTATAAAATTATTGAAAAATCAGGGCAGTTGAGTGATTTCCCATTGCTCGGACGCATAGTGCCTGAATTTAAGATCGAAAATATCCGCGAGATAATCCACCGACCGTATCGGATAATCTACCGTATTCACGAAGATCAAAAGGTGGTCGAAATTTTGCGGGTTTGGCATGCCGCCAGAGGCACACCTGGAATTATTTAATTTATTTCCCCGGCCTTAGCTTTTTCCACAGCCACCCCAGCGGATCGTAGAAGTCATCCACCACGCGTTCTTTGAGCGGGATGATGGCGTTGTCGGTGATGGTGATGTGCTCGGGACAAACTTTCGTGCAGCACTTGGTGATATTGCAAAAGCCGATGCCTTGCGCCCGGCGCAATTCCGGCAGGCGGTCTTCCGTGTCCAGCGGATGCATTTCCAGCGCGGCGGTATAGACCAGAAAACGCGGGCCGATGAATTCCTCGTGCTTGTGATGGTCGCGCAACACGTGGCAGACATCCTGGCAGAGGAAGCACTCGATGCACTTGCGGAATTCCTGCACGCGATCGACGTCCTCCTGCGCCATGCGCCAGGTGCCATCCGGCGCGTCCGGTTTGCGCGGATTGAATTTCTTGATCTTCTTTTTGACGCGAAAATTCCAGGAAACATCGGTCGCCAAATCGCGGATGCTCGGGAAGGCCCGCATCGGCTCGATGGTGATGGGCTTGTCCGTCGGGATGGTGTCCATGCGCGTCATGCACATGAGTTTGGGGATGCCGTTGATCTCCGCCGAGCATGAGCCGCACTTGCCGGCCTTGCAATTCCAGCGGCATGCCAAATCATTCGCCTGCGTGGCCTGAATCTTGTGGACGGCATCCAGCACGACCATGCCCTCGGAAATCTCCGTTGCGTAATCGACGAACTTACCGCTGCGCGCGCCGTCGCCGTCGCTATCGTCAGTCCGCCAAATTTTAAAGACCACGGTCTTCACTTCATTTCCTCAATCACTTGTTTCAATTCCGCGGGCATCTCCGGAATCGTTTCGCGCCGGACATTCATGGTGCCGTCGGCGTTCTGTTTCACGATGACGTTCACCTTGCCGAAGCCCGCGTCTTTGTTCTGGTAATCCTCGCGGAAATGGCCGCCGCGGCTTTCCTTGCGTTCGATTGCCGAGCGGGTGATGGCTTCGGATACGGTAAGGAGATTTTTCAGGTCCAGCGCCGTGTGCCAGCCGGGATTGTATTCGCGATGGCCATGGACGGCGGTTTGTTCCGCGCGTTGCCTGAGCTTTTGGATGCCGTCAAGCGCGCGGACCATTTCTTCCTCGCGCCGCACGATGCCCACGAGGCTCTGCATCATGTCCTGCAAATCATATTGCACCTGGTATGGGCCTTCGGCATTCGACGATTTTACGCCGCGCTCGAACGGCTCCAGCGCCTTGCGCTCGGCTTCTTGCACCTGCGCGTTGTCAATTTTTCCAGCGCTATTTTCCCTGGCAAACTTCGCCGCGTATTCGCCGGCGCGTTTTCCGAAAACGATGAGGTCTGAAAGTGAATTTCCGCCCAGCCGATTCGCGCCATGCAACCCCGCGGCCGCTTCGCCCGCCGCAAACAGCCCGGCCACGTTCGACATCTGCGAATCGCCGTTCACGCGGATGCCGCCCATGATGTAATGGGTCGTGGGACCGATCTCCATTGGCTCCTTCGTGATGTCGAGGTTTGCAAGCTGCATGAACTGGTGGTACATGCTCGGCAATTTCTTTTTGATGTGCTCGGCCGCGTTGGGAATCTTTTCCTTGATCCACGCGATGTCCAGGAACACGCCGCCGTGCGGGCTGCCGCGCCCGGCCTTCACCTCTCGGATGATGCAGCGCGCCACGTGGTCGCGCGTGAGCAATTCCGGCGGGCGCTTGGCGTTCTTGTCGCCTAGCACATAGCGCCAGCCCTCCTCGGGGTCGGTCGAAGTCTGCGATTTGTAATTGTCCGGGATGTCGTCGAACATGAACCGCCGGCCTTCCTTGTTCTTGAGCACGCCGCCCTCGCCCCGCACGCCTTCGGTCACCAAAAGGCCCATCACGCTCGGCGGCCAGATCATGCCGGTGGGATGAAATTGCACAAATTCCATGTCCATCAATTCCGCGCCCGCGTGATACGCCAGCGATTGGCCGTCGCCGGTGTATTCCCAGGAATTGCTGGTGATCTTAAAGGCGCGCCCGATGCCGCCGGTCGCCATGACCACGGCTTTGGCCTTGAATATCTTGAAACGTCCGCGCTCGCGGTCATAGCCGAACGCGCCTGCCACGCGGTCGCCGTCCTTGAGCAAAGTGACAATGGTATGCTCCATGAATACTTCGATGCCCTGATGGATGCCATGGTCCTGCAACGTGCGAATCAGCTCGAGGCCGGTGCGGTCGCCCACGTGCGCCAATCGCGGATAGCGGTGGCCGCCGAAATTGCGCTGGAGAATCTTGCCGTCCTTGGTGCGGTCAAATACCGCGCCCCACGCTTCCAATTCCTTGACGCGGTCGGGGGCTTCCCTGGCGTGCAGTTCGGCCATGCGCCAATTGTTGACGTATTGGCCGCCGCGCATGGTATCGCTGAAATGGACGCGCCAGTTGTCGCGGTCGTCCACGTTGCCCATCGCTGCCGCCATGCCGCCCTCGGCCATCACCGTGTGCGCTTTGCCCAGCAACGATTTGCAGATCAGCCCCACCTTGATGCCCGCCGCCGAGGCTTCGATGGCCGCGCGCAAACCCGCGCCGCCCGCGCCGATCACCAGCACGTCGAATTCAAATGTTTCGTAAGTATTCGCCACAGTTTAAAAAGTGAAATGAAAATCGGGGATGACGCCCGAAGTGCAGAGCCGCACGTACACATCGGCGAAGCCGACCCAGAACAGGCTGATCCACGCCCACATCATGTGGCGATGGTTGAGGCAACTCACGCACGCATAACTTTTCGCGCAGGTGGGGACCTTGGACGGCTCATCCAGAAATCCGCCGATCAGATGCCGCAGCGAATGGCAGCCGAACGTGTAACACGCCAGAAAAATAGTGTTCAAGATCAGCACGAGGGTTCCCACCCCGATGCCAAAATGTTCCGCTCCATTCACATTGAACCACATGGCCTCCCACGCATCGTATCCCAGGATGAAAATAAAGATCACCGCCAGATACATGAAGTAGCGGTGGACATTCTGGATAATGAGCGGGAAATAGCGTTCGCCCAGATATTTTTGGCGGGCTTCGCCGACGGCGCAATTCACCGGGTCGGCCCAGAACGCCTTGTAATAAGCGCCGCGATAATAATAACAGGTGAACCGGAATCCGGCCGGCGCCCACAAGACCAAAAAGGCCGGCGAGAAAATCAGCCACGCCGGCCACCAGGCGGGCTGCATCCCAAAAATCGCATGCGGAGAATACCCGACGATTTCCGGCGAGAAGAAGGGCGAGAGATAATCCGCTCCCCCTCCGTTGAACCAATACGCGCAATTGCCGTTGTGCAAGGGATGAAAGGCCGCCCAGGTGGAATAGACGATGAAAGCGGAGAAGCCGAGGAACACTGCCAGCGGTTGTACCCACCAGGCATCGGGGCGGAGAGTTTCTCCAAAGCGCCGTGGTTGGGGCAACACATTGGCATCAGCCATATTGCTGCACTTTACCAGATGTCGAAACAGCGTCAATAAGTAAAATTAATAAGGTTTGCCTATTGTTATTATTAGAGAATCTAGGGGAGTGTTCAGAAATTGGTTTCAATTCACCAACCGGTGGACTGCCATTGGCTTCGAAAAACCAACCCTCGGTTGTTTTCCCAGTGAGGCGAGCGTACTAGTGGCTCTGCGAGGAGACATTTTTTGCGTCACTCCGCGCCCATCGCCTCTCTTATCACTCATCACTTATCACAGATCACTTGCTCACAGTCCATTCGTTCAATTCACGCTCGCTTTTGACGCAGGCTGAAAGCCCCAGCAATTCCAGGGCTTCACCGATGAGATACAACGAACCGGTGACGATGACCAGGTTTCGGCGGGGCGACTCGGCTTCTCCCAAGGCCTCGCCCAATGATTGGCAGACGGAAATTTTCGCCGCCGGATTTACCGCCCGGCAGATTTCCGCCAATTGCCGCGGGTCGGCCGTGCGCCCGCTCGAAATCGGAACCGTAATAATTTCTTCCGCCAGCGGCGCGAGAATCCCGCAGATATGCCTCCAATCTTTGTCCTCAAAAACTCCGAGGATGAGTGTTCGATTCGCCTGCGGGAAATCCCGTTCAATCGCCTCGCGCAGGACTTTTGCGGCGGCCGCGTTGTGCGCGCCATCGAGCAGAATTTTCCGGGCGTCCGGTCTCCGGACCAATTGCAGGCGTCCGGGCCACTGGAGGTTCGCCAATCCCTGGCGGATCTGCTCGTCCGAAACCCGGATTTGATTCTGCAACAATCTGACCGCCGCCAATGCCAGCGCGGCATTTGTCCGCTGGTGCGCTCCCGGCAGCGGCGGGGCGGACGTTCCCGCGGGCCGGTTTAAATTTACGATTTCCAGCGGCGCATTATTTTCGCCGGCGATCTTTTTGATGACCGCCAGCGCTTCCGGTTCATCCACCGTGGTCACGACTGGCAGCCCCGGCTTGATGATGCCACCCTTTTCAAAGGCAATTTTTCCCAGGGTATCACCCAGCCACTGCTGATGATCCAGCGCGATGTTGGTGATGATGCCGGCCAGCGGCGTCACGATGTTCGTGGCATCCAACCGTCCGCCCAGCCCGGTCTCCCAGATCACGACTTCGCAATGCTGCTCCGCGAAATAATTCAGGGCCATGACCGTAACCACTTCAAAAAATGTCGGATGATGGCCTTCGGGAAACTGTTTTAGCAGCGGTTGAAGCCCGGAGACGAGCCGCACAACGTCTTCTTCCGGAATCCATTCCCGGTTGACCTGGATGCGTTCGCGAAAGGAGACCAGGTGCGGCGAGGTGAAAAGTCCCGTGCGCAGACCGGCTGCGCGATAGATGCCTTCCAACATCGCGCACGTCGAACCCTTGCCATTTGTGCCGGCGACGTGGATAAAACGAAGTTTCTGCTGTGGGTTGCCCGCGAGCGCGGCGAGCTTGAACGTGTTTTCCAGCCCGAACTTTGCGCCGAACAAACGCAGCCCATAAAGAAACTGGATGGCTTCGGAGTAAGTCACGATAATGGCATATTTTTAGGATAAATTGCTGCCAGAGAAATATTGGTATTCATGGCATCCAAAAAAAACCGCAAATCACGTTCATAAAAGCCAGAAACATTTTCTTCCTTGCCGTTCGTTGGCAAGCCGGCTGCGCGAATAGCCGCCAATTTGCCATTCACCTCATGCGCCAGGTTTATGCGCCAGATAGCGAAAACAATCAACACCAGCACCGCGCAGGCGCACAAAGACCGGAAAATGATTTTGCGGATTTGCTTCACTAATTTGCAGCGCCGTCGGCGCGATATATTTGTAGTTTCAAATCCTAAACCCCGCAAGCTCCGTCAGGAGCGGTATCATCAGCCGGAATATGTCGCTCCTGACGGAGCTTGGAAAATTTTATTTGTTCGGGCTACAAAGATTTCGCACCTACGGCGCTGCAAAAAGCATTAAACGCATTTTAGATGAGTTCACAAAATGAACTCCGCGTGGCAACGGCGTTCCGCTTCCAGCTTTGGCATTTTTTTCTTTTGCGGAAATTGGGAGAGCATTTCATCGTTCCAACGCACCGCTTCTTCAAAAGTCATCCGGGAACGGTGCGGCATCATTCCGCTCCAGTCGGGAAATTCCAAGCCGGGCGACTCGTGCAGGACGCTATCACTCGTTGGCGCAGGCGTGTCGTAGCTTGTCATAGATTTCCGCGTTTCCATGCTTAAGGATTGTCGCTCGAAGTTCCGGTTCGTTCAAGTCAAGTCGGCCAGAAACGCAATGCCATCTTCACAGGCATTCTTCGCAATTTCCCGAATGGGACACCTGGCCATAGTTCACAACGGTTTTCGGAAAGTGCTCTGATGAGCCGCCGCGATGAACCCCTTGAACAGCGGATGCGGCTGGTGCGGCTTGCTCAGAAATTCCGGATGGAACTGGCTCGCCACGAAAAACGGGTGGTCCTTCAACTCGATGATCTCCACCAGTTTGCCGTCCGGCGACAGGCCGCTGAAGACAAAACCGGCTTTTTCAAATTTCTCGCGATACGCATTGTTGAACTCATAGCGGTGGCGATGCCGCTCATTGATCACAAATGAGCCGTACAGCTCGGCCGCTCGCGTGCCCAACGCCAACTGGCAGGGTTGCGCGCCCAGCCGCATCGTCCCGCCCTTCTTGGTCACCCGCTTCTGCTCGTCGAGCATGGCGATGACCGGATTGGACGTGGTGGGGTCAAACTCGGTGGAATGCGCTTTGGGTAATTTGAGGATGTTGCGCGCAAATTCAATCGTCGCAATCTGCATTCCCAGGCACAAGCCCAGGTAGGGCACTTTGTTCTCGCGGGCATATTGGGCGGCCAGGATTTTTCCCTCGACGCCGCGTTCACCGAAACCGCCCGGGACCAGGATGCCGCCCAGCCCGTGCAATTTTTTCGCCGCGCCCTCCTTTTCGATTTCCTCGGCGTCCACCTGCACGATTTCCACGCCGCAATCGTTCGCGATGCCGCCGTGGATGATCGCCTCGTAAACCGATTTGTAGGCGTCCTGCAATCCGATGTATTTGCCCACCACCCCGATGCGCACGCGATGCGCCGGCGCGATCAGCTTGCGGATGATCTCCTGCCAATGCGTCATGTTCGGCGCCGGCGTGTGCAGGTCGAGCAGCCGGCAGACCAGGTCATCCACCCGCTCGCGCTGCAGCATCAACGGCACTTCATAGATGGAATGGTCCACGTCCTTCTCCTCGATGACCGCCTCGATCGGCACATTGCAGAACAGTGAAATTTTCTGGCGCAACTCCTTGTCCAGCAAGCGCTCGCAGCGGCAGACGATCAGGTGCGGCATGATGCCGATTTCGCGCAGCTTGGCGACCGATTGTTGTGTCGGCTTCGTCTTCAATTCCCCTGCCGCCTTGATGAACGGCACGTACGTGACGTGCATGAAAATCGCGTTGTTATATCCCACCTCGAGGGCGAATTCACGGATGGCTTCGAGGAACGGCAACCCCTCGATGTCCCCGGTCGTCCCGCCGATCTCGGTGATGACGACGTCGGCCTTGGTCTTTTCCGCCAGCACATGGATGCGGTTCTTGATCTCGTCGGTGACGTGCGGGATCACCTGCACTGTTTTGCCGAGATACTTTCCTTCGCGCTCGTTGTTCAACACGGTCTGGTAAACCTGTCCGCTCGTCAGGTTGTTCATCCGCGAGAGCTTTGTGCTCGTGAACCGCTCGTAATGTCCCAGGTCCAGGTCCGTCTCCGCGCCGTCGTCGAGCACATACACCTCGCCGTGCTGATAGGGATTCATCGTGCCCGGGTCCACGTTCAGATAGGGGTCGAACTTTTGGAGCGCCACCTTGAGCCCGCGGTTTTCGAGAAGGGTGCCGAGCGCGGCCGCCGTCAGGCCTTTGCCCAACGAACTCACCACGCCGCCGGTTACAAAAATGAATTTCATCGCAACAATAAATCCGGGTGCTGATGACCCGGACGGGCTTGGATTTTAACCGCCCAGGCGCCTTGAGGCAATAAAACAAAACAAAACGATGACGAAACCGTCAGGCGCCGCAAACGAAATGTTGGCAGTCAAACAGCAATATGTTAAAAAGAACTATGAAAACGATTCATGCCATTTACGAGCAAGGCGTCTTTCGCCCGCGCGAAGCTGTCGAATTGCCGGAGCGGACGGAAGTCGAATTTGAGCCGAAAATTGTCGGCAATGGACCGTCAGACACTGGTGATATGCGTGGTATCATTGAAGTGATGTCCCATAGCTATCCGACTGGCGACCGCGAACTTTCTGCGCGCCATGACGAGCACCAATGTTAAGTTGTGGTCGCCAAAAGATAAATCGGCATCAAAGGTAACCGCGCTTTATCTTCATCGTTCAACTTTTCGTAGAATTGTTGCCAAAGCTGAATGAAGCGTGGCAAATCTACAAGTTCGACATGAACATTGGAATTTCGCGCAGTTGTTTTAGCATCAGGTGTAAAACCGCCGGATGAAATAAAAATTCCAACATCCCCGTCTTTTTGCAGCAATCCCATTAATTGGCGAACTTCTTCTACTTTTGCGGAGGATTCACGATGCTTTATTTGAACTTTGATTCGCGGTGAGGACGTGCCTAACGGGTCACGATAAGCAACAATGTCAACGCCCCCGTCTTTCCCTGCCGGTGCAATGAACGGAGTGAAATAGCCCATGCCTCTCAATAATGCAGCCGCCAGGTCCTGAAATTCATAGGGCGTTTTTCGATTTATGTAATTTTCTATTTGTTCGTCAGCTTCTTGCTCAATCTCTTCGGAAGAAATCTCATCTTGTTTTGCCGTGTCATCCGTTGCGACAGCTTCAGGCCCGGAAATTTCAGGTTGCTTTGGATTGGTTATCCGCCATTCGCGATATTTTTTCCCTACAGTTTCCCACAGAGCGGCCTCGCCGAGTTTTAGCGCAGAGTCGCCTTCTGGTGTTAAAAACCATACCCCCTTTCTTTTTATTAAAAACCCCGCCTTGGTTAAACCCATTGAACAAAAACCGAACATTAATTGCCAACGATAACGACCACTTTTTTCATATCGTTGTTTTTCCCAGTCATCTAATTGAACCTTTTTTCCGACTTCCTCAATAACTTGTCTTCCTCGCATTTCGCCGCCGTTTTCTTTCAAAACTTTAAGGGCTGCAAAGCCGAGACGCGCCTCGATTACGCGCGTCTTTTCTCTTTGATTATCGTTGTTCGCCATAATTATTTATATCAGTGAGCGAATGTTTCCTGGCAATAAAATTTCAATAATCCGTGTCCATCCGTGGTTAATTTTTCAACGCCAATTCAAAAAATCATCCGCCGTGAAATCCGCCTGTTTCAAAATTTGCAGCGTCAGTCCGCGGCCCAAATCATGGCTGGAATGGATCGGAACAGCTAGGAAATTGGGTCGCCATGAGCAATCAGGCTTTCCAAATGCAAGGCAATCGCTTCGCGCATATTTTTTTTGGCCTCTGCTACTGAACCGCCATTGGAAAAACAACCGGGCAAATCGGGACAATAAACCGAGTAACCCGCCTTGGGGTCTGCCTCGCGCTCAATCACGATTTCGTAAGTCTGCTTTTTCATTTGGCTTGCGGAGTCATTCTAGGCCGTAGCGTTTTTTTACTTCATTATGGGTGAGGCGCGGTTTGCCTTCGTCGCGCACGCGGGCTTCGGTCACGTCCAGATAATCGTTCAAATCTTCCAGTTCCTCGCGCAGCGTGGCAATTTGTTTCCGCTTGTGAGAAATGTCGCGGACGACGGTTTGTTGAATGGCTTTAGTCATATACGTCTTTTCGATTACCAATCTTGCGAATGACTATAACATCGCCTTCCACGTCAAACAAGATGCGATAGTCGCCCATGCGGAGGCGATACATGGCCTCGGCCTCGCGCAAGTGTTTGATGTTACTGTGCAAACCGGATTGAAGGCGTTCAATCTTGCGGATAATTTGCGCCCTTTCACGGGCAGGTAATCCGTCAAGGTCATCCAAGGCAGAAGCACCGTATTCGATTTGAAAACGATGACCATTCATCGCGTGTTAACCGGGTTCAATCTGAGTTTCATCCGTCTCTAATCTTTCTTCAAAAACCGTTCCACCCATTCCACGTCGTCCGGGCTGTCCACGCCCACGCTGTCGTACTCCACCTTCACGACCGCGATCGGGATGCCGATCTCCAACGCCCGCAACTGCTCCAGCTTCTCCGCGTTTTCGAGCGCGGACACCGGAAATTTCACCAGCCGCAACAGCGTCTCGCGCCGGTACCCGTAGATGCCGAGATGCTTCAAAAAAGCAAACGCCGCCAACTGTTCGGCGGTCGAACCATTGGCGGCCTCGCGCAGATACGGGATCGTGCGCCTCGAAAAATATAACGCCCGGCCCGCCGCGTTGACAACTACTTTCACCACGTTCGGATTGTCCAATTCGGCCGGATTCTTTATGCGCGTCGCCGCCGTGGACATCTCGCACCCTTCCAATGCCTTCGCCACCGCGTCGATCACCCCCGGTTCGATCATCGGCTCATCCCCCTGGATGTTCACAATGCCATCGCACGAAATCTTCTCCGCCACTTCCGCAATCCGGTCCGAACCGCTCGGGTGCCTCGGCGAAGTCAGCTCCACCCGGCAGAATTTTTTTGCGACATTGGAGATCCGTTCATCGTCTGTGGCCACGATGATTTCCGCCAGCGTCGGGGCCTTTTGGCATTGCTCGACCACGCGTTGGATCAGCGGTTTGCCCGCGATGAGCGAGAGCGGTTTGCCGGGGAAGCGGGTGGATGCATAACGCGCGGGGATGATGCCAACGATTTTCACACGGACATCTTAGCTGAAATTGGGGGATGAAAGAAACCCGATTTTACGGGCGAAATACCTTCGGCGCCTGATGCCAGGGAGTTGCTTCTAGTGCATCTCGCCGCGCAACGTCATATATGCAAAAACCGCTGCCACCCCAAGTGGTAGAGCGAATAATAAGCTATCCATGTCCTCAAAGTAGAGTATTTTTTGTCAAATGCAACAATTATGTTACGAACAGGTTACAAATTCGTAACACAAATGACAAAAATGAGATTGTTAATGACCATAACATCCTAGTAATAGGCTATTTGAGAAGAAATAATCAATAAAAACAAATTCCCTAATGATGCATGGACAATCCTATGACAGCCTTGAATCTGAACTAAAAAAATGCTCCGGTCACCCATGACCGGAGCTTGATTCGTCTCAGCCGTCGTTTAACGGATGCGGCGTGAACGGCCTCCCTTGGACGCGATGTTCCGGCGCTGTTCCGGACTCAAGGCGCCAAACCCTCGCCGATTGCTGCTGCGACTGCGACTTATCATGTTTAGCTTTTTAGTTGTTGGCATAACTTCCTTTTTTTCGTTTCCCCACTGTGTTTCAGCTTTCATTTAGCTAGGGACATGCCAATAAGGAACTTGCGCGGAAATCCCCTTCGTCCGTTGCACAATTTAGAATTATTTGCACAATGCTGTAAGATTATCCCTAAATTCATTTCATTATCACGCTCTTGGCATGGTTTGCGGTTTGTCCACGTCATACCCGCGTGGCGCCGACAATGTGATATGCAAACAATTGCATCGGCACCGCCCCCAGGAAACGCCGCGCCGACCGCGATCAAGTTGATGCATGATGCCGCAGTGTTATGGCGTTGAGATCCGATAATATCTCTGCTGAGATAATGTGTTGGTGTCGGTGAACTGCCATGCGCCGCTGGGGGACGTGACGAAGTTTGTGAATATGGGCGTCCAATCTGTCGGCACTGCAAGGTTGGTCGTGGCCCATAGTCGTGACGTAACGTTGGTCAGGCCCTGGAAATCCAATGTCACGGTCCCGTTGGCTGACAGAGCGATGCTGGAAACTAGCGGTCCACCCCAAAGCGTCAACGATGCCACGGCGCTGGTGGCGCTACCCCAAGCATTGCTGACGATGACCGAATAATTGGCCGCGTCCCCGGCGGTAAACCCAGGAATGACCAGCGCGCAGTTGGTTGCCGCGACAATGGGAATGTTATTGGAAAGCCATTGGAAGGAATAAGGCGCCGTGCCAAAAAGCGTGACTGATAGAGTGACCCCCGCGCCCGTGGCTACGGACTCGCTTGCCGGCTGCAGAATGATTTCAGGCGGCAGGTCAAGGCGATAGAGTTCGCCAATTCCATCCGCGCCGCCATAAGAAGTCGTGCCGTAGAAATTGCCATCCGGTCCCAGGACTAAATTCCCTTTGGGATTTTCTCCGTTGGTGCCTGCAAAACTGGCCAAGGTGGCGAACGCGCCATTGGACGTCACCTCAAACACCGTGCCCCAGGGATTGCTGCCGCCTTCATAAGGCTCGATGCCATAAGTCGTGCCGTAGAAATTGCCGTCCGGCCCCAGAATCAAGGCCCCGTCAGGAGAACCGCTATCATTGCCGCCCGTGAAAGTGTAAAGGTTGGTCAACGCGCCATTGGGCGTTATCTCGAACACATTGCCGTATGTATTGCCGCCGTCTCCAGAGGTTGTGCCGTAGAAATTGCCGTTTGGCCCCAACGTCAAAGCGTAAGGATCCGCCCCATCGCTGCCGTCGGTAAAGGAATGGAGGGTCGTGAACCCGCCGGTATTCGTTTCTTCAAACACTGTGCCATAATATTTGGCGCCGCCACTGACGGTTGTGCCGTAGAAATTACCATTTGTCCCCAGCGCCAATCCCGCATAAGGATTTGCTCCATCATTGCCGCCGGTAAAAGAGTAGAGCATGGTCAATACGCCGTTGGTTGTAACCTCAAACACCGTGCCCAAATCGTCGGTGCCGCCATTGGCTGTGGTGCCATAGAAATTGCCGTTTGTCCCCAGGGTCAAGCTCGCTGCTGGATTTGCCCCGTTGGTGCTGGCGAAGCTGGCCAGCGTGGTCAAAACGCCGTTGGTGGTCATCTCAAACACCGTGCCAAAACCCTTGATGCCGCCGGAATAGGTCGTGCCGTAGAAATTGCCATTTGTCCCCAAGGTCAAGTTTGCCTCTGGATTCGCCCCGTTGGTGCCGGCAAAGTTGACCAGCGTGGTAAAAACGCCGTTGGTGGTTTCCTCAAACGTTGTGCCATAACCATCCGGGCCCACATCAACCCAAAGACCATTCGTGCCGCCTTGGTAGGTCGTGCCGTAAAAATTGCCGTTTGATCCCAGGGTCAAGCCCGCATAGGGGCTGGCGCCGTTGCCATTGGCAAAGCTGAACAGTATCGTCAACGTGCCGTTGGTCGTCACTTCAAATATTGTGCCGTTGCCGCTGCTGCCGCCTTCCCCTGTCGTGCCGTAAAAATTGCCGTTTGCCCCCAGGGCCAGCGTCCCCCCCGGATTCGATCCATTGGCGTTTGTAAACGTGAGTAAATGCGTAAACGTGCCGCCGATTGTCACTTCAAACAGCGTGCCGATACCGCTGCTGCCGCCTCCGGAAGTCGTGCCGTAGAAATTGCCATTCGGTCCCTGCGCCAAGCCCGCGTAAGGAAAAGCCCCATCGGAGTTGGTGTAAGTGTCCCTTTCGCCAATCAAAATGGAACGGCCTGCGGTAAACGTATAGAGCGTGGTCAACATGCCGTTGGGTGTCACCTTAAACAACGTGCCGCTGCCGGATTTACCGCCCCCACGTGTCGTCCCATAGAAATTGCCGTCAGCACCCAGCGTCAAGGCCGCCGTGGGATTCGCCCCGTCAAAGTTCGTGTCAGGTTCACCGATGCCGCTGTCATTGTAGTTTTCTGCGCTGAACGTATAAAAGTTGGTCCATGCGCCATTCGTGGTCACCTCAAACAGCGTGCCACTGTCGCCGCTGCCACCCATAGAAGTCGCTCCGTAGAAATTCCCGTTTGTTCCCAGGGTCAAGCCCGCGTACGGAGCCTCCCCATCCGTGTTGGTGTATTCCCCATTAACACTATCGTAATTGCCTGCCGTGAACGAATGGACCGTGGTCAAAACGCCATTGGTCGTCACCATGAATACCGTGCCGTCGCCACCGCTACCGCCTCCATAGGTCGTGCCGTAGAAATTGTCGTCAGGCCCCAGCGTCAAGCCCGCCTCTGGATTCGCCCCGTTGGTGCCGGCAAACGTGACCAGCGTCGTCAAGATGCCGTTGGTCGTTACCTTAAACACCGTGCCATTGCCACCAGTGCCGCCTTTCCACGTCGTGCCGTAGAAATTGCCGTCTGAGCCCAGCGCCAGGGCGGCCTGAGGCTGCGCACCGTCAGAGTTGGTCAAAAAGGTGCCGGCAACTGCCGTTGGCGGGCTGAACGAATACAGCCTGGTCATCACGCCATTGGTACTGACCTTAAATACCGCGCCATCACCGCCGGTGCCACCAGCCCAAGTCGTGCTGTAGAAATTACCGTCCTGTCCTTCCACTAGAGCAGCATAAGGAATGGCCGGGCTCTCTGGAAATGAATAAATCGGAACAATGCTTTGCCCCGCCACACGAGCCGTCAACCAGGCGAAGGCGAGGAATGTTAGACTCGCGTAGCGCAATTTCCATTTCATAACGAACAGGATTTTTTGATTTGAGCTTGAAAATAATAGCTAATTATGGAGATGTGGTCAATAAGAATACGACATATGCCTTGGCGCCATTTTTAAACAACGACATGGGAATGGATACATGCTCGACGTCGTATTTGGCGTGGATGCCTTCGCGGATCAGGGCATTGCCACCGTCAATCGCCGGGCGCACCAGGGTGAACATTTTGCTTTCATCGTTCACATAAATTTCCGTGCGGCCATAATACGAACTGGCGTAGGCGATGGTCAGCGTGGCCTTGCCGCTCGGCGGCGCGTTGGTGAGATTGAAATGGACCCGCCATTTCCACGGCGTCCACACGCCATCTTTCAGGTATCCGCACTGGCCGCGACTCTCTGCCCAAAACGCCGTGCGGCCCGCTGTTGGAAGGCATAGGCGGCGCCAGCCGCCAGTAGTGGAATCATTCCCCGGTACCATGGCATATGCAGAAAACTGTAAATGGAAGTGCCCAGGCCAAAACCCAGGGAGAAAATATGAGTATCCGGGTCGAGCCTGGTGTAGGTAATAACTGCAATCATCGAACAAATGGCACAGCAAATCGCCATCCACTTCAGTTTTACCGCCACGTGTCGCGCCAGCCAACAGAACAGGAATGTCGCCAGCGCAATTGCGAGACAATCCATGTATTGGACCGCCGCGGCGAAATAAGGGTTGCCGCCGGCAGCATGAAGTTTTTTTGCATCAAAGCCAAAGCCCAGCCCGGATACCAACAAGAACTCGAGGGCCAGGAACAGGAGCCAGATCACCGGATAGGCCAGGACCGGCAGCAGGCCGAAAGTGACCACGTAGTGCCGCCCCCACCAACTCGATCGCCGCACGGTTTCCATCATTTGCTCTGCCACGGCCAGCGGGTCGCCCAGCGACGCATTCGCGCGGGCTTCCGCCTCCGCTTCGGACAAGCCCCCGGCCAGGCCGGCTTGTTTCAAATCTTCACGGTGCTCAGCCACTTCCCGGACCAGCCGGCGGACATGAGTGATTGGACAGCCCAGTTTCAGCAGTTGCGCGCGCAATGGTTCAATGAAATCACGCATATTTTTCCTCCATCAAAAGCGCGACGCCTGACGTCACGCGGTTCCATTCGCTCGTCAGGGCTTCCAGCCGTTTCCCGCCCCGGGCGGTGAGCTTGTAATAATTGCGGCTGCGGCCATCCACTTCCTGGCGGCGGCTGCTCACGAGCTTTTCCGCCTCCAAATAATGCAGATAGGGATAAATGCAACCTTCGCCGAAGGACAGCGCCGTGCCAGACCGGGTCCGGATTTCCTCGACGATCTGGTACCCATACATTTCCTGGCGGGCCAACAACCGCAGCACCAGCAATTCCGGGACCCCATTCAAAAAGCTGGGATTGGTTTTCTTCATTCCGGCCATCATACCTATAACTGTGATGCTTGTCAACATAAAATTAAACCCTTCCTTCGTAGGATGCGATTGGATGCGCGGCACCGTGAGCAGGCGAACCGCGTCGGGGCAGACTAATCAATTTTGCGCGGGGCGGGCGTAAACTTTCAGGTCCTGAAATTCAAAACGTGCGTCATCGGTTTTTGATTGCACATAAATTCCGATTTTATCCAGCGTCTTGTTTCCCTTCGCCACCACCCATGACCCCGCATAGTTGCCATCAAGATAGTAGCTGAAGGTTGCGCGGCGGCCGTCAGCCGAGTCGAAATGGACCCCGAGAATATGCGGCATGTTCCAATCAAACGTCACAGGCCGCCCATGATCATCGAAGGCAATCGGGACCCACGTGGTTCCGTTCCAGGCGAGCAGTCCGGACGGGCCACTCGTCAAATCGCTTCCGACCCGCAACTGATCAGAATCAAATAGTTCGACGCCCAATCCGCCCTCGTCGCTCAACCGGCGCAGGGTGATCTCAAAATAATCGCCGGCCCGCAAGCCTCGGCCCAGGATGGCGGGATTGGCCAGATTCAGCGTCGCCGATCCCCACGGAATGTCATGGCCACTCGGAATGTCCAGGCGCAAGCTATGGTTTAAAATTTGTTCATTGACCAATCCGTAGTGCGCGGCTTGCGTCCATCCCCGCCCGAGATTCTTCCCGTCCGGCCGGTCAAATTTGTCTTCAAAAACCTGGACCAATTTTGATTTGATTGCCGTTGTCGGATTCTTTTCCGATGGCGAGCCAGGTTGAGCCGCGCGTAAAGGAGCGGCCCAAAGGAGCAGGATTCCCAGAACGATTAATCGCGGCCCGCAAAACCCTGGACTAAAAAACTGCGCAAAATACATTCGGCAACCTACACCCATGGCAATTCCTATTCAATGGCGATTCCCTACTGCGTGACGACCCGGTAAAAGCGCGTGGTGAACTGGCTGGAATACAGATCCTCAAAATCATAATCGCCGCTGTCCCCGTCTTGAAACGGTGTTCCCACAGTCGTCCAATGCGTCAGGTCCGTTGATGCCTGCACCACATAATTGAGGGCCGGGTCCGCCGAAAATTCCAGCACCGGTATTTGATTTTCCTGGCCGATGGCGAGGTCGGTGACCGGTTCGGCGGGGTGGCCATAAAGATCAGGAATCTGGTAAGCCCGATAACAGGTATATCCAAGATAACCCACCTTGCTGTCGCCATAATTAAAAAACGAAAGATCAAAGACCACCTGCGGGATCGGGTCATGGGTATATTCGATGAGCCGCACCATCGTCGCATTCGGGGCGTATGGGTCGGGATGAACACCGTTGACGTAGTTCACATAGCCATAGGCGGCGAAGACGTTTCGGGTTTGGGGAAGCCATTGCACCCTTCCTACGATTGGAGTAAAGAGCCGGTCCTGATTCGTCTGCCACGCCGAATTCCATACCTCGGATACCGTCATGTTGGTTTGATTGATGCTGTATTCCACAGCGCTGGTGTAATTGCTCGGGTCCGCCACCGGGGGGTCGAAAGGGCTTGACTGGTAAATGTCATCGTTGAAGACCATCAGGGTGCCCTGGGGCGTGAGATACGGCGCGTGCTGGCCATAGTTCCAATTGAACGGCGTGCTCGCCGGCGTAAGCAGATATTGCTGCCAATTCGCCCCCCAAAGCTCATGCGGCCCCAGAATCCATTCCAGTTGCCCCGTGGACCGCGAGAATTTGTAAACCGTGTTCTGATCGCGCAGGGAAACAATGATGGAATTGTCGTTGGTGTCGTCAATCAAGGCGTTGGCATGCTCGTTGTCTATTCCATTGGGAGCGCCGGAAAACTCCCCATAGGTCAGATAGGTCACCCGCGTCGGGTCCAGCACCGCCAGCGGCGACCACTCGTTCACGAGCGCCGAGTTGGTATAGGAAATTTCCACGATCGGATTGTCGTCAACGTTGGTCTTTACCAATAAGGGAGGATTTGAATTGGTATCATTGGCCGGGAAATTGGAAACCACTTCAGTGACATCGCTCAGGTAGAGGATGGTTCCATGGCTGGTGACGATCCCCTCGTGCAAATCGACTGGATAATTCACCGGCGGAGCCCATGTTCTGACCGTTTGTCCGAGCATATTCACTTCAATGAATTCATTCGACGGCGGATTTAGTTGCAGGAACAAATCGCCATTGTCCATTTGCCGCACATCCGCATAGGCGGAAATGGAGGCGCTGGTCGGAACCGGGCTATACCAGACCACGTTCCCGAAATTATCCAGGATGGCGATGTAGTCGCCAAGCCTGGTATAAGCGGTATCAATGACCATCAACATATATCCCGGCTCCATTTCATCCGGTTGGTTGGTCAAGACCGTGTAGGTGGGAAAGTTTGCGGGCAGGGGCGGGCTGACAAACGTCAACAACTCCGGCGCGATGGCCGCGTTTCGATTCCTGTCATAAACCGTGACCTGGATCAAGTTCGCCTGATTGGACTTGAAGCCAAGCAGGATCTCTGAATGCGTCGTGCCGTAATCGTAATAATCCTTTTCCCAAATGCTGGTCCCATCGCTGACTAGAACGCTGATCCTTGAATCCACGTCCGTGCTCAACTGCAATGTTCCTGCCAGCGGCGCATTCGTTGCGGGGGTAAACGAAGGTCCCGACAAAATGGTTACCGCGTAGGCCCACGGTGAAATCGTCAGTACGACTGCCGTCCAACACGTGATTGCGAACCTCCGCGGTAAAAAATGATGATTCATGATGTTTAATTCAATTAAACAGCCGGGTTAAGTGTATTTGTTTCGTCCGCGAACCATCGCGGCCTGTTGAATATCCACCCCTGAATTAGTCTATTTCTGACGAAAAAAGTCGCAAGTTTTTTAATTCTTTGCGTGGGCCGAGATGTGAAAATGTCTGAAAAATTCGTCTGCGATTGACCGTTCTCCCCCTTCTCGACATTGTCGGTATTCGCAAGGACAATTGGAAGTTTCCATCTTCCATCTCAAATCGCCGCTCATTCGGTTACCAACAAAAATGCATTTGCAGCATTCCCAGCGAAAGTAAACCTGATTTACCGTTGGTTCTAACGCACTCCTCACCAAATTTCCTCAGGCCACCGCGACGGAATGCGCGGAGTAACGGGTTCAAACCACGTTTAAGGTCTCGACGGGCAACCGGTTGCCACCCGGCGATGCCGATGCGAACCGATTCAGTTTAAAAAAGACTTGGGCTTACACGGTAGTAGGCCGATGGGTAGTTGGCTCTATCCGCTGACACGCTAAATAAGAGGTTGCTGCCGGTCCCTTTCGATTCAGGCACGTTCTGCCAGTTTGGCGGGTTTATGCTTGTGCTCCGCTGCAGTTGGTAATAGCGGCGTGCTGAGGTGTACTGAACATTCACGGCGAAATTGGTACTCCACGCCAGCCCCAGGCCCGTGGCCGGATTCGTGGGACACGTGTCGAGCAACCAGTCTTGCAAAACCGTTCGACCGTCGCCGCCCAGTTGCTGCGATTCCACGCTATCGTTCGTTGATAACCCGTAATATATCAACCAGGAGAATGGAATCCCATGGGTCGTTGATTGCGCGAGGGCGTATATTGATTTGTCGGCGGGATTGAAAGCGTAGAGGACGTTGGTGTGGCTGTCGAAGATCATGATCGTGGTCGAAAACGGCATATTTGTGATCTGAGTGGCATTGCCATGAATCGGGAAGGTCGTCGTATCCCAAATGTTGGTCTGCCCGAAAGCGACCGAGCCATCGCCGTTGAGAGCGTAGATCTGTTCCGGGAACTCGCCAATCTGGTCGGCAAAATTCGTTGCCGTAAACATTATTTGTCCATACCCCAGGTAATGGCTGTCTCCAGAAACCGAGTAATTGTCGTAATCCCAACCGTAAGGGTATGGGCTATAATACGCCGTATCAAGCAGGGCAATCGTATCTGTCGCTACATCAAAATCTCCCATGGCGCCGAGGTTTCCGGTGTAAGCATATTGCCCGAATAGATGCGTTTTATCCGCAGAGATCACCATCCGGGTCTTAATATAGTTAAAAGCCCCCAAATCCGTCGCGGTATCGGTATCCACTGAATGAACTTCGTTGCCATCATTGTAATAAAGACGTCCGGAACGACCGGCAGTAACGTACACCGCGGAGACCAAAGTGATAATGGAATTGGCGAGGGTCTGGTTGGTAAGAGCCACCACGCCAATGCGCCAGGAGCCGTACAGGCCGGTGCCCGGCCCTTGGTTCGCGACATACAGGAAGTTGTCCGACGCGTCTATGTCCAGATCCGAGGGGCTATCTCCTACATAAATGCTTTTCGAGACCGATGCCGTGCGAAGGTCGATAAACAGAACCTCGCTGTTCACCTGGTCAATGGCATAGAGCCATGGGCGGCCAGGATCGGGCCGCATCCACACGACATTTTCTCCCAAAGGGATTTTTTCGCAGATTGCCCAGGTGGCCCCGGTCGCGGTGAGGCTTATCAGCCCAAGCGCCGCGCCAACAAGTGGAGCCAAGAGCCGTCGAAAAGGCGATCGGCGTGTAGAAACTTCGTTAGTGCTCATGCGGAACCTTTCTGTCGATGCGGCAGATCTAACACCGTGTGGCTCGAGCGTTTCGCTCAGATTTATTTTCCGTTATGCAACTTCCCAGAATTGCATATTGCACAAATAAACCTCAACCTTCGTGGAAAAGTATGTCAAAAAAATTGGGAGATTGTCAACCCACATTTTTTGACACCCACATTTTTTGACACCCACATTTTCCGGCTTCGCCTTCCCGTATCATTCCACCGTGACACTCTTGGCCAAGTTGCGCGGCTTGTCCACATCGCATCCGCGCGCCACCGCCGTAGTCTGTGAACAGTGGCTGGAAGCCGTAACGAACGGTCCGGATTTATGCCCCGGCTTTGAACGCCATCATCGTATTTTGAGTCTTAATCAGTAATCCTGAATCTATGAATAAGGCATTTTATTGGTGTTTGATTGCGGGCCTGCTTTGTTCCAACGCCGCCATCGGACAATCATGGCAAATCCATGAGTGGGGCACGTTCACGTCCTTGCAGGACGAATCGGGCCAGGCCATCGGCTGGATCAACACGGACGATGAACCGGTCCCTTCGTTTGTTCATAGCGATTTTCTCCCAATCCTACCGGCCGGTGCGCCGGTTCCCGAACTCTTTAAAGGACTGCCGCGATGTCATCCTGATGTGACTATGCGATTGGAAACGCCGGTCATCTATTTTCATCCTCCGGCGGGAGCACACAATGGCCAAAGCGCCAGCGTTCAGGTAAAATTTCGTGGAGGTTGGTTGACGCAATTTTATCCCGATGCCATACCCATTTCGCCGGGTTTGACGAACGGCTTTCATTTACGCTCCGATACCGTGGGCACTCTTGCATGGAACAACCTGCAAGTGGGCGGCGATTGGCCGCTCACGGAAGCCA
Source organism: uncultured Verrucomicrobiae bacterium (assembly GCA_963797825.1). Classification (GTDB taxonomy): domain Bacteria; phylum Verrucomicrobiota; class Verrucomicrobiia; order Limisphaerales; family UBA11358; genus UBA11358. Next base: position 124,589 of record CAWCRR010000047.1, read on the forward strand.
CCGAAGATAATGTTTGGACATCCCCACGCAACGTGGATGCATCGTTGGTACAGAATGACAGCGGTGAAAGTGAAAAATTTTTGTTTTATCGTGGCGTCGGCCACATTGATTCTCCCCTCAAAGTCAGTCGCGACAGCGTCGCCGATGAACTGGTATTTCACAGCCAGATCCCGGACCTGCCCGGAGACTCCTCCTTAAAAGTTGATTTTGCCTGGCTGGTGGATATCCGTCCGGATGGCCGCATTGCCTTTCGCACTCTCCCCGCGTTTGCCCTCAGCCATGATGCCAACGATACCTTGCTGCGCACTCCCGCCACCTTCACGCCGGAGAATTTCAGCGCCGGTAATTTGGAAGCGTTGAAAAGCTCGTTGAAATCGGCCCTGGTTTCCGAGGGCCTTTTCCCGGACGAAGCCCAGGCCCTGTTGAATACCTGGCAGATCTCTTATTTTAAAAGTCCCGGCCTGCGGGTATTTTTTCTCGTTCCCCGCGAATGGACCGATTTTTACCTGCCGTTACAGATTTCCCTCCCGTCCCAAATCAATCGCGTGATGGTTGGCCGCATCGAGGTGGTGACGCCTGAGCAGCGGGCCAAATTGCGAAAAATTTCGGAATCGTCTCCTGTCTCCATCAGCAGTCAACAACAACAATTTTTGAAAGCTCTGCCTCTGGCCTTGGTAAATGGTGGTCCCAATTCGTACCAACGCCTTATGGAGGGACAAACTCCGCTTTCCAGTGTAGTTTCCATCCCGCCAAGCTACCAAACCTATCTGGACCTTGGCCGGTTTCGTAATGCCTTGCTTCTGGATGAGGAAAAGAAATGGCCCACCCCCGGCCTGAGAACGTTTATTAATGGCTATGGCTTAACGGGCTATAAAACCGACGAAAGTTTCTCCGGCAAGCTGACGAGTATCACTCCGCGGTGACGCCTTGGCCAAATTTCTCGGTTTTTATTCATTCCGGCGAATGATCATTCAAAATTTGTTCCATTTGCACTGGTGTAAAGATCTTTTTTGCAGCGTCAACGAATTCAATTGATCCGGCATGGTAATTTTGGCTAAAAACACGCACATTACCGATCCTCCTTTCATCTTCTCAGCCAGACGGAACTCAATATTTCCCTCCGGAAATTGCGCAACCAGATATTTGGTGAATTTGCTGGTGCTGGCAAACGTGGCTCCTTTTGCTTCCAATCCGTTTACAATCCCATCCAGAATGAAGATGGCCCGCCGCATTAGCTTCTTGGACACCCACAAATCAAAATGTCCATCCTTTATCTGAACCGGCCCATGTTAAACGACCGCTGCGTCTTTCATGTCAGTATATTGAGCGTGGACTCGCCGGTGCAATTGGCGAACGTCATCAACTGCGGATGGTTCGTGCGTCGCCATGTGTTTTGGACGATCAACTGGACTTTTTTCTATAGGCGCGGACCGGTCAAGGGGTGCAGCATCGATTGATGTCTGGCCAATGGGCGGCAACGGCTCGCGCTCAATCGACCAGCTGCGGGCGACGAGTTGCCAGTGCCCCGAACCAGGTCGCGGTATATTCATTTTCTGGCAGGCATTGGCGATCTTGTTAATGGTAACGCCCCATTCTGTGGACAGTTTGCTTAGCGGTTTTTCCCAGACTGCGTTGTAAAGGGCCTGACGCGTGATTTTTATTTTCGGAGTGCTCATGGCGAGAAATTCACTTGCCGGGTTTCATTTAGACTTCTGAATCTTCATGGGTTCTTTTCCTGCACAATTTCTATTCCAACTTGATCATTCGTCCAGATCCAAATCTTCCCTCTCCCATCAACAAATGAAATTAGCATGCAGGGCGGGCGCAGTGGGCCTGAAGCGCATTCATGGGCAAGCTGACCACTGACTCCATCGTTCCGCCGGGAAGGGAAAAGGAAAACCATAATTGACAACTGAGAAAATGCGCGGCGACAATGCGTCTGTGCAAAAGAACAAGACCGTGCTGGCATTTTTGGACGACATTTATGAAGACTTGGAACTGTGGTATCCAAAGCTGAGGTTGGAGGAGGCGGGTTATTCGCTGAAGTGCGCCGCGCCGGAAATCAAGACTTTCGCAGGCAAGCACGGTTATCCTGCGCAGGCGGATTTGCTGCTGAAAGATGCGCGAAGCGAGGATTTTTGCGGGTTGCTCGTGCCAGGCGGCTTCATGCCGGACAAACTGCGGCGCGATGCCAGGGTGCTTTCCCTGACGCGAGAATTTTATGAGGCCGGCAAGTTGGTGGCATTCATCTGCCATGGCGGGTGGATTCCAATCTCAGCCAAAATTCTGAAGGGGAAACGCGTCACCGGCTCGTTGGGCATCAAAGACGATTTGGAAAATGCCGGGGGCATCTGGGTGAACGAGCCGGTGGTAGAGGACGGCCACCTGATCTCCAGCCGTACCCCGCGTGATCTCCCGGCGTTTGGCCAGGCATTGGTGCGCTTTCTCGACACACACTCGCACTGAAGTTTTAGACCTTACGGCTTTTTTGTCTTTTGCGGGAAGGACCCCAACGTTTGAAGCGTCTTGCCTCACCAATCTCCCCCTTTGCCAATCGCACCCTCTCGCGCGAGGACAATGTAGTATGCGAGCAATTCCCGGAGTGCGCCTTTCCAAGATTCTAAAAAATAATTTGTCTGATTTTGCGGTGGGCGGGCGTTTAATGTTGAATGCTGACTATGGAAGATGCCGCCTTGTTGCAGGAATATGCCCGCACACAATCGGAATCGGCCTTTGCCACGCTCGTGGAAAGGCACATCGCGCTGGTGTATTCAGCGGCGTGGCGTCAGGTGCGTGACCGGCAGTTGGCGGAGGACGTGTCCCAGGCCGTTTTCCTCATCCTCGCGCGCAAAGCAGGGCGATTGTCGCAGCATTCCGGCTTATCTGGTTGGTTGCTCAAAGCCACGCGCTATGCCGCCAGTGCTCAAATTCGCGCAAACAGCCGCCGCACCCAACGTGAACAAGAGGCGTATATGCAATCCTCATTGAATGATCAGACTGGAGTAAACGCAGATGCCTCCTGGATACGGTTGGAACCATTGCTGGACGAAGCGATGGCGTCGTTGGGCGAGACCGACCGCACTGCCTTGGCGCTCCGATATTTCGAGAACAAGTCCTTGCGCGAAATTTCTGTGGCGTTGCGGATGGAAGAAGGAGCGGCGCAAAAGCGGGTGGCGAGGGCGCTGGAAAAATTGCGAGTGCGTTTCACAAAACGCGGAGTGAACTTGCCATCCGCAGAGATCGCTGAATCCATGGCCGCGAACTCAGTACTGCCAGTGCCGTTGGGATTGGCCACTTTGGCAACGGCGGCGGCAAAGGGTGCGGCGGGCAGTTCAATCCTGAGCCTTGTGAATGGATCGTTGAAACTTATGGCATGGGCAAAAGCGAAAATGACGATAGCCGTCGGCGTGGGCGCATTGCTCGTAGGGGCGACGACGACTGTAATCCTGACAGAGGGAGGACCTGATTGCGAATATCAAGGCACGATAACGATTGTTTACCCGATGATTCCAAATGGACAACCCACGAACCACTATACGTTTCGTTTGTTGTCAAAGCCGCCGGATTGGGAATTATTTTTGACGTCATCAAATGTAAACTACGAGGCCTTTTCCTCACCCAAACAGACCTATGAAGTATATTTGTTCACAAACACTCCACCCTCGGGGCCGATGAACACTTGCCAAATCAGTATCATACCGGGTCCAAGGCCAATGTTTGAAATGGGGGCGGAACATATTTGGCTGGCTTTGTTCTCAAGTGACACCTACATCAAAATGCGACCTGGAATGCTAGATCCCGGCATGGCTACGATCCAACCTTCACTGATTGACCAAATAAGTGAGACGAACGGCGATACCTCTCCCCGCCAAATAAGTTGGACCAACGTATTCGGAATCCGAAATCGGACTTACGGAGACTTTCACTGGCTGGCTGACACGAACACGCCTGGAGGTTTGAACTTTCCAACTGAAAGCCAGTGGACAATGCATTTCGTTACCACAAACGGCGATTGGAAAACCAACATCTTTTCGGACCTGGTCATTGACCGCGTGGAGCCTTTGACAGAAAACCTGGTTCGTATCCCTAAAATCCCCGGTCGCAACTTTGTTGTCGACTACCGGCAATGTGACTTTTCGAAACTTGGGTATGAGACGGCCGTAAAACAATATAATCTTCAAGATGGCGAAGGACTTGAAAAAAACACGAAAGCGATCTTACAGCAAATCAGGCAGACTGCGTCGCTCACTCCTGCGGTTCGCTATCGTTTGCAATTGGCACAGCAGTCGCGCCGCAAATGGATATGGCTTTCCGCAACATTGATCCTCTGTGCTGTCGCCATTATTGCGGGATTAATCAAGAGACAACGCAGAATTTAAGGCAACCTCATTCCACCGTGACGCTTTTGGCCAAATTGCGCGGTTTGTCCACGTCGCACCCGCGTGCCACGGCAATATGATACGCAAACAATTGCAACGGCACCGCCGCCAGAATGGGATTCAGCGCCTCCAGCGTCTTCGGCAAATAGATGACATCGTTCGCGACCTTCTTGATCGCCTTGTCCCCTTCCGTCGCCAGCGCGATGATCGGGCCCCGGCGCGCGCGAATCATCGCCAGGTTGGCCATCGTCTTTTCGTACATTGAATCGCCCGGCACCAGGAAAACCGTCGGCGTCTTTTTGTCGATCAACGCAATTGGCCCGTGCTTCATCTCCGCCGCGGAATAGCCTTCCGCATGGATATAAGAAATCTCCTTCAGCTTGAGCGCGCCCTCCAGCGCCAGTGGAAACGTGTAACCGCGCCCCAGAAAAAAGAAATCGCCGGCCTTCGCATATTTTTTCGAAACCTTTTTCAACGCGCCATCCTGCGCGATAATTTTTTCGATCTGTTTCGGCAATTGCAACAGCGCCCGAAGCACCGGCAATGCGTGGGGCGCGGAAAGATTCCGCATCCGTCCCAGGTGGATCGCCAGTAATGTGAGGATGGTCAGCGTCGAGACGAACGCCTTTGTGGAGGCCACGCCGATTTCCGGGCCGGCGTGCATGTAGATGCCGCCGTCGGCTTCCCGCGCGATGGTGCTGCCCACCACATTGACGATGGCCAGCGCCTTGTGCCCGCGCCGTTTGGCCTCGCGCAACGCAGCCAGTGTGTCCGCTGTCTCGCCCGATTGCGAGAGCACCAGGATGACCGTGTTCTTTTCCAGCGGTGCGTTCCGGTAACAAAATTCATGCGCAAATTCCACCTCCACCGGGATGCCCGCAAATTCCTCGATCAGATATTCGCCCACCAGCGCCGCGTGCCAACTCGTGCCGCTGGCCGCGATGACAATGCGGTCGATCGCACGCAATTCCTTTTCGCTCAGGTTCAACCCGCCGAACTTCGCCGTGGCGTTCTTCAAGTCCACGCGCCCGCGCAATGCGTTCTCGATGGTGCGCGGTTGCTCGAGGATTTCCTTGAGCATGAAATGCGCGTGCTCGCCGCGGATCGCATCCTCCAGGTCAAACTCCAGCCGGCTGATCTGGATCTTCGCCGTGTCCGCGCCCAGGTTCTGCACCTCGAACCGCTTCGCCGTCACCGTCGCCACGTCGTAATCGTTCAGGTACACGACGTTTTTTGTATGCGCAATGATTGCCTGGGAATCGCTCGCCAGAAAATTTTCACCCCGGCCGATGCCGATGATCAGCGGCGAACCGCGCCGCGCCCCGACAATCGTCTCCGGTTCATCCGCGCAGATCACCGCGATGCCATACGTCCCAATCACCTCGCGCAACGCGTCGCAGACCGCCCGCGTCAAATCTTTCGTCCGTTGTTTCTCGTAATTCGCGCCGATCATGTGCGCGAGCACTTCCGTGTCCGTGTCGGATTTGAACGTATGCCCCGCCGCCAGCAGCTTGTCCTTGAGCCGGTCATAATTTTCGATGACGCCGTTATGGACCACCGCAATGCGCTCCGCCTGGTCGAAGTGCGGATGGCAATTGGCATCCGAAGGCACTCCATGCGTGGCCCAGCGCGTATGGCCGATGCCTAGGTTTCCGGAGACCGGGTCGGATTGCAGGAGCGCGCCCAGGCCGCTGTCGATGCGGCCCTGTTTTTTGCGCATCACCAGGTCCGCCGTTTGCAGGATCGCCACCCCGGCGCTGTCATAACCGCGATATTCCAGCCGCCGCAACCCTTCCAACAGGATGGGCGACGCCGCTTTCTTTCCGACATATCCGATGATTCCGCACATACATCAAATTACGATTTACGATTTACGATTCACGATTTAAGTCAGGACACGGCCATTGTTTTAGCCACGGAGTGGCGAGCGATAATAGGCCCACGGTGGCAACCGTGGGGACGATGCCGTTCAAACATTTTAAGCCCCGGACGGGGCGAAAGAAATGAATTTCTGTTATGCGATTTGCTGTCGCCCCTTTCGGGGGAATGGCGCTTAGTTAAAAAGCAAAACTTTGGCGCACAATGACATGCGACAACGTCGTCGTTAGCGCCGTAGGCGCGACATATTTGTCGAACCGAACGTTTGTAAATTTTGAGAGCGCGTTGCTGCGGACAGGAATGTCCGCGCTCCGCCGTGCTGGTCATAATCGGCGCGCGGACTTTCTAGTCCGCAGCAGCTTCCCGAATGTTCCCGGGGCCGCAATTTTCGAGTGCCAGCACAGACTGAACCTTGCATAAAACATCTTTGTCCTTCAGCATTTCCCTAATGTGAACTCTTATATTGGCTCAAACAAAGAATCAAAATGACGAGTCCAAATCCAATCAGGACGAATCCCCACTTTTTTAGGTGCTGTTTATTTTTCTCAAGTTTGAGAATGCCAGTGCAAATCATGATGCCATTGCATATAAACAAACAACTTATAATGGCATCTGGCCAAAAGCCGAAAAACCAAGAATTTGCTGAGTCATTCATGTTTTCATTCTTGTCACATCTCTCACGGTTTGACTCGCGCCTTCTCGTTTAAAATCCTGTCCATTCTGTTAATTCTGTCTAAATGTTTTTTAAAATCCACTCCGCCGCCCCATCCAAATCATCCACCACCACGGCTCGCGAAATTGTTTCCGGCTCGTCGCGTTCCACTTCCGCACCATAACCCGTGCGCACGAGGATGCTTTTTCTGACACCCGCGTTCCAGCCGCATTCCAGGTCGATCACCTTGTCGCCCACCAAAAAACTCCGCGCCAGGTCCACGCCAAACTCATCGCGCGCATCAAACAGAAATTGCGGCGACGGCTTGCGCCCGCGGCTCGGTTGTCCAGGCGCTTCGGGCGCGATGTAAATCGCGTCAAAACGGATGCCCCCACGCGCCAGCTCGGCGGCCATGTGCGCGTTCACCGCGTCCACGTCCGCCATCGTGAAATAGCCGCGCCCCACGCCCGATTGGTTCGAGACGATGAACAATTTGTACCCGGCGGCGCACAGTTTTTTCAAGCCAATCGGCGTGGCGGGAAAGATCTGCACCTGGTCGGGACGATGCAAATAGTTCGCTTCGGCGATCAGCGTCCCGTCACGGTCGAGAAATACGGCCCGGTTCATGGACAAATAGTGGTGTGATTTTGGCAAGAATGGAATTGAATTTTTTCTTCCACTCCCGCACCCTGCTACTGTTCCGTTTTGTTTAACCATCAATATATATACACATGAGCAACGGCAGATTAGGAATTTTGGTCGGCGGCGGTCCTGCGCCCGGCATCAACGGTGTCATCGCGGCGGCCACCATCGAAGGCATCAACAATGGCTTTGAAGTCATCGGCTTTCGCGACGGCTTTAAATGGCTGGCGCAGGGCGACGTGCACCAGTGCAAACCCCTTTCCATCCGCGACGTCTCCGGCATTCACCTGCGCGGCGGCTCCATCCTGGGTACGGCCCGCACGAACCCGACGAAGTCCGAGGAGATGATGAAGAATGTCTTCGCCTCGTTCGAGAAACTCGGCATCACCAACCTCGTCACCATCGGTGGCGATGACACCGCCTTTTCCGCCAGTCAGGTCTGCAAGCGCAGCAACGGCAAGATCAAGGTCGCCCACGTGCCCAAGACCATTGATAACGATTTGCCCCTGCCCGGCGCCACCCCCACGTTCGGGTTTGAGACCGCGCGCCATTACGGCGTCCACCTCGTGCGAAACCTGATGGAAGATGCGCGCACCACTTCGCGCTGGTACCTGATCGTTTGCATGGGCCGCGCCGCCGGCCATCTCGCGTTGGGCATCGGCAAGGCCGCCGCCGCCACCCTCGTCATCATCCCCGAGGAATTTCATAAACAGCAGGTCACCATCGATGAAGTGTGCGACATCATCATCACCTCCCTCATCAAGCGCCGCGCCGAAGGCTCGCACTACGGCCTCGTCATCCTCGCTGAAGGCATCATCGAATCCCTGGGCGAAGCCGGCCTCATCAAGTCGGTCCCGGAAGGTGACCTGGGCCGGTACGGCAAAATCATCCGCGATGACCACGGCCATTTGAGCCTGGGCGAGATTGAATTCGGACGCCTCCTCAAAGACCTCCTGCTCGCGCGCCTCGAAAAGCTCGGCATCAAGACCGCGTTCATCGACAAGGACCTCGGCTACGAACTCCGTTGCGCCGACCCCATCCCCTTCGACGCCGAATACACCCGCGACCTCGGTTACGGCGCGGTCAAATTCCTGTTGTCGCCCGAATCGCAAAAGTACGGCGCCATCATCAGCTTCGTGGACGGCAAGATGAATCCGCTGCCCTTCGAGAAGATGCTCGACCCCAAGACCGGCCGCATGCAGAACCGCAAGGTCAATGTGGACGGCGAAGCCTTTGAATGCGCCCGGGCCTACATGATCCGGCTCGAACGCGAGGACCTGGAAGACTCGAAAAAGCTGACCAAGCTCGCCGGCGCCGCCTCGATGACCCCCGAACAATTCAAGGAACGGTTTGGATATTTAGTGGGGATGAAATAGTTTTGGAAATGAATTGCGGAAATTGCCCGAAGGCCCTGTCATTCCCTGACAGCATAATGTGCGATTTTGCGCCTGAAATGTTTCATCGTCAACACCACATTCAAATGCGGCAGAATAACCGCTGAGATGCGGAGGAGGGGCCAGGTAGGGGGCAGTCCCTTGCCCGCCGCTCGGCGCGCACGGAGTGACGCGCCCTACCATCATCCAATTTCCATCCACCATCTTCGTCCTTTCCTTTCTTCCCCACGGCGGAATGTGTCGGTGAGGCCGCAAAAATGGAAGTGTCCTCGCTGTTCCTTCTCCAAGGGGAGAAGGATGAGGGGGTCTAAAAACTAAATCCGTTAAACCACCTCCTCACCCCGGCCCTCTCCTCCGACCTGCCGCGACGGTGCGCGAGCACGGCGGGGGAGAGGGAGAAACGCTCGGCGCTTTTGTTTGAAATTCGGTCAGCGGAATGTGTTTGAATGGCTTTCTGCTTTTCTCTCTGCGAAATCTGCGGTTCCACCTTCTTCCCCCTTCGTTGCCTTCGTTTTCTTGGTGTAAAAAGTTATTTTTTTGTCTTTTATTTGCGTCTATTCGTGTCCATCCACCTTCCGCAGTATTGCTACGGAGGACGGGTTCGCGGTTGAAATTTTCCTCCGCGCCTTTGCGCCTTTGCGTTAAATTCCTTCGATGTTGAGCGTTGAATGTTGGATGTTGAATGTTCCCCATTTTCTCCCGCAGCCCAGCGCCGGGTGTTAAAGTGGCAGAATGACGCAATTCGCGCTACACTCTCTCATGTTTATTTCCGGACTCGGGACCGCCACCCCCTCGCAACGCTACACCCAGCGCGAGTGCTGGGACGCCTTGCAAAAATCTCCGCATCTCGCGCGCCTCAACCATCGTTCCCGCGCCATCCTCAAGAAAGTTCTCTGCGGCGACAATGGCATCGCCTCGCGCCATCTCTCTCTCAAGCCGCTCACCGAGGCTTTCCGGATGAACCCCGATGCCTTGCAGGCGCGCTTTACGGAACATGCGCCCGCCCTTGCCGTCGCCGCCGCCAGGCGCGCCCTGCGCAATGCCGCGGTTGCGGCCAAAACGATTGACGCCGTCCTCATCAGCACCTGCACCGGCTATCTGTGTCCCGGCCTCACCAGCTATGTCAGCGAGCAGCTCGGTTTGCGTGAAAATGTTTTTGCCCTCGATCTCGTCGGCCAGGGTTGCGGCGCCGCTCTGCCCAACTTGCGCGCCGCCGATGCCATCCTTGCCGCCGGTCACGCCGAAAACATCCTGTCCATCTGCGTCGAAGTTTGCAGCGCCGCATTCTTTCTCGATGACGACCCGGGCGTGCTGGTCAGCGCCTGCCTGTTCGGCGACGGCGCGGGCGCGGCGGTTTTGACGCATGTGCCGAATCCCCATGCGCGTCGTGTGGAATGGAAATTCTCGGCGTCGCACCTCGCGCCCGGCAAACGCGACACCCTCCGTTTCGGCCACAAGGATGGGATGCTGCGCAACATGCTGTCGCCGCAAGTCCCGCAGATCGCCGGCACGGCCGCCGCAAAATTATTTTCGGAGACCATTGCCAACGCCGGCGTCCGTCGCAATAAAATTTCCGGCTGGGTCATGCACACCGGCGGACGCGATGTCCTGGCCGCCTTGCGCGAGCGGTTGAAATTGAAGGAATCGGACCTTCGCCACAGCGCGGCGATTCTCCGCGAGTTCGGAAATATCAGCAGCCCCACGGTCTTTTTTGTGCTCGAACGCGCTTTGCAAGACACGGTGCCGGATGGCTATTGGTGGATGAGTTCGTTCGGCGCGGGATTTAGTTGCCACGGCGCGCTTCTCGAAGTCAAATAACGGCTGCACAAGGATGCACTGCCATGAGCCGCATCGTTGAACCTGAAATTCTCGATTCGCTGCCGCCGGATGATCCGCGCGCGGTGCGGTCCCGGCGCGATTTGCATCGCGTCAATCTTTTCATGGGCAATCACCGCATCATGGCCCGCGCGCTGAAGGAGTGCTGTCCCGTCCCGCCAAAAAAAATCGCCGAGATCGGCGCGGGCGACGGAAACTTTCTCCTGCGCGTCGCCCGGAAATCCGCCTGGCAAAATGTGGATGCCGTTTTGCTCGACCAAACCAAAGCCGTTTCCACCGATACCCTCGCCGCGTTCTCAAAATTCAACTGGCGCGCCGAGCGGGTCACCGCGGACGTCTTTGATTGGAACGGTCCCGCGGAAGTCGTCATCGCCAATCTCTTCATTCACCATTTTAAAGATGCGGATTTGGCGCGATTGCTCCGGAAGATTGCCGGTCACGCGAAACTTTTCATCGCCCTCGAACCGCACCGGTTTTATTACCCGCGTCCCTGCGCGCTGACCACGTTGCTCGTGGGCTGCTCCCGCGTGACCCTCCACGATGCCGAGGCCAGCATCCGCGCCGGGTTCGTCCGCCATGAAATCACGCCTTTGTGGCCGACCCGACAGAACTGGCAATTGACCGAACGGCGCGCCGGCCTGTTCAGCCATCTTTTCATCGCCAATCGGATTTGAAATGCCCGGCGCAAAACCCATCCATATCATCGGCGGCGGGCTGGCCGGTCTGACCCTCGGCATCGCCCTGCGCCAGCGCGAGATCCCCGTCATCGTCATCGAAGCTGGAAATTACCCGCGCCACCGCGTCTGCGGCGAGTTCATCAGCGGCCACGGCTTGGAGGTTCTTGACGCGCTGGGATTAAAGCAGGCCTTTTTGAATGCCGGCGCCATTGAAGCGCGCTCCGCCGGCTTCTTTTTGGAGAATTTTTCATCGCCTGTCCATCCATTATCGCCCTCAGCGCTTTGCCTTTCGCGCTTTGCCATGGACAAATTATTGGCGGATGAGTTCCAAAAAATCGGGGGCGAATTGCACGTTGCCAAACGATGGAACGGCGAGAGCGTTGACGGCCTGGTGCGCGCCAGCGGGCGGCAATTAAAACCTATGGAGAACGGCTGGCGCTGGTTCGGGCTGAAGGCCCATGCGAAGAATGTTTCGCTCGTCACCGACCTGGAGATGCATCTTTTCAAAAACAGTTACATTGGCCTCTGCAAACTCGCGGGCGGCGATGTGAATATCTGCGGCCTGTTTCGTCGCAATGGCCGCGAGAACTTGTCGAAGAATGGATTCGATCTGTTGCGCGGCGAGCCGGGCAGCCTTTTGCGCGAGCGCCTTTCGGCAGCCCAATTTGATGAGGACTCGTTTTGCTCCGTGGCCGGCTTGTCACTCACGCCTCGACGGGCGTCCGCGCAACCCGAAATCTGCATCGGCGACGCCCTCACCATGATCCCGCCTGCCAGTGGAAACGGGATGTCCCTCGCCTTCGAATCCGCGCAATTGGCCGCCGGACCGCTGGCGGCCTTCAGCGCGGGCGGGATTCAGTGGAACGCCGCGCGCCGGCAAGTGGCCCGCCTGTGCGACGAAGCCTTTTCCCGGCGGCTGCGCTGGGCGAACTGGCTGCAGCGCCTCATGTTCTCGCCCGCGGTGCGATCGCCGTTCGGCAAAATCCTCTTTCAGTCGGATGCCTTTTGGCAAATGATGTTCGCCAGGACACGATGAAACCACTGGCCGATTGCAAACTGTACACGTTCATTGACACGGCCTATTTGCATGGCCGCGCGCCGGAACTCGTGGCGCGGCAATTGTGCGATGGCGGCACTGATTTGATCCAACTTCGCGCCAAAAAATCCACTGCGGCGGAAATCCGCGCCATGGCCCAAAAAATCCTGCCCGTCACACGCCTCGCCAATGTCGGCCTCGTCATTAATGACCACTTGGACATCGCTCGCGAATTGGGCGCGGAATTTTGTCATCTGGGACAGGAAGATTTTTTTGATGCCGGCTTCAAAAATGTTTCCGGTCTTAAATCTCAAATCTCAAATTTTCAGATTGGCCTCAGCACCCATTCGCCCGAACAAGCGATGCGTGCCCTGGCGGCCCAGGCCGATTATCTGGCTATCGGGCCGATCTTTGCCACCGGCACCAAGCCGGCCGCCAAACCCGTGACGCTCGAATATGTCCGGTGGGCGGCGGCGCACGTCAACGTCCCCTGGTTCGCCATTGGCGGTGTCAACCTGCGGAATCTTGAGGACGTCCTCGCGGCAGGCGCCACCCGTGTCTGCGTCGTTTCGGCCATTCTTAACGCGCCGGATGTTACCAGGGCTTGTGCTGAATTTCGGAAGAAAATTTCCCAACGCTCTTAGGCGTCCCCGCGCCTGCGGGATGCGCGCCGGCGTGGACCCAAGGATTCCTTTTTCGGTGCGTGGCGCGCAGAGGACTGCGCGCCCTGCCGGTTCATGGAAATGTTTCAGTGTACGGACAGCGCGCGTTTGATCTGGTTCATCGCATCGCTGACATGCTTGCTGATGCGCGGCTGGTCTTTCACTCCCGCCGCGTTCAAAACATGCGAGAGCAGGTCGTCCGCGGTGCGCAGCCGGTCATCCGACCAGACCTGCCGTTCGCGGGCGCGGTCGTCGCCGGCGTTCAAGTCCAATCCGAGCAATCCGGCGGCCGTCTTGATTTGCTTCATGGCCTTGACGCGGTGGCCGGCGTAATCTTTGTTGGCGGAATCCAAAATCCAATAGGAACGCCGCAGCATTTCCGCCTCGGCCGTATCCGAAAAAGCGACCGTTTCGAAGTGATTTTGCGAAACCGTCGCAACGCCCGCGGCCTGCGGCGAAGTGCTTGCCAGCAAGCTAATGCCGCCCAACATCGTAACCATAACCACGGTTGATAATGTTTTTGTCTTCATAGTCACTCTTTGCTGACGAAATTGAACGGGAAAAGTTACAACCAAAGTCAATTCTTCCATCTTCTATCCTCCATCCTCGTCTTCTCCCTTCCGCCTTCCTCCTTCCGCCTTCCTCCTTTCCCCCTCCCGCCCTGCTATCTCCTGCGGGATTTTTCCTGCTCCTGCATCTTCAATTCGGCGAACAATGAACCGCTTGAGTGGCTCTTCCGCGGTTTTTGGAGGGAGAGGGCATCAATCCTTTGCGCCATCTTCATCTTATTCGAGCAGTAGAGCATCGCCACTTCATCCGTGATCAAATCCTGTTCGTAGGCCTTGTAGAGCGATTGCTCGAAACTATGCCAGCCGAAGACGCTGCCGGCCTCGATAATGTCATCCAGCCGGCGCCCCTCGTTCTCACCCAGCAAAATGGCTTCGCGTGAGCGCAGGCTGTTGCCCATCATTTCCGTCACCAGCAAACGTTTGCCGGAAATCGACGGGACCAGCCGGAGACTCACGATATAGCGCATCGACCCCGCCAGCCGCTCGCGCACTTGCGCTTCCTCGTCCGTGCCGAACATGCCGATGATGCGGTTGACCGTCTGGGCCGCGCTCGTGGTGTGCAGTGTGCTGAACACCAGATGCCCCGTCTCGCCCGCATTCAGCACGATTTCCATCGTGTCGCGGTCGCGGATTTCGCCGATGAATATGATCTTGGGCGCCTGCCGCATCGCCGCGCGCATGCCTTTCTGAAATGTGAAAAAATCGCGCCCCAGTTCCCGCTGGCTGAAGGTCGCCTTGACGGGCGTAAAGACAAATTCAACCGGGTCTTCCAGCGTGAGGACGTGGATGTTGCGGGTCTTGTTGATTTCGTTCAACATCGCCGCCATGGTCGTCGTCTTGCCCATGCCCGTGCCTCCCGTCACAAAGACAATGCCGTTCTTTTCCTTGATGATCTCGTTGAAAATGGACGAAAGATGGAGCGCTTCGAATGTGGGGATCAACGGTTTGAGATGGCGCATCACCATCGCAAAATTCCCGTTTTCGAAATAGATATTGACGCGAAACCGGCACGCGCTCTTTAACGTGTAACCGCAATCGCACGAACCTTGCTCCTTCAGATCGGCCAGGAGGCGCGGGTTGTTGTTCAGAATGACCCTGGCGAGGGATTCGATATATTCGCTGGTAAGCAAACTCGGATATTTTTCCTGGACAAACGGACGCAGTTCGCCCTGGGTTTCAATCTGGATCGGTCGCGCGGCCACGAAGACCAGGTCCGAAATCCCTTCGGCCGAAGCCACCATCGTTTCCAGCAATTGATCAAGTTCCTCTTTATTCATATTTCATTGCTGCCTTTTCGTCATTTTTCTCTGGAGCGACTTCCCCGCTCCGCTTCTTATTTTGCGACTGCCGGTGTAAAAGCGCAAAATAATTTATTAAAAAAATTCCCCGGCAAATTTCGCGCGCTTAACCCGTTGCCGACCGGGATTTCGTCGTCATTATGGTTTACAGCCCCAAACGTTTCCCCGCCTCGGCCATGGTTTTGCAAGTCACGATTTGCGGATGACTCGCGTAATGAAAAATCGTCAGAATGTTGAACCCGATGTCTTTGTAGGGATCCGGTATGACCCGCACGACCAATCCCACGCCGCTTTTTTCGGCCATCTCCATCAGGCGGCCAAGCCCCTTGAGACAATCCAAATCCATAGAATCCAGGTTCGTCAAATCGACCAGCACCCGAAACCCCGGCGCCAATTCAGCCGACAGCGCCAGGACGTCCGGTTCCACGCGGGCCAATTCCTCCGGACGCACCCGCCCGCTGTATCCGAAATATAACAACCGTTTCGTTTTGTTCGATAGCACCACCACCATGCGCCAAGACTAATCTTTCAACGGTGCCGATTCGATAAAATTCTCCATCAAGCGCCTGGCTTTTTGTTTGGAGCCACCCTGCGATTGACTTGCCGCGCCCCCCCAATGAATATGGCGCGCAGGCTGACAACATCATGAACCGGAACGCCTTTGTTTTCGTGGTATGCGGCAACCGCCATGCGGCGCGCGCGCGCATCGCGTTGAAATTCCTCAGGCGTTTTTCCCGTAGCGAAATCATCGTGGTCAAATCCCGCACCCGTCAACGGTTTGACGCCGGCCGGGTTATCGATGTCAAGACGCCGGCCCGCCTGGACAACCGGCAAGCCGCCATCTTTCTCAAAACCTCCCTCCACAAAATCCTGGAGCCGGGCCAGACCAAGTTCTGTTACCTCGACAATGATGTCCTGGCGGTGAATCAAGACGTGGACACGGTCTTCAATCATTTCCAAGCCCCCATTTCATTTGGCGCCGACCATTGCAGTTTCCGCCAATTCAGCCGTTATGCGGTCCGCTGCGGTTGCGTTAAATCGGAGTGCGACCATTTGAAGACCGCCATTCGGCGGCAATTCGGAGTGAAGATCACCGATAAATCCTGGCAGCATTGGAATGGCGGCGTGTTTGTGTTCGACGAAACCTCCGCGCCGTTCCTGGACCGCTGGCATGAAAATACGCTGGCCATCTTCAAAAATCCGCACTGGCAGGCGCGTGACCAGGGCACGCTGGCCGTGACGGCATGGCAATTGAAGCTGCAAAACCACCCGCTGTTGCCGCGTGAATTCAATTTCATCCTCGACCCGTTGATCGGAGTGCCGCGCGCGAGGCGGGCCATCGCCAAACCGCGTGAATTGAAACCAATTGAATCCTATTCCTTGCAGGGCGATCCCGCCAAACCGCAGCCGCGGTTGCTGCATTTCATCAACGACGGCATCGGCCGGCGCGGCTGGAAAAATTGGGACGACGCCGAGCGCCTGCTCGCGCCGCCGCCAAAATCTTCTACCAGCCTGTCCCCGGACAACCGCATCGTTCACGGCTTGTGGATCGGGACCACCCTTTCGAAGATGGAACTGCTCACGCTCCGCTCGTTCGTGCGCCACGGCCATGAGTTTCATCTGTGGGCCTACGACAAAATCGAAACCCCATTGCCGCCCGGGGTCGTCATTGAAGATGCCAACCGCATCATTCCCAGATCGCAGATCATCAAACGGGCGGACACCGATACCGAGACCGGTGTCGGCAAGGGCAGCGTCAGCTCGCCGTTCTCCGACTTGTTCCGTTACAAATTGCTTTATGAAAAAGGCGGCTATTGGGTGGACATGGATGTCACCTGCCTGCGCCCGCTCAATTTTTCCGCGCCCTATGTCTTCCGCCCGCACCGGGTGGGAGTGGTTGGGAACATCATCAAATGTCCGCCGGGCAGCCCGCTCATGAAATCGGTTTACCAGAAAGTGGCCCGCATCGCAAATGAGCACACCGATTGGTTGCTTCCCAACAAAGTGCTCTCGCAAGCCATCCGGCGGTTGAAGCTGACGCGCTACATCCGCGGCGGCATCTGGAACCCGGAATCATGGTGGGACGCCATCCGTCCGCTCGCCCTGGACACCGCGCCCATCCCGTCCGATTGGGTTGCCATCCATTGGATCAATGAATTCTGGCGCACGCTTAAACAGAGCGGCGGCGTTTATCGCGGACAACGCCTGTTCACCACCGTCCCCGACAAGGACCAGCCCAAACCCGGCAGCGCCCTGGCCAAACTGTATGCCGATTACGGACTGTCTCAATCGGCTGGCCAAACGAGCGGAGCGCCCGCGCCGATCCCCTTGCCACTGGAAAAGCCCGCGGAACGGCAGCCCGCCACGCCTCAATTTTTGCTGACGAGCCACCTCAATGTCCTCCTGCCCAGCCTCACTCGCGGGGGAGCCGAACGCAGCGTCGTGGAAGCCCTCAACGGCCTCCAGCGCCGGAACGCCTCGGCCAACCTCTTCGTCCTCTATAACGCCAGGCCCGCTTATGCCTTCGATGGCATCGGCGGCGTCAGGATTTGCCGTCTCTCGGCCCTCGACCTTCCCGCCAAATTGCATTCCGTGGCCATGGAAGTTCTCGCCTCGCCCGAGCCGGTTTTGTTCACCCACATGGTTAAAGCCGAAATGCTCCGGCCCTTGTGGGAGCGCGGCGTGAAAACCGTGCCCGTCATCCAAAATTCAAAACCTGCCTGGCAGGACCCGCCCTCAGCCTGCCAACATCCCAACGTTCCCTTTGTGGTGGCCGTCTCCGAGGCCGTCGCGGAACAATTGCGGGAGGCGCGTTGCCCAAAACCCGTCATCGTCATGCGCCACGAATTGCAACGCTGGTCCACCCCGGAGGAGCAAAAACATAACCGTCACCAAATTCGGGAACGCTATGGTATCGCCGATGACGTGCTCGTCATTGGCATGGTCGGCCAATTCAAATCCCAAAAATCCTATACGCGCGCCATCCGTGTCCTCGCCCGCCTGCGGCAGATCCGCCCGGCTAAATTGATGATCCTGGGCGGTTGGGACTCCGATTGGGGACATGCCCGGCAGGCTTACACCGCCACTTGCCGCCTCGAGCTCGAGTTGGAAGTGATCACCGACCTCATCACGCCCGGCCCCGTGCCCGATGTCGAAAAGTATTACGCGGCCTTTGATGTCTTCTTGTGTACGAGCAGTTTCGAGGGATTGAGCGTGTCGCTGCTCGAAGCGATCCAGACCGGCTGCCCCATCGTCACCGCCGACGCCGGCGGCAACCGCGAAGTCCTGCCCGAGCGCGCCGTCCTCGTCCGGAACCCATCGGATACGAATGCCTATGTGCAAGGCATCGCGCACGCGCTCCAGAGCCGGTCCCGTGTGCTGGTCCCCAAACCCCTGGATTTCGACCTCGTCCCGCGCCTTTGGTGTATGCTTGGACGGTATGCCCGGCCGGACTCGTTCACGCCGATTTCCACGCGCACCGGAACTTTTTTTTTGACCGATAGCCTGGGGATGGATGCCGCGCCGCGCACCCTCACTGATTTGTTGGGAAATCTTTCACCAGGCATCCCATTGTGGCTTTGCGTCCTCTACCACACTCCGGGGCAGGCCCATCTGGACGAGTTGCGGAAAAAGAACGCCCCCGTTTTTTCTTTGCAGAGCTGTGCCGATTACCTCGAACGGATCGAGCGCATCCTTTCCATTTTGGGCCGCTTGAATGTGCGCAATATCTGTTTCTGGAACGTCGATCCGCGCATCAAGTTATTGCTGGCAAAAATTTTACCGGCGGGTGTATTCCGCCTGGTCGACGTCAGTCCCAATAGCTCCCTTTTCAGCCAAATGGAACATTCCGCCGCATTTCAGCGGCGTATTTCTTTTTCGGCAAAGGATTATTGGGCAAGACTGGACCGTTTTGTCGCCAAATACCCCGGCGGCGCACCGCCCAATGTCCGTTTGCGGCCGCGGCAATTGGCCGTGATTCCCGACGGCGTGCCCGTGCCCGACGCCATCGAGCCGGCGTATCATCTGTTGCCGGGCAACGCCGACCCGAACCTCATTCTCGGCGCCTGTTGCCCGCTTGTGCCCGGCAAACGGATCGAGTTTCTCATCGAAATGATGGCCGAATTGAACCGGCAATTTAAGGGCGCGACCCTGGTAATTGTTGGCGGTGTCGATCCCAACCGCGTTGATTATTGGCCCGTCCTGCTCGAAACACTTCGGGCGCGCGCCATCACCAACATTCATTTTGCCGGCACGCACGCTGATGCCATGCCGCTCATTAAACTGTTCAAGGTGTTCCTGGCAGTTTCGGAATGGCCGGGATTTCCGCCCGGTTGCCTCGAGGCCATGGCCCTGGGAATTCCCATCATGACCAGTGGTGCGCAGCCCGTGTGGGCGCGTCCCGTGCGAACGAAAAGGCCCTTTAATGTCCATGCCAACAGCCCCCAGGCGGCGGCGCAATATGCCCGTGAACTTTTGACCGACCCGGCTTTGCGGCGCGAGTTGGGCAGCGCCGCCAAAACCGCCGCCCGCAGCGAATTTTCCCTGGCAAAAATGGTCCGGAATTATCGCCAACTGTTTACCCGGGCTGCGTCTTAATCCTGTTCACATTCAACGCTTCAATCGCGGCCTTATCTGCGACAGCCCTCGCAGGCTGAAATCAGGCCATTCCCTGCCCCAGTTATTTTTGGCGGGAACATTGCGGATGACTCCAAATCCCGGCGCAATCACTCCGGGACGCCGGATGCTCTCATCCACTTCAGTAGCGTCGATGACGTTTTTGCTCCCGTAACGCGACCGCAAGAGTTCCCATAATTTTTCCATCCCGGGATTGAGCGAGATGTCATCCAGCACTATATATTTGGCCGCGCAGATTTCCCCGTAGATCAAAACGCTCATGAGCGTGAACCAAAAATCGTGCATCCCGTCGATGAACACCAGGTCGATTCGCGGTTCGCCGAATTGTTCGATCACCTGATTGAACCCCTCTTCGCTGTTGGCATCGCAAGTATAGGCCCGTATCGCTGGATGCCCGGCAAACATCTGGCTGCCGTAGGGTGTAATGTCAAAGGTCAGGATCTTCCCCGTGCCCGATCCCTGGAAGGCTTTGGCCATGGCGCGGGCCGAACCGCCCTGGTGGGTCCCCACCTCCACAATCTTGCGCGCGCCCGTGATTTTGACCAATCCGGCCAGAAAGAAATAATAAGGATGCGGCGCCACGACGGGTTGGTTCGTGTTTCCCCAATGAGGCTGTCCGTATCCGATGCCGCTGAGATCGAAGGAGTCGCGTTCGCTCCATGCCCGCCCGCCCAATTCCTTCATGGAACAGGTCTTTAGATTAAACGCCTTGGGTTTTGAGGACCTTTGCTTCTTCATCGTTGTTCCTACTCGGTAATACAAAGGCTGCCTTGCCCTGCCGTCCAGCAAAAATAGTCTTAATCGTGACGTCATTGGCTTTTGCCAATTGGCCATTGGCTATTTTCTCGGCAGGGCGCGTCACTCCGTGCGCATCGCCATTTCGACCCCCCTCCCCTCGGGGTAGACTTGAGCCGTTTTGGAGTAAATAAATACCCAAAATAAACGTTGCAATTAGCGTTTGACGAAAACCTCTAAATTGGCAATACTGACCCTGCATTTTGGCTTTGTTCGTGCTAAATTACCCCTTATGAGTCCAGCGTTCGCCCATCGTAAAGCGACGCAAGCCTTGAACTTTTTGGCCCGCCAATCCGGCGGGCATATCAACAAGCTCAAAGCCCTCAAACTCGTGTTCTTCGCCGACCGCTATCATCTGCGCAAATATGGACGCACCGTCACAAATGACCGCTATTTTGCGATGAACTATGGTCCCGTTCCTTCTGGCACGAAAGACATTGCGGAAATGGGTGAGTTTCTCGGCCAGCAGGAGCAACTTTACGCCCAGCAATTTTTGCAGCGCGATCCGGACGACGTTCACGGCTTCAAGTCCATCGGTGAATTTGATCCTAACGTTTTCTCTGAAAGCGACCGCGAGGCGTTGGCGTTTGCCATAAAGAACTTTGGGCTGGTGGATAGTTTTCAATTGGCCGAGCTTACGCACTTGTATCCCGAATGGAAGCGGCACGAGGCGGCACTCGAATCGGGGGGTGCATCCCGGGTTCCAATGTGCTATGAAGATTTTTTGGACGACCCTCCGGCTGGCGTTGAACCTTGTCATACGTTGACCGACGACGAACGCAATGACCGTCGCGAAATGCTCGGCGATATTCGCGCGTTTGAACAACGCTGGAATTGAGCCGTGGCAGACTCTCTGCCTTGGGAGCTTCGAATGACCCTTCGCGGGGGCAGCGTTTATTATTTTGCCGACCGCGCGCTGTTTTCGCCCGAACCTCATTATTTCATCGTCATCAACACGCGCCCGCTTGAACAACACTTACTGGCCCTGCTTGTCGTCACTTCGCAGGTCGAAAAAGTGAAACGATGGCGGTGCGGCCTGCCTGATACCTGCGTTGAGATTGGCCCTGCGGATTACCAGGAGCTGTCGGTGGCCTCAATCGTTGACTGCAACACTGTGTTTCGTCGCTCTCTTCGTGAATTGCTTGAAAAAATTACCGCTCGCCAGATCGGCTACAAAAATGATGTGCCGAATGTTGTTCTCGATAAATTGCGCGCCGCTACTCTCACCAGTCCGCTAGTTGAAGATGAAATTAAGAATTTGCTCCGCTAAATCTGCAATTTCTTTAATAAACCAAGAGGTCCGAGCTAATCATCCCGCATAATCCTTGACACCGTTTTTTATCGTACTAATGTCGCGGCAGCAGGCAGCACCAATGTCGGAAGTGTCAGATTGCGATGCCAAAGATAAAGATTATCGTCCGCCTTCCGGATAACCGCGACTACGCGGGCCGGCTTCATGTCGAAAACGCCGCAGGCAAACGGCTCGCCGGTCCCTTCCCCATCTGTGGCCGCGCCAACGATCCTATGGCGCGCGATAGCAAGAATCCCACCCGCGACTCCATCCTTCCCTTTGGCGACACGCCGCTCGGCGGATACCAGGTGCAAAAAATTATCGGCAGCGGAGATCAGACCGCTTATTCCAGCGAGGAATTTGGCTCCTCTGGAATTATCCTCCTCCAGCCCGCCAGCGGGGAAGCTGCCCTCGCGGATGCCAATGGGCGTTTCGGCTTTTTTATCCAGGGCGGCGCCTTGTCCCGCAACGGACGCTTGCGTCCTGCCGACGGCTCGTTGCGGTTAAGCAACCGCGACCAGCGAAAGCTCGTCAGCATCCTGCGAAGCTGCGAGCCGATGGACTGCGAATGCGAAGTTATGGAGGGCGCCGCCAAAAGAGGCCGCCGGGTGGCGGATGTCCCTGCCGCCAGTGTTTTCGCGCAAGCCCGGGCCTTGCTCACCGGCTTGCTCGGAACGACCACTTTGGAACCGGCGCATCGCGCCCTGGTAAAAAAAATGGTCCTGGCCGGACGCGTCACCATCTCCATTCCCAGCCTCCTGATGATGACCTCCCAGCCCGCGTTAAGCCAGCAGACGTCGGTGGATAAAGAGACCCGCACCTTGCTGGCCAGCCGTGACACCACCTTTTCCTTTCCCATCATGCTCGCGCAGGCCGGCGCCCCTGCCACCGGCAATGATTACGGCGGCGGCCATTTGACGCCATTTGAAAATAATCAGCCGCAGAATCCTGATTTGACACCCCAACATAACCCGCAGGGTGGAACGGACACTCAGGCGATCGACCAGTTGAATAGCATTAATAACAATGTCCCGAACGTTCAACAAAACCCGGGGTTGGGCTATGATACGGCAGGGAACCCGGTCACGGGCGGCGGCGGCGCCACTCCTCCACTCGGATTGTCCGGTACTGCCCCGGATCAAACCCAATTCGTTCCGGACCCGCGCCTGAAAGATGACAGTGACGTGCAAAACCTGAACAAATACCAGGGCCAATTAAGCGACGATCAGGCAGCCGTTGCCAAAGCCCAGGCGGATTATGACAAGGCAAAGCAGGCCGATCCGAACGCCAACATGGCAGGTTTGCTCGACGCACAGGCCAAACTCAAAGGCACACAGAACATGGTCCAGTACGAACAGACCACCGTTAAACAGAAGATGGCCCAGCTTCCGCCGCTCCCGACCGGTCAGACCGCCGCGCCTTCGCCCACGCCACCGTCCAATTCCAAATAATTGGATTCGTTCTATGGCACACAAAAGCGCGAAAATGAAACTCCTTTAACCGGACCTGCTTGTTTAATTATGCTCAAACTTGGCGTTAATATCGACCATGTGGCGACGCTCCGCGAGGCGCGCTATCGTGGCCGTGGCTTTGGCGAACCCGACCCCGTGGCGGCAGCGCGCCTTTGCCAGGCCGCGGGCGCCCATGGTATCACGGCGCATCTGCGTGAAGACCGGCGCCACCTCCAGGACCGGGACATCTGGAAATTGCGCGAAATCGTCAAACGGCTGAACCTCGAAATGGCCAACGTGCCGGAGATTATCGCCATCGCCCTGAAATTGAAGCCTGAAATTGTCTGCCTCGTCCCGGAACGGCGGCAGGAAGTGACCACGGAAGGCGGGTTGGATGTGGTGGCGAATGAAAAATCCCTTGCCGACACGCGCAAAAAAATGAATGACGCGGGCATTGAAGTGAGCCTGTTTATCGCGCCGGATGAGAAACAGATCGCAGCGAGCGGGCGTGTCGGGAGCCAATTTATTGAACTGCATACGGGACAATTCGCGGAGCATTATAACGATGAAGCCGGGCGGCAGGCGGAATTGCAGCGGCTGGTTTCCGGCGCGAAACAGGCCCGCTCGCTCGGCCTGCGCCTCAACGCCGGACACGGGTTGAATTACGAAAACCTGCCGGCGATTTTTTCCGTGCCGCATCTCGAGGAGCTGAATATCGGCCACAGTATCGTCAGCCGCGCCGTCTTTGTCGGGATGGAGAACGCCGTCACGGAAATGCTCGGCGTGATGCGGAGTTATGGGAAATGAAGAATGTCCTCGAATTAAATTGACGGCTTGCGCTTCATACACAAATCGTCAATTGTACCTTCAATGATTCTCGGCATCGGCATTGATATCATCGAAGTCGCGCGAATCAGGGTATCGCTCGAAAGATTCGGTGAACGGTTTGGGCAACGCATCCTGTTGCCGGATGAAATGGCCTATTGCCTTTCGCACAAGTTCCCCGCGCCATTTGTCGCCGCGCGATTCGCCGCCAAAGAGGCCATCTCCAAAGCGTTCGGCACCGGAATCGGCGCGCAACTGGGCTGGCGCGACATGGAGATCGCTCGTAAAGAAAGCGGGGAACCGTTCGTCATCCTGCACGGCAAAGGCGAGGAATTGTTTGCATCTCGGAACGCAAAAAATCTGCACGTGACCATCAGCCATACGGATAACTACGCGGCGGTTACGGCAATTTTGGAGAATTGAGAAGACCTTTTTAAAATCGCATAGGAGGCCGATCCGCATTGCCATCCTCCACCCTCCATCCTCCACCCTCCACCTCCATCTTCCACCTCCATCTTCCATCTTCGCTTTTCGTCCGGTCCGTGCCACAATCCGCGCATGGCGGCAGCAATCGTGGCGATCCTGATTTTCGCTGGCGCGAGCTTCTTTTTCGCGCTGGCGGAAACGGCACTGGCGTCGCTCGCCAGATGGCAGGCCGCCCAGCTCGCCGAAAAGGAATCGTACCGCGGCAAAATCGTCTGCCGGTTGCTCGAGCAGCCGCAGGACCTCCTGGCCACGCTCGTCCTCGGCAATACCGCCGCCAATGCCGCCATGCTCGCCATCGCCTTGCGCATGGTCTTCGATGCCGGTTGGCCGCTCGCATGGACCATCATTTCGCTCGCGGCGTTCGTCTTGCTCGGTTGCGAAGTCCTTCCCAAAACGCTCGCCGTCCGCAAACCCGAACGCTGGGCGTTGCGCGTCAGCCTGCCCCTGTTGGCCTTTCAAAAAATCTCGTCACCCTTGCATAACTTCGCCCGCTGGCTCAACTCATTGCTCCTCGGACGCATCGCCCAGCCTTCCGCCGCCCATGCCATGACCGAGCCCGAATACCAGGAGTTGATCGACATGGCCTATCGCCAGGGCACCCTCGCCGAATCCGAAAAGGAAATCATCCTCCAAATCATCAACCTCGACCAGCGGGCCGCCCGGGACGTGATGCGCCCGCGCTCGACCATGGCCTGCATTTCCGACGACGCGACGGGCGAAGAGATGATCGCCGCCGCGAAAAAATTCAAGCATCGACGCCTGCCGATCTTTGACGAAACCCCCGATACCATCGTGGGTGTCCTGAATACACGCGCCCTTTTGCTGGACCCACAGATCGACATGGCCGAGGTCATCGAGTTCCCCTCGTTCGTGCCGGAGACGATGAACTTGTTGCAACTATTCAAGAGCCTGCAACGGCAAAGGCGCGGACTGGCCATTGTGCTGGATGAATTCGGCGGTGTCGCGGGACTGGTCACCATGCAGGATATTCTTGGCGAATTGGTCGGCAAAATCCATGCCGCGCCCCAACCGGAGGGGTTCGTCATGGAAAAACTTTCGCCCGGTAGATGGCGGGTGAGCGGCTCGATGCGCATCGAGGATTTCCGGCGGGAATTTCCCGCCCTGGGCGAAGTCCCCGAGGTGGAAACCATGGGCGGCCTGCTCACGCATTTGCGCGGCGTGGTGCCGGAGACCGGCGAGGCGGCGGCGTTTCGCCACTTGAAATTGACCGCCCAGGCCGTGGACGAGCGGCGCGTGCGCGAATTGATCGTGCAACAAATCAAATAGATGGATACGAATTATTTCAACTGGCTCGCGCTGGGATTGGCGCTGTTGCTTTCGTTCCTGCTTTCGGGACTCGAGGCGGGCGTGTTCGCGCTCAATGTCTTGAGGGTGCGCCGCCTCGCGCGCACGGGCAAGTGGTCCGCCCAATTGCTTCTCCGTTTCCTCGAAAATCCCGAGAGATTTCTTTGGACCATCCTGGTCGGCAATACGCTCGCGAATTTTTTGATCCTCGGTTTCGCCATCGCCAGGATCCACGATTGGTTCCAGGGCCATCGCCTCTTGATCCTCGCGGTCTTTGCCGTCATCGTCTTTCTCTTCTATACCTTTTTTGATCTCCTGCCCAAAATGTTGTTCAGCGCTTTCCCGAACCAGCTTTGCCTTGCCGTCGCCGGCCTCTTTCGTCCGGTTAATTTTATCCTGCGGCCGCTGGTTTCTCTCGTGGAAAAAACCTCCCAGGCCATTCTCGGCGTCACCGGCGGCAAAAATTTTACCGGCCGCCTCTTCGGCAGCCGCGAAGAAATGCGCGCCGTCATGCGCGAATCCGCCCCGGCCTTGACGAGTGAGGAACATGCCATGATTAATCGCGTCCTCGACCTGCAAAATTTCACCGTCCGCCAAATCACCCTGCCGCTCGAGCAAATTGTCACCGTCCACACCCAGACGCCGCTCGGCGATGCGCTCGCGCTTGCCCGTGAAAAAAAATTCTCCCGCCTGCCGGTTTGGGAGATGCGCGATGGCAAAAAACGCATCGCCGGCCTCTTGATGCTCGGCCCATTATTGTTTCGCAGCAACCTCGATCTGCAGAAGCCGGTCGCGGCCTATCTGACCCCGGCGCTCTTTTTTGCCCAGGACACCCGGCTCGAGGCCGCCTTGCGCCGGATGCAGCGCGCCGGTGAACGCCTGGCCGTCGTGCTCGCCCGCGACGGCACCGAGATCGGCGCCGTCAGCCTGGAAGACATCTTAAAAGTGATTTTCGGAGAAATGAAATTGTGAATTTGAACACCGCCAGCCTGGTCGTGCTGAAGATCCTCGCCTTGCTCGCGCTGGTGCTGATGAACGGCTTCTTTGTGGCCACCGAGTTCGCCCTGGTTCGCATCCGCGAAACGCAGTTGGACGCGCTGGCCGCGAGGAATGTCCGCCGGGCAAAACTCGCGCGCCATATCGTCCGCAACATCAATTCCTACCTGAGCGCCACGCAACTGGGCATCACCATGGTCAGCCTGGGTCTGGGCTATCTGGGCCAGCCCGTCTTTACCACCCTGCTCGATCCGTTGCTCGCCCATCTGGGCCTGCAATCGGTCGTTTGGCAACATTCGATCTCGTTTGCGATCGGGTTCAGCGCCCTCACCTTTTTCCATATCACCGTCGGCGAGCTGGCGCCCAAACGGCTGACCATCCAGAAGCCCTTGCCCGTCGCGCTCTGGGTGGCCTATCCGTTGCAATGGTTTTATCTCGCCTTTTATCCCTTCAACAAGCTGTTGAATTACGCCGCCCGATTCCTGTTGAAAGGAATCGGGCTTGACCCGGACGCGGTGATGTCCAGCGCCCATTCCCAGGAGGAATTGCGCCTGATGCTGGGTGCGGCCCGCGAAACAGCGGGCGGACGCAACCTCCTCCTCAATGCCCTCGATTTGCGCGACCGCACCGTGCGCGAGGTGATGCGCCCGCGCGGCGAGATCGCCTCATTCAGTACCGACGATACCATCGCGGATTGCGTCGCTTTGGCGGAAAAAACACGGTACTCGCGCTTTCCCCTCTGTGAAAACGGCGACCTGGACAAGACCCGCGGCGTCATCCACATCAAGGACTTGTACCTCCAGCGCGACCGGACAAAATCCGCGCTGGACCTCCTTTTTGCCGCGCGCAAGCTGATTTACGTCCCGGAAACCGCCCGGGTGGAAAAATTGCTGCAACTTTTCCTCGAACGAAAAACGCATTTCGCCATTGTGGTGGATGAATTCGGCGGAACGGTCGGCATCGTCACGCTGGAAAACGTGATCGAAACGCTGGTTGGCCAGATTCAGGACGAATTCGACACGGAAAAATCCGACGTGGTGCGCCTCGGCGAAAATATTTGGGAAATCTCCGGGACGCTGCCGCTGCATGAACTGGAAAAGATCACCGGGGAGGTCGAGCACGATGAAACCATTGCCACGGCGAGCGGCTGGGTGACGCAGAAACTTGGCGGTTTTCCCAAGGCCGGCGATGTGCTGACGGCGGGCCTGTGCGAATTACGCGTCGAGGGAATGGATGGCGCCCGCGTGGCACGGTTGAAGATCACCAAGCGAGGTGAAAAGGGCGATGCGACGACCGTCAGGACGTGAAATTTGATTCAACGGGATTTGCGCCAGAAGCGCCTGGCGAAGAGCAAACCGCCCAAGGCAGACAAGCCCAATATGCCTGGTTCGGGAACTGGTGAAGATGAAAATTGGATGTCGTCAAAATACAGATTATAATATTGCGAATTAGCGGTAGGGGTAGTGAAGGTAAGTTGTGCCACGCTGCCGGCGAAAGCTGAAATATTACCAGCCAGTCGACCTCCGGAAATCTGGCTGAGGGGAATGTTTACTCCATCCAATGTGACCACTGCGGCACTCTCACCGTTGCCAACTAAAAAATTGATGGATTGTGTGCCAACGGGAACCATGCCCGTCTGGCTCAAAGTCGGCGGCCCACCCGCAATTCCAAAATATTGCAACAAAACCGAGTATGAGCCTTCAAGTGGGTTGTAACCCACAAAATTTGGGAAATCCGGTCCCATCAAGTCAACCGCCGGGGCACCCAGGCTCAAATCATTGTAGCTTACAACGGTGCCAGAACCACCGACAGTCCATCCCGGGAAACATTGCGTCGGATCAGCCGAAAAGGTCGAAACACCGGTTGGTGTTGGTGTTATTGTGGCGTCTTCAAAATCCATGTTTACGAAGCCCTGCGCCTGGGCATTCCGACAAAAGACAAGCAGCGCAATAAAGATTTTTATCCCAATTTTCATACTCTGACCTGAATCTATTCCGATCTTCCCCCTTCCCCGGAAATTGCCAAGCAATTTATCAGAACTTATTTTCACTTTTTCTGAAAGATTTGCCGTCTGCTTACGTAACGGTTCAATGGCTCTCATTAACATCCGGCTTCAAACGAGTGTTAATGAGAACCAGGAATGCCAGCATCTTTAGCACTGCTAATCTCTTGCATTTGCGTTCCTGCTGCTTTAGATTGGCACCTTAAGGTGATTGTGGATACTTTCAGCTTCAAACCCTTATTCGACGCCGGACTGCGAATCAAATGGCCGGGCATTTGTGCGCGGTTGGTTTTGGCGGGCTTGATTTTTTCAACTTTTTCGACGGCGGCGCAGTCCAATAACGCTGCCTATACGTGGACGACGTTCGCCGGTCAGGCCAGTGTCGGCAGCGTGGATGGCGTGGGCAACAATGCGCGCTTTTCCGGTCCGAGGGGCATCACCGTGGATACCCATGACAATCTTTACGTAGTTGATTCCGCTAACGACACTATTCGAGAAATTACCGCTGCGGGCGTGGTGAGCACCATTGCCGGTTATCCCGGCGCTATCGGCACGAACGATGGTATGAGTGGTAGTGCGCGATTTTTTGACCCCTTTGGCATCACGATAGATAGTGCCGGCAACCTTTATGTGGGGGATACCGGGAACGATACCATCCGGAAGCTGACAGCGGTTGGCACCAACTGGGTGGTCAGCACGATTGCCGGGCTGGCGGGAAGTGTTGGCAGCGGTGATGGCACAGGAACCAATGCAGAGTTTGATTCCCCCGCAGGCATCGTGGTGGATGGTTCCGGCAACCTATATGTGGCGGATTTCGGTAACGATACGATCCGGAAGTTGACATCGGTTGGCACCAACTGGTCGGTCAGCACGATTGCCGGCCTGGCTGGAAATTTTAGCAACAATGACGGGAGTGGAACCAATGCCTCATTTGAAGGGCCTGCTGGCATCACGGTGGACGCATCGAACAATCTTTATGTGGCGGATTTCTACGACAACACGATCCGGGAAATAATGCAGGTTAAGTCCAACTGGGTGGTGAGTACCTTGGCGGTGATTGGGGGCGATGAAGGCCCTGAATGCATCACAGTCGACAACTCGGGCAATCTCTATGTCGGAGGAGGATTTTTCGATGAAACGATTAACAAGATCACGCGGGTGGGACTCATTTGGAGTGTCAGTGCGCTGGCCGGATCGGACGGTTGTTTCAGTTGTTACGCCGATGGGACGGGGACCAACGCCATGTTTCAAAGTCCCTCCGGCATCACGGCGGACGCGTCAGGAAATCTGTTCGTGGCGGATACAGACAACAACGTCATCCGGAGTGTGACTTCGAGTGGGGTGGTAAGCACATTGGCAGGGACTGACGCGAATGCCGGCAGTGCCAACGGCACGGGCACGGCCGCGGCGTTTAACGGCCCGAGGGCAGTGGCCGTGGACAAGACCGGTAATATCTATGTGGCGGATACCGGCAACCGCACCGTTAGGAAAATCACGCCGGCTGGCGTGGTGAGCACCATCGCCGGGCAGGCCGGAGTCTCCGGCACCAATGACGGTGTCGGCAGTTACGCGCAGTTTGGCGCTCTCCACGGAGTGGCGGTGGACGGCGCGGGGAATGTTTATGTGACAGATGAATTCAACGATGCGAACGGATCGACGATCCGGAAGATCAGTCCAGGCGACGTGGTGACAACTTATCTGACGGGGTTTGATGTTCCCTCTGGGATTGCGGTGGACGCATCGAACAATTTCTTTGTCTCGGATATTTTCAGCGAGATAATCTATGTCGAGTCGCCTACCAGCCCGGCTTACATCACGGGACAGATTTACGACCCGGTAAGCATTGCCGTGGATGGTTCGGATAACCTTTATGTGGCGGATCCTAATGGCGATGTGATCCAGGAGATCAGCCTGGTCAACTCGGTTTGGGTGGCGACGACCATTGCGGGACAGGCTGGAATGGCCGGCAGTAACGATGGCATGGGAACCAACGCATTATTTAA
This sequence comes from uncultured Verrucomicrobiae bacterium, assembly GCA_963797825.1. Lineage (GTDB taxonomy): Bacteria > Verrucomicrobiota > Verrucomicrobiia > Limisphaerales > UBA11358 > UBA11358. The sequence goes on from CAWCRR010000047.1 coordinate 155,401, forward strand.
CGAACCCAATGGCGTCGCAGTAGACAATTCGGGCAATCTGTATGTGGCAGATACAGGGAACAATGAAATTCGCGAACTGACCTTTGCCGGCGGCAACTGGGTGGTGAGCACGATCGGCGGAATGGCTGGCAGCGCTGGAAGTTCTGATGGTGCGGGTAATGCGGCACGATTTGATTCCCCTCTCGATGTTACGGTGGACGGTTCAGGTAATGTTTATGTGGCCGATACGCGGAACAACACAATCCGAAAAGGAGTGTTCACAGCCTATGCGGGGGCGAATGCCGCGGCCTACACTGCGCCGGTGATGACCGGGAGTTTGAAGGTAACGTTGTTGCCCGCTCAAGCCAGCGGACAATGGCGATTGCCGTGGGAACAAACCTGGCACAACAGCGGCGACGTGGTTTCCAACCTGGCGCAGGATAATTACACGCTTGAGTTTCAAAGTGTGCCCGGGTATCTGGTGATCCAGACCAACTTCACCGTGGCCGTGGTCAATGGCGCGACGACCTCCATCACCAACCAGTATTATCCGACGTTGGATGACGGAAGCACGAACAGCATCGGTTCACTCACGGTGGAAATCGGCCCGAACCTGGTGGCCGGCACCGGCTGGCGATTCCTGGGGGAGAGCAATTGGCGCGCGCCCGGTTCCACGGCGTCCAATTTGCAACCGGACATTTATTTCATCGAGTTTGAGCCGGTGACCAATTACTCCAAACCCTCAAGCCAGGCGGTGCAGGTGTATGCCGGATTGCCCACGATCATCTCGGCCAATTATGTGCTGGCTTCATCGGCGCCGGGCGGGGTGCTGCTGCCCTTTCCCGTGCCGGCCAATGAGATCAGCGACATAGCCGATTATCCCTTTGGCTTCAACGGCCAGTTGCAATCGGACGTGGGCTACGGCAGCGGCGTGGCGGTGCAGCCCAACGTGGTGCTGACCGCGGCGCACATGGTGTTCAACGACCAGACGCTCGGGTATGTGAACCAGATCTTTTGGTATTTCCGGCAGGAGACGGGGGTATCTGCCCCCGAACCACAGTCGGCGCGGGGCTGGTATGTGTTGAGCGGCTATGCGTCACAACGGACCAATGATTTGCTGGGCGGGTTGGGAGTGGACCAGTCCAGTCCGCAGTCGCGGAATCTGGACGTGGCGGCACTATACTTTTTGTCGCCGGTGGCGGGCGGGGGTTCCGGCGGTTATCTGCCATCGGATGCCTCACCCAATCCATGGCTGACGGGCAACAGTTCGAAAATGCTCGTGGGTTATCCGGTGGACGGATCAGAGTTTGGAAACTCTTCAATTGTGCCGGGCGAGATGTACCAGACGCAGCCTCAGCCCTATCCACTGGCCCTGGCGACCGATCCGGTGACGGACCAGGAGGTATATAACGCGAATTGGTTCTTGAGCTACCCGGGTAATAGCGGTGGGCCGGTATACGTGCAGTATAACGGTTATTACTATCCGGCGGGAGTGTATCTGGGGACATTGTATAATGGAGTGACACCCTATGCGTCGGCAGTGCGGGCGATCGACAGTACGGTGGTGAATTTGATCACCAACGCGGAGACGTTGGGCGACTTCGGGACCAACCATACGGGCGGCGGCGTCATCACTATCGTTGCCAACCAGGCCATCAACGGAAACAATCCTGGATATTTGGAATTTCAACTGGGCCCGTCGGCGGCGGTGACGGCGGGGGCTGGCTGGAAGCTATCGGGGGATTCGGCCTATGGGAGCGCGTCGAACTACATCCGCGCGGTGACTTCAACCAACGTCACTGTGCTCTTCAATCCCATCTCCGGTTGGAATTCGCCGGCGAACCAGGCGGTGGCGGTCTTGCCCAACCAGATCACCAGTTACAGTGTGTCTTACACGGTGAGTAACCCCTTGATGGCCATCAACGGAACCGTTGGCTTTGGAATCATTGGCACCACTGGAACAGTATATCGGATTGAAGAGAGCAGTTCACTCACGACGGGGACTTGGACGCCGTTAAGTACCAATACCATCACTTCAAGTGGCTTCAATCTGGTATTACCAGGACCGTTGACCAATGGGCCTGCCATGTTCTATCGCGCGGTCTGGCTGCCGTAGTTTTTATTAGCTCGTTCTCTTCCCCCCTTATCCACCCCAGTGGGGAGAAGGGCAGCAAGCGGAGTGCAACCGGGAACCCAAATCACCACCTCGCCCCGCGAAGGGCAAAAACCGTGGTGATAGTTCCGATCGTTGCATCCGCCCCAACCGCCGGCCAGATCTTTTGAGCCACGCATCCGGCGCCAAACAGCACCAGCCCCCCGAGCCAGATTCCCAGCGGAAAAAAGTCCGGCGCACTTTGTTGCCGTGGTTTCTTATTGATGAGCAGCGGGGTCACAAACGCCAGGATGAGGACGGTCACGACCATCCAGCCAAAAAAATCCACCAGAGGCGCGCCCTGCCAGGTCACGGGCAGCGCCGTTGGTTCCCAATACCAATAATGTTTCACGCGCGAGGCGAACGGCTCAAACGCAAACTCGAAGAGCACCGTCAGGACCGCGGCCACTCCGATGAGTCGGAAGCCGTACGACTTTGTTTTTCGCCACGGACGCAAAATCAACCGCGCCACGCCGCGCGAACTCAGGATGGCGACGGGCCAAAGCAATGGCAGCGCCCACGGCAAAATATCAAACAGTCTGGCGCCGGATGCCTGTCCCACAATGTTTGCGCCAAACGGCATGCCGGTCTTGGCGTTGAGCACGGAGACCCCGCCGCCAATGAGGATGATCAGAATCGTTGCGGACAACGCATGCAGCACCGGCAATTGGCGTGAAAGCGTGGCCACCGTGCCCGCGACGGCCACAGACAGCAGCGCCGTCTCAGGCCAGTTGAGGTCCGTCGCCACCAGGCATTTGATCACCGCCACCACGAGCGCCCCCGCGGACAGGAATGCTGTCGCCCAATAGAACCCTGATTTCAGTTTTCCAGCCAAATCCGATGTTGGCTGGTCGCGGTTTGGCATGGGTGGACGCATGAATCGCCACAATACAGGCTTCAAAGAGATTTTTGAATTTTTAATTTTGGGTTTTAAATTTGGAGCCAGGAAGATGGAGACAGAATGAAAAGGGCGCTTCGCGCGAGGCACGGCTCGCGGGGACGCTCGCCCCACCAGGATGGAAAGGAAGAATGAGGAAACGCTTACCGTTCATCACTGCTTTGCATCTTTGCGCCTTTGCGTTGAGCCCTATTGTTTTTATCTGTGTCTATCCGTGGTTAAAATTTTATTTTGGAATTGCCTTGTCTGCGCCTCGGAAATTTGTTTTGTTGCCGTCGAAGGTAGTAATCCATGACACTCGAAGAATCTGTTGTCCTCGTCAAAGCCTGCGCCAAAGAAATGGATGCGCGCTATGGCAAAACCGTCTTTGACGAATGGGCGATCGTGTCGTTGGCGGAGAACAAGGCCCGCGTGCTCTCCTATCTCGGCCCGCGCAATGACGATTTCCTGAAGAATTTTGCCGCCGACATCGGCGCCCTCCGCAAGGAGTTGCACGATATGAGCTATGGCACCGGCGATTTCGCCTTTGAACGCCATGGCGTCGGCACCGGCTTCGAGGCCTTCATGGTCCTGGGCATGGGAATTTACCTCATTTGCAATAACACGCGCGAAAGCATGGATGTCATCGCCAAAAACCCGCGCTGGCTCTATGCCCAGGTGCCGTTCGCCGGGTTAAGCGACAGAATCCGGCCAAATCCAGTGAAAGTTTCCTGGGGCGACACCCAGTTTGTTAGAAAAAACCAGTGAATCACCGGCCCGCTCACTCTATGAACCTCAAGGGAAAGAGAGAGTCACTCGTTTGAGTTTAGCCCAATCTCCCCTCATCTCTGGCCTTCTCCCCCCAGGGAGAAGGAACCCGCCGTCGCTACGCTATGGCGGGCAGGACAGCGAGAGGACGTTTTTGGTCATGGAATGGCTTCCTGACAGATTCTGCTGACGTATTTCAAACAAAGGCGCCGAGCGTTTCCCCCTCTCCTCGGAGGAGAGGGCCGGGGTGAGGAGGTCGTTTAACTGAATATGGTTCGGATCCGCGTCCACTCTTGAAAATCAAACCTATCCCAGCAGTCCTTTCCAAAGAAACCATCCATAGGCGGCAACCAGGATCCAGCCGAAGAATTTTGGCAGTTGGCCAAAAACCAGCACGAAGAAAATGTGCAGCGCCGTCGCGCCCAGCAGAATGAACATTCCCGTCTGAAAAAAAGCGGGCATCACCATGTTCTGATAAAGGCAGTAAACACCCAGACATAAGGGGATCGAGACGTGGCAATCGCCCACCTGCGAGGCATAGACGGTTTCCGGTTGCCCGCGCCAGCCGTAATAAAACGCCAGCATGGCGTTGGGCAGCACCATCAGCCAGCCCGTCAGCCAGCCGAGATGTTTTGCGCTGATAAAACCGATGTGGCGATTTTGGAGCCAGGCCACCAGCCAATCCGTGCTGACGTAGATGCAATAAGCGCCGACGGCCAGCAGCACAATGTCCAGCGGCAGCATCCAGCCAAAGGCCGATTTGCCCTGGCGCACGTCCGACTTAAGCACTTCAAAAACGTGGATACATTGCCAGAACAGGAAAATACCGATCAGGACCATGCCGTCGTTGAAATTCAAATTGCCTTTGCGTCCCAGCGCCCAGACGGCCCCGGTGAAAAATAAAATGGCCATCAAGGTCATCAACAACGCCAGGCGATTGAGTTGTTGGGCCTTTCCGTCGCCGGAACTTTTCTTCGCCGGACTTTTCCCTTTGGATTTCGCCGGAATTACTTTTATGCCCCAAATGATTGCCGGCAATCCCAACACCAGGGTCATGTCGGTGACATTATTGACCAGGTTATTGGTCATCACGTCCGCGCCGCTGCCGCCGCCGCTGCCGAGGATGACGGCGAAGATCAGGTTGCCCATGCCGGAGCAATACGGCATCACGAGTGTGCCCAGCACCGTGCCCTCAAAACCGCGCGCGCTCATCGCCTCCAGCCGCCAGATCATGATAAAGGACGCGCCGATGAACAACGCCACAAAGAGCCATGGCGCCCACACACCTTTGGCCTCTATCCAATGGATGAACGGATCTGCCATGCGCGGAGTTTAACTGGAAAAAATTTTCAAGCGATACAAACCGTAAAGGGGTCCTAGCTGGAATTATGACAATCGGCTTGCCGAGGGGGCGGTCGGAGGCATAATCCGGGTTGAAATGACCAAACTTTTTGCAGACGAGGCATTACACGCGGGTGACGCAGACGGCGGGCCGGATCAACCGAAAGACCGGGCGCATGTAACATCGGTCTCGACGACGGCATCATCAGCCCGACGCTTTTCAGGATGATGGTATTCATGACGATCGTAACCACCCTGATGGCTGTGCCGCTGCTTTCGTTGATCATGCCTTCGGCGGCAAAGGTTGCATCCGTGATATGAAGGAAACTCGTATTTCCGCGGTGCAGACCCATCTCATCCTCGCCGCGCGGGAGCTTGCCGCGCAGGTTGATTTGCTGAAATTCAAGCCGCCGGTCACGCATGTCTATAATCCACTCGATTATGCCTGGAGCGCGCACGAGAGGTACTTGCGGCAGTACGGCGGCGGAAAGAAACGAATCGTTTTTCTCGGGATGAACCCGGGACCGTTCGGGATGACGCAAACGGGAATTCCCTTTGGCGAGATCGCCGCAGTCCGCGATTGGCTGGGAATTTCCGCCGCAATCAGAAAACCTGAGTTATGCCACCCTAAACGGCCGGTGACCGGTTTCGATTGCCTCCACTCAGAGGTGAGCGGAAGACGCTTGTGGGGGCTTTTTAGGGAGCGGTTTGGGACGCCGGAAAATTTTTTCGCGGACCATTTTGTTGCCAACTATTGTCCGCTGGCTTTCATGGGGAAAAGCGGCAGCAACCTGACTCCAGATAAACTGCGCAAAGCCGAATGCAAAAAGTTGTTTCAGATTTGCGATGCGCATTTGCGCCGCGTATTGGAAATACTCGATCCGGAATGGTTGATCGGCATCGGCGGATTTGCGGCCAGGCAGGGGACAATGGTGGTGGAGGATCTCAAGAACGAAGATGGAGGAGGGAGGATGGAAAAGACACAAAAGAAACATTCAACCCGCCTTCGTCATGCTACCCACCTTCGCCAAGCTACGGCGCAGCAGGCGGTGCGGCAGGTATTCAACATCCAACGTCCAATGGTGCCAGCGAAAATCCAAGTGGGTCAAATTCTGCATCCGAGTCCGGCCAGCCCGGCGGCCAATCGCGGCTGGGCGGAGGCGGCGATGAAACAATTGGTCAGCCTGGGGATTTGGAAGGAGGGGGTGGATCGCCCCTCACTTTCGGAAAAGCAGAAAAGAAACATCCAACCTCCAACGCAGAACCTTCAACCCCCAATGGCAGCACGTCCCCTTTTCAAATGGGACCAAGGGACAAATTGACGGATAGGCCCGCACCCAAAATTGAATATGTTTGACATGTTCAACAAGTTCCAGTTTTTTCCATGTTTAATCCAAACCTCTTATGTTGCCTCTTTTACGCTTTATCCTGATAGCCAGTATCTTCTTGTCCTGCTTCCTCAAAGGCCTGGCCGGCGAGCCAGGAACGCAAATCCTTCCTGAGTCCGCCCTCGCAACCCATTATTTCGGCAATGATGCTCCGTGGTATGAACAGAACATCCCCTTCTTCGACTGCTCCGATCCGCAGATCAACCAGATCTATTATTATCGGTGGCAACTGTATAAGGCGCATCTCAAGGACATCGGCCAGAAGGGTTACATCGTCACCGAATTCCTGGATAACGTCGGGTGGGCGGCCCGTCCGTATCAAAACCTCAACGATGCCACCGCCTTTCATATCAATGAAGGCCGTTGGTTGAAGGACCAGAGCTACATCGATGATTACATCGATTTCATGTATGCCGGTGGGAACGACCGCCATTTCAGCGAAGCCATTGCCGCAGCCACCTATGGCAGTTATCTGGCAAGCGGAGACCGGGATTTCGCCATAAAAAATTTGGACTCGATGAAACGCATCTACCAGGCATGGTCGGACCATTATGATGCGTCCAAAGGGCTTTACTACATCCAACCCATCGCGGACGCCACGGAATACTCCATCGCTTCAATCGATGCCAGCGGCGGCAAAGATGGTTTTTTTCACGGCGACGCCTTTCGCCCCACCATCAATAGCTTCATGTTCGCCAATGCGTTGTCGATCAGCCGTCTGGCCGCCCTCGCGGGTGATGCCAACACCGCAGCCACCTATGCCGCAAATGCCGAAGCGATCCGGGATGACGTGGAAACGAATCTTTGGAATGACCATTTGCAACACTTCGTTGATCGGTATAAAGCGGACAACCAATTCGTTCATTATTGGGATTTTATCCGTGGCCGCGAGCTGGCCGGTTATGTGCCCTGGGCCTTTGAACTGCCTGACCGGGATCCCAAATACAACGCTGCCTGGACCTGCCTCCTTTCAACGAATGAATTTGCCGGCCCCTATGGATTGCGTACGGTGGGGCCAGACTACCAATATTATATGCGTCAATACCGCTACGCCTACGCCAATGGAAAAAAAATGCCCGAATGCCAATGGAATGGCCCTTCCTGGCCCTTCGACACCACGCTCGTGCTCGACGCCATGGCCAATCTCTTGAACGACTATACCCAGAACGTGGTGAATGCCGCGGATTACGTTGGCCTTCTGAAACAATATACCCGCCAGCATTATTTAAATGGCCAGCCTGATGTGGAGGAAGATTACAATCCGGATACCGGCAAGATCATCGTCGGGTTGCCTCGAAGCAACCATTACAATCATTCGGATTATAACGACCTGATCATCACCGGGCTTGCCGGTTTGCGGCCACGCGCAGACGATACTCTTGAGATCAACCCGCTCATACCCGCCGATCCCGATTCGACAAACTCCCTCGATTATTTTTGCTTGGAAAACGTCTCCTATCACGGACACCGGGTCACAATTCTTTACGACAAAGATGGCAGCCATTACAGAAAAGGCGCCGGTCTTTCAGTCTATGTGGATGGAAGCCTGGCATTACCACCATCGGCATTGGGAAAAAAAACCATCACAATCCCCGCGCCGGTGATCCGCACCGATTCGCATCCCATTGACCTGGCGGTGAACTGCGCCGGGCAGGGTTTCCCCAAGCCTTCTGCTTCCACCAACAACTTTCCGAACGAACTCTTCCAGGCCATAGATGGACGCGTCTGGTTTTTCCCCAACGTGAGAAATTACTGGTCGAATATGGGGTCGCAATCGGATGAAGACTGGTACAGTTTGGATTTTGGCGCCCCTGCGCAATTCAGTTCCGTTCAATTGTACTTCTACTCGGATGGGACCCGATTTGAAGCGCCGAAAAAATATATCATCCAATACTGGCAGGATGGGAACTGGAAGAATGTTTCCGACCTCCACATGATTCCCAAAAAGCCGCTGGCCAACGGCGAGAACACCGCCAGCTTTCGGCCAGTGGACTCCCCGCAACTGCGGATTCGGTTCATCAATCCCCGGCCAGCCGCGATGGCTCTGGTGGAGATCAAGGCGTTTCGTTGATATCTCGCTCAAAATCAGGACCGCCCCGCCTGATGAAAATCCAAGTGGGTCAAATTCTGCATCCGAGTCCGGCCAGCCCGGCGGCCAATCGCGGCTGGGCGGAGGCGGCGATGAAACAATTGGTCAGCCTGGGGATTTGGAAGTAAAACGGAAAAATTAGATTGACAAATTTTAGTTATTTGTAATTCTTAATTTCACAGAATTCGAAAAGGAAATCCAAATATAGAAAAGTGTCTGAGTTCGCTCAAGTTGCCAGTCTCCGGTTTTTTCGTGCCTCGGCACGAGAAAAATCGCATTTGTCAGGTACAACTATCACTCCAATACAGCAGAAGAAAATCATGCGATCAACTATGAAAAACACCCTGGTGGTTCTAGTGTGGTTATTTGCGATCGTCACGCAAGCGGCCACCTTCACCGTAACCCCAAACGTCGTAAGCAACAATTTCACCGGCCGCGTGGTCTTCCAGATGACGGGCCTGGCTTCCGGCGATAGCGTGCTGGTGCAGGAATTTTTCGATGCCAACAACAACGGCGTGGTGGATGCCGGCGATTTCGCCGTGCGCAGCGACTGGGTCACCGATGGCCGGATGAGCCTGCTGGCGGGGGCAACTAATCTGGACGTAGTGCATGACGAGGATGGCGCGACCAACGGCGCGATCACCGCGTCCTTCCGATTCCCCACGACCCCCGACCTTGCCCGCACACTCGGTCAATACATTTTTCGTTTCAGCAGCCCGTCCAACCATTTCACCCCGTCCAACGCCGTCTTTACCGTGGCCAGTCCAACTTACGCCCAAAGCATCCAGGGAGTTGTCACCAGCAGCGGCACGAACGTCCCCAACGCGTTCATTGCTTTGCTCGATCCCGCGGCAGTCGAAGGAACGCCGGCGATCATCCGAAATGTCGCTGACGCAACCGGCCATTACTCCATCCCCGCACCCTCGGGCACGTATCAAGTCACCGCTACCCGACCGGGCTACGTTGGCGACCCATCAGTGTTTCCGATTGTAACCCTGTCGCCGAATGTGACGATCACCACCAATTTAAGTCTCATTCCGGCCAATTGCACTATCTCCGGGTACCTGGCGGACAGTACCAACGCTGCTTTGAAAATCCTCCCTGGCGCGCAACTCCTGGCATTTTCCACCAATTCCCTCTTCACCATCGCGGTTGCCGACACCAATGGCAACTTCTCGATTCCTGTCACAACTAATAATATTTGGACGATCCGGCCGTACGCGCAAAGCGCCATTTCACAGGCTTACCTGCCGCTGGACCCGGGCTTTGAGAGCCAGTATAACACTTCCTCCGGCTCTCTCGGCGCCTACATCTTCCTCGAACACGCCACCGCCATGCTCTACGGAACCGTCCAGGACAATCATGGAAACCCGATTGCGGGGGTCGGCCTTGCCGCTAACGTCATTACTCCATACGACTCTTATGGTTTCTCGGACACCAACGGCGCTTACACGATGGTAACCGATCAAGGCGGAGGATTCATCAATGTGGAAAACACGGGAATCGCACCCGCGAACAGCTACCTCTTTGGCGGCACTGGTTTCAGCATCAATAGCGGACAGGCGACGTCTTTAAACATCATTGGCTACCTTGCCACCGCACGATTTCGCTCGCATGTGATAGACGATTCCGGCGCGCCGGTGACCAATATGTTCGCTTTTGCCAACAATTCTGAAACCGGCGTCACGACATTCGGCAACACCGGGACCAGCGGCTTCCTGGATATGCCCGTCTTCGCCGGCACCTGGACCCTGGAAGTTGGCGAGTATTTTCTCGTTTTCCCGGATATGACTCCATTCACCATCGTTGATGGAGTCAACCTGACCAATGATATCGTCGCTCACAGGGTCACAGGCAGCATTTCCGGCTATGTTCTCGGCACGAACGGCATCGGCATCCCCAACCTCCGGATCACAATCACTAACAGCATTGGCACCACCAATTTCACTCTTTCCAGGCAAACCGCCGCGGATGGCTCCTACTTCGTGCCGGTCTTCAACGGCACCTGGAATGTCAGTGTGGATCCTGACTATTTGAACTCAGCGGGTTATTATCCTGTCAACCCCGTTGATGTCCCCGTGCCACCGGCCCTTGCCGAGGCAGATTTCACAGCCACAAATCTGCCACCGATACCGCCGCCACAAATCCTTACCACGAACCTCCCCGACGGAAGTATCAGTAATTCCTATTTCACCCAAATAACAGTCATCAATGGCTCCGGTGCCTTCGTTTGGTCGGTGACATCCGGCGCCCTGCCAGGCGGGCTAAACCTGGACAATTTCGGCGATATTTATGGCGACCCAACCAATATCGGCCTGTTCACTTTTGCCGTGCAGGTGACGGATTGGCGCGGAAGCAATGACATGCAGGTCTTGTCCATCAATGTTCTGGCGACGCCGCCGGGTCCATTGCAAATCTCCGCCATCACAATCCCAACCTTGGCGGTGGGTTGCCCTTACACCAACCAACTTCAGGCCACCGGCGGCTCGCCTCCGTATTCCTGGACGCTGGCTCCGGATTCAAACCCGCTGCCCGACGGCTTGACCCTCGACACCAACGGCCTGCTCTCGGGAATCCCGACTGCCTCCAGCTATTTTTATCCGGTCGTCCAGGTCAGCGATTCTCTTGGAGCGGTGACAAATGAACAGGTGTCGATCTCGGTAAACACTGAGTTGCAAACTTATTCGGCGCCCATGCCGGCCGGTTGGGTGGGTTGGAGTTACTACGGTTATCCGCCGGTGAGTGGCGGCGCGCAGTCGCAAACCTGGACCATCGTTTCCAACTCATTGCCACCCGGCCTGACCAATGACCCCGTGAACGGTGTGATCTCGGGCGTGCCCACGACGAATGGAGTTTTCAATTTCACCCTCGAGATCAATGACGGTTGCACCATCGCCGACCTGGATCTCACCATCACGAATTATCCCGCGCCGCTGCAAATCACCACCACGTCGCTGCCGTACCCGACGGTGGGCTGTCCTTACACGAATCAGCTCCAAGCTCTTGGCGGCACGCCTCCGTATTCATGGGCGTTATCGCCTGATTCCGCTCCGTTGCCGGACGGATTGAATTTCGATACGAATGGCGTGATTTCGGGCATCCCGGCAACGGCAGGCTTTTTTTACCCGACCTTCCAAATCGGCGATTCAGACGAATCGGTCACTAACGAAGAGCTATATATCTCGGTGAATTCGGCGCTCATGGTTACTTCCTCGCCATTACCCCCGGGCGAGGTGGGTTTGAATTATTATGGCTATCCGCCCATCAATGGAGGAAGCCAGACACAAACGTGGACCGTCGTTTCCAATTCGTTGCCGCCGGGCCTGACCAATGACCCCGCCAGCGGCGTGATCTCGGGGATACCCACCACGGATGGCATTTACAACTTTACCCTCGAGGTGAACGACGGTTGCTCTATCGCCGACATTCCTCTCAGCGTCACGAATTATCCCGCGCTGCAGATCTCCGCCGCGAGTCTGCCGATTGCCCGGCCCAACGTCCCTTACACCGCCCAACTTTTGGAAACGGGAGGAATCCCGCCCGTTTATTGGTACACTTCCGATTCGCTGGGCGAATTGATCCTTAACTCCGATGGGTCGATCACCGGGACGCCCCTGGAATCAGGAAGCTATAATTTTCTGGCGCAGGTTTATGATGACTACGGAGGCTACGCCACAAACAACTTTGTGCTCGTCGTCTCGTCCCAACCCATGCTGGACCTGCCGAGGCATTCGGGGCAGCACCAATTCACTTTCCGTATCACGGGCGTTTCCGGCCAAAGCTATACGGTTCAGTTTGCGAACAAACTGACGAATTGGGCCGACCTCCTCACCACCAATGCGCCCGCCGACGTGTTCTTCCTCACGGACACGAATGCCACCAACCAGAGCCGCTTTTATCAATTGAAAGTAAATCCTTAAAGCGCCGGGCGAACAGACTAACCTCCGGCCTCCGACCGGGGCGACTGCCTCGCCGGCACAGGCAGTTCCAACACAAAGGTTGCGCCGCGGCCGGGACCTTCGCTCAAAACAGTCAGCGATCCGCCTAGGTCCTTGGCGGCCAGCGCGCCGCTATGCAGTCCAAATCCGTGCCCGTCCTTCCGCGTCGTGAATCCATGCGAGAAAATTCGCGTCAGATTCTCGGCCGGAATCCCCACGCCGTTGTCCGCCACCTCGATGCGCAATTTGCCGGGGCCGGCCAGGCGGATGCGGACGACGACTTTTCGCGCATGGGGCGGGTTGCCTTCGCAGGCCTGGTTCGCATTTTGCATGAGATTCACGAGAATCTGGATGACTTTATGCCTGTCCAGCGGAATGGGGGGGACGGCGGCGAACTCTCGCATGAGCCGCACGGAATGCCGCCCGTAAGCGTCTTGATTGAGGCGAATCGCCTGCTCGACCAGTTCAGCCGGCTGGACGGTTTCTGAAACGCCGATCATCCTGGCGTGTGATTGCTGGCTGGCAACGATCCCCTTGATATGTTCCATGTTGGCCGCCAGTTCCCTGATTTCAACGAGCAAACTCGCTTGTTCCGTGCCTAAATGCCGGGCCAGTTGTTCCAGGTATCGCGGCAGTTGCCGTCCCCGTTGATCTTCGGCAAGGAATTTTCCCAGATCGCCGGCGTTTGCCTGCAGGAGTTGCGCGGCTTTGGCCAGATTGGAAATTTCCAGCCTTCGAAGCCGCGCGGAAATCAGGCCGGTCGAAACACTGGCGCTGTTGAGAACATTGCCGATGTTATGCAACACGCTCGTGGCCACTTCCGCCATGCCGGCCATGTGCGAAGCCTCCACGAGTTGCCGGTGCAGGGTTTCCGACTCTGCCTCCCATTTCTTGCGGTCCGAAATATCGCGGTTGATTCCCGCCAGGCCGGTGATCTTTCCCGAGCCGTCGCGCAACGGTACCTTGGTCGTCCGCAGCCAGCGGGCCTCACCCGTGCGGACGTCCACAATGGCTTCCTCCGCATTGTATTCCGTTCCCTGCGCGATCAATTCCTGTTCGGCGGAAAACAGTTTTTCAGCCTCCGCTTTCGGCAGGCAATCAAGGTCCGTCTTGCCGACCGCTTCGGACGGATTGTCAAAACCTAGCAATTGCGCGTGGGCAACATTGTCAATCAAGACACGGCTTTGGCGGTCTTTGATAAAAATGCCGTCGGGCAAATGATCAATGAGCGTGCGCAGCAAATTGCGCTGCTCGGCCAATTCGCCCGTCCGCTTCTCGACTTTCTTCTCCAACAACTCGTTGGCCTGTTGCAAATCCCATTGCTTCCTCGCCAGGCGCCGGACCCGCCAGCCATATCCGCCAAGGATCACCGCCACCCCCGCCAGGCAGGCCGCGGCGCGGAACCACCCCGTTTGATAAAAATGCGGCGGCAAAATAATTTCAAACCGGTCGGCCGCCGTGCTCCACATGCCATCCGCATTGCGAGCCTGCACGGCAAAACGGTAATGCCCCGGTTTTAAGTTCGCGTAAAAAACCGACCGCCGGTTGCCCCCGTCAATCCATTCGGAATCATAACCCTCCAGCCGATAGCGGAACGTGACTTTTTGCGGTTCGATGTAGCTAAGCCCGGTGTATTGCACAACCAGTTCATCCCGGCCCGGCCGGGCGCGCTTCGCATCCGGACCGGTTTGCTCCGTGCCGTTGACCAGGACATGTTCAATATGCACCGGAGGGGGCACCACATTGCTCGCGATCTTTGCCGGATCAATCACTACCGCCCCCGACGGTGTTGGAAACCAGATCCGTCCGTCAGCAGTCTTGCAACCGTTAAACTCTACCGCGACCGTTTCAATTGATTTTACGGATTCCAGGCCGCTATAGGACACGCAGTCCACCCGGTTGGTTTTGCCATCGGCGAAATCGTCCAGACTCCGCCGGCTCGCTCGAATAAAACCATGGCTCGTCTGCATCCAGAGATTGCCGTGATCGTCCGGAACGATGGCACAGATGATATTGTCGGCCAGACCGTCCTTCTGGCCGATATTGCGAACCTGTCCATTCCTGATGCGCGCCAGGCCGGTTTTCAGGCCGGCCCAGATAGTGCCGTCGCTGTCGGCGCAAACGTACTGCACGTCAAAATCCGATAGCCCTTCGCCCACGGACCAATGCTCAAATATGCCGTCCTTGATTTTGAAGACTCCATCCACGGTGGCGGCCAGGAGCGAGCCATCGGCGCAGCCAAAAAGGTTTCGCACCCAGTCCAATTTGGGGACTTTTCCGTCACGAAAAGCGTACGGACTGAATTCCGTGCGGCCCACCCGATACAATTCACCTCCCAAAGCCACTACCACGCCTTGGTCATCTTCGGCGAACGCAATCGGCCAACTGCTGCAGCCGTAGCGCGCCACAATCCTGCCGTGGGACAAGATACCTACTTCCCGGTTGGTGTCGGCGCGATTGGCATTGATGAAATAGAGATCGCCGTTTTCAGCTTCGAACACCCGCTTGACGTATGAGTTGGTGAGACCGATGTCGCTTGAATAATTGATAAATTTTTTACCGTCAAACAGGGATATTCCCCTGCTTGTGGCCGTCCAAATCCCGCCATTGGCGGAGGCGCATAGACCATGACATGATCCGTCCACCATGCCCTCGGCGCTCGTGTAAATCGGGAATTTTACGTCGCTAAGCTGGCTCAAGCCATCCAAAGTCCCTATCCAGATACTGCCTTCGTTGTCCTCCAACAGCGACGTAATGGAATCATTGGCCAACCCGTCGTTATGCCTGAAATACTGGGCCTGGCCTTCCCAATAACGAATCAATCCGTCCCCGGCTGTGCCAATCCACACCACTCCGCGCCGGTCCACGAGCAGGGCTTTGACATCCGTCGAGGTTTGCACAAGGTCGTGGCGCACGAAATTCGAATCGTAGCATTGGACACCAGCCTGCGTGCCCACCCAAAGGCGTTGGTGCCCGTCAACGGCCACGGCGAAGATGGCTTTTTCCTGAAGCGATGAGTCCGGAAATGCCTTGATTTGACCATTTTGCCAGTAAAATAACCCGTGATCGGCCGTGCCAATCCAGGTGCGATGTTGGGAATCTTCGTAGATTGCGGAGGCCCCGTTCAATTGCGGAAAAAAACTGCTGCCATTGGTGCTTTCTCCACCGCACCGTCCTGTGCCACTCCCTGCTCCCACCCATAACCAGCCGTCACGGCCTTTTAAGATCGCCCCCACACCCATCGCCGGATCCACCCAACGATGCTGGTCCATCGGATGGAACCCCTGGCCATCGTATAATCCAAATGAACCGCCTTCTATTCCAAACCACAGTCCTCCGTCTTCCCCGGCGGCGAGATGAATAATCGCCCCCTGGCGGAACTGCGGCAAATTGGGCACATTTATATGTTCAAAGCTGATTCCATCGAAACGGATCAATCCCGTTTGCATTCCCAACCAGAGATAACCATCACTGGTTTGGGCGATGTCTCGGACGGCATTGTCGGGCAGATCGGCCTGCCGTGTCCAAGTCCGGCAATTATACTGAAAGATGCTTCGTGAAGGGTCCAAGGCATGTAGCCGCAGGACCCATGGAAATAATCCCAACCATGTGCCTACGATAAACACGCACAAATGTTTCAGTTTCACTTAGCGTTCCGGTTTCTGTCCACAACGTTATCGGCAAAATCTGGCTCGGAATTAAGGGCTTTTTCCACCCCGGGATGGGATTTCTTTTTGAATGTTGAATGTTTCCTTTGCGGCCATTCCCCCTCCCACCCCTCAACTCAAACTCCTCTCAACTAAATCCACCACCTGCTCAACCGCAATCCCCTTCATACACCGGAAATCAATCGGACATTCCCGCAGAAAACACGGCGAACAGGGCACATCTGACCTTATTATCCGCGAACCCTTCGAGAAAATCGGCCCCGTCAGTTCCGGCGACGTGCTCCCAAAAATCGCCACCACCGGCACCCCCAACGCCGCCGCCAGATGCATCGGCCCAGAATCATTCGTCAAAAGCGCGTTGCAAAGTTTAAGCGCAGCCATCAGCTCGCGCAGCGATGTCTTCCCCGCCAAATTTTGTATGTTGAGCTTTTGATTCTGTGCTTCGGATTCGATTTGACCGGTGATTCCCAGATCGTTTTTTCCGCCGAACATAATCCAGATGCAATTCGTCTTTTCTTGGATCGCCTTTGCAGCCGAAATAAACCTGTCCGTCGGCCACCGCTTGGCCGGGCCGTATTCCGCGCCGGCATTCAATCCCAAGATCGGTTTTGAAATCTTTTCCAGTGCAAATTTCCTTTTCACCACCTCCATCTCCTCCGCCGTGACAAATAATTGCGGCGCCAATGGCTCGGGGTTCGCACCCAACTCATCCGCCAAATACAGATATTCGTAGATTTGATGCGCCGTCTTTGGGATTTCAGGTTCGGAAACCGCGGTCTGGGAAATCAGCCTCCGGATTTCTGGAATGGACCGTTTCTCCATTCTTATGATATTTGCGCGCGGGGCAACCGGTTTGGTAAGGAGGAAATTGCGCCACGGCCGCGCATAACCGATTCGTCTCGGGATTCCCGCAAGAAAAACCTCAATCGCCGATCGCGGCGAATTCGGCAGCACCAGCGCCGTGTCAAATTTGCCCGCCCGCAATTTCTTCCCGACGGCAAAAACCGTTTCCCCCTCCCCAAATGAAACGATTTCATTTATTGCCGGATGATTCAGCCAAAGGTCACGCAACTTTTCCGGCGTCAACAGCGCGATCTGCGCTTCGGGAAACTTCTCCCGCAACCGCAACAGCGCCGGCGTCGTCATCACCGCGTCCCCCAGCCAATTGACCCCGCGGATCAAAATGCGGTTTGGTCTGATACCGGGCGATGGAACCTGTTTTTCCATCTTCTATCCTCCATCCTCCATCCTCGTCCCAGTCGAGCCTCCGTCCACGTTCCGGTTAACCCTCTCATCCGGCTTCCATCGCCGATGTACCCAAAACCAGTTCGCCGGGTCCCGCCTGATCGCGGTCTCGAATGACCGGTTGACTTCGCGCATGATATCTTCGCTCGAGCGCGGCGAGCCATTCTCGTGTGTCGAAATCTTATCCCCCAATTCCAGCCGCCAATGCGCCAGCGCCACTCGAAAACAAAAGCCGGTATAAAGCTCACAGTCGTATCGTAGGGCGAAAATGGCCGGCGCGAGACCGGTGGAGCATTGGCGTCCCAGGAAAGGCGCCCGCAGCCCGGGTGTGCTCTGGTCAGCCAGCAGCCCAAGGATGATATTCGGCTGGTGCATCGCCGCGCGCAGCAATTTCCCGTCCGTCCGGCGCTCAAAAAAAAGGCACCCCGATTTTTCGCGCAGCGATTGCAGAAGCCGGTTCATCGCCGGTTGCTTGAGCGCCCGGTAAGTCGTGGCCGACTGGTACCCCGGCGCCACCTGGTGAAAACGCGCGTACAATTCAAAATTTCCAAAATGGCCGATGGCCATCACCAGGCGTCGCGGCGGCAGCAATCGTTCCACCCCCACAAATTCCACATACGGCTTCAGCTCCTCCGCGCTCATCGCGGCGGTCTTGATCGCGCTGCAATAGTTTTCACCGAGGCGCCGGAAATGCTCTTTGGCGATCGCCAGGATTTCCTTCGGGGACTTCTCTTTCCCAAAGCACATTTCGAGATTTCGCAACGTCACCCGGCGATGTCGCGCATCCAGCCAAAAAGCCAGCGCGCCGCCACAGCGCCCCACCCGCGCGGCGACCGGAAGCGGCAGCGACTTAATAAGCGCCACTAATGTTTTTGCAATGAAATAGAGCATTTTTAAAGGAAAATTGCGGCAACCAGGACCAACCCCGTCCTCTGGTAGCCTCATTTGAAATAACTTCAAGTTATTTCAAAAGCTTCAAAACGTGTTCAAACAGCTTCCAATGAATTCCAATGAATTCCAATGAATTCCAATGAATTCCAATGAATCATTTAAAACATATTTTGCCGACGCAATCCTGAAAATCGCTCGCGCCGCTGATGATCTTGATTTCCACGCGTACAAAATAGATCGGCAGGTCGCGCCGGTCGATTTTCGGGAAACGCACGGCATCCTTCTGCGTAGTGATGATGAGTTCCGCCTGGCGCTTTTTCCCCCGATTGATCGCATTCAAAATTTCCTGTTGCGTGAACCGGTGATGGTCGGCGAAGCGTTTGGAATAAACCAGTTCCGCGCCGAGTTTAACAAGGCTTTGCTCAAAGCTTTCCGGCTGGGCAATGCCGCTGAGCGACGCCACCTTGCGGCCTTTGATGAGTTCCAGCCGCTGGCGTTCGCCGGAAAACACGTCCTCGAAATAAAGCGGATGATGCACACACTCGATGACACCGGCCTCGGGATTATGCCTGGCAATGCGCGCGCGCAAACCGGCGGTGTCGCCGTCGCTCTTCGTGATGAAAATCGTATGGGCGCGGGCCAGGTGCGAAACGGGTTCGCGCAGCGTGCCGCGCGGCAGCAGATGGCCATTGCCAAATGGCTGCTGGCAATCCACCAGGACCACGTCATGGCGGCGGCCCCGCAAGTCCCAGTACTGAAAACCATCATCGAGCAGCAGCGTATCGCAACCAAATTTCTCGATCGCATACCGCCCGCTCTTGACCCGGTCCTTGTCCACCAGCACGACGACGTCGCGCAAATTTGATGCCAGCATGTAGGGTTCGTCTCCGGCCATTTCCGAATCGAGCAACAGCGATTTTCCGTCGGACACGATGCGCGGAGGCGTCCGGTCTTCGCGAAGGAAAAATTTATTGGCCAGCCAGATATGGAACGGCGGCGGTTTGGAGCGGTAACCGCGGGAAAGGATCGCCACATTGCGCCCGGCATCGCGCAGCTCGCGCGCGAATTTTTCGACCACAGGCGTTTTCCCCGTCCCGCCCACGGTCAGGTTCCCGATGGCGATGACCTGGACGCCCAGTGTTTTGTCGCGAAGGATGCGGACATTGTAAAGCCAGCGCCTGCATTTGACAGCCATTTGGAACAGTTTTGAACCGCCGAACAAAACGCTGCGCGTCACGTTTGCCTTGAAACCATGGCGTTGCTCGAAAATGACTTCGAGCACGAATGTTTCGAGATCTTCAACCCAACTGCGGAATGTTTCTGGCATCGGACTTCAATATGCCAATTCGTAAAAGACTTTTAAAATCCCGAATTCAAAAATTTTTGAGCCTTGGATGACAGTTTTTTTGAAAATGCTCTACATTCCCATCCTTTGCAATTCCTCCTGCAACGCCGTCTGGAATTGCTGCACGTCGGGCGGTGAGGGTTTATAACCCTGCTGCGCGGGCACCACGCCCAGCCGCCCCGTTTGGTCCAGGTACCAATCGGCTGTTTTTCCATCACTGAAGGTGACCTTGCCGCTGACCACCGCGCCGGGCCGCGCGATTTGGTCCACGCCCACGGTAACTTTTCCGGGGGCGGGTGCGGATTTTTCTTCAACGGGTTTTGCCAGGACGGCCGGTTCCGGCGTCTTGGGCGGTTCCGGGTCTTTGGGCGTCAGTTTCAGATCGTCCACCAGGAACCGCACCTCCATATAAGTGAGCTTGATGCCAAATTCCGACAGCAGCCGGTTTTGGATTTCAGAAAGTTTGGCGCCTTGCACTATCCACGCCGTTACCCGTTGACGTTGGTCTTCGGTCAGATTCATGCGGACAATTTTAATCAAAGATGCTTGAGAATCCAGTCGTAACCTTTGGCTTCGAGTTCCAGCGCCAATTCCTTGCCGCCGGTGCGGACGATTTTCCCGTCCACGAGAACGTGGACAAAATCCGGCACGATATAATTCAGCAGCCGTTGGTAATGCGTGATGACCAGTTGGGCATTCTCTTTGGTTTTCAATTTGTTGACGCCGTTGGAAACCACCTTTAGCGCGTCGATATCCAGGCCTGAATCGGTTTCGTCCAGGATCGCCAGCTTGGGTTCAAGCACGGCCATCTGAAAAATTTCGTTGCGCTTCTTTTCGCCGCCGGAAAAACCTTCATTGACGGAACGCTTCAGCAGGTCCTCGTTCAGTTCCAGCAATTTGATCTTGTCTTTGACCAGGTTAAGAAACTCGATCGCATCCAGTTCCGGCTCGCCTTTCGATTTGCGGATCTCATTCAGCGCGGCCTTCAAAAAATAGGTGCTGTTCACGCCGGGAATCTCGACCGGGTATTGGAAAGCGAGAAAGACACCTTCGCGCGCGCGTTCTTCGGGATCAAGCTCCAGCAGGTCTTTGCCGTTATAAATGACTTCGCCGCCGGTCACATCGTATCCATCGCGTCCGGCCAGGATGGCCGCCAGGGTGCTCTTGCCCGAGCCGTTCGGCCCCATCACGGCATGCACTTCACCCGCCCCGATGGCGAGGCTGACGCCTTTGAGGATTTGTTTGCCCTCGACTCCCGCCGAGAGATTTTTAATTTCAAGGATTGATTTGCTCATTTTCTAAATTTCGGTTCACCTCGCGCGCCATGCCAAACGCGCAGCACATGAACGGCCTTCGCCTGTTCGGTCACTTCATAAAAAATCCGATAGTTACCATAAACAATTTCCCGAATCGCACCACTGGTGCGCCGCGGATATGCCGGCCCAATAAGCGGAAACATTTCCAAAATTTTTGCGTGTTCCAAAATACCGCGCACGACTTTTTCCGATGCGAAGGATTGTTGCGGGAAATGTAAACACAAATCTCTTCTAGATCCGCAATTGCCGAATCGGTCCAGATTATTTTGAAATCCATGTTTCAAAAATCTTTTCAACTTCGGAATGAGTTTTTGTCCGCCCGGCTTTGATATCTTCCTTGCCTTTGCGGATCGCCGCCATGATTTGCAGTTCCTCGGCGATTTCTTCCATTGACGAATTTTCCGGCAAGGCGGCGATGGTTTCGATGGCAACGGTTTTGTCGTTCATAACATCATCCTACGCTGCCCTCAAGACTCACGCCAAGCAACTTCTGCGCTTCCACCGCGAACTCCATCGGCAGTTCTTTGAAGACTTCCTTGCAAAAGCCGTTCACGATCATGTTCACGGCGTCCTGGGTGGCCAGCCCGCGCTGGTTGCAATAAAATATCTGGTCTTCACCAATCTTCGAGGTCGTTGCCTCATGCTCGACACTCGCCGTGGTGTTTTTCACTTCGATGTACGGAAATGTATGCGCGCCGCATTGATTGCCGATGAGCATGGAATCGCACTGTGAAAAATTGCGCGCATGCGCCGCGCTCTTGCGCACTTCCACGAGTCCGCGGTAGCTGTTCTGTCCGCGTCCGGCGGAAATGCCTTTCGAGACAATCGTGCTCTTCGTGTTTTTGCCGATGTGCACCATCTTCGTTCCGGTATCGGCCTGTTGGTAGTTGTTCACGACGGCGACAGAGTAAAATTCGCCTTTGGAATTGTCGCCGAGCAGGATGCAGCTGGGATATTTCCAGGTGATGGCCGACCCGGTTTCCACCTGGGTCCAGGAAATCTTGGAATTCTTGCCTTTGCACATTCCGCGCTTGGTGACGAAATTATAGATGCCGCCCTTGCCATTTTCGTCGCCCGGATACCAGTTTTGCACCGTGCTATATTTGATCTCCGCGTTGTCGAGTGCCACGAGTTCCACGACCGCCGCATGCAATTGATTCTCATCGCGCATCGGCGCCGTGCAACCTTCGAGATAACTCACATAAGCGCCTTCATCGGCCACGATGAGCGTCCGCTCGAATTGGCCGGATTTCGCCGCGTTGATCCGGAAATACGTCGAAAGCTCCATCGGGCAGCGCACCCCCTTCGGGATGTAACAGAATGAACCGTCGGTGAAGACCGCGCAATTGAGCGCGGCAAAAAAATTGTCCGTATAGGGAACCACCGAGCCGATGTATTTTTTCACCAGGTCGGGATGTTCGCGCACCGCCTCGCTCATCGAGCAGAAGATGACTCCTTTTTCCGCAAGCTGCTTTTGGAACGTCGTGCCGACGCTTACCGAATCAAACACCGCGTCCACGGCCACGCCGGCGAGCCGCCCGCGTTCCTGCAGCGGAATGCCGAGCTTTTCATAGACCTCCAAAAGTTTCGGGTCCACTTCGGCCAGACTCTTGGGACCGTTCGCCTGTGTCTTGGGCACTGAATAATATGTGATGCCCTGGTAATCAATCTTCTCGTGATGGACTTTGGGCCAATGCGGCTCCTCCAGCGTCAGCCAATGGCGATAAGCCTTCAGCCGCCAATCCGTCATCCATTGCGGCTCGTTTTTCTTGCTCGAAATCAGCCGGATGATGTCCTCGCTCAATCCCGGCGGCGCGGACTCTGTCTCCACGTCTGTATAAAACCCGTATTTGTACTCCTGCTGGACCAAACCCTCGATCGTATCGGTTGCTGTTGGCATAAATCAGTTGTCTTTTTTAGCGCACTCGGCACACGTGCCGTGAATGGCGATCTCAAAACGTTTGGCGCGAAAGCCTTTGGGCAAGGCCACGCCAGCTTGCGCCTTTTCCGGCAAATTTACATCATAAACAGTATCGCATTCGTCGCAATAAAAATGGCAATGCTCGTGCATGTTCGGGCAAAAACGCGTCGCCCCGCGGTCCAATTGCACCTGGCGGACGAGGCCGCATTCGACGAGCGCGTCGAGGCAATTATAGACCGTCGCGTGCGAGATTTCGGGCATCTGCCTTTTCGCGCGGACAAAGACCTCATCGGCCGTCGGATGGTCGCGCTTTTGGAGCAGCACGTCGTAAACGCGCTGGCGTTGTGGCGTGAACCGAAAGCCCAGCGTACTCAAGCGCTCACTGACGTCATTTGATTTGTTTTCGGCGACACTCACAAAGGTACCTTAACGGCCAAAGAGCCGTGGGTCAAGATTTAGAATAATTCTAAATTGGTCTGCCGGATGGAAATTTATATACAAATCCGGCGGCGGCGGTGTCTATCCGTATGATACAACTTATAATCCAATCTATGAAAACAGCCCTTATTCTGAGTGTTTCATTATTCCTTGGCGCGGTGTTGGTTGTCTCAGGCTGCGCCAAAAAGAAATTTTCCAGTTGGGAATCCTTCAAAAATCCTGAAGTCGTCACCCAATTGAAATCGTTTGTGGAGGAAAAGGAGGCGCAGGCAAACGCTGCCACCAACGCAGTAGTGCCCGGATATGCGTCATTTTTTGCCGCGGCGAAAAAGGGTGACTGGCTTGCGGTCAACAACGCCTTCCAGGATTTTCGGAAACACGCCGGGCAATATGAACATTCCGGCAAGACCGATGAGCGTTTGCGGGGGACCAAGTGGCAGGCGGTGATTGAAGTCTGGGGCACGCTGGACAGCATGGCCGAGGGGAATGAAAAGTATTCAGCTCTTTATGCCAATGAAATCATTGGTTCGATTCCACCCGGGAGCATTTATTTCGGCGGCACTGACCCCGGAAGGTTTTTGATAACCGGAATGGAAAAATCGCAGGTCAACGCCGACCCGTTCTTTTTGCTCACGCAAAATGCCCTGGCGGATTCCACTTACCTTGATTACGTCCGCACAATGTATGGAAACCAACTTTATGTTCCGACTGCCGAGGACACCGAAAAATGTTTTCGGGATTATACCGCAGACGCGCAACGGCGGGCACAAAACCACCAACTCAAACCGGGCGAAAATGTGCAGGTTGACCAGCAAAGCGGACGGGTCGCAATTAGCGGCCAAGTGGCTGTGATGGAGATCAATGCCCTGTTGGCCAAAATCATCTTTGATCGAAACAGCAATTATGATTTCTACGTTGAACAAAGTTTTCCGCTCGACTGGATGTATCCGTATCTTGAGCCACACGGAATTATTTTGAAACTGAATCGCCAGCCGCTGGCGGGACTGGCTGACACAATCGTCAAGCAGGACCATGATTATTGGACAAATTTGATCCAGCCGATGGTTGGCGATTGGTTGAACGATGACACTACCGTGCAACAGGTTGCGGATTTCGACAACAAAGTTTTCTTGCAACACGATCTGACTGGCTTTACCGGCGACCCGCAATTTGTCCAAAGTGATTATTCCTGCAAGATGTTTTCAAAAGAGAGGACGAGCATTGCCGGCTTGTATGTCTGGCGCATGAGTCATGCAACCGATCCCGACCAGAAACAACGCATGGCGCGGGAGGCGGACTTTGCCTTCCGACAGGCCTTGGCGTTGTGCCCGTCCAGCCCGGAAGCAAAGGTCGGTTATGCGGACTTTCTCAGGAGCATGAATCGCGATTCTGATGCGGCGATTGTCTCAGGGATAAGGAAATGAACCTCGTCGAATTTACTTCTGCAGGACACTCACCCGTGCCGGCGGCAAATTGAGCCAGACAATTTTCGAGGCGTGCAGGTGGAAATTCGTCGCTCCCCGAGGACGCAGTTTATGGATGCGATAGGTGAATTGCACCCAGTTGCCCTGCGGCTCCAGCATGGCGCGGATTTTTTGCGCCAGCGCTTCGGCCTGGTCCTCGGAAAAATTCAAGAGCGGCAGGCTGGAGATGACGGCACCCACCGATTCGATTTTCCGGTCGCGCAACAGGGTATCCAATTGCCAGGCATCGCCCGTGATGACTTGAGCGCGCTTGAACCGGCCCCGGAGGAGGCTGGCCATTTTGGCGTTGTTTTCAATGACCACCAATTTTTCCTCGCGCAATCCCCTTGCAATGAGAGCATCGGTGACCACGCCGGTGCCGGGACCCAATTCTAGCACAAAACTTTCCGGGTCTTTCGGCAACCATCGGGCCATCGCCCTTGCCAGCCCCCTGGAACTTGGCACAATCGAGCCGGTGCGCTTCGGATTGGTGAACCATTCCTGCAGGAACATGCCGGTGTCGCTCAATGTTGCCATCAACTTTTTGGCCATGGGATCGCTCGATTTTTTGGGATTTCTTTTTCCGGTGAAAAACTAGAGGAATGCCTTGTGGACGGCAAACTATTGTTTGTGACGAAACGGTTAACGTGATTTCGCCGGGGCGGACAGTTTTTTATGCAGCGCGTCGCGTCGCGTAGTCCAATCAGCCCAATTCTGCGCCCACGGATCGCCGGTGAATTGCTTTTGTGCTTTTGGCCAGAGCTGGTCCAGGGCATCTGATTCCTTTTGCGCCGCGTCGAAATCGCGCCATATCAGGTCTGATTCAGCGAGGTTCAAAATATTTTCGGGATAATCGGGGGCAATCTAACGGCTTGATGGAGGTAACTTTTCGCTTTGCGGTTATTGCCGATGCTGGCCGGCCAACCCGGGGCTTCGCGATAAAGCAAACCCAGGCATCGTTCCGGGCCGGCATGGTCAAGTTGCGGGTCGAACTGGCCGTGTTTTGAATTCGCGCTCCATTTCGCGGACGATCTCAACGCGCCCATGAATTCCGTTTCAGCCAGTTCGCCGAGATTCATCCCAAAACAACGGGCCGGAGCGGATTTCGGATCGGTGGCGATGACCAGCCGGCAGGCGTTGATCCCCTGATGCGCGAGGGATGCGCGCTCTTCCTTGTTGCGTCGCCAGGTCCGCACAGTCAAAACAGGCCCGGGGAAATTCGATGGCGTTGGCCGCGTTGGTGGCGGCCTCGTAAATTTTTTGCGTGCGATGGTATTCCGCTTCGGCGCGCGCGGAAAAATTGTTATTTTGCGCATCACCGGCGAAGATGATTTGCGGCAAAGCGATAAAGATTGCGGCAAAACCGCACCCTATCGCCCTCCTCGCTCTCCGGCTGACCCATGAATTAACAGTTGCCATTATGTCCATCTAATTTATACTAATCAGAGTGAAATTAAATTGGAAAGTTGTGTTGTTGCCTG
Organism: uncultured Verrucomicrobiae bacterium; assembly: GCA_963797825.1. Classification (GTDB taxonomy): domain Bacteria; phylum Verrucomicrobiota; class Verrucomicrobiia; order Limisphaerales; family UBA11358; genus UBA11358. The sequence goes on from CAWCRR010000047.1 coordinate 181,701, forward strand.
CGATGTTCGCCGGGCTGGCCGCTTTATGCGCCGGTTGCGGAGGCATCAATACGGGCACCTCCGTCTCCCCGGCCTCGTTTTTCCTGCCGGGACTGATGAGAAATGACACCACCACCAATGCCCCGGCGGCGATGCCGGATATTTCCAAGGAGTTGGCTTCGGTAAACTAAAATTATGCGATTTCCACTCGCGTTGACGGCGAAAATCGCCGCCCACATCGTCAAGCACAAGCTTGCGCGGACCCCCAAGTTCGCCTTGGTGCTGCAGCTTGAACCGCTGCACACCTGCAACCTGACCTGCACCGGCTGCGGGCGCATCCGCGAATACTCCACTTCTCTCAAGGACATGATGTCCCTGGAGGATTGCCTGGCCTCGGCCAACGAATGCGATGCCCCGATGGTCTCGATTTGCGGCGGCGAACCGTTGATTTATCCCAAGATCGAGGAACTGGTCGACGGATTGCTCGAGCAGGGGCGCATCGTTTATATCTGCACGAACGGCATGTTCATGCGCAAAAAAATGCGCGAATATCTCGCCGCCAGCTATTCGCCGCGCCGCGAGCCGACGCTTGACGAAATTGCTGCGGCGAGAAATTGATCTCGGAAAAGGACGCGGAGACCATCCGCAAAGGCGAAGACGGACCGAACGCCCGTCATCCGCCCGACCAAATGGATGTATTGGAACGTTCATATTGACGGCTTGGAATACACCCACGATTTGATCGTCGAGCGCGAAGGCGTTTTCAAGGAATGCGTCGAGGCCATCAAGCATGGCCAAGATCCTCGGCTACCAGGTGGCGACCAACACGACCGTTTACAAGGAAACCGAAGTGAAGGAGATCGAGGAGATGTTCGAGTATTTCTCTTCGCTGGAAGTGGACGGCCACACGATTTCGCCCGGCTACGAATACGACGCGGCCAAAAAGGACATGGTCAAGCGCCTGGGCAAGCAGCCGGAGGATTTCTTCTTGACCCGCGAGATGACGCGCGAAAAATTCGCCAAGATCGAGGAATGGGGCAAGCGATTCACCATCTTCGGCACGCCGGTTTACCAGGAATTTCTCGCCGGCAAACGCGAATTGACCTGCACCGCCTGGGCCATTCCCACCCGCAATATTCGCGGCTGGAAGGCGCCCTGCTATTTGATGACCGACGGCCATTACTCCGGCTACCAGGAAATGCTGGAGAAGGTGGATTGGGACAAATACGGCGTGGTGGACGGCGTGGCGCGCGATCCGCGTTGCGAGAATTGCATGGTCCACTGCGGCTACGATCCCAGCGGCGCGTTGAGCACCAAGTACAGCGGCGATACCTGGAAAAACATGGCCTACAATTTCAGCGCAAAGCCGAAGCCTATTACGCGAGGCGGAACTGGTCAAGCGCGCTTCAACGGCGTCTCCATCGGCAAAGGCCATCTGGCCGAAGCCAAGGCCGCCATCAATTCCCTGCCGCCGGGGCGCGCGGAGATATTTCCAAAGGAGTTCATCATGAGCCCACGTCGCCAGCAATTGCGGCAACCTCATGAAGGCGAAACGATCAAAACGACGAATCCCGCAGAAATAGATCTCAGATGAGCAAGACCCTTTTTCTTTCACCTCCGAGTCTTTGACGGCTTTGACGGCGGCGCCGGTGCGCGTTATCAGGCGCGCCGCGAAGTCACCTGCTATTGGTATCCCACGTGGCTGGCCCAACCCGCCGCGCTCACGCCCAATCGCGCTGCTCGATTGCCCGCCGCACGACATTGACGTCCCAATGCCTGGCCATAGCGCAAGGAATTCGATCACGTCATCATCAACACTTCCACGCCGTCGTTGAAAAACGATTGCAAGGTCGCCGAGGCCATCAAGGCGCAAAAGCCGGACACCAAAATCGGTTTCATCGGCGCGCACGCCGTGGTGTTGCCGACGGAAACGTTCAAAGCCTCCCCGGCCATTGACTGGGTGGGCCGCAAGGAATTTGATTTCACCTGCAAGGAAGTGGCCGAAGGCCGCCCATGGCAGACGATCGACGGACTTTCCTACCGGAATGGCGATGGAAAAATCGTCCACAACCCCGAGCGGGAAATCATTCCAGGACATGGATACGTTGCCATGGGTGGCGGACGTTTATAAGCGGGACCTGAAGATCGAAAAATATTTCATTGGCTACCTGCTCCATCCGTACATGAGTCTTTACACCGGGCGCGGTTGCCCTGCCCAATGCAGTTTTCTGTCTGTGGCCCCAAACCATCGGCGGGCACAAATATCGGGTTCGTTCGCCGCAAAACGTGGCCGACGAAATGGCCTACATGAAGAAAATTTTCCCGCAAGTGCGCGAATTTTTCTTCGATGACGCCTACCCAAATAGCAATCATATATAAAAGAAAATTCGCGCACATTGCGGGAAAATTTTCTTCCATGTAGGCCATTTCGTCGGCCACGTTTTGCGGCGAACGAACCCATATTTGTGCCCGCCGATGGTTTGGGGCCACAGACAGAAACTGCATTGGGCAGGGCAACCGCGCCCGGTGTACAGGCTCACGTATGGATGGAGCAGGTAGCCAATGAAATAATTTTCAATCTTCAGGTCGCGCTGATAAACGTCGGCCACCCATGGCAACGTATCCATGTCCTGGATCATTTCCCGCTCGGGATTATGGACAATCTTTCCCATCGCGATTCTTGAAAGAGAGTCCGGCGATCGTCTCCATCGGACGGCCCTCGGCCACTTCCTTGCAAGTGAAATCAAATTCCTTGCGGCCAACCCAATCAATTGCGGGCGAGGCCTTTAACGTCTCAGTCGGCAATACCATTGTGTGCGCGCCGATAAAACCAATTTTGGTGTCCGGCTTTTTGAGCCTTGATGGCCTCGGCGACCTTGCAATCGTTCTTCAACGACGGCGTGGAGGTGTTGATGATGACGTGATCGTGTTCCTTGGCAATGGCCAGGCATTGCGGAGATCAACACCGTGTGGTGGACAATCAAGCAGTCGTGAATTGGGTGTCAACGCGGCGGGTTGCGCCAGCCACGTGGGATACCAATAGCTCGTGACTTCGCGACGCGCCTGGTAACGGGCACCGGCGCCGCCGTCGAATCCGTCAAAGGACGGAGGTGAAAGATAGAGGGTTTTGCTCATCTGAAATTATTTCGTGCGGGCGTCGTCGTTTTTCGTTTCGCCTTCATGGGTGCCGCAAGTGCTGGCGACGTGCGCCTCATGATGAACTTCATTGGAAAAAGCGCCGCGCGCCCCGGCGGCAGGAGAATTGATGGCGGCTTTCGCCTCGGCCAGGTGGCCTTTGCCGATAGTAACACCGTTGAAAGCGCGCTTTTCCAATTCCACCGTGTACGCCACCGGTTTGGGTTTTGCGCCGAAATTATAGGCAAAATTCTTCCAGTTATCGCCGGGCTTGTAACTGGTGCCCAATGCGCCGCTGGGATCATAGCCGCAGTGGACCATGCAATGCTCGCAACGGGGATCGCGCGCGACCCCGTCCACCACTCCGTATTTGTCCCAGGTGACCTTCTCCAGCAATTCCTGATAGCCGGAATAATGGGCGTCGGTCATCAAATAGCATGGGCCTTTCCAGCCGCGAATATTGTAGGTGGGAATGGCCCAGGCCGTGCAGGTCAACTCTCGTTTGCCGGCGAGAAATTCCTGGTAAACCGGCGTGCCAAAGATCGTAAAGGCCTTGCCCCAGTCCAAAATTTTCGCAAATTTTTTCCGCGTCATGTCTCGCGTCAGGAAAAAGGCTTTGGGATCTTTGCCGAGCCGTTTGACCATGTCCTTTTTGGCCGCGTCGTAGTCGTAGCCGGGCGAAATCGTGTGGCCATCCACTTCGAGCGAAGACAAGTATTTGAACATGTCTTCGATCTCCTGCACGTCAGTTTCCCTGTAGACCGTTGTGTTCGTAGCTACTTGATAGCCAAGGATTTTTGCCATGCGGATGGCGGCGACGCATTCCTTGAAAACACCTTCGCGTTCGACGATCAAATCATGCGTGAATTCCAGGCCGTCCACGTGGACGTTCCAATACATCCATTTGGTGGGGCGGATCACGATTTTCTTTTTGGCCGCACCGTCCGACTTGCGGATGGTCTCGGCATCCTTTTCAGAAATCAGGTCCGCCGCGAGCAATTTTTTCAACTTTGGCTCGGCGGAGGGGGAATAGATCGCGGCGAGATAATCTTTCATTTTTTTCCGCATGAACATGGCGTTCGTGCAGACATAAATGACGCGGCCCTGGTCCAGCAATCCGCTGATCAATTCTTCAATCTTCGGATAAATCAACGGTTCGCCGCCGCAAATGCTGACCATGGGCGCATCACATTCCAACGCCGCGTCCAGGCATTTTTCCAGCGGGACCATGTCCTTGAGAGACGTGGAATACTCGCGGATGCGGCCGCAGCCCGTACAAGTAAGGTTGCAGGTGTGCAACGGTTCGAGTTGCAGCACCATCGCAAACTTCGGGGTCTTCTGAAGTTTGTGCTTTATAATGTGACTGGCGATTTTCGTCGTCAGCGCAAGAGGAAATCGCATAATTTTAATTTACCGAAGCCAACTCCTTGGAAATATCCGGCATCGCCGCCGGGGCATTGGTGGTGGTGTCATTTCTCATCAGTCCCGGCAGGAAAAACGAGGCCGGGGAGACGGAGGTGCCCGTATTGATGCCTCCGCAACCGGCGCATAAAGCGGCCAGCCCGGCGAACATCGCAGGCAACAACACAACTTTCCAATTTAATTTCACTCTGATTAGTATAAATTAGATGGACATAATGGCAACTGTTAATTCATGGGTCAGCCGGAGAGCGAGGAGGGCGATAGGGTGCGGTTTTGCCGCAATCTTTATCGCTTTGCCGCAAATCATCTTCGCCGGTGATGCGCAAAATAACAATTTTTCCGCGCGCGCCGAAGCGGAATACCATCGCACGCAAAAAATTTACGAGGCCGCCACCAACGCGGCCAACGCCATCGAATTTGCCCGGGCCTGTTTTGACTGTGCGGACCTGGCGACCAACAAGGAAGAGCGCGCATCCCTCGCGCATCAGGGGATCAACGCCTGCCGGCTGGTCATCGCCACCGATCCGAAATCCGCTCCGGCCCATTATTATCTGGGCATGAATCTCGGCGAACTGGCTGAAACGGAATTCATGGGCGCGTTGAGGATCGTCCGCGAAATGGAGCGCGAATTCAAAACCGCGGCGAGTCTCGACCCGCAACTTGACCATGCCGGGCCGGAACGATGCCTGGGTTTGCTTTATCGCGAAGCCCCGGGATGGCCGGCCAGCATCGGCAGTAACCGCAAAGCAAAAAGTTACCTCCATCAAGCCGTTGAGATGGCCCCCGATTATCCCGAAAATATTTTGAACCTCGCTGAATCAGACCTGATATGGCGCGATTTCGACGCGGCGCAAAAGGAATCGGATGCCCTGGACCAGCTCTGGCCAAAAGCACAAAAGCAATTCACCGGCGATCCGTGGGCGCAGAATTGGGCTGATTGGACTACGCGACGCGACGCGCTGCATAAAAAACTGTCCGCCCCGGCGAAATCACGTTAACCGTTTCGTCACAAACAATAGTTTGCCGTCCACAAGGCATTCCTCTAGTTTTTCACCGGAAGAAGAAATCCCAAAAAATCGAGCGATCCCATGGCCAAAAAGTTGATGGCAACATTGAGCGACACCGGCATGTTCCTGCAGGAATGGTTCACCAATCCGAAGCGCACCGGCTCGATTGTGCCAAGTTCCAGGGGGCTGGCAAGGGCGATGGCCCGATGGTTGCCGAAAGACCCGGAAAGTTTTGTGCTAGAATTGGGTCCCGGCACCGGCGTGGTCACCGATGCTCTCATTGCAAGGGGATTGCGCGAGGAAAAATTGGTGGTCATTGAAAACAACGCCAAAATGGCCAGCCTCCTCCGGGGCCGGTTCAAGCGCGCTCAAGTCATCACGGGCGATGCCTGGCAATTGGATACCCTGTTGCGCGACCGGAAAATCGAATCGGTGGGTGCCGTCATCTCCAGCCTGCCGCTCTTGAATTTTTCCGAGGACCAGGCCGAAGCGCTGGCGCAAAAAATCCGCGCCATGCTGGAGCCGCAGGGCAACTGGGTGCAATTCACCTATCGCATCCATAAACTGCGTCCTCGGGGAGCGACGAATTTCCACCTGCACGCCTCGAAAATTGTCTGGCTCAATTTGCCGCCGGCACGGGTGAGTGTCCTGCAGAAGTAAATTCGACGAGGTTCATTTCCTTATCCCTGAGACAATCGCCGCATCAGAATCGCGATTCATGCTCCTGAGAAAGTCCGCATAACCGACCTTTGCTTCCGGGCTGGACGGGCACAACGCCAAGGCCTGTCGGAAGGCAAAGTCCGCCTCCCGCGCCATGCGTTGTTTCTGGTCGGGATCGGTTGCATGACTCATGCGCCAGACATACAAGCCGGCAATGCTCGTCCTCTCTTTTGAAAACATCTTGCAGGAATAATCACTTTGGACAAATTGCGGGTCGCCGGTAAAGCCAGTCAGATCGTGTTGCAAGAAAACTTTGTTGTCGAAATCCGCAACCTGTTGCACGGTAGTGTCATCGTTCAACCAATCGCCAACCATCGGCTGGATCAAATTTGTCCAATAATCATGGTCCTGCTTGACGATTGTGTCAGCCAGTCCCGCCAGCGGCTGGCGATTCAGTTTCAAAATAATTCCGTGTGGCTCAAGATACGGATACATCCAGTCGAGCGGAAAACTTTGTTCAACGTAGAAATCATAATTGCTGTTTCGATCAAAGATGATTTTGGCCAACAGGGCATTGATCTCCATCACAGCCACTTGGCCGCTAATTGCGACCCGTCCGCTTTGCTGGTCAACCTGCACATTTTCGCCCGGTTTGAGTTGGTGGTTTTGTGCCCGCCGTTGCGCGTCTGCGGTATAATCCCGAAAACATTTTTCGGTGTCCTCGGCAGTCGGAACATAAAGTTGGTTTCCATACATTGTGCGGACGTAATCAAGGTAAGTGGAATCCGCCAGGGCATTTTGCGTGAGCAAAAAGAACGGGTCGGCGTTGACCTGCGATTTTTCCATTCCGGTTATCAAAAACCTTCCGGGGTCAGTGCCGCCGAAATAAATGCTCCCGGGTGGAATCGAACCAATGATTTCATTGGCATAAAGAGCTGAATACTTTTCATTCCCCTCGGCCATGCTGTCCAGCGTGCCCCAGACTTCAATCACCGCCTGCCACTTGGTCCCCCGCAAACGCTCATCGGTCTTGCCGGAATGTTCATATTGCCCGGCGTGTTTCCGAAAATCCTGGAAGGCGTTGTTGACCGCAAGCCAGTCACCCTTTTTCGCCGCGGCAAAAAATGACGCATATCCGGGCACTACTGCGTTGGTGGCAGCGTTTGCCTGCGCCTCCTTTTCCTCCACAAACGATTTCAATTGGGTGACGACTTCAGGATTTTTGAAGGATTCCCAACTGGAAAACTTCTCTTTGGCGCAGCCTGAGACAACCAACACCGCGCCAAGGATAATGAACACTCAGAATAAGGGCTGTTTTCATAGATTGGATTATAAGTTGTATCATACGGATAGACACCGCCGCCGCCGGATTTGTATACAATTTCCATCCGGCAGACCAATTTAGAATTATTCTAAATCTTGACCCACGGCTCTTTGGCGTTAAGGTACCTTTGTGAGTGTCGCCGAAAACAAATCAAATGACGTCAGTGAGCGCTCGAGTACGCTGGGCTTTCGGTTCACGCCACAACGCCAGCGCGTTTACGACGTGCTGCTCCAAGAGCGCGACCATCCGACGGCCGATGAGGTCTTTGTCCGCGCGAAAAGGCAGATGCCCGAAATCTCGCACGCGACGGTCTATAATTGCCTCGACGCGCTCGTCGAATGCGGCCTCGTCCGCCAGGTGCAATTGGACGGCGGGGCGACGCGTTTTGCCCGAACATGCACAAGCATTGCCATTTTTATTGCGACGAATGCGATACTGTTTATGATGTAAATTCGCCGGAAAAGGCGCAAGCTGGCGTGGCCTTGCCCAAAAGGCTTTCGCGCCAAACGTTTTCAGATCGCCATTCACGGCACGTGTGCCGAGTGCGCTAAAAAAGACGACTGATTTATGCCAACAGCAACCGATACGATCGAGGGTTTGGTCCAGCAGGAGTACAAGTGCGGGTTTTATACAGACGTGGAGACAGAGTCCGCGCCGCCGGGATTGAGCGAGGACATCATCCGGCTGATTTCGAGCAAGAAACGAGCCGCAATGGATGACGGATTGGCGGCTAAAGGCTTATCGCCATTGGCTGACGCTGGAGGACCGCATGGCCCAAAGTCCATCACGAGAAGATTGATTACCAGGGCATCACATATTATTCAGTGCCCAAGACACAGGCGAACGGTCCCAAGAGTCTGGCCGAAGTGGACCCGAAACTTTTGGAGGTCTATGAAAAGCTGGCATTCCGCTGCAGGAACGCGGGCGGCTCGCCGGCGTGGCCGTGGACGCGGTGTTTGATTCGGTAAGCGTCGGCACGACGTTCCAAAAGCAGCTTGCGGAAAAAGGAGTCATCTTCTGCTCGATGAGCGAGGCGGTGCGCGAACATCCCGACCTGGTGAAAAAATACATCGGCTCGGTGGTTCCCTATACGGACAATTTTTTTGCCGCGCTCAATTGCGCGGTCTTCACCGACGGTTCATTCTGTTACATCCCGAAGGGGGTGCGCTGCCCGATGGAGCTTTCGACGTATTTCCGGATCAACGCGGCGAAATCCGGCCAATTCGAGCGGACGCTCATCGTGGCCGATGAAGGCGCTTATGTGAGTTATCTCGAAGGTTGCACGGCGCCGATGCGCGATGAGAATGGATCCGCATGCGGCGGTCGTGGAACTCGTGGAACTCGACAACGCGGAGATCAAATATAGCACGGTGCAAAACTGGTATCCGGGCGACGAAAATGGCAAGGGCGGCATCTATAATTTCGTCACCAAGCGCGGAATGTGCAAAGGCAAGAATTCCAAGATTTCCTGGACCCAGGTGGAAACCGGGTCGGCCATCACCTGGAAATATCCCAGCTGCATCCTGCTCGGCGACAATTCCAAAGGCGAATT
>CAWCRR010000048.1:0-57308 GCA_963797825.1 uncultured Verrucomicrobiae bacterium
TGGACGGCGAGATGTGCAACTGGCAGCGTTTCAGCAACCGCAAACAAGTGGGCAGTTACACCGGCTGCTGTCCCGGCGAACATAGTTCGGGTAATAAACGGCGCGTGGGCGGCATTGACCGGCTGGGCAACGGGCGCGTGCGCGCCTTGCTGGTCGAGGCGGTGTGGCGCTTCCTGCAATGGCAGCCCAACTGGAAGGCGGCGGCGAAAATGAAAACCAAACTGGGCGCGGGCACCGCCATGAAGAAAAAGACCGTCATTGCGCTGGCCCGGCAGCTGGCCATCGACCTGTGGCGCTGGCGCACCGGCCGTTGCACGCTGGCCGAACTCGGCTGGGTGCCGGCCTAACCTTCAACCCTTAACCCTGATTTGATTTTGTCTGCTTCCCGAGAACCGAGCGTGAGTGAATTTGCGACCGGGCGGTTCCTGCCCGCAGCCGGAGCTGGTGGGCGCAAGCCCTGCCCGTCGGTTAGAAGGGGCGGAACCCCCGGTCGCCGCAGTCACACAAGTATGACACCATGGGCGTTGGGCCTGGTCCCAACTGTCCGGATAGGAGCTGGTGCGTGGCACCTTTGCCAGGCATGCGTTCAAGCGGCGACACCGGTCGATCATACTCACGCGACGGACTCCCGGAAGAACACCGCCATCACGGCGGGGAAAGGATCTGCTGGGTAGACGAATAAGTGACTAGAGCTTGGAAACAGCCCGAAGCGATTACTCGTTAGTTGGACCTCATCGCTTCGCGCACGTCTCCGCTCCACTCCGTTGCGCTCCGCGTGACGATCACCTCAATCAATAATACTTTTACTCGATTACCCCATTCCTATTGACAACCCTCATAGGGGCTCCGGCGACTTGTTGAACCCAGCCGCTGCGCGGCGGACCTGACGGCGGTTTGAAGTTCCTTGCGCGAACATCGGTTTGGGTGGTGGTAGATTTTTAATTGGCGGCGAGCGTGATTCCGCACTTACGGGCACACTCGCCGCCTATGATTAACCATCCATCACTGGCAAAGTTCACCGCGTTTGTCCAACTCAAAGATTTTCGCGGTCCCACCAAGAAAGAATACGTCCGTTACGTCCGCCGGCTCGGCGACCATTACCAGTGCGACCCGGCGACACTGACCGAGGATCAGGTGCGCGCCTACTATCTGGAGTTGCGGCAGGTGCGGAAGTTCGGGGCCTCCGCCATGAAGGTGGCCAAGTGCGCCCTGCGCGCCTTCTTCCAGGACTGCCTCCACCTCGAAGGCTGGACGGTGTTTGGCGAACTGCGCATCGCCCCGCCGCAAACCCTGCCGCTGGTGCTCGCCCGCGAACAGGTGGCCACATTGCTCCAGGCTGTCGAACGGCCGCGCTATCGCACGGCGCTGGGTCTGATCTATCACACCGGCTTGCGCGTGGGCGAAGCGGTCCGCATCGAACTGCGCGATCTGCGCGAGACGCACACCGCTCATCCGCGCCTGCACGTCCGCTGCGGCAAAGGCGGCAAAGATCGGTTCGTGCCCTTGTCCCCGGCGATGCTGGTCAAACTGCGGGACTGGTGGAAAACCCACCGGCACCCGACCTTCCTGTTTCCCGGGCCAACCACGGGCTGGCGCGAACGCAGTCAACCGGCCGACGCGGCGGCACGGGCGGACACCCATCTCTCGGTCTCCGCCGTGCAGAACACCTTCCGGCTGGCGCGGGCCGCGAGCGGTCTGCCCGCCGAAGCCACCGTGCATACGCTGCGGCATTGTTACGCCACGCATCTGCTTGAAGAAGGCGTCTCGCTGCGGTTGATCTCGCAGTATCTCGGCCACGCCTCGCTGGAGACGACGCTGATCTACACGCATCTGACGCCGCTCAACGAAGCCCGCACGCGCACGGCGTTGGACGTGTTGCACCGGGCCGTGGCGTGAGACTGGCAGAGATCTTATCGGCGCACTGGCCAGCGTATGTCGCCCAGTTCGGGCGGTGGATTCCCGCCGAACAACACGCCGCCGTGCGCGCTATCCTGCGGTGCCGGACGCCGGCACTGGGCGGGCAGCGCTACCGTTGCGAGTGTGGCCGGGAGCACTTCGCCTGGCACTCCTGCAACCACCGCGCCTGTCCCCGCTGCGGCCAGGACGACGCCGCGCAATGGCTCGTGCAACAACGCACCCGGCTGCTGCCCGTGCCGTACTTCCTGGTGACGCTCACCCTGCCCCAAGAACTGCGCGAACCCATCCGCCAAGCCAGGAAGCCCTGGTATGGGGCGTTGTTGAAGGCAAGTGCCGGGGCGTTGCAAGACCTCGCTGCCGATCCCAAACATCTCGGCGCCCAACTCGGGATCACCGCGCTGCTGCAAACCTGGACGCGCGATCTGCGCTACCATCCGCATGTCCATCTTTTGGTTCCGGGCGGCGGCCTCACGCCCAACGGGCTCCGTTGGGTGCGCGTGAAAGATGCGGCGTTCCTTGTGCCGCAGGTGAAGCTGGCGGCGCGGTTCAAGGGCCGGCTCAAGGCCTGGTTGAAACAGGACGAGCCGGAACTGTTCCAACGAGTCCCCGCCCAAGTGTGGTGGCGCAAATGGGTGGCCGACGTGCAAGCGGTCGGTTCCGGCGAGGCGGCGCTAAAATATCTCGCCAACTATCTCTGCCAGCCGCCGCTGCGGGAACACCAATTGGAACAGTCGGACAAGCAAGGCGTGACGTTCCGCTACCGCGCGAACGACGGGGCGGTGAAGCGTGCCAACGTGAGCGGCACGGAGTTTGTGCGGCGCGTCTTGCAGCATGTGCTACCCAAGGGCTTTCAGCGGGTGCGCCACTACGGCTGGCGCGGCGCCGCGGCCCGAACCAAGTGGGAACGCATCCTCGCCCTGCTGGACTGGAAGCCGATCCCTCCACGCTCAACCCTCAACCCTCAAGCTCCGCAATGTCCGGGCTGTGGCCAGACCATGTTCTGGATCGGGACGCTGCCGCGCGCCCCGACCGGCTGGCGGGTGGAAGTGAGGCCAACTGCGTGAGTAAAAAGTGCGCCGTGAAGATAAAACAACGGCGCACTGCCGGACGCGTGCGGTCACGCAGCGAAGAAACGCGGCCACCCACTGGACTTTAACGGTGGAGGCGAGTGAAAAACCGGTGGTGCCGGTGGCGGCAACGACGCCCCGCCACTCAACGGGCTTCCGTCCGGCCGACGGCAAACAGTTTTAGCAGGGTCCGGGGCAAAAAGTAAAAGGCAAGGACGACAACTTCGGGAAACTTCGACGGGCTGGTTCAACACCGGATTGAATCGGCGCTACGCTGCGCTCCGGCCAATTCAATCCTTTGGAGATTAGGCCACTGGGTTATCATAAAACCACTTCGTTTGGCGATACCAAACAACGGAACAAAAATGCCCACAATCGCACTGCCAGCCAAACACAAAATCCAAGATGATGGCTCTATCGCATGCTTGTGGACGGAAGAACGCCGCATTCAAGACAGAATAAATGCAGCCCTCCGCAATCAAGACAAAACCGCAAGACCACGACTGACTCCCCACCGCGCCACGAATACCACCGCAACTAAACAGTGATAAAGAACCGAAGCGATACTGGCCACCGATATCCAAAAGACAACTTGGAAATCGCGAAATGAAAGACCTTCGGTAAATACATACAAACTACCAATGCCGAACACTGCTAAAATAATTGCTGACGATATTCATGCTGGCCTAACGAAAAAAGCTGAGCCACCGCCGACTCGCGACGTGAACCGCGACAGCGGAACTGACAGCGCCAACGGCGGTTAGATGCCATGATGGGTTGAACGCAGCACTACTCAGTGCCACGCTGGGAACGCAGTTTAAACCATAAACTATCACATTCATGAAAACCTACATTCTCAAACCCACCACGACACCCCCAACCGTATGCCTCACCCCGGCATCTGACAAGCCCGCAATCATCAAGATCTTTCCGCCGCGCCAGCCGTTGCCCACGGCAGTGATTGACCCCAGCAAACCGATGCTCAAGCTCGGCCTGGACGTCCATCTCCAATTCATCATGGCCGTGGCCCAGAAAGACCACGCCAATCCGCACGCCCCCCGCAAATTCACCCGCGAACTACTCGTCGCCCAAGTCAAAAAGTGGGTCGCCGAAGGTTTCCAGGTCTTTTGCGTCCAGGAAAGTTGCGGTTTCGGCTTCGTGCTCCACCGTGAACTGGTGGCCGCCGGCGCCCAAAGTTTTCTCATCACGCCCATCGCCCTCAATGGCAAACGCAAGACCGACAAGCTCGATGCCCGCGCCCTGTGCCTGCGCCTCTCCCGCTGGCTCGACGGTAACCGCGACGAACTCGCCCCCATCCGCATTCCTTCTGAAACCGAGCAGCGCCAGCGCGAAGGCACGCGTCGCCGGAAGTTTCTGGCCGGGGCCATCCGCAGTCTGGCCAATCGCGGGCACAGCCAGGTCGCCGAGTATTGTCATGCCCAGCTGCCGCATCGGTGGTGGGGTCCGCGCAACTGGCTCAAGCTCGCCCCGCTCGATCCCTGGGTGCTGGGCGTGCTGGCCAAGCTGCGCGAATTGATCCTGGGCCTGGAGGCGCAACTGGCCGAACTCGAAGCCGAACTGCTCGCGCGCGTCAAAGATCAGGTCACGCCCAAGGGCCTGGGCGCAATGACGCTGGTGACCTTGGACGGCGAGATGTGCAACTGGCAGCGTTTCAGCAACCGCAAACAAGTGGGCAGTTACACCGGCTGCTGTCCCGGCGAACATAGTTCGGGTAATAAACGGCGCGTGGGCGGCATTGACCGGCTGGGCAACGGGCGCGTGCGCGCCTTGCTGGTCGAGGCGGTGTGGCGCTTCCTGCAATGGCAGCCCAACTGGAAGGCGGCGGCGAAAATGAAAACCAAACTGGGCGCGGGCACCGCCATGAAGAAAAAGACCGTCATTGCGCTGGCCCGGCAGCTGGCCATCGACCTGTGGCGCTGGCGCACCGGCCGTTGCACGCTGGCCGAACTCGGCTGGGTGCCGGCCTAACCTTCAACCCTTAACCCTGATTTGATTTTGTCTGCTTCCCGAGAACCGAGCGTGAGTGAATTTGCGACCGGGCGGTTCCTGCCCGCAGCCGGAGCTGGTGGGCGCAAGCCCTGCCCGTCGGTTAGAAGGGGCGGAACCCCCGGTCGCCGCAGTCACACAAGTATGACACCATGGGCGTTGGGCCTGGTCCCAACTGTCCGGATAGGAGCTGGTGCGTGGCACCTTTGCCAGGCATGCGTTCAAGCGGCGACACCGGTCGATCATACTCACGCGACGGACTCCCGGAAGAACACCGCCATCACGGCGGGGAAAGGATCTGCTGGGTAGACGAATAAGTGACTAGAGCTTGGAAACAGCCCGAAGCGATTACTCGTTAGTTGGACCTCATCGCTTCGCGCACGTCTCCGCTCCACTCCGTTGCGCTCCGCGTGACGATCACCTCAATCAATAATACTTTTACTCGATTACCCCATTCCTATTGACAACCCTCATAGGGGCTCCGGCGACTTGTTAGGCGTTTCGTGTCTGTGCATACTGACGAAATAGCTGCTGCTGCTCGCTTGAAAATGCGGCCTTCGGTATCACTGAAGCTACACCATTGTCCGAAAGGTGAAGATAGAAATATGCGGCATCTTCCGAAAAACCAATAAATCTCGACCACGGCATCTCGCTCTTCCAATCTGGGCCGGTAAGCACAAGCTGGGACGAACCAAACTCCAATGTCTTCGGGTCAGCCCACGTCTTGTCATGGCCGACTGCCTTCGCAATCGCTCGATACTGAGCAATCGGCATGAAAACCAAAAACATCAAAAATATCGCGCCAACTAAAAGGTCATCCGGCCAAATGAAGAAAAATGAAACGCCAATAAGCAAGATGACTGCGGAGAAAAGCAACCGACGAGGGCGAAGCATCATGCGCCGCCACAAAATCCGAGTCAGAACATCTCGCGGAACTTGGTAGCTGACTTTCTGTGTGCTTTGTAATGGTGGTGCTTGCATACGCTAGAAACGCCTAACAGATAATCGGCGGCCCTTCCTGCAGCCTATCCTTTTTCATGAAAAGACTGTAAGCTGGACTAAACTCATTGTCTAGCATAACTTTGCGCCGTTAATGAACCCGCAACCGCTTTCAGCAAAGGCTGCAGGCCCGCCGCTGGGGATATTAGTACCCAACCCCAAGGCTAGGCTCAAGGACCAGTTTCACGAGGTGGCCCGGTTCAAGCATTTATCCTCCAGAACAGAAACCACTTATTGGGAATGGGTCGTGCGTTACCTCAAATTTCACAAACAAAGGGCAGGAGGCTGGAAGCATCCCCGCGAATTGGGCAGCCGAGCCGTTACGCCGTTCCTGACCTACCTGGCCACCGAGCGTGACGTTTCCACGTCCACCCAGAATCAAGCCTTAAACGGCTTGCTGTTTCTTTACCGCGAGGTGTTGGCCGTACCGTTAACGGTTGGTGATTTTGTGCGCGTGCGGCGCCCGCCAAATGTGCCGACCGTGTTGACGCCGGAGGAAGTGCGCGAATTGATAAACGAATTGACCGGCACCTATCAACTGATGGCGCGTTTGTTGTATGGCACCGGATTGCGGCTGCTGGAATTGCTGCGTTTAAGGGTCAAGGATGTGGACTTCGCCCGGGGTCAAATTGTGGTGCATGCCGGCAAAGGCAAAAAGGACAGGGTGACCATGTTGCCAGATTCATTGCGCCAGCCTTTGCAAATACACCTGGCCGCAGTGCGTAAGCTGCATGACCGGGATTTGGTGGATGGTTTTGGAAGTGTTTCCTTGCCTCCAGGTCTCGCCCGCAAGTATCCGAACGCCGAGCGCGAGTGGGCTTGGCAGTGGGTGTTTCCGTCGGCCATCCGGTCGAAGGATTCAGAAACCGGCTGGATTATGCGGCATCATACAGCCGAGACGGCATTGCAACGAAGGGTCAAAGAGGCTTTGCACCGAACCACGATCACCAAAACCGCCTCCTGTCACACGCTGCGCCATTCCTTTGCCACCCATTTGCTGGAGGCTGGCACAGACATCCGCACTGTCCAGAACTTGCTGGGACATAGGAATGTGGCGACAACACAGATTTACACTCACGTCATGCAGAAGCCGGGAATCGGCGTCCGCAGCCCGGTTGACAACATTTGACCTGCTTCACAGCTTTGCCGCGCAGCCATCGCTCTGGAAGTTTGGAACATCGGCTTTTTTTCAGGACAGTTATTAGAGTATTAAACAAGGTTAAGGGGCAGGCCGGGGCGCTCCGCGCCTCCGGCCTGCCCCCTTTCACCCTGGTCTAGGCCACCATCTGTGCATCCTTGATGATGAGCCGCTTGTCCCGTTCTTCCCAACGCAGCACCTTGAGCGTCACTTGCTGCATTTCCGGCAGCTTGTGGAACTCGACGACGTTGTCGCCGTCCAGCTTCACCTTGCCGTCTTTCAGGTCCGGGTATTCCTCGAAGACCGCCAGCCCAGGTTGCAAGGCCAGTTCATGCCGGATGCAGATGACTTTGCCACTGCCATCTTTCCGGTTGAACGCCTTCGCCGTGCTCGACATGACGATCCCGCGAACGAACAGACCGTTCAGTTTTTCGTTTTGACCAGTTGGTTTTGTGTTTTCAGCCATGATGTTAACCCTTCCTTTCTTGGTACTATGATTTCCCCGCTGCCTTTATAGCGCCCATCCAGTGCAGCGGATAAAACCAGATGGTCGAACAATTCCCGATATGGGATTTGAAATTTCACTGTGCGTGCCTGCCCGTTCTGCCGGATCACGCCCATGCACGCCCAACGCCAGAACCGCTCATCCATCGTGTAGGATGTCCGGTGCTGCTTTGGCTTGAGCTTGTCCAGGTCGTTCTTGGGTGTACCCGGCTTGCTTGTCGCAGGCCCCGTCAGAAACCCTTTGGTCGTTTGGAACACCCGCAGCCGCTTCCGTTTCATCACCCATTTCGGCAAGTCAGCCGGCTTCGTTACATACTTCAGGTGGTAATGGAAATCCGCAGCCGTGATCCGCCGCACCTTCACCCAGCCCCGGTCCCACAGGTTCGCCAGCAGTTCTTTGGGCAGGAAGCGGCGCGTCAGGAAAATGGCGTGGTAATGCACCCAGCCGCTCTCGTGAAATTCAACCTTGATGCAATAGGGCGCGTTTATGGCGTAGGTTTTGCCCTCATGCTCGACGCCGTGGCGCAGTTCATAAAACATTTTGCGCAGCCAGTCGCGGCTGTCTTCAAAGGCGGCTTCTTCGTTGGCGTAGGTCTTGGGGTCAAGGGTGAACGTCAGGAATAGCTTGCCGCTCACGTCAGGCAGCCGGTCCCAGAACCGCGCCAGGACCTTGTAGATGCCCACCGGATGAAACCACGACGCGGGAATGAATTCTTTGATCGTTTGTTCGTGAGCAACAGTTTGAATGGCGGCTGGCGCCGGCAGATTTTGAACCCCACCCCCACCTCCTTGGCTTACGGTTTCTTTGCGTGGTTCCCCAAGATGGTTCATGGCGTGACCTCCTGGCGTGTAGGAACTTTGTGAACC
Organism: uncultured Verrucomicrobiae bacterium; assembly: GCA_963797825.1. Classification (GTDB taxonomy): domain Bacteria; phylum Verrucomicrobiota; class Verrucomicrobiia; order Limisphaerales; family UBA11358; genus UBA11358. Next base: position 8,500 of record CAWCRR010000048.1, read on the forward strand.
TGGGCGAACTCGCCAGCCATGGCGCGACGGTGGAATTCGTCAATCGCCTCCTGGGTCAGATACTGCCGGCCAGCGATGTTGACGGTCGTCAGCCAGCCCCGTTTCCGCCAGCGCCAGATGGTGCAGGCCGTGACGCCGACTTGCTCCATCCATTTGTGGAGGCTGATGACGGCCCGGCCACTTGGCGAACCGTTCTTTGTGTTTTCAATTACGCGCATAATTTCTGTGCTATGAACTAAACTGGAAGGTCGGCTTGTGCGTCGTGGACAGACTTGTGAATTCCTCACTTTTTTGGGCACATGTGTCCCATGCCGAAAAAGCGAAAGTTTAAAAACAATCTGACACGAATCCGCGAAGGGCTTGGATTTGTCCCAGCCTGAATTTGCCAGAACGATTTGGAGTGTCCGGCTCGATCATTAAAAAGCTTGAAGCGGGCAAACGCACGATCAGTCAGGATTTGTCATCGCGGATATTCGCGGAAACCGGGATCTTGCTTTTTTCGGCTCCCGAAGAAGAACCGCTGGAATATTCCAAGGAAGATCACGCTGCGTGGAAAAAGGAAATTCTTTTCGACCAAAAGTCAGTCAAAGCGGCGGAGCGGATCGTGATGAAGCTGATTGAATTGATGATGGCCGCTTCGGTTCGTCCCGGGGTGGAAAAATCTTATGTCGTTTTCAATGCATTGATTCAGGCCATCGAGCGCGTCAAAAACGAATTCCAGATGGAAAAGCACATTGACGCCGAATTGCGCGACCGGCAGGCAACCGGAGACCAAACTCTATTCCGTTGGGGAATTACGACGAAAATGATTTATTCGCCAAACAAGTCGGGTTTAAAGACGATTCGAAATTGAAAGACGAGGACCAGATTCCACTGACAAAGTCTGTCGGTTGGCTGCCGGCAAAAGAGATGTTCAATATCGAATGGCAGCATCAGGAATTTCTGAAGGAAATAGGCAGTTCAGACGAAAGAGAACCTGACCGAGGCACAAAAGGCCGAGCTTGCCGAAATGGAAAAACAGCTGGATTGCGAAATTGACGCCTTTCTGCCTCGCGACTCACGCTGAGGCTGCATCGGCCAGCACGACCGGCCCAAAGTTGACCCGTTGCGCCTGCCGTTGCGCGTGTTCGTTTGACAGATGCCCATAAACCTTGCCAATCAAAACGCCGCCGTCCTGATGCCCGACCCATTTGGCAATCGTCATGAAATCAATCCCCGACATCACGCAATAGCTGATGAAGTAGTGGCGCAGATCGTGAAATCCGAAATGCGTGACTTTGGCCGCATTTCGTACCAGCCGCATCGTTTCGACAAAACTCTTGGCCGGCTCGTCTTTCGGCCGCGTTGTGGTGACGGGAACAGCCATTGTGTATCCGGCGCCTGCCGCGTGGCCATGTCTTTCAAGTGCGCCTCCAGGTTCGGCGTTGAAATCCACCACCCGCGCCTTGCGGTTTTTTGCCATCCCATCCGAACCAATGGTCAGTTGCTTGCGGTCCCAATCCACATCCGACCATTTCAGCCGCAGCGTTTCATCCCGACGCGCGCCACATGCGGCCATCAATTTCACATAATCGGCAAACTCCCGGCCGTTCTTGAAAGCGTTGTCTTTCACCGCCGCTTCGCACAATTGCTCGATGGTCTCCCGGGGCAGGAGCGTCCGCTTTTTGGCGGTCCATTTCAACGGACGCAGATTCAGCGTTGGCAGCGCCGTGATCCAGCCATCATCTACCGCTCGATTCATCACGTTGCGAAAGCAGGTGACTTCCAGGTTGACCGTGCGGCCCGAACGCCCGGCGCCTTGACGCTTGGCGATGTAGCTGTTGACCAGCGCTCGCGTGATGCGGTCCAGACGCACGTGGCCGAGGTGTTCGATCCAATGATTGATGATGATGTTTTCCGTGTAGAGCGTGCTTTGGCGCTTGGCGTCCACCACTTGCTTGTAATAATCGAAATATTGCTTGGCATAGTCCGCGAAGAGCGGGGTGCGTTTAAGCACCGGCAGGGTGCCCTTGCGCCGTTGCGTCAGCAGCTCCTGAAGTTTGGCCACAGCCTGCGCATCGGTGCCCACCCCTTCCAGCGGTACCCGCTTGACCTGCTTGACGCCGGTGACCTGGTCCTCGACGGTGAGTTGGGCATAGTAACGCCCATTGCGCTCCCAGAGGCCGCGAATCGGACGCTTGCGTTTATCCAGGACTTTCCTGTATGTTGCTTGGCGATGTTGCTTTGGACCAACAATTTTGCTTTTGGCGACCGTGCTTTCCGTGTCAGCGGTTTGCATGTCGTAACTCTAGCACAATTACTAGCACAAAGTCAATATCAAAGCACTCTGTCATCACAAAGTGCTTGTAAAATCAGGGTGCCCACGTGGCGGAATTGGCAGACGCGCTAGATTCAGGTTCTAGTGGGTAACACCGTACAGGTTCAAGTCCTGTCGTGGGCACCATATAAAATAAGGCTGAAATAGATTGTTCTGGACTTCCTGACACCTTCCTGACAGTATTTGGGCATGAACACAATTCAGGCCATGCCAGACAGTCCGGTCGCTGAAACTGAAGAACGAACCAGGTGGAAGGTCGAACGTGGCTCGGCCACCGTTAGGATTTATCAAACTCCCCATGGCGACGAAAATTACTTCACGATCTCTTACTGGACGGATGGCAAGCGCCATCGGCAGGTCTTCCCCACGTTCAAGCAGGCGAAAAAAGCGGCCACTACCAAAGCCGAGGAATTGGATCGAGGACATCATGGCGCGGTCAAGCTGACCAATGCCGACAGCGCGGCTTACGCCCGGGCGATTGATTTACTCGAGCCGTCCGGCGTGGCGCTGGAGTTCGCGGCTTCGGAATACGCCGCCGCCATCAAGCGCCTCGGCAAGGTGTCGCTGACACAGGCGGTGGATTTTTATCTGAAACGGAATCCGGTGGACAGGGTTTCCAAAATGGTCCCGGAGGTCGCCGCTGAATTGATTGCATCCAAGGAGGCTGACCGGTTGAGCGAGCGCTACATCAAACAACTGACGTATGACATGAAACGGTTCACCGGCCGGTTCTGCAATTGCATCGGTGACGTGCTCGGAACGGAAGTGGACGCCTGGCTGCGCGAGTTGAAGGTCGGGCCGCGCACGCGGAACAACCTGCGCGCCTCCATCCAGGTGCTGTTCAATTATGGCATCGCACGGAAGTATCTGCCGAAAGATCACGACGAAATTGACGCAGTGCCGCTGGCGAAAGACAAAGGCGGCGCGATTGAAATTTTCACGCCCAAGGAACTGGCGGAACTGCTGGCGGTGGCTTCGGCGGAACAACTTCCCTTCATGGCCATCAGCGCGTTCGCCGGGGTGCGGCACGCGGAGATTCAACGGCTGGATTGGGCGAATGTGAACCAAGCGGCGGGCATCATCGAGATCAAGGCGGGCGCGGCCAAAACGGCGAGCCGGCGGGTGATACCGATTCTGCCGAATCTGGCGGCGTGGCTCAAACCGTACTGGAAGGAGGCCGGGCCGGTCTGCTCCTTCACGAACATGGTGGATCAATTCAGGGACATGACGCGCGCGGTGAACCAAGCGCGGCGGGCGGCCTGGGCGAAGGCGAATGGAGTCAACGACGAGTCGTTGGAGCAGGCCGACGAGCGGGCGGCAAAGCGGCGCAAAGAGGAAAACAAAAAGAAGAAAGGACGGCGGGCGCGGGGCACAGTCCTGCCGTTGGGGGCGGAAACGGCGGCGGAAGAGGGTTGGGTGCCGTTCGGGTGGAAACACAATGCTCTGCGGCACTCCTTCATTTCATACCGCGTGGCGGAGACACAGGACGTCGCCAAAGTTTCGCTGGAGGCCGGCAACTCGCCGCAGATGATTTTCAAACATTACCGCGAGCTGGTGCAGCCGAAAGAGGCAAAGGCATGGTTTGCGCTGATGCCGGGCGGCGAGGAAAAGGTGATTCAGATGCCGAAAGTGGCGGCGGCACCTGCTATCGCGTAGTCGAATTGAAATGAGCAATGTCCTCAACGGGAAATTCTGCCCGTCAGATGATGCGCGCTGCATTGAGCCTGTGGCGATTGACCGGGATATCTGGTGGCGACGAAGTCGCGGGCGGCAGCACAACGAAAGTTACGGGGATTGTGAGAAGGTTGGGAGCGGCCTGGAGAGGTGGTTACGCTTGGGCTGCTTTAGCTCTAGTAACAAGGTCCATGAGGCCCAGGTGCTCGACCTTCGTGGCAATCAGGCAGCTTCCGCCTGACGGCCAACCCCAGACAATGCCAGTGACTTGCGCATCAGTCGGGGTCCAGTCTACCCCGGCCTGCTTTCGCTCTACAAAACGGGTATTCCATACCAATGACCCGCTCAGGCCTGGGGGTGTCGGCAGTCCCTCTGCCCGGTCGACTGGCGATGAGGCCCTTTCTGGATTGTAGTGAAGGGCGAAGTGGTACTCTGCATTTCCGTGATCGGCTGACATCATAATCTCTTGTGTGAGATACGGCATGCCACGTGAAATCAAGGTGTTGTACCAGAAAGCGGAGCGATCACCGCTGTAACCCGCGATAAAAAGCAACTCGCCGGGTACGGGGTTATGCCTTGTGGCAAAGCGACTGAGTGGAATTGGAGTGGCTGTATGAGCGAACATGTGCCAAATCCGGTCATCGATGGCTGAGATTGCTACGTCCACCGGGGCTGATTGGGCTAGCATTGGATGTAGGCATCTCACGACGTTGTCACTGCCGTGAAATTGATGGGCTATGGAATGCGTCTGTAATACCCGGGCCACGTGCTCGTTTGTAATGAGGTAAGGTTTGCCATGAATCTCGACATAGGATCCCGTCCCTTCCAACTCGCCATGATCGTTTGAAAGAACTTTCGAAATGGGGGTAATGGATGCTCTGACATGGGCGGCCATAGCTTCGTTCACAGCAAAACAAGTGGAATTCCACTGGTATCGCTGTGCCGCTTCTTGCTCTTGTGTGGCCATTACTAGGATTGTTAGTACATGATTGGCAGATATGCAAGCGCAGCTCTGGGTATGTGAGCGCAGACCCTCGGGAAAGCGGATGGGGCGTTGCGCAAGGGATCTGTTGGTTACTAAGTCGCGGGCGGTGGCACAGCGGAAGCTGCGGGGGCTTTAACTTCCTTCTTTTTCAAAATGACACAATCCCGATTGAACGTAAACTCACCGAGTTTTTTCGTTTCGATGCTTCTAAGACCGGGATCATACGCGGTTACATTATTGCCATCAAAACTAATGATTGGGAGCACATGGCAGTTTCCGTTGGTCAATCGAATGACGCCTAAGACACCATCACCATCCTTGAGCGATTGAAGAACAAGATTCTCAAAGTCCACCTCACAGTCCTTTGGGTGGCAAAACGCTCGTTCACAATCTGGTGGAAGTAAGGAATTCGCTACAGCTGTAAATCCATCAAAGTTGCCGTGAGGATGAGGAAAGCCGCATTGCATGAGTAGTTGGATGGTAGGTTTGCTGTTGAATTTGACCAGCTTACCTTGGATCACGTAACCGTGGTCACCATACATCTCGTCGAACCGCAAAACCATTTCTTCTTGGGTAGGGTGTAAAATCTCATAATAGTGCAATAAAACTTCAAGACCGGCAGGAATACACCATTCATTTGCACGTTGCCAGACTTGGGGGAAAATAGCGCTTGCGTCTTTGAGTTCCATAACGAGGTGAGTTTAGCGAAGTGACATTGAAATGGAAAGAACGGAGTCCAGAGGGTGTTACCCTTTGGCGCGGGTCTGGGCCGGCATGAGGCCCAGAAACAGCATGGCTGCGCGGCTGAACGACATAGACGTTCAGCCCGAAAATGTTTGCGCCCGGCGTCGTGGCAGGGCGCGTGTGTGGTTTAATCCTCGTCCGGCATCATCACGGTGATGGCGGGTTGCGGGTCGTCAATGTCGAGGGGGCCGCATGTGGCAATCAATTTGATGAGACGGGAACGCTGATTGTCGTTGCGGACATACAGCGCAACGGGGATGCGGTCTTTTCCGTGATGCGTGCGAATCAGTGCGAAACGGAGCATCCAGACAAGATCCCAAAGGCGTCCGGCTTCGTCCTGGCCGGACACGTCCGGCGGGACAGTTACGTAGGCATCGAAAACGGTGCGAGTGAGGAAAACCGGGAGACGGAAACCCGCTTCGGCGGCAACTTTGGAAACGTCAACCTGCACGCCATCGGCAACGGCCTGCGCTCGCGTGTAACTGTAAATGACTTCGCCGAATGGCGATTCGTTTTGGTTCGTGTTCATGGTGAATCAGCGGTTAAGGATTTCAACTTCGGACTGTGGGGAGATACGGAACATGGCGGGCGGCGGCTGGAAACGAACGGGTTTGTCGAAGCGGGTCTTAAAATCCCTGATTGGCCGGTTCATAATGACCACCGCCGCGCATTCATTGACACGGATGACGCGGCAAAGCCTGCCGCCAGTGCGGATGACATCGCCGGCGCGGAGCCGGAACGGATGGGACAATGGTTGCCAGAGGATGCCAACAAACTCGGCCTGCGCCGGGTCGTGCAAGATGCGGGTGTTATGTTTCATGGTCGGCAACCTTTCATGTAGTCGTAGCCATCGAAGTAAACGCCCTGCCGGCGTGTGTCTGGCCGGGCGCAATGGGCTTGCGCTTCGGGTTCCGTCAGTCCGCTCTTGATGGTGCGGGAATGGCGGTTAAGCCTCGGGTCGTAAAACCGCACGATGCGAAAACAGTGCGGCTGTGATTCGTTTGGGAGTGCTTGCGTGTTCATATCTGGTAAAAGATTGGGGCGGGTGTTGCCCGCCCTGCTGGTGTCAGGCGGCGGCTTGGTCGGCGGGGTAGTAGCTCGAATACTTTTCGTGGGGGTCTTGGACACCGCGCAAGCGAAACGCTCCGCACGGGTGCTGCCATGCCTGCCGCTCGCGGTTCCAATGGAAACCAAGCTGTGCCAAAATCTGGCGGAGTTCGGGTGCGGGCGTCTCGCGGAATGCAATCCAAACCCACTTGCCGACAACCTCGGCGAGATTGAACAGACCGGGATTGCTGGTTTTCAAAAGTTCCAAAACTTTGGCGGTGGGCAAGATGCGGTTTTTCTTCCGTGCCTCGGCATCAATCGGCAAACGATTGTCTTTCTTCGGCTGCGCCGGTGTGCTGCTGCTGCTCAACTGTGCGGATCTGCTCCCGAGCCCGATTTGTTTTTTTGTATTTGTTTTCATGGTCTTTTTTTTCTGCTCTGCTGTGCGTCTTCTGTCCGTCGCCCTTCACAAATTCTGGCCGTGGAGCGGGGCTTGCCCGTGGGAGTAGTCTTCAGAGGGCACCACGAGGCACCCCCGGTGGAGCGGCCTTGTGAGGGCGATGGAGAGAAACGCAGACGCAGAAAAAGACGGACCTGAAAAGTGGCAGCACCACCTGGCTATGCGCCGGTGCGAGCAGATGCGTCAGCACAGCACGGGCTTCTGACCAGCAGCGACAGTCTGCGAACAATCGTGCAGGCGCAGACGTGCAGGAACGAGCATCGTAGCCGGAGCGGATTGGTCGCAGACTGACGCGCCGTTCGTTCGGCTAGTCGCGCCAGCGCGAGCGCGGTTTGCTCTGACTCCTGAGCGAGTGCCGTCGCACGGTCACATGGAGCGCAAGGGCTGCGGCCAAGGAAACAGGGGGCAGCAGGCGGATCGGGTGCGGAGTGTGACGCTCGGGCGTCAGACCAGATGATCTGCGGAGTGAGGTCGGGGTTCGGCCTGCGGAGACTCAGACGCGAGGTGTGAGCCGCACTTGTCTGCCGAGCGTGAAGTCGGAGCAGCCGAAACCCGTGCTCACGATTTATTGCCATGCATTCGCCAGGAGAAGCCTTGCGCTTAGTGGAATCTTTCCGATCCGGGCGCGCACGAGCAGTTCTGACTGTCTCGCCAGTTTGCGACCGCCGGAACGCAATGTAACGGAAATGTAGCCTGCGAAATTGAAGTGGAATAGAGTGGAGCGGTTGTGAAGTTTGCGAGTCAGTCATCGTGCGCGGGCGAAAAACCGTGCGGATGCTTGGCGGTGCGAAGCCGGTGGCAGCGCCACCTGCGATCAGTCGAAGCAGCGCAAGTGTCGGCTCGGTGAAGCTGGGTGTAATGCTGTTGGGTCGTAGTCGACGCGGGTGGCTTCTTGTGGTGAGTTAGGGAAGCCAAACAAAGGTAAGCGTCACGCGTAGCACCTCTGGATAAAGTTCTCATAGCTATCATATGTATGAGAGCTATGACATCTACGAACAGTCTCGATTCATGTTCTCCCGTGCCCTTGCCCCCGATTCAAAATGTGCCAGTCACCGTGGACAGCAAAGGCCGGGTGCGTGTGTCCAAGGAACAGCGGCAAACCATCCTGGCCGAGTTTGAACGCAGCGGGGTGTCCGCCGTCCAGTTCGCCCGGCGGACCGGCCTGAAGTATTCGACCTTGGCCGGCTGGTTGCAGCGCTACCACCGGACTAAGCTGCGGAGGCGTACCCGAGCGGTGCGCTTGCTGGAGGCGGTGGTGGAAGGGGCGCAAAGCCCGCGGGTTCCCGTCAGCGGTGCTGGTGTTGCAGTTGCCCGGCGGGGTGCGGGTGGAAGTGGCTGATGAAAAACAGGCGGCCTTGGCGGCGGTGTTGGTGCGGGCGCTGGCCCAAGTCATGTTAAGTTTTTCGGGCAGCCTGAAGGTGTTCGTGGCGGTGGAGGCCTGCGACATGCGCAAAGGGTTCAACGGTCTGCACGCGCTGGTGACGGAGCGATTGGGTGAGGACCCGCGCGAGGGGGCGCTGTTTGTGTTCAGCAACCGGCGGCACACGCGGATCAAAATCATGTGCTGGGACGGCACGGGGTTGTGGGTGCTGACCAAGCGGCTGGAGCAAGGGACTTTTTCCTGGCCGAAGAATGTGGAACCGGGAACGACCAAGCTGAAGCTGACCCCGCAGGCGCTGGCGATGTTGACCGACGGCGTGGATTTGCGCGGGGCCAAACTGCGTCCGTGGTATGAGCGCGAGGACTGAAAACTCCGCTGAAAAAAAGTTTCAAAAAGTTTGAACCTTTTATTCGCTGGGCGCGTCAGAAATCGCGACGATGAACACCGCGCCGCTTCCCGCCGAACTTTCCGCCTTGCGCGAACTCGTCGTCACCCTGAAAGCGGCTTGGAACTGTCTCGCCAGGAGAACACGCTGTTGCGGCAGAAGATTGATGCGCTGGTGCGCCGGGTGTTTGGTTCGAGCAGTGAACGGCTGGATCGCGCGCAACTGGAACTGCTCTTGCAACTGCCCAGTCCCGTGACTGCGGACACCACGGTCCGTCACCGTGGTCGAAGAACCCAAAGTCTCCGTCAGCCGCTCGCGAAAAGACCGCGCGCCGCGTTTGCCGGATAACTTGCCGGTGGTCGAAGAGGTGATTGAACCCGAACCGGTGAAAGCAGCACCCGCAACAGTGGCGTTGCATCGGGCAGGAAGTCAGCGAGCAACTGGATTACGAGCCGGCGCGTTTTTTCCGCCGCCGGATCATCCGCAAGAAATATGTGCACCGCACGACAGTGGACCGGCGCCGGTGATCGCGCCCTTGCCGGAGCGGTTGCTGGACCGCAGCCTGCCCGCGCCGGGATTGCTGGCGCACATCCTGGTCGGCAAATACTGCGACCATCTGCCGCTGTATCGGCAGGAACAGATTTTCATGCGCACGGCACCAAGTGCATTTGCCCCGGCAGACGTTGGCGCGGTGGGTGGCAGCTGGCCGCCGACTGGTTGAAACCGATTTACGAACAGATCCGCACCGGGGTGATGGCCGGCGGCTATGTGCAGGTGGATGAAACGCCGGTCAATTATTTGGAGCCGGGTCATGGCCGGACCAGGCAAGGTTATCTCTGGACGGGCAGCCGTCCCGGGTGGCGATGTGTTTTTCCGCTGGGAAACCAGTCGCGCCACCGCGTGCCTGGACAATGTCGTTCCCGCCAACTTTACCGGCACCATTGCAATGCGACGGCTACGCCGCCTATCGCGCCTTTGCCAACGGCCGCGGCGGAGCCATTGAACTGGCCGGTTGCTGGGCGCATGTGCGGCGGAAGTTTTACGAAGCCATCGAGTCCTCGCCCACGACTGCCGGCTGGCTCGTGCGGCAAATCCAACATCTCTACCAGATTGAAGCCGGTTTGCGGGAACACCGGGCCGGACCGCAGTTTGCGGGCCGCCGTGCGCGCCCACCAAAGCCGACCCATCGTCGAACGGTTGGAGCGCGCGCTGGTGAAACTCAAAGCCAGCGGACGACACCTGCCGCAGAGTCTGCTGGGCACAGCCATTGATTATGCCTTGGGCCAGTGGCACACGCTGGAAGTTTATCTGGCCGATGGCCGGGTGGAGATCGACAACAACCTGGTGGAAAATGCCATTCGCCCCACCGCCATCGGCAAGAAAAACTGGCTGTTCGTCGGCGATGCCGAGGCTGGCCAACGCAGCGCCATCATCTACACCGTCATCGAAAGCTGCCGCCGACGCGGACTCGATCCTTACGCCTATCTTCGGGATGTCCTCACCCGCCTGCCCCACATGACCAACCGGCAAATCCCCGAAGTCACACCGGCAGCTTGGGGCAAAACGCCGCAGCAACTGCAACGACAATCCGCATCATAAACGTCGTACCAAAACACTACGACACTTACGATAGTTACGATAGCCCCTCTCGTTCCTTGTCAATAGGTGCTCCGCGTGACGCTTACCTTTTAGGCATGGTTATGAAGCGGCAATCACTGAAACTGGACGATATTGACTGGCAGGTTTTAATGGGCATCGCCGCCGATTGCGGCTGCGAGTATCGCGGCACACCGTCCTGGCGTCGGCTGTTCGATGACATCGCCAGCGGCAAACTCACCGTGGTCAATAAACCAGACAAGCGCGTGCGCGACTTTCAAGCGAAGTTGCGACGGCCGATGATCGAGCAGCGGCAAAAACAGCAGGCCGCCAACTGGACGGCACACAGTGAACGTGACCGGTTGCGGCAAGAACAAAACCGGCGTGCCGCTGGCATCCCGCCGCGTGGCGCCCAAGAGGCGCTGGATGAAGCAATGGGCTACCGCGACGAGTTCGGCAGGCTGACCGATCCCGGATAAAAACCGGCCAAATCTCGAACGGATTTCGTCCAGAGTTCGTCCAGAGTTCGGATAATTCTCGGACGCAAAATGAACTAACTCCGTTAGAGGTCAGGCGTGCCGTCTGGAATGGGCTTGTTACGTCCGCCCCTTGCTCTCGCAAGGAGAACAGCGTCCATACCTGAAAGTTGAGCAGGACCACGCTCATTACTGTGATGGGAGCCGATGATTTGGAATCGAACACAGAACCGGTTCACCCACTTTCCCAAGCGTGTAAGTTCCGCCTTCTGGACATTTGGGAAATCCGTTTGTGAAATAGGGAGCTATGTCATTCCAGGCAACTGTCGCGCCATTAGTGGCACCATGTTTTTGTGCCCAATCCGCTTTGGCCGCTTCAATCTGGCGAGCATTGTTGATGCAAATGTTTTTTGCAGTCAGGACAGATTTGACTGCCAAACGAGGTGTTGAAAACGACATTACAAGCCCCGCCGCCGCTAGGAGTATGCATCCAATAGAAACCATTCTAGCAGGGGAACTTGACTTCCTTCGATAAAGCCCCAAAGACACTAGCCCACACACGAAGCCTCCGGTTAAGGATGCCAAGGTCAAGACCAAGATTTTGTCAAAATCGGCTTGTTGAATATAATCAATTCGATACGGGTATTGAAGCAACGAGAAATACCCCACCGCGCCAATCAAGGTAAAGAGCGGGGCACCGATATTGCAAAGAACGGCAAACCAATTCCTGTTTTGTGCTGGCAAAGTCGGTGTCATTCAATCAACTCTTGAGATTGGCTAATTCAGGTGCAATCCGTCACCAAACCATCGGCCCTACTGTGGATAGCCATTTGGATGCGCCAAATGTTGAGATGTCGAAACCCCAGAAAACGCCGCCATATATTTTGCCTTTGTCTTCGCCTTCCAGGCACTTCACCCTGCTATCGGCTCGAAAAACATACTGAAGGAGATTAAAACCTGCGATGCCGCTAACTTCGGGGTCATCCCACATATCCATGTTCTTGAGCAAACCACCACATGTCCAAGGATCAGACTGTTGCTGGGGAGACATATAGTCCGTTTCATCCCAATCTTTTTGCCAAGGCGTGGTATAAATTCCCCAGATACCTTTGTTTAAGATGATACTCTTATCCTGAACCCAGACAGCCTTGCTACATTTACAACATGTGTGGTCTGAAGGGGGTGTCCACCTGAATCGAACATGGAGACCACTGGTGTAGGAACCATTAAACGAATTGAACGTCACTACAGAAATTGTCCCATATGTTAAACCAAAAAGATCCACCCGATCTATCGGGTCATTCGCAATCATTCCATAGAGGTTTAAACCACCCCTTTCTTCAATCGGGTCTCTATTTGGCCAAGTTCCTGTAGTCGGTTTGTAATACCTGTACCCATAATAAAGCAGATCAGATTCGTCATCATCATACTTGGTCGAGAATCGAAATGGATTGATTTTGGCCATTGGGCCAGTTGCTCTGATGACTTCACCGAAGGGGCCGTATTCGTAGTTGGCCAGCGTGGTTCCATCAGCGGCATTGACCAAAGCCGCCACATTCCCGTTGCCGTCGTAAGCAAGGAAACAATTAGTTGTAGAGGCACCGTAGTACGTGACTTCCACCAATCCACCCACGCCTCCAGCACCTTGCTGTGAACCGCTCAGATCATTGCCCCACATGTAGGAAGCAATTAGCGAACCTGAAGGAGAAAGGGTGGAAACGAGATTCCAACCGTCGTAGAGGAACTTGTTCGTGTAGATAGCCACGCTGTTCGTTGAAACAATCTTCTGAATTCTCCGGCCTTGGGAGTCATACGCAAAGGTGAGTTGGTATTGCGGTCCCACGTTTGTATTGACTGTCATGGTCGCCAGACGATTCTCGCCGTCCCAGGTATAAGCCCAGCGCCCGTCATTGGTCAGGTTCCCATCCGGATCATATCTAAACAACTCTGGCTCCTCGGCCACATATATATTGCCGGTGACCGAATTCTGGCCGGTGGCAGCGGTGAGGATGTTTGTCCAGAGCGCCGATGAACTGTTGTTGGCTGGCAATTCGTCGCGGAAATATTCCACCTTCCGATACGCCGTCTGCCCGTTCACTGTCACCGTGTTGGTTGCAATGCTCACGCCTTTGATATCCACGTAAGCCGGAACATCGCGGTTGGTCAGTTGATTAAGATCGTTGGCGTGAAAATTGGCAATGCGCAAGTTCATGCCATTTTGATCACCTCCGGTTTGGGTTTGGGTACGGTTGCCAATGGTGTCAAAAGTATAATCAAACTGTTGTCCCGCCACCGGAGTCATGTCACTCCAGTATTTATTGGCACTGATCACCTGACCAAGCGAATCATATTGATAAACCCAGTAGGAGCCATCGGCCAACGCGTTGCGCACGCGCTGGTTGGCGGAGTTGTAATTGTAATTAAAGGTCACCGTGTTGGACGCCGCAGAAGAAATTTGCGTCAACCGATTCAAGTAATCGTATGTCTTGCTCGTGGTCATACGCGTCGTGCCGCTTTGCTTGAATGTAATCTGCCCCAGCAGCGGCGAATTGGCAAGGTAGGAATATGCGGCAGAATTGTTATTGCCATCCGTTTCGCTGGAAAGCCGTGAAGCATCGTCGTAGCCATAAGTGGCAGACAGGAGTTGGGAGCCGGCAGACAGGGCGGAAAGCGTGGCACGCCGGAGGTCGGCATCGTAGTTGTTGGTTACTGTTAGGCCGTTCAACACGCCACCGGAAAAGGATTCGCTTAACAATTGGTTGGCCAGATTGCGGGTCAGCGTGTCGGTCATGCCATTGCGAACGACAGTGCTTAACCGTCCCAGCCGATCATAGGTGTTCGCTATACCCGGCGTTGAATCCGAATAGCTGACATTGGTCAGGCTGCCCGTATTGTCGTAGGCGTTGGTGGTGGTGACGCCACGTGCCCAAAGGCGCGTCTGCAGACGTCCAGCGGCGGTGTAGGTGTAGCTTGGCCCGGCGGCACCGCCGTCGTAGGTTTTACTGGCGAGAAAACCGCGATAGCTGTCGTAATTCCAGGTCGTCACGCGCGCCCCGCTGCCACTATTGAAATTGCTCCAATTGGTCATCGTTTGCATCCGCCCGGAGTAATCATAACTGTAAGCCACCGGATAGGTTCGCGAGCCAGATTGCAAGCCCAACTCGCCCGTGAGCAGATAAACGCTGTTGACGCTGGTTTGATCGGGATACAGAACGCTCGTTGGCCGCAACAGGGTATCATAAGTAGTGACAGTGGTTTGGGCGGATTGCCCGGTGCCCGGGGCCGGGGTGATGACGGATGTTACGAGATCAGCATTGTTGTAACGGTAAGTGGTGGCGCCAGTACGGGCGTCGGTTATGGTGCTCTTCCGTCCGTGAGGGTCGTAGACGTAAGATGTACTGCCAATCGACGCACCGGTGGAATCGTACCGCGTGACTGAAGCAAGCCGGCCATAGGAATAGGTGCTGATGGTGTAGGAATTATCCGGAGCGGTGGTGGTCACGACGCGCGTACTGCCGGGAGCGGTTTGACTGGAAGTGGTAACCGCCGTGGTGGCATCGCGATAAACGCTTTGCCAAGTGTTAAGACCGGCCGTGGAAGTTTCGAGGGTGGAAACCAGATTGGATGTGTTTGAACTGAATGTGCCCCATGTGTAAGTGCGGGTACGGCGGACGTTCGCGCTGTGGTCAGTGGTCACGTCATTGACGGCATAGGTGATGTGGTCATTGCCGCCCAAATTGATACTTGTTGCCCCCGAAGTCATTGCCACTGCCGTGTAAACCAGTTCTCCTTTGGCGTTGTATTGGTAAAGTGTGGTCACGCCATCCGGGTCAATCTGGCTGGCAAGCTGGCCTGCAGAGTTGTAATAGAAAACCGAAGCGGGTGTGCCGGAGCCGCTGCTGTAAGCGATCTTGTAGGTCCGACCCAACATATCCATAAAGTTGGTGGTTATTTCGGTAGTGTCGCCGCCACTGGCATTGAGCTTGATTTCAATGGTATAGGTGTAGCCGCTGCCCGCACCATAGACATAGCGCACCCCGTGCACGCCCGTGCCGCTCACCTGTTTGAGGGAACCGTCCGCATAATATGAATTGGTAACCGTGCCACGATCGGGATTGACCGTTGTGCGGACAAACCCGCCCGTTACGGCATTGGTCCAGGTGTGCGTCGCGACCCCGTTCAGTGCATTGGTCTGAGCGATGAGTTCGCCAGCCAAATCATAGGCGGATTGGCTCATGGTAATACTCGAATTGTCCGTACCGATGCGAATGGATTGAAGTGTGCGCCCTGCCGCATCGAGCACATTCTGATAAGAAACGGGACTTTGGTTGGTCCCTTGGTAAAACGCATCATAACCGATCTGTCGTTCGGCGGCGTCATACAAATATACTTTGGTGAGCCCATCCCGATCTGTGGTGTTTTCTAGCCCGCAGCAGGCATACTGGGTGTATTCAGTCGTGCCGTCCAAGTGGGTCACCTGTAGCGGTCGCCCATAGTTGTCGAAGTTGCCGTAGGAGTCCTGTGACAACAGAATGCCTGAAAGAACATCATAAGCGGCAACAGAAACTTTATAACCAGACCTGTTCAACACGGTGACGTTTGATGTGCCGTCCACGATATAAGTATAGGTGGGATCAGACTGACCCGTGACGATAATGTTGGTCTGGTAAATTCCGTTGGTGATGTAATTGTAGGTGGTCATGGTGCCGTCCGGACGGATCACTGATTGCAAGGCGAATTGATTGGGCCCGCTGGTATAAAAATAGTTCGTCGTAACCAGATTGCCAGGAGTATTCCATGCGGCACTGGAATTGGTACATTGAATGTCCAACCGTTCGCCCACGGAAGGGAATACCGTGTAACTTAAGGATACTTCGTTGCCATTGATGTATCGAACTACCTTGCGCGGGACGTTTGGATTGACCGTGCCATTATCAACGGAATTGGAAATTCCGGCTGATGAGGGAACATAAGTGTTGGAAACTTCACGACCATTTAAATAATCAGACGACGAGATATCTTGGAATGAGGAGTAAATTATCAGGGGATTTCCATTGGAATCATAGCTCGCATAATAAGTCCACGAACCGTTCGGGTGCGTGACGATCTGTGGTTGGCCAGAATTGTAGTAAGAGTAGGTTGTTATTTGTGGCGCGCCATTTGCCCCGACGGCGATTTGAATCGGGGCTACACCCCAACTGAAATTGGCGTAAGTGGTGATGGCTTGTTGCACCACAGGGCCGGATGAATATTGCAGTGTATTAACGACCTGATAAGCAGATGAATTGAGATTGGTTACGACCATGTTTTCCTGGGCACCAACCAAATCTGTCACCGACCAAGTTCCGGTATTGGCGGCATAGGTGTAGGTCCATTGCTTCATCAAACCGTAACCATTGCCATATTGAGATATTTGGAGCTGATTGAACGTCGCCGGGGCGGGGTTGGTGATGACCCAGGTCACAAACGGTGTGCCCGACACCGCATAGGTTCCATCCGGATTGACGCCGCCAACCTGTGATGCAAGGTAAAAGTTTATGCTGTAGCCGTTGCTTGTTGGCGGAACGGGTATATCAGCCAGTATCTGCGGAGCATTTACCTGACGGACGACTGCATTGGTGGTGATCGTCGGCGTGGTTGTCGTATTGGTGGTAACAACAATCTCCTGGTCAAAAAAAGTATTTGTTCCTATTATTATTGGGATCCAATTTGTGCCAGTATCGTCGTAATAGGAATTTGTTAAATAGGTGATGTTGGTAACGACGATCACATTGGTGGATATGTTGGTCGTGACAACCGTGTTGGTGAAAAACATATTGGTGGTGATAACGGTCACATCCGTCCGTGTCGGCGCCGTGAATTGCAGGGCCACTGGCGTAAACAGCATGGGGTCGGGCAGGCTGCTGCTGAAAACCAAATGGCCGGCTGATTGGGTATATTGTGCGACACCTAGAGATACACTAAAGCTTGGGCCAACATCATGGCCTAAAGAACCACCGGCATTCAGCTTGCCGCAAGTGGAACAGGTTTGAGCATGGGTGATAATCATCCCCATTATCACGAATACGAAAATCAAAGCCTTTTTCATAAATGTATTGGTATGTTTGGCTTCAGTTTTAAAAACCAGGTGTATTCCATGCGGAATAGGTCACCTGTATATTATCCACAGTATTCGTGCTGGGCGTCCCCGGCACGTCCACAGTGTGAACCGATGTATACACGCCATTGATCGGATCACCGTTTCCCTCCACTTCTTCCTGCATGTGTTGTACGGACGGCGCCGGATTGTTGTTGGGATAGATTGTCACCTGATCCCAAGTGACCCAATAACTTGTGTTCAGTTGACAGTCGGTTATGTGAAAACGATACTCCATCCTTCCGGCCCCGGCGCTGTAGTGATTGCCGTCCAAACTGTAAAACGCAGACCCGAAAGAAGCGCCATAATTCGTCGTCCAAATAGCGGGGTATGACTGCGGTATAAAGGAAATCACTTTGCTCCGCAACATCGCGTCCGTGAACTCATCTGACAAATTCGTGGTGCCGGTTATTGCGACTAGCCCGGTATAATAACCATCAAATAATGAACCCGAACCGGTCTGGGCTAATGTTTGCATTGTGGGGGTGCATTGGCTTGAATACGTCCTCGAGATAGTTCCTGACACAATACTCATAAGATTGCCAGCGTCGTTAAATGCTGTTCCACCGTCCGACCATATTCCAGTGTTAGGATTCATTGTTGCACTCTCATTTGTGGAATAAGGATCTTCACCGCCGCAGAATATTTCCGAGACTTGCATTTGGGCTATGCCGGAGTAACTGACCTGCCCTGAGCAGTCAAGGCTGTTATAGGTAGCCGTTACTGTCGTCTCAATAGAACCAGTTTGGAAATCAGAGTCGGCACAATTGTCGCCAGCTTGGAATGTATCCCAAAAAGCCGAACCGGTGCTAACCGTTTCGCATTCGAGATAATATTTTGGCGGCGTGCTCGGATTGCAGAGCTCTAAAAAGCCACATTTGTTTGTACCGGCGGACGCTGTCTTATACTCCGCCTGAACGCTCGCGCACTGGGCTGGAGCGTACCCCCGAAAAACTACAACAATGAAAACAATAAATATCGTTTTCCAATAAGAGAAAAACAACCCAATATCTTTCATAAAATGTTAATAGGTTTTGAAAATCTATTTCAACGGTGTGAACACCAACAAGCCGTTGGCGAATGTCAATCCATAGAGCGAAGTGTAATTCGTCCAACTGATTTCTCCAGGATCAACCAGCCCATTGCCGTTGGCATCCGCCAGATAATCTGGAATCCCATCTCCGGGCGTGCTTAGCGGGATCCCATTGGTGCCCACTGCCACGTAGTGGTAACCAATACTCACGATGTTGTTGCTTTCAATAACCTGATTCGTGGTGACAGTGTAATGATACATGCCGACCAAGTTTGCGTTCGTGCTCCCGGCATTAATGAGCGGACTGTTGGTGGGCTGGTAGTAATTGCCCAGCCAACTGCTCAGGTATGCAAGCGAATTGGTCAAAATCACATCATTGATAAAAGTGGGCTGTAATCGGTTGTAGTTGGTCACAAATGCATTAAAGCCGCCATTGTAGGTGGCAGTGGTTCCGGTGTTGTTTGAGATGCTGGTCTGGTCGAACAGGTTGTCCTTGACCAAAGCATTGGTTACATTGGGCGCAAAATTAAAGGTGCCCCGCCAAAACAAATTGTTCCGCACGGAAGGGACATTGGTATCCGCCGACCAGAGGCTGGCATTGACTCGTTGGAAAAGGCAGTTCGTCAGGTTGATCGTGGGATAGGTGGATACCAGCGTGCCGCCGTAGAACTGGCACTCCTGAAGGCTGATGGGATTGCACATCCCATTCGTGCCGTTGAGGTGCGGCGCGTCTTGCGCCGGCATGGACCAGTCGGTAAAGCTGCAGTTGATCGTCGCCGCCGGTGAAATTCCAAGAAACTCGGACACAACCGAACCAAATGATACCCGGCTCCAATTGGTCATCGCCTGTTCTTGGACGGTGTTGTATTGGACAATCTGATTCAGACTGTTGGCCCAGCCCTGACAGTTAAGCTGCGCTCCACTGCCGATGCCCAGGCCGTAAGCAACGTTCGTGAACCCAAACGTAGCGATGGCAGTGCCGGGATTAATGGTCACGGTGGCATTGGTCACGTAAACACCCCCAAAGGCATAATCAATCGGATCGTAGTGATACCCCAAGTTTGGTGAGCTACTCGTGTCCCGCTGGGCTTGGGGACTAAAGGCGGTATTCACGGAAATCGTCGTATTGGAATAGACAATGGGCGGATAGGTGGTCCTGGTGGCGAGTTCGGCCAACAAGTTTGAATCAATATTCGTTGTGCCGACATTCAGAAAGGGACAGCCATTGGTCAGATAACAATTGCCACCACCGGCGCTTTGGAAGGGAGAATTGGCTGCGGTAAAACTTGATGACCCGAATACAGGATAAGCAGGCGAAAACCCATTGTAACTGCCACTTAAGCGGCTGGACAAACTACCGAAGGTCATATTCGCCAGGATGCAGTTGGTAAAGGAAGCAGCCCAGGATGTGAATGACCCCTGTCCAACCAGCGAATAGTTATAGTCGCCTGGGGCGGGCGTGTTGGCAAAGGTCACGTTTTCCGCGGAGATGGCCGCGTTGGCATCATAGAGCTGTACCAAATTAACATTGGTCCGCACATAGGCCATCAGCACGTTTCTCATGTTTAAATTCAGCGGTTCATAACTTCCGTAGAGCATCACGCCGTTTTGGCAGTTGATCATCTGCACATTGTTCAAGTTCAAGGTGTTATAAGCACCGATTGCCACTTGAGCGAAGGCAATGCGCATATTCTGTAGTGAATTATTAGTGCTGGTAAGATACAACGCATCAGTAGCGTAATAATTGGTTGGATTACCTGTCGAGCCGTTGATGAAGTCGCCCACACTATTGTCATCCTTCGCTGTAAGGATCGTCGGACGATAGGCTGTCGCAAGCGAGTTAACGGCCACAAAATACATTATGACATTATTCGTATACTTGATCACCGCCCCACCTTCAAAAGTATTGGTTCCCCACAGGTCCAATTGACCACTAACGTAGTAGGTACTGTCTCCGCGAAACGTGTAGTTGGTCTGGCTGCTGTTGAGGGTGACATAGTCCAGCACCAAACCCCGTGTTGGGGTGGCCGCTTGGGCCTCTTGCTTGAACTGTCCAGTCGGACTTCCTTTCGTCAGTCTTGGTGCCGGCAACAATCGTTTGGCCGAAACCACATGCAGTAGGGAATTTACGTTGGGTTTTATGGAGGCTGTCTGAGGTGCCGGCAATTGCGCCAGTTCATCCGCCAACGCTTCCACGGGCACTTCTTCCACCAGAAACTGCCGGCCTTCCAACACGACCCAAGACTTGCTCACCAATACGCCGGGTTCATTGGCGTCTGATCCCAAGAGGAAAGCCCGGCCCGGCGTCATTTTCATCACCCCAAAGTCCAGATTCTGGTCAGCTAAAGCGATTCCCGTTTGTGCCGGCAACATCGTTGTTGTCACTGCCGGTTGCGGTGGATTGAAAAATTCCGTCAACACCTGCAACCGGGCTGTCGAGGGATTCAGGCCGTAGGATTCCGGCGCCAGTGGAGACTCCCGCAAAATGATGTCCTGTTCAAATCCAGCCTTCGTGTACGTATAAAGCAAATCTGCCTTGAAATCCGTAAACGCATTGGGATAGAGGACCTGGTTAGAGCCGACCAAATACCCGACCGAGTTTGTCAACTCTGCTATCAGCACTGTATTGGTTCCGTCGTCGTAGCTGAGACCGGTTGGCTGGCTCTGTAATTGCTTTCCATCCGGTGTCAGCAGTTCGATCACGCCTTCATAGATGTCCCCTGGAAAATAAACCTGATGCTGGCCGTTGGTCGCGGCGGCCGTGCCGTTGGGCAAAACGTCAATCTCTTCCTTTGATTCCATCCACTGACCGATGGTTGAATTCCAGAAATTTAATCCAGTCGCCAGTTCAGTGTATTGATGGATGTGCGGAACTGTCTGGCCGGAAGGCAGGGTTTCGTAAGTGGTTTTCTGCCACACTTGCTCATTGGCTCCCTTTGACACCACCGCATACGGTGTGCCCTGACCAGTGGTCCCGGCGGTTGGCGATGACGAAGATGCGGTTTGGGCGTTGGTCGAATACGTTGAAACACACAACGCCACCAGAATTGCAAAAGCCGTTTTCATAGAATCGAAAAGGTGAAGTGGAAAGATATGCACGATCCCTGTCCGTGCAGTGGATGAAACTTGCTCTGCCGAAATTCGAACAACCCAAACTAACCCGCGCGCTTCCATATTCCCAAATCAAATCCGAACTACCCATCCGCCCCATTAAGCCAGCACGTCAGCTATACGAAGCAATTTAATACACGTTTTTTTATCACGATCACCCGTCCTTGCAAGCTTTTTACATAAATACTTATTCACAATGCCTGCACGATGATGCCAACTATTGATGCACAGATTAAATGATTCGTATCTCATTCCAAGTTTGCTGGGGAAACAAAGCCGTGACAAATTAAATGAGGTGTAAATATGCCGAATATTCAAACAGGTGATTTAATGCACCAATTCCTGCATCAAACCCTCAAAAGTCTGCCAACGTCCCGAATTGCTGGCGGTTGGGCTGGATAAGAGGCTGGCGCATGATTTGCCGTCGCTTGGGCAAGGCGGGACAAGACAGTGAGTGATGAAATGTTAAATCATCCGTTTAGCGGTGTGGAGCGAAACTGCCAAGTCTGGTGTCTTGTCTGCCTGTGGCATCAGTCCCCGATTATCGAGTCGTTTTGGGTGCAACCATCCGTCGTAAACGGAAGCGTTCAGGGTTTACACAGGAAGTCCTGGCGGAAAAAGCTGATCTGCATCCGAATTATTTGGGGCGGGTGGAGCGTGGTGAGGAACACATTTCGCTGGCCTCGCTTCGGCGGATCGCCAAGGCACTGGATGTTCGTGTGAGGGATCTCGTGAAGGATATTTGATTTACGGTTCGTTCCGGGGGGTGCCCCGGATTTGCAGGAATGTTTGGCGTGCGCGCGGGAAGAGTTTTGTCTGGCTTTCGCGCGCTAAGTTTAAATCAGGAGTATTGCCCGCCGATGGAAGGTTGCCGTCGGCCCGCGAAAGCATCCCCGCGCCAAGAAACATATTTGCTGGGCAGGGTTGTGACGGGTCATGGAGATGGACGACGGCGAAGCGCACACAAGCGCCGGACAGGATGGTCCGGTGCGGGAGCCATTTGGGACGACGAACGAAATCACCATCAATGGTGAGCGCCTGCGAATTGTCCAAGCGACGGCGGAGCAGCAGGCGGCGATCGAACAATTGCTTGCTGATGATGTGGCCGCCCTGCCTACAGCGAACTGCCCGCCGCCGGCGCCTGCCTTAAGGTCGGTCGGATCGAAATTTGTGGGGGTTTTGTTTCTGGTGGCGGCAGTTGGAGGCGAGCTGGCTTGCGGTTTTACAGACCCAGGACCCCAGTGCGCGGAACATGCTGGGGGCGGGCACAAAACTTCACCCCATGCAGCACCACCACGACGGTCTCACCCGGGGAGGCGACAAACTGAAGACAGACCTCAACCGGCCCCGGGCCACCTTCTCCCCAGCGCGGAGAAGGATCAACGACCGGAATGCGAGATTCGGGCTGAGAAGTGCGTTAACCGGATGCCGACTGGCCAATGCCGGATTTTGAATCAATCGTGTCGATTGTTCGCCGGGGCGGGTGATGTCAGGGAAATGTTGGCGGGAATGCAGCGGTGGCAGGAGAAATTGCTGGCGCTGGGGCAGCCGACACCAGTGGAGCCGGTGACGGATGACGAGGCGCGGCGGTTGTTCGCGCTGCTTCGGGCGCTGGAACTGGAATCGAAATTTCATAAGGCCCCGGTGACCCGGGTGTTCATGCTGTATTGTCTCGACGGTAAATCCCGCGATGCCGTGGCACGCGACTGCAACTGTTCGCCGGCGCTGATCACGCTGCGGCTCAAGGCGATTGAGAAAAAGCTGGGGCGCAAGGCAACTGCGCTGCGGCAAATATCCGGTCACTTCGAGCAAATAGCGGATTCGTTGTCGGATTCGCGCGCCCGCCGTATTGATCGCCGAAGCGCCATTGTTAACGACGATCCTGATGACGAAGTTTGACCCATTTTGACCTCAGATTGACCTGGTCAAAACTGAAAAAGCGCCTGTGAAAACGGGCGCTTTTCGCTTTTCCATACCTCTTCCGTTGACCTTCCAGTTTTCAGCATAGGGGTCCGTGCCGGTGGCAGCGCCACTGGCCAGCGGTTCCACCGAAAACACAACTGAAAAAATTATGGCTGAAACAGCACTAGCAACCACAGCGGGTCAGATCGCCGGCGTCGCCGGAGGGTTTCATCGACAAAGCCGAAGTCGCCAAGCGACTCAACAAGACCACCCGCACCGTGGACAACTGGATGGCCAGGGGAATTTTGCCCTACTACAAGCTGGGGCGGACAGTGGCGTTCCGCTGGAGCGAGATTCAAGAACACCTGAAGGAGAATTACCGGGTGCGTTCGCGGCCTGTCTGCCGGCTCCCACGTTCTGGAATCCTGCTCCCACGGAACGGCCCCCTTTCCCTCATCACTTGAAGCCGGCGAATTCCGGCAACCCGCCCGCATTGCCGGATCACCAAAGTCGGGAACAAAAACAAAAGCACAAAAAAGAACAAACAAATGAAAACGACAATACTGGGAAACCTTGCTGCTGAAGCCCAGCGCAGCCTGTTGGTTGGAACGTTCCAAGGCTATGAACTCAAACAGTTCGCATCCGGATCGGCCGTCGAGCAATTCTCCCTGCTCGTCGGCAAGCGCGTCATTGATGTCTCCATCTTTGTCCCCAAAGGGACCGATGTTAAGACCCTCAAGCCGCCCGGATGGGCACCTGGAGCCAAGGCCGTCGCCGTTGACGTGTCCATCGAGTCCGGTGAGTACGGACTCCAGGCCCGGGCCAAGTCCGTCAACGTCATTGAAGGCTGACGAGGTCCTGGGGACCGCCGCGGCGCGCAGCGCCGGGGCGCGTCCCCTTCCTTGTCTCTTTGTAACAATTCAAAGTGACGGGTCCGGAAATGGGCAAAATCATCTACCACCTAAAGCCGATATCAACCTATCGGCCTATGCCAAAAAGGCCGAGACGCTCTTTATCAATCTCGACGGTCTTATCCGACGGGTGGGAATCGAGCGGGTGGGCTTCGTCACCCTTACATTTGCTGACCGAGTTGTGGAATATAAGGACGCGTCACGGCGTTTCAATCGCATCTCCACCTCTACTCTCAAACCCGAGGGCCTGGAATTTGTTGCCGTACCTGAACGACAAATGTCTGGACGCTTTCACTTCCACCTTGCTGCGGCCTTCCCCTATGACATCCGAAGTGGTTTCGATTTCGCAGCGTGCGAACGTGCCAAAGCCGCTAAACGTGATGGCAATTGGGCAGAGTTTCGACGGCAACAGTCAGTTTATTGTCGCAGTGCAAATCGGCATCTACGTCAATTCTGGGCTCTGTTACGGCAGGATAAGGTCACACGGCACGGTTTCGGGCGCTGTGAAACCCTGCCCCTTCTCTCCAACGCTGCAGCCCTGGCAAGGTACGTTGGCGCTTACGTCACGAGTGCGGGCCGCTCTCGCCTGGCTAGCGACAAAGGAATGCGCTCTGTTCGCTATTCACTGCTTGAAAGACGTGCGTCTTGCCGCTGGAGCTGGGCCGACGGAAACGGGCTCCGCTGGCGCCGGGGCTGTCAGATCCTGTCCCTGATTCTGGAACTTCCTTATGAGCAATACCCAAAAAAATTCGGCAAAAAGTGGGCCTGGCGGCTCAAGGAAACGATCAGCGTCCTTGGGGAACATTACGAAGAAGCCCTGCGCTACGCAGCGCTTGTCCCCGAGTGGGCCGACTACCGCAGCCGACTGCTCTACGTCAGCCGGGTTAGCTGCCAGCTTGCCGGGGTCGAAGAACGGTTCCTGCCCGAAATCGAATTCAAACCGGACCTAGAAGAAAACGAAACACCTTTCTGAACAACTAAAATTGAAACTATGACTAAACAACAAAAATGGGCATTTGCGCTGTCGCGTCGCGACGCAAGCGGTTGGACGTTCAAGCGCATCGGCAAGAAGTTAAGAGTCGGGCCAAGTCGCGCCCGTGAAA
This sequence comes from uncultured Verrucomicrobiae bacterium, assembly GCA_963797825.1. Taxonomy (GTDB): domain Bacteria; phylum Verrucomicrobiota; class Verrucomicrobiia; order Limisphaerales; family UBA11358; genus UBA11358. The sequence goes on from CAWCRR010000048.1 coordinate 33,761, forward strand.
TCTACAACGCCGGTCACAGGTATTTGCGTTTGCCGATGGTCTGCCTGGATCGTCAAGGCTTCCGTCGTTGGACTGTAGGTGAACTGCTACGGCGATGGACTATTGAAAGTCACTATGCGCACCAATGATGTATTTCCCCATGCGGTTCGGCTGCCCGACGCGGCACGGTTGCTGGGCGTGTCTCGCACACAGGTCTTTCGGTTGGTCCAGGAAGGGACTTTGGCGACGGTCAATCGGTTCGGCGGTCGTTACGTTTTGGTATCGGCCATCAAGGAGCGATTGAAGAAAAAGCAGTCCTGCCGGGCGCGACGTAACAAGTTGTTACGGTAACGACTGGGTACGTTACGGATTCGGGATTCGTGTGATTAACTGGCTGCATCCGGTGGCAATTCCGCTGCCGGTGTCAATGAAAGGTAAAATCGTATGTACATGTTGAACAATGAGGCTTACAAGCCTTCGACTCCGGCCAGTGCGTTCCGCAACGGCCTGGAAGCAGTTCGTTCCAATCGTTTCGTCCAGGCCGGTGCCCGTGGCATCGTCCGCTTTGGCGAAAGCAAACCCGTTGCGACAGTGCTCGCTTCGTTTGGTCTTTGCGCCGTGGCATCGGCTCAATCGACCGATGCGACGAGCATCGCGACGAACGCGCAGACTGCGTTCACCACCATTGCCCCGATCACGATCACCATCGTGGGCTTCTACGTGATCCTGAAGCTGGCGAAGCGCACGGTGAAATAGTTCAAGGCAACCCGTTGACGCGGGGGTCTGGCTTTCGGGTCGGGCCTCCGCGCCAACTAGCAACCTCTGGCGATATGCAAATGGTTTCCTCCCATGAAAGTCACTCCCCTGGATTGCTGTGTCGTTTTGTGCGCTGGTGTCTCGCTGCTGTACGGCGTGGCTCTGAATCAGCTTTCCCCGCATCGGCTGACTATCCGCTGCAACACGACCGTCTTGACGGAGACAAACATTTCGCTTTCGAGTCGCAACTACTGCACCGTCACGGCGAGCAACGTCTGGACGCTTTCAGGGCAAAGGTGCGAACTGCATCGCGAGCCGCACGTTTGGTGGTCGGTCTGGCCGTGGCCGGCCTGGTTTTCCAACTCGGTGGTCTCGTTCGTGGGCAGGTAAACTTCTTCCTGGACAACACCAGTCCGTCAACGACGGTCAATATCGGTTACATGACCTGGAGCGTGACGTGCGTGGCCGGTCCAAACCGCAACTATCACACGTCGGGCGCTGGCGGTGGCTACATTTACGGAAACTCGTCCATTGTTCCCTGGAACTTCGGGGACGGCAATTCGTCTGATGTCTATAATCTGACAGTGACGTGGGTGGGCGGCACCGGCTCGGGGGTGAACATCCCGGCGCAAACGGTGAACATGAGCGCCAACGGTGGCGGCGGCTACTCGCGTTACCTGGTCTATGGTCCAAACACCATTTACAACCCGATTAATTTCGCCGGCAACAATCAATGGGCCGGTGAACAGCCGACAAACAACACCGGCTCCATCACCGTCAACAACAACACGGACCAGCCAATACTATTCACCCCGGAGACGGCCTCGGGGATTCCTGCGGGTGCGCCGGTCCTGTTGGCGGCGGGGGGTTCGGCTTCGGTTCCCTACTCGTTCTTCGGCCTGCCGTCGGATTTCGTGTCCTGTGTCGGGCAAGTGGCAGAAAACAATCTGTTCACGGGTTACACGAACACGTTTGGCGGTCAAATCACGGGGAGTAACGGAAACTACAGTCTGCCGTTGAATCTGCAAACGGGGTCGGACACTTTGCAAACCAACGGGAATATAATCTGGTCCTCGAACACCACGGTAGCTCCTTCTGGTGCGTCCATCGTCTTCGACCCGACGGTCAACAACACTTTGCAAGCGGGCATCAATGGGATGATGTCGCAAAACAAGCTCATCCTCGATGCGGCCATCAACGCGGACACGTACCTCAACAATATCGCCAATAGTAACCGGGCGATTGCCAACTATTCAAACTACGTCAATGTGACGCTGACAAACAATATTACTGTCACGGGCGGCGGAACAACCAACATCGGGGGTGGAACGTCGAGTAACGTTTGGGTGATGAACTGGCCGACAAACTTTCCCGGTTCAACCAATTCGATGGATACCAACCCGGCAACGATTCTGGCGTACCTGCAAGCAACGAACCTGGACAGCACCACAAACGATACCTGGTCTCCATCATACGCCGGTTACACCAATCAATCGGCGGCGGCGTCTGATTCAGCGGCGGCGTCTTCAACCCTGGCGGCCCAGGAAAGTTTCCTGACGGGCTGGCTGGCTGGGCTCACGGGGCCGATGCAGGACGATGTGACGGGCGTGGGAGACATGACGGTCACGTTCTACGGGTACACCCTTGATTTCAATCCGATGCATGATTCGCGCATTGCCGGAATTTTCGGTTACGCGAAGCAGTTGATCATGTGGCTGCTGGCTTTGTTTTACATGCTTCGGGTGGCTGACGATTCGTTCAAGGTGGTTGAGATGATGAACGCTCCGCGCGGGACGGTGCCGGTCGGGGCAACGGTGGCAAGGAGCTGACGTTATGGGTGCATTACTTCTGAGACTCTTACAGGTGCTCAAGCAAATCTGGGCGCCGTTGGGGGCCTGGATTGCGGCGCGTGGGATGGCCATCGGCGCGAGTGTCGCGGTGCGCGTGGCCGTGCTGACGGCGTACGGGGTGTTTCTGGGTGTGTTTTTCACCGGGATGAGCGGGATGGCGATTCAGTCGGTTTACAATGCGAATCCGTTTGGCGGTGTTCCCGGCGACATGATGTACCTGCTCTGCTCCTGTTTTCCGGTCCATTTTGCCCTCGGTCTTTTCCAGGCGTACATCGCGTTCAAGTTCACGGTGATGCAAGCGGCGATTGCTTTGAGTCGAACCATGAAATTCTTTTTCGGAGTCTGATTATGGAACCACAAATTGTTGAATTCACCTGCGGTCTTTTTCTGGCTTATGTGTTATTCCAGGCTTTTAAGTATTAGTTGCGTTTTGCTGGCAAGCGCGATGGCGGCTGCTGCGCAGTCCAACGTTGTGATGGATCCTGCCGGGGACGTGTGGTCGTCAACGTCGGACCTGGGCTACTACTGGGCCGGGTTCGGCGTGGGGCTGAGCTTCCTTTCCTTCGGGTTCATTCTGCGGATGGCGCGAAAAACTCCGGGTGTGACTGACTATTGAAAACGTCCGGGCAATTTCGGAACACGGCAACCGTCTGGTTTGAAGAATCCCGGCGGCGCGGTGTGGACTGGGTTGAAGCCTGGAACCGGGTCGGGATGTTCCTGGTGTTCGACCGGATGGAAATGGAAATGGACGAGATTATCTTTGGTCGCCGGGTTCGGGGCCGAAAACTGGTGAGGCTCGCGTGAGCATTTCATTCATCACCGGCAAGCCGGGTGGCGGCAAGGGACTGCTGACGATGGAGCAAATCGTGGAGGAGCTCTTGAAGGGAACGCGGCCGATTATCACGAATCTTGCCGTTCGGGTGGCTCCCTGGATAAACGGCCAGGGCAAGCCCATGATTGGCCTTCGCGAATATCTGCGGAGCAAGTACGGGTCGGAGTGCGACGTGGACAAGCGTGTTTTCCTGCTGGAGGATGAAGATGCCGGGGCGTTTTTCCTGTGGCGGGTCGAGGGGGGCAAGCTTGTCCGCGCGGAAGCGGAAATCAAGGTGGATAAGGAGGGCAACGAACGCGTGATGGGCTTTGACACGGCTCTTGGCAGCCGGAGCGGGCCTGCCCTGTACGTGGTGGATGAAGCGTGGAAGTTCTACGGGTCGCGCAATTGGCAAAGGACTGGCGAAGGCTGTTTGTTCTACTCGGCGCAACACCGCAAATTCGGGGATGATGTGCTGATCGTCACGCAACACACGAAACAAATTGATCCGGCTCTTTATCGGGTGGCGCAGGATTTCTGGGTCGTCAAGAATCACTCCAAGATGAGTCTGGGGATGTTTCGTCAACCGAATGTTTTCAGTGTGGCGATTTACGACCAAGCTCCGACGGGTGGCCAACTTGAACCGATGAGCCGGAAGTTCTTCACGCTGGACAAGCAAGGCCTGGCGCAAACGTATGACACGTCGGCCGGCGTGGGGTTGAGTGGCCGGATGGTGGGAGATGCTGGCGCCCGCGGTCGCGGACTTCCCTGGTGGGGACTGCCTTTGTCAGCGGTCGCCTTGCTGGTGGCGGTCTGGTATTTCGTGAAAGGTGGCGGCTGGATGGTCGGTCGCTGGATGTCGGGGGCAAAACCTCATCCTGCTGCGGTCGCAAGGACATCTGTAGAGTCCGCAGCAGGGCAGCGGGGCGGGCTGGAAAAACCCGTTGTCGCTGATCCTGGACAGCAAAAAAGTCTGAATGTCGGTCCGGTTGGGCAAAACGTCGAGAACCCGGCCGGGTCTGATTCTGCGCCTGTTGAATGTCGCGGCTGGTGCGTGTTGCCTGGTGATACGGTTGTCTTTCTGTCGGATGGTCGCCAGGCTCATTCGGCCTACGGTGAGGTTCAGTTTATTTTTCGTCACTCGGTGAAATGTTTCGGTGAAACCTTCCCGGTGCATGTCCTTCAGCCAGGTGAAATACTTCCGGATGTTCCCTCAGCCCGGGAATTTCCGCAGTCGGCAGTTCAACCGAACTATCGGCAATCGCCGGTCGTCGGTGAACTTCCTGCGCGGTCGGTGCTTCCGGGTTCACGTCAATCTGCAAGTGGTTTTCAACACATGGCGCAAACGGCACGGACTGTGTCCGGCACGCCCTGACCGGGTGCCTGAACAAAAGTCTTTGGCCCCGGCAGGGCTGTGGTCGGTTATCCCCACACCCTTCCCCGCTGTGGCGATAACCGCGCCTCCAATAACATGGGAAAGGACGTCTTTGCTCGGGTCCCCTGCCCTGTGAGCGAAGCAATCAAGCAGTCATGAGCAGAAGCAAGTTGTTCAGTTCATGTATGCGCGGCGGTTTACCGACCATGATGTCCACGGCCGAAGCCATTTCCCCGCCTTCCTGCGTTATCGTGCCCCCGCCGGTCAGCATGACGATGGGTGTGTGTGGGGATTCATTCTTGATCGTCCAGGCGACCTGCCAGCCGTTAAGGTCCGACATGGTCAAATCGGTGATGACCACATCGTAAGGATTGCCGTTCAGCAGGGCGGTGCGGAACAATTCGAGGCCATGCTTACCGCCGGAGGCGACCGCCACCTGATGCCCATAAGTCGCGAGACACGCTTTCATGATTTCGAGGATCTGCTCGTCGTCATCAACGCAAAGGATGTGCAGGGAACGCTGCGGCGTGCTTGCGGCCATCTCGCTGCCCGCCCGGTTGGTGTCTTGCGGCGCCGTCCCGGAAGCCGCCAGCGGATCCTGCAGCGTATCCCGCAGCAGCTCCGAATAGACGAATCTGGGACGGCGATTCATATGAATGGCGGTTTTGGCTTTTGGACACTCTTGGGTTGCAGTGCAACCGCCCGATGCCAGCGCTTGGAATAAGGCCTTATGTCCGGCTCAACGAACTTGATTGACCATTTGGCAACAGTTTGATCGCTGCACGTATTAAGTCGGAATGCATAGTCAACATTGCTCTGCGCTCTTGCCGACATGGTCGGTCTGCCGGCCATCAACAGGTCACCTGCGAAATCCCGCATCCAAGACACACTCATATTTTGTTCCGTTCATGCCAATTTTGTATCAGGTCAACAACCCAACTGACTGGCTGAACTGTAAGGTTACTTAACATGAATGCGTCAAAATTTTGGGAAAAAGGGACAAATAGGAGAATTTGAGGGGTGAATGGTGGCTCGTGAGGGGTGAAATTCCGAGGGAACAAGTCATATGGTTGCGGACGTTGGTGTTTCGTACCTGCGGGAATCTCTGTCACGCGCTTAGGGAAGCATTCGAGTCGCATCTCGATCAAGGGAATGAAGGTAGTTGCCTGAATGCTGGAGGACAATTGGGAAATGAGTCCAATCGAGGGCTGTCAGAAATCGAAAAAACTTCCTGACAATTCCTGACAAAAAAGTTTCGGGAAAAGGGGGTTATTTTTCGTATGGCTAAAATTTGGATAGCGAAAAATCGCGAATGTTTACGCGGTTTTTCCGAAGATTTGCGAAAAGTCCCGAAAGCGTCTAACCAGATTCAAGTCCTGTCGTGGGCACCAAAAATGCCAATGAAAAGGATGGGATGTGTTGCATCCATAAAAATTCCTGACAAAAGTTACGTATTGGGGGCCCAGCCTTCACACGGTCAAAATGGTTTGGAATCAAAGCGCCCCCCGACCCGTTCGCTTAGGGTCCTTGCGCTTGCAACTTCTGAATTACGAGAGGATTGATCGAGCCAAGGTCTTCTTGATAGAAGTAATACTTGTATTGGCCAGGGTTAAAACTCGTGATTGCCAAGGTGTTTTCGAATTTGATCCAGCGCACGGAACCGTCCACCGTCAGATGGTTGCCGCCGTCTGGGTATCGCGAGTTGGGCCGCTGGTGAGCAACGGAACCACCAGTGCTCGCCCCCCACGGGTTTCCCGCGCCTCCCACAAGGTTGCAAATCAGATCCGCCGCCAGCACCCAATTGGGTTTGGAATTGCCCAACTTTATTGGACTGGCCGACTTGAGATAGCCACCAGGATACCAACCGTTCCACCACCAATAGATGCCGCCAAAATATTGGTAGCCAATTTGCCATTGAGGCCCGCCCGTTCCGCCAGGGGTGGGGTTATATGATGTCCCATAATCCGAAAGGTCCGGACAACACCAAACTGAAGGTGAATTGGTCGCCGTCGCATCCAGGTCGATTTCCTTGGCCAAGCCCGCTTCCGGCGGGCTAAGGGCGGTTTGGTTAAACGTCTGAGGTGTGGTCGGGGGAGTATTGGTGCTCGCCCCCAGCGCCGAAACGACATAATCATTGTTATTGCCGGCGTAAACAATCATGCCAATCCCGATCTGCCGGAGATTGTTCACGCAGCCTATTCGCTTTGCCTTCTCTTTGGCCCGCGATAACGCAGGCAGTAACAATGCGGCCAGAATCGCGATGACGGCAATCACCACCAGGAGTTCAATCAAGGTGAAGGCCCGCCTGCGATAAAGATTCACTTCGAATGGGTTGCCCAACATAGGGTTCAAGCTGCTGGGTTCAGCTTTGATTTAGGGAACCCAAATGGTCCTGAAGAATTGCTGCGCTGGCCCAGGCGGAACGGTGTAGGGCGAAGCCGCGCCTGAAGCCGCTCCAGGCACGTCGAGATAAGGGCCGGCTGCGTTGGTTGAGCTTTGGAGTTGGGCAGTGCCTCCGGTGGTCGGATCCGACCAATAGACTTTAATCTGGCCACTCGTGCTGGTCAAAGATACGGGCGGCAAGCCTGGGACAAGTTCCACCACCTTGATGTTATCAATGTCAATGGTGGTATTGGTGCCGTAACCGAATTGCGCCCCAATATCAGGACTGCCCTGGGTTGCAACCTGAATCTGCATCTCGTTCACCTGCGACAAATACTGGTCAAACAAGGCCTGTGAACCACCATTGTTTACCCCTATCGGACTGGCTGCCCCATCAAAAACGAATGATTGCCAGTTAGTGGTCAAGGTTAACGTCGGAGCCAGATCAAGCACTACCGCCGGCGTTGCGTTCGACGGGGATTCGGCGCCGGCCGGAACACTAAATAACAAGTCCATCACCGCCGAAATATTAGTGTTAGCTCCATTGGCAAGCCCGCCTGCCTTGGCTGAAATATAAACCCGATACGACGCCTTGTTGCTTGAGACTAGTCCGAAAGGAAGCGGATTTTCCGTCGTGCCGACTCCAAAACCTGAATAGGAAACAGGCGGACTGCTGCTCCAGGATGAAAGATCTATGGTGTATTCGAGCGAGGCGCCGCCACCAACTCCACCGGTCAGATTTGTCGCCACAGTTCCGCTGGCATTGTCGGTGCCATCGCGAAAATGAAAGCCGTAGCTGCCCGCGTTGGCAAATGTGTTGTCAAAGTTGGCCTGCCAGATGAGTTTTTCCTGTAATGGCGTGGGAACTGTATTCCCAGTCTGAATCAACTGGATGTTATCAACGACCAGCGCTCCGGTGTCGGTGAAACCAAACGGTGGCGAGATCAGAGGATTGCCGCCGATGGTTCCCACCGGGAGGCTCTGTGACGCGAATTCGATGGTAAAGCTATCAATCGAGGCAACGACCGCAACGTTCGTAAAATCGCTGACGGGATGGGTGGCGTCGCCGCCATTCTCGCCGCCGTAAGCCAGCGATGACAACGGCACGGAAATATGAACAAAGTTGGAGCCGATTGCGCCGGCGTCACCACTAAAGTCAAAAATGACGGTCCCGGCGCTCAGGAACTGCACCTTGCTAACAGTGATATCGGCAGTGGTCAGGCTGGGTAGTAGTCCTGAAACGCGAAGATCGGCGCTCAAAATAAACGAGCCCAGAACTGCCGTCGGCGTAATGGCTGTCATCGGGCCTCCGAATTGCGTGCCGTTTCCCACACCTGCATAAACGTAAGCGAGTGACGGGCTCGTCCAATTCGGGTCGGACGGCAGCAAGGTATAATCCGGCGAAATCGAATTGGCGTAAGTGCCACCCACGCCAACTCCCGCCGTTATGGCTCCGGAATAACCTGCGGGCACCGAACCGGCGGACGAGCCGGCATAGGCATAACCGTAACTATTGTTGAAATTCCCTTCGCCTGCATCACCATCGAAGTCGGTTTGAAGAATAACATTGGTGATTTGGGCGGTTGCACCGGATACCATGCCTGCGATACCGAAGACCATTAACAATTGCTTTATGGATTTCATAGGAAATGTTTATATGTTATTGGGTTACAATCTAAAATATGCACACATCCCGTTTCCCAGTCACGGCAGCATTGGCTTTGCCCTCAGGCAATACTTTAGTATGTCTTTTATCCCACCTTGAAATGCTTTATCATTCCAAAAGGTTTGGTGCGAGCGCGTTCATCACCAATTGAACTGGATTGAAGTTGGAAGCTTTAAAATGGCAAGAGTCTTCTTCAAATCGTTTGCCGACCGATCAAACACCGGGATTTTCCGATGGTTTTGTCTTTCGCTCTGGCTGCTGATCCTGCCGCAGGCGAGACCGCTTTGGGCCCAGCCGGCAAATGCTTTGACCTGCCTGACCAACGCCCAACAAGTTCGCGAATTGGACCCGGAAACCGCTGGAAAGAACCTGCCCGTCCATCTGTTCGGCGTCGTGACTTACTATGATGCTCCGCTGTTCAACTTGTTTTTTCAGGATGCCACGGCCGGCATATTCGTCCTGGTTGCTCCGAACATAAATACAAACATCACTGCCGGCGAGGAGATCGAAATAGAAGGCGTCAGTGGCGAAGGAGACTACGCTCCGATCGTCAAGGCATCGGCCATCCATGTTTTGGGCAAGGCGCAATTGCCTGTTCCACACGAAACCTCCATTGATCAGTTATTCACCGGCTCGGAGGACAGCCAGTGGATCGAAATGAGCGGGGTCGTTCGTTCCGTCACCATTCTCGGCGGGAGACGTTATTTGAACCTCGCCATGAACGGACAGCGGATCATGGCATATGTCAAAAACCTTGATGAATCTGCCGTCACGAATTTAATCAACACCACCGTCCGTCTGCGTGGCGTATGTTATTCCAGATATAACATGAGACGTCAATTGCGCGTTCCCTGGCTGGCCGTTTCGAGCCTGGCTGATGTCGTCGTCGAACAGCCCTCCCCCATGCAACCAGAAGATGTATCCATTGCCAGTCTGGCCCAGTTCAATTCCGGTGGCTATTATGGAAACCTGGTGAAGCTCAGTGGCGTGGTGACATTGCAAAAGCCCGATGGCACCCTTTTTGTCCAGAACCAAGGCTACGGACTTTGTGTGCAGGTGGCTCAACTCGCCAAGCTCGCTCCCGGCGACCGGGTAACGATTTCGGGCTACTCCGCGCTCGGGCAATATGTTCCGATCCTGGAGGATGCCACGGTTCAACTCAAGGGTCATGGTGAACCGCCATTACCCATTCCGGTTGACTTGGAATCCCTGCTGAATGCTCCAGAGAACTTTGAAGGCGTGCTCGTTCATTTGAAAGCCGGGCTGATAAACATCGTAGAGAGTGCGGGGCGCCAAACCTTGGTACTCCAATCTTCAAATTCCATTTTTACAGCGACTATCGAAAACGCTCAAGCCGACGAATCCTTTAAGTCTCTGAAGCTTGGCAGCGAGATTGCGCTGACTGGGGTATTCACCGCCCAATCCCCGGGAAAATGGGTTCCAGGCGTCGCGCAGTCGCGCGAAATATTGGTCTCCACCATTCCTTACTCACCACCCGAGTCCGTTCAGATTCTTTTGCGATCCCATGCCGATGTTGCCGTCATCCGCCAGCCTCCCTGGTGGACTTTGTCCCGCCTGCTCTGGACGCTCGGGATCATGACCCTCATACTACTTGCCGGGCTGGTGTGGGTGGTCGTTCTCGGCCGGCGCGTCCGCCAGCAAACCCTGATCATTGAGGAAAAAATCAGGCGCGCGGGCGTGCTCGAGGAGCGCGACCGCATCGCGCGCGAATTCCACGATACGCTTGAACAGGAACTCGCCGCCATCACCATACAGCTGGATGCCGTGGAAGCCCAATTGAACGGATCGCCTGAGTCCGTGCGCCGATTGCTTGGACTCGCCCGCAACATGTCGCGTCGGAGTCTTTCCGAAGCCCGGCGATCGGTGTGGGATTTGCGCTCACATCTGCTGGAGAACTGCGACCTCGCCGTGGCGCTGACTGAAATGGCCGCGCCCCTTTCCGCCGCTTCGGGCGTGGAAATTGCCATTCAATCCACCGGCCTGCCACGCAAACTGCCCACCGTCACGGAACACAATCTGCTCCGCGTCGCGCAAGAGGCCTTGGCCAACGCCCTCAAACATTCTGGAGCAAAAAAAATCATCGTGGCCTTAAGCTATGAATCGTCACAAGTCCGGCTCCGCCTCCACGACAACGGCAACGGTTTTGATTTGCTCACGGTCGGCCAGGCCGCCGGAGGACATTTTGGCTTGCTTGACATGAGGGAACGCGCCGAAAAAATCGGAGCGCGCTTCGCTCTGACCAGCCAACCCGGGCAGGGCACGGAAATCCTGCTCCTCATCAATGATGTGGCTGCAAATGGTTCCCCGGGCCACATTGAACCACATCCGGGCAAAACATGATTTTCCCAATGAAAAACAAGATACGCATCCTGGTTGTGGATGACCATTTCGTCGTCCGCATCGGTCTTGCCGGGTCGATCAACATCGAACCGGACATGGTCGTTGCAGCCGAAGCCTCCACCGGCCAGTTGGCCATTGAACATTATCGAAAACACCGCCCGGACATCGTCCTCATGGATTTGAAACTCCCCGGCATGAGCGGGGTTGAAGCGACCAGCGCCATCTGTGGGGAATTTCCCGATGCGGTCATCATCATGCTTTCCACACACGATGGCGAAGAAGACATCTACCGGTCAATCCAGGCCGGGGCGCGCACCTACCTGCTCAAAACCGCCGCGCGCGAGGATTTGATCCAGACCATCCGCGCCGTTCATTCCGGCGAACGCTGCATCTCGCCCTCCATTGGTGCGCGTCTCGCCGAACGCATGACCCATACCGGACTCACCGCACGCGAAACCGAAGTCTTGAAACTCATCGCCCAGGGCCGGAGCAACAAGGAAATTGGCAGCCTGCTGGAGATTGCCGAAATCACGGTGAAACAACACGTCGGCCATATTCTCACGAAACTGAAAGCCAGCGACCGCACCCAAGCCACGACCACCGCGCTGCAACGCGGCATTCTTCACCTGGATTGACGCGTGCGGTCAGGCACCTGCCAACCCAATTTTTCCCTCCGGCCCACCATACCCGAATGCTGGAGGACAACATGGAATAGAGACCGATCGAGGGATGACAAGAATCGAAAAAAGTTCCTGACAATTCCTGACAAAAAAGTTTCGGAATAAAGGGGTAAATTTTCGGGAGGCTTAAAATGGGATGGCGAAAAATCCCGAATGTTTACATGGTTTCTCCGAAGATTTGCGAAAAGTTCCAAAAGCGCCCGACCGGATTCAAGTCCTGTCGCGGGCACCAGCTTAAAACGGCTTATGATTGCAATGGTTTGGTGAGGTTCTGACGAAGCTGAATCTGTTGGCACAACACCCCCGCATGACAGATTCAAAACTGTTCAAGCCTGTGCGAGAACGGTTAATAGCGTCCAGTTTTCCATTTGAGGAATTCCAAACAGGACGTGTCGATCACAAATTTACCAAAAAAACAAAAAACATTCCAAATTTCCCGGTTAAATTTTCATTTGCCGATATTGCCATCTCAATAGTCAACAAAGAAGTTGGCCGCTTCATGCTAAACACAACATCCGGGACGAGGTTTGCGCCGGGGTGGCAAGGCGCTGCATCCTGCTCAAAATGACCGTTCAACGGAATCGTTCCGGCTAAGCCGGAGGTGGAAACGGCGGTCTATTTTCGCCGGGTTCAGCAGCAATAGATGGATTGGTCGATTCCAAATCCAGCATCTGCGCCTGTGAAACCTCCTTCTTATACAGCTCGTATTTCAAAAACTCGGCCCTGACTTCGGGTGGCAAAAATGGCAGGGAGTTCTTCAAGACTCGCAGCAAAGCCTGATGACCGTACCAGTTCTCGTTCTGCTGCTTTTGCCGCCGAACGGATAACTTCGCCAACTTAGGGTTGATTCTATAGGCCATAAAGCAATGACACATTAAATCCGTTCCTTTGACCATTTGCAAGTTTTGTGGGGATGGTGTGTGAAGGTTGGTGCTGTCCCCCAAAAAAGACGAAACGCCGGAATCCATAACCCTGGCGGGCTAACCGGCGTGATACTGGGTACTGACGCGAATGGCCCTTAGATAAGGTCCAGCAAAAACGCGCATGTTTTTAAAGGGTTTCAGGGACTTTATTCCGCTCCTTAATAAAGGAGCAGCAAAGGCCTGCAAAACCGGGCATTTCCAAAACTCAAAGCGAAACATGGTCAAAAAGATGGCCGAAACTGATGGGGCAGTGACGGTTTTGTAAGGTGTTTGAGTTCAATGGTATATTCCTTAACTAAGGGCCATTCGGTACTGACGCGGCCAAGTGTGAAAGGCTGGCCAAGGCCAATTTATAGCACACCAGTTGCCAACTTTAGGTTGCGGGGACATGTCTTGCCGGATGGTCGCTGCCTTTGAAAAGCGAAACCGCCGGACAACATAACCAAGGCGGTTAACCGGCGGTACTGGGGCAATATCTTGTTTTAGCAATTCCACCGTAGGCTTCCGCTTGATAAAGTCAAACGGGAGTTATTCACAACAGAACTTCTTATTGTGGAACTACGGCCCCTTCGCCATTAACGCCGCTGCCCAGAAGTGATTAATCGAGCCAAGGTCTTCTTGATAGAAATAGTAATTATAGGTGCCAATCCAAAAAGTCGTGATGGCCAAAGTGTTTTCAAATTTGACCCATTGCACGGAACCATCCACCGTCAGATGGTTGCCGCCATCTGGGAATCGCGAATTTGGCCGCTGGTGGGCGACCACACCGTTGATCGCCCCCGGCGGGCGGGTGCTCGCCCCCCACGGATTTCCAGTGCCTCCCGTGTATTTGCAAATCAAATCCGACGCAAGCGCCCACGTCGGTTTGGAATTGCCCAGCTTTATCGGACTGCATGACTTGATGCCCGGGTAATACTGATTATACCACCAATAGATGCCGCCAAAATACTGATAACCGATTTGCCATTGAGGCCCCGCGGTTCCGCCGGGATTGGCATTGTAAGATGTCCCATAATCCAAAAGGTCCGGGCAACACCAAATTGAAGCGCTATTGGTGTCGGTCACATCCAAATTGACACTCCTGGCCGAGCCTGCTTCCGGCGGGCTGATGGCGGTCTGGTTAAACGTCTGGGGTGTGGAAGGAGGAGTGCTGGCATTCGCGGCCAGTGCCGAAACGACGTAATCATTATTATCGCCGGCATAAACCGTCATGCCAATTCCGATTTGACGGAGATTGTTCTGACAAGCGATTCGCCTTGTCTTTTCCTTGGATCGCGCCAATGCGGGCAGTAACAAGGCAGCCAGAATCGCGATAATGGCAATCACCACCAACAGTTCGATCAGGGTAAAACCGCGTTCAACCTTGGTCGGCCTCCCGTTGCTTTCTCTGTGCAGCAAGCGGCGATTTAAACCCGGAGTGCTCACGCGAAATTATGTTTTCTATTCGCCAGTTGAGATTGTTGTTGGTGACAAGTTATCACAGTCATAAACAAATGTCATTAATAATCGTACAAGGCCACGTGTCGCGCTTGCTCGAATCACAAGGCTCGTTTGCCTTCGCAGAGATTGGCGCCACGGTGTCATCAGCGCATCGTCAACTCGGCGCTGCGCCTGAATTGAGCCGAATTGAGGCAGTCCGGAATCGAAAAAAGTTCCTGACAATTCCTGACGAAAAGTTTTGGAATCAAGGGGTAAATTTTCGGGAGGCTTAAAGTGGGATGGCGAACCCCCCGGATGTTTACATGATTTCTCCGAAGATTTGCGAAAAGTCCCGAAGGTGGCCGACCGGATTCAAGTCCTGTCGCGGGCGCCAATTTGAAATTACACGAATGGAATCAACGGTTCGATTCGCGCTTGTTTTTCGAGCTGCTCCCACCCTTGCCCGTCGTTGCAGCCCGGCCGGATTTTTCCATCCGTATACGTCCCAATGCCACCGTCACGGTTGTGTGTCCTGAATGCGGTAGAAGCGGGAGACGGATACAGTTTCAAAAGGTTGGGTGACGCGAGAACGGTGAATTCCTGGGAGGGCGGGCGCGACGCCTGCGGGTGCTTCGATTTGAGACTTTACCGCAGTCTTCTGCCTACATTCATTCGAGTTGCGAACCCGGCAACCCTCTTCACCTTGGCCGCCATCGCCAATGTTTACAGCGAGTTTGGCCTGATTTCACCATTTCCAGCAGGGTTGTGGCGGATGTGGTTGTATGTGGCGCATTTTCCTCGGGAAATGGCCATCGAGCGCTTTTTGTCTTTACTCCGATTTTGGAAAGCTGTTCCTTGCAGCGGCAATTCGGAACCCCATGAAACCCAAGTACGCCTTCATTTTTGCATTGAACCTCCTTGTTTCCATCGGGCTGGCGTTTGTGGTGGTCGTCCTTTTCTCAAAAGAGCAGCAAAAGGAGCGGGACATCCAGGAACTGCAAGACCAGCAACAGTTGGAGCGGCAAAAGGAGGCCAAAGCGCGCCAGGAAGGCGAGACCCAGAAACAATTTGAGGCGCAGATAAAACTCGAAGCGCAACAACAGCTCGCGGCAAAGAACACGAGTCTGATCAACAGCGACCTGGACAAAATTGACGCGCGTCTGAAAAGGGTCCTGGATGAACCGTCTGGTTATGCGGATGAAACAAAAACGCAAAGAGACACGCAGGAAGAGTTGTTGCGGCAGCTCGCCCACTGTGCGAAAACGGAAATCGGGCTTCTGGTGGTGGAAATGCAAAACGCGGGATTTACTGAAGCTGTGATTCTGCAACAGAACTTGGACGCTTTTTTTCAGGTACTACGATGACAAGATCCACGATGAACATTTAAGCTACGACTACATCGACCTGGGGTTTCAGGACAGCGACCACAAAAAAGAATTGGATGCCGAGTCCGCTAAATTATTGCAGGTGGCTTTTGTCTCCAAGCGGGCCATTCACAACCTCAAACAAAATCCGAAATAACCCGCGGAAATAATTTAAAATTCCACGCCCTGGTTTTTTTGGGGCATGATCGCGGTTGCTGCTGCAACCGGGGATTGGCGCAGCGAGAAGGCGGGAGCCGAAATTTCTGATCACCAGCTTACCGGCACGGTCATTTTCTTTCCGAAACGATTGTGGTAATGCAATTGCCGGTGGTGTCGGCCGTATTCGTGGACCAGTTTGGTGATTTTCACGTCGTAGCAGCAATACTCCGCGATTTCAGCCAGCCTGCCTTCCTTGAACCAGCGGATGGCCTGCAGGCCTTCGGCGGTCTTTTCCACGCCGAACGTCGCCGTGGCAATCGAGTCGAGCGACAGCCGGTGGTTCAGCGTGTTCTGCAAATCCACCATCAGGTCGAGCGTGGGCAACTGACTCAGGTCAAACGACGTGTAGCCGTGCAACACTTCGTAGTCAAAACGCAAAATGTTGAACCCCACCACCAGATCGGCGCGCTGCAAATCCTTGAGCAGGTCATCCACCTGTTTCTCGCCGTAAATGATGTAATCGCCGCGCCCGGTGCCGAACGTCACACCGATGCTCATGCCCATGCGGCTGATGTGATCCCAGCCGCCCACTTCGTCGGCGGACTTTTGCGTTTCGAGATCGAAATAAACAATGTTTTTCAAAGTGCTCGCATCATGAAACCCGCATTTGCCATCGAAAACAATTCCAAACCACCGCCTGCCGCTGGAAAAAGATTAATTCCCACACCATAATGACGAAATAAACCCGAAGTTTGAATGTGCGGCCTCGCCGTCGCGTCGGTCTTTGAGACATTCGGATTTAGGAATTGGGGATTTCCCCGGCTCGGGGATGCTCGCCCCACCATCGGAGGTTATTTCACCACGGTCACCACTTGCGAAACTTCACCTGCTGCTCCAAATTCCCCGCATGTCACTGACCCCATCCACCATGCTGCCGCTCGGCACGGCAGCACCTGATTTCCAACTGCCGGACACCAACGGGAAAACCGTCGCGCTGGCGGATTTCAAGGGCCTGCCCGCGCTGCTCGTTGTTTTCATGTGCAACCATTGTCCCTACGTGAAGCACATCCGCGCCGGGCTGGCGCAGCTTGCCCGGGATTATCTGCCACGGGGCGCGGCCATCGTCGGCATCAATGCCAACGACGTGGCGAATTATCCCGAGGACAGCCCGGCCCGGATGAAGGAGGAGGTCAAAGCCGCCGGATATTTGTTCCCGTATCTTTATGATGAGACGCAGGCGGTGGCCAAAGCCTATCATGCGGCCTGCACTCCGGATTTTTTTCTTTTCGACCGGGGACGCGTCTGGTTTATCGCGGCCAGTTTGATGCCAGCCGGCCGGGCAATGGGATTCCGGTGACGGGAAAAGATTTGCGCGCGGCGCTGGATGCCGTGCTGGCCGGCAAAGTCGTTGCGCCGGAACCAGAAACCGAGCATCGGCTGCAACATCAAGTGGAAGGCGGGAAAAGAACCGGATTACTTTTAAAGGTAGAGTGCAGAAGGCAGAATGAAGAAAAATCACTCCCCTCTGGCGTGTTTTGAAATCGTGACAAGAATGGCGATGAGTTCGTCGATCTCCTGAAGCAGCGGTTCGAGCCGGGCCTTTGCCATTATTTTTTCATCCGCCATCAATTCAAGCCAATAGGCGGTTTCATCGGCCTCTTTGAGGCAATCACCGACTTTTGAGACAAATTCCGCCTTTGAACGCGCACGCGTCGCCTCCCGATAATTCGCTCCGATGGATGTCCCTGATCGCAGTGCTTGTTTGCCGAGAACCTGGGCAACAGTTTCTTTTTGCAATGCTATGTAGAGCCTAATTATTCGGCGGGCAAAATTCTTCGTTCGCACCGCCAGGTCTCTTTCTGCATTCTTCATTCTGCCTTCTACCTTTGCTATTTCGGCAGTTTTTCCTCGACGGTTTCGCAGAGCGCGTGGAACAGCAGTTTGTGACCTTCCTGGATCCGCGCGGTGTTGTCGCCGGCCACCAGCAGATCGAGCGTGGCCAGGCCTTTGGTGAACCCGCCGTCGCGGCCGAGGAAACAGATGCTTTCGATGCCCCGGCGCCGGGCTTCCTCCAGCGCGCGCCGGATGTTTTTGGATTTGCCGCTGGTGGTGAAGGCGATGAGCAGGTCGCCCGATGCGGCCAGGCCCCAGACCTGCCGCGCAAATATTTCGTCGGCGTTGATAATCGTTGCAGATGGCGGTCATGAGCTCGCCGTTGGCGGTGAGGGAAATGGCCGGATACGGCCGGCGGTCGTCCTGGTAGCGGCAGAGAAATTCGGTGGCCAGATGCGTGGCGTCGGAGGCGCTGCCGCCGTTGCCGCAGATGAGCAGCTTGTGGCCGGAGGTCAGGCAGGCCAGGATCATTTTTGTCGCCCGGGCCAGCGGTTCCTCCAGGCCCGCCAGTCCGCGGAGCGCCGGCGATGGAATCTTCAATCGCCCGTTGCAATTGTGTCATGCGGGGGAGATTAGTCGTTGGCGGTTGAAAGAAAAGACGAAATCTTGCTCCGCTTGCCGCTTGAGATTTTCCCGGACCGATTATTATCTCTTCATGCCGATTTACGAATTTCATTGCGAGCAATGCACGCGCGACAGCGAAATCCTCGTGCGTTCCAGCAAATGGAAGGGAACCGAGTGCCCGCATTGCGGCTCAAAGAAACTGTCCAAGAAATTTTCCGTGTTCGCCTCGGCCGATGCCGGTGGCAATGATGCGCCGTCATGCGACAGTGGCGGCGGCGGACATAGTTGCGGCGGCGGTTGCCACGGCGGGCATTGATATTCCCACGCAACTTTGGTAGCGCGGGCAGCTGCTGCGATTATCGGAGGCCTCTGACCGCCGCTACATACGAAATGTTGACCACGGCGCTCGCGGATGCGACGGGCCTACCTGGAGCAACTTCCCGCGCCGTCACCCGCGTCAAATCTTCCACCGCCCAGTCGGGCGAATGTTTTTTTAATTCGTCCAGCTTCGCGCCGCCGGTGGCCACGGCCAGCACCTTGGCGCCGATGAATTTTCCGCAGCGGATGTCAAACGGCGTGTCGCCGACCACGACGACTTCTTCCGGCTGCAAATCCTTGCCGAGCACGCGGCGGCCGCGTTCGAGGGCGGCGGCGGCGATGTGGTTGCGGTCCTCGTGGTCATCGGCAAACCCGCCGAATTCAAAAATCTCCCACAGGCCGAAGTGGCGCAGCTTGATTTCCGCGCCAAGCTGGATGTTGCCGGTGAGCAGGCCCAGCGCGGGTGGCTGGGGCAGCGCCTGCAGGTCGCGGATGAAATCACGGACGCCGCGGCACATTTCGCCGCCGTTTTGTTCGAGGATATGGTGCAGCCAGAAAACGTAATGCTCGAAGAATTGGTCGAAATTTTCCGGCGTCTCGGCGAGGCCGTGGATGCGGAAAAATTCGCGGACGAGACTGACATCGGTGCGCCCGGCGAACTTCATCTTTTCCGTGCCGTGATGGAGATTGAATTGCCGGGCAAAAGTCTTCGTGAACGCCGCCGTGCCGGCCCCGCCCGTGTGAACGAGCGTGCCGTCAACATCAAACAAAACCAGTCGCACCATCTGAAAATAGTGCCGGAACAGGGAGCGTTCCGCGAGATTTTTTGGGGGGAATTGGCGATGCGTGTGCGTGGTGTGTTCGTAGTTCCGCCAGCAATCTGCAATTTAAGCTTTTGGTGGGACGAGCGTCCCCGAGCCGGCTCATCGGTAGCCTTCCACCCTCCGTAGCGGGGCTGCTGCGGAGGACGGGCGCCCCACCAAACGGCCACCACCGCGGCAAGCTTTCGGATTGCGCGATTCGCCGCAGGCATGATAATGCGGGCCTGATTTCATGAACGAGTGGAACATTCAAGTCCCGCGCGCACGCGTGCGAAGCGTGCGGCCAGCCGTTTGCCGACCAACAGGTTTATCACACGTTGTTGTTCGATGAGCCGCCCGGGCTGCGGCGGTCGGACCTCTGCGAGGCGTGTCAGCAAAAGCAAAGTGCCGGCGAGGCGCGCAGCCGGGCCGGATTCATCTCTCATTGGCAGGGGCTTTACGAGGCGCCGCCGCCGCTGGTGGATCCGATCCAAAAAGACACCGCCGAAACGCTGCTGCGAAAATTGATCGAGCAGAACGACCCGCGTTATGCGCCCGCCGGTTACATCCTCGCCGTCATGCTCGAACGCAAACGCGTGCTCAAGGTGAAGGAACAGATCGTCACCGACGGCAAACGCGTATTCATTTACGAGCAGCCCGGGACCGGCGACGTGTTCACCATTGCCGATCCCGAATCTGCATCTGGACCAACTCGAAGCCGTCCAGCGCGACGTGGCGGCGCTGCTGGAACATGGTTTGAATCCGCCACAACCTCCGGAAGCAGTTTCCGGCGTCGGAAACGACGATGCACCCGCAACTGCGCTGCCCAGTCAGCCGATGTCATGAAGTTGAGAACATCGAACATTCAAACTTCAACTCCGATAAATCGCGAGCAGGCATCGAACGTCGAACGACCCGGCGTCCGGAAACTTCGGCATTCAGCGTTCGAGGTTCGAGGTTCGAGGTTCCCCGAATAATCCATGTCGGAATTTTCCGAATTTCAAGCCCGTCTCGGTTATGCCTTCCGCGACGAGGGCCTGCTGCGCCTGGCGCTGACGCATCCCTCAGTCGCGCACGAAATTGGTGCGCCATCGCCGCACAACCAGCGGCTCGAATTTCTGGGGGACGCCGTGCTGCAACTCGTGCTCACGCGCGAGCTGTATGAAAAATTCCCCGCGTTCGACGAGGGGCCGCTGACCAAGGCGCGGGCCAAGCTCGTCAACCGCCGGACGCTGGCCGAACACGCCCGAATTCTCGGCCTCGGCGCGCATTTGATTTTGAGCCGTGGCGAGGAGATCAATGGCGGACGCGAGCGGGCATCCACGCTGGCCGACGGCTTTGAAGCGTTGCTCGGCGCGATTTTTTTGGACGGCGGATTCGAGGCGGCGCGCGAATTCATCCTGCGCGAATTCGGCGCGGCCTTTGGCAAGCTGAACGTGCTGCCCGATCATCGAAAATCCAAAGGGCGAACTGCAGGAGTTGTTGCAGGCGCGCTCGCCCGAGGCGCCGGAATATCACGTCGTTTCCGCCACCGGGCCGGACCATGACCGTCTGTTCGAATGCACGGTGCAACACGAAGGCGTCGAACTGGCGCGCGGCAGCGGCAAAAGCAAAAAGGCCGCCGAGAGCGACGCGGCCCTGGCGGCGTTGAAAAAACTGCGCGAGGAACCGGGGCTCAAGGCCGGTTCTTGAGCAGGTCGCGGATTTCGGCCAGGAGCTGTTCCGTCAGGGTGGGCGGCGTGGCGGCTTCCTCTTTTTTTACCAGCTTGTTCATCAACTTGATCATCAGAAAAATACAGAACGCAACGATGACAAAATTCAAAGTGACCGTCGCGAAATCGCCCCAAGCGAACACAGGCCCAAGCTTTTTGGCGTCAGCCAGCGGCAGGACGAAACTGGCATTCGTCGCGGTGCCGGCCATCTGTGCCTCCACGATTTTTTTTGAGAGCGGAAGATAAAGATTGGTGAAATCCAGATTACCGACGGCTTTTCCGACCGGCGGCATGATCACGTCGTCCACCAGCGCGCTGACAATTTTTCCGAACGCCGCGCCGATGATGACCCCGACGGCGAGGTCCACGACATTGCCGCGCATGGCGAACGCCTTGAATTCCTGGATTATATTCATGGTTGGTTTCCTTTCGCGGGATAGTTTGTCCCTCTCGGCGCAAAAGTCAACCGGCGTTCAACCCGGGTAGTGGCGGCTTTGGTGGAGCGCCCGTCCTCCGCAGTAGCCTCGCTACGGAGGGTGGAAGGCAACTGACGGGCCGGCTCGTGCAGACGCTCGCCCCGCCGAAAACTGAAATGAAATCACGACCTCAGTAGCGTGGCACGTTGGGGTCAATTTCGTCCGACCAGGCGGTGATGCCGCCTTTGACGCTCTTCAGGTATTTGAATCCCTGTTCGCGCAGGAAACCCAGCGCCTTGAGCGAACGCACCCCGGCCTTGCAGTGGAGATAATAGTGCTGGTTCGGGTCGAGTTCGGTGAACCGCTGCTGCGATCTCGCTCAACGGCAGCAGCGGCACGCCTTCGACGTGGGCGATTTCGTATTCGTCCGGCTCGCGCACGTCAATGACCTTGATGCCGAGCTTCGGATAATCGAGCGCGCGCTTCATGTCCTGCACGGTGACTTCATCGGGATTCGCAGCGGGGTTCGCGGGTTCGGGCACGATGCCGCAGAACATTTCGTAATCGATCAATTCCTTGATGGTCGGATGCTCGCCGCAAACGGGGCATTGCGGATCGCGCCGCAGCTTCAATTCGCGGAACTTCATGTCGAGCGCGTTGAACAGCAGCAGGCGGCCGACGAGCGAGTTGCCTTTGCCGAGCGCGAGCTTCAGAATTTCCGTCGCCTGGATGCAGCCGACGATGCCGGGCAACACGCCGAGCACGCCGCCTTCCGCGCAACTCGGCACCATGCCGGGCGGCGGCGGTTCGGGATAAAGACAGCGATAACACGGCCCGCCGAGATGCGGGGCGAACACGCTGGCCTGGCCTTCGAAACGGAAGATCGAGCCATAGACGTTCGGCTTCTTGAGCAGCACGCAGGCGTCGTTGGTGAGATAGCGCGTCGGAAAATTGTCCGTGCCGTCCACGACGATGTCGTAGGGCCGGATGAGGTCGAGGGCGTTTTCGCAGGTGATGCGGGTGTTGTGGATGACGACTTCGCAATTCGGGTTGATGCCCGCGATGGTTTCCTTGGCGGATTGCGCCTTGGGCCGGCCGACGTCGGCGTCCGTGTGCAGAATCTGGCGCTGAAGGTTGGAGTAATCCACGGTGTCGAAATCCACGATGCCGATTTTGCCGATGCCGGCGGCGGCGAGGTACATGGCGATGGGCGAGCCGAGGCCGCCGGCGCCGATGCACAGGACGCTGGTGCCCTTGATTTTCTTTTGGCCGGCCAGACCGACTTCATACGAGCAGGCCGGGACCGACATCGTGTTCGTGCCCGAGGCGTACAGCTTCGATGCGGTGGGCCAGCTCGGCTTCATCGCAGCAGGACCAAGCGGATGCCAGATCGCCTCGGGATCCTCCCGCTGTACTCGCGCACGCCCGCGCTGCTCGCGATGACCGCGGCCGGGCTGGACTACGTCTCGGGCGGCCGGTTCACGCTGGGCCTGGGCGCGTCCGGCCGCAGGTCATCGAGGGCTGGCACGGCGTCCCGTACGACGCGCCGATCGGCCGGTCCCGCGAGATCATCGAGATCTGCCGGATGGTCTGGCGCCGCGACCGGCTGGCCTACCAGGGCAAGTACTACCACCTGCCGCTGGAGGGGGGCACCGGGCTGGGCAAGCCGCTCAAGCTGATCAACCATCCGATCCGGGAACGCATCCCGGTCGCCCTGGCCGCCATCGGCCCGAAGAACGTGACCGTCGCCGCCGAGCTGGCCGAGTCCTGGATGCCGATCTTCTACCTGCCGGAGAAGGCAGGCGCGGTATGGGGCGAGGCGGTCGCCGAGGGCCGCGCCAAGCGCGACCCGGCGCTCGGCCCGCTGGACGTGGTCGCGCACGCCCCGCTGGCCATCGGCGACGACGTGGGGGCCGGCCTGCGCGACCTCAGCCGCCCGCAGCTAGCCCTGTACATCGGCGGGATGGGCGCCCGGGGCCGCAACTTCTACAACGACCTGGCCCGCCGGTTCGGCTACGAGGCCGAGGCCAAGGCGATCCAGGACGCCTACCTGGACGGCCGCAAGGCCGAGGCCGAGGCCCTGGTGCCCGCCGAACTGGTCGAGAAATTAGCTCATCGGC
>CAWCRR010000049.1:0-13818 GCA_963797825.1 uncultured Verrucomicrobiae bacterium
GGGAATAACCCAGGAAAAAATCGCCAAGCGCGTCCACGAATTGCACGAGTTCAATCCCATGCTCGGCCATCGCGGCTGCCGCCTGGGCATCGCCTATCCGGAAATCTCCGAGATGCAGGCGCGCGCCGTGTTTGAAGCCGCCGCCGAAGTGCACAAGGAAGGCATCAAATGCAAACCGGAGATTATGATTCCGCTCGTCGGGTTCAAGAAAGAACTCGATTTGCAGATCGAACTCGTCCATCGCGTGGCAAAAGAAGTCATGGCTGAGACCAAGACCAGGTTGAGCTATCTCGTCGGCACCATGATTGAGATCCCCCGCGGCGCCTTGACGGCGGATGAAATCGCGCAAACGGCGGAATTCTTCAGCTTTGGCACCAACGACCTGACCCAGACCTGCCTGGGCATGAGCCGCGATGATTCCGGCACCTTCCTGCCGCATTACGCCGAATTGGAGATCGTGAAAAAAAATCCCTTCGCGAGCATCGACCAGACCGGCGTCGGCCAATTGATGGAGATCGCCGTGGACAAAGGCCGCGCAACCCGCAAAGACATCAAGCTGGGCATCTGCGGCGAACACGGTGGCGACCCGGACTCGGTGAAATTCTGCCATCGCCTCGGATTGAATTATGTCAGTTGCTCGCCCTTCCGCGTACCCGTCGCCCGATTGGCCGCCGCGCAAGCGGCGCTCGCCGACCTCGACAAAAAACCGGCGAAGAAAAAATAACTTGCAAATACAAAGGCCGGAGGCCGACAGATCATAGCCCACCGATTTATCGGTGGGTTCACGATTCAAATCAAACGAGTCCCGTAGGGACGACAGCCATTCTGCCGTCCCTAACGGGACTCGTTCTCTTTTGCCGCCGATACCCACCGTTGAAACGGTGGGCTATTGTCGGCCGCGGCAAAGGCGCTAAACAAAATTGGATTTTGAAAACACTCCCCTGTCATTCCATCTTTGCAAGAGCGAATTTATGTTGGACAGAAACCTAACCGCGAAATAAAGTCCAATAATGAAACTAGATAGGCTGTAAAAATACGCAGCCCATTCTGTTAAGAACCGTTCGCGTTTATGAGAGAGAGGTTCATCTTTGCTATGCACTGGAAGCACGACGGCAAAATGTATTACGACGAATTGCCGGCTGATTCCAAAGACGAAGCGGCGGAGTATTTTATTGACCACAAACGAGACGACGTTTCGTTGGTTCGCGTCGAGCTAGTCGGCCCAAACGAAGGCGGCGTCCGCGAACCATCTCATTCGCCTTACCAACCTTTTGCGCCTTTGATGGCTCGCCGGAAGCTCGACGAAGACGAGGATGTCAGATGACTAAAATCCCAACGGGATTATATCGCTCAGCCCGGGGTTGCGCAGCTACCCCGGGTGACATGGCCCAAAAATTTTCAACCTTGAAAAGGTTGAATCAATCCGCGAAATCTGCAGCCATTCTTCGCCCTCGCGCCAGCGTCCTGGAGTGCGGCGGCAAGCGGAGCGCGACGCCGCTTTAGCTGGGCGCGAATTTATGTTGGACAGAAACCTAACCGCGAAATAAAGTCCGGATAATGAAGCCAGGCGGGTGCAAAATTCGCCGCCTATAAACACCGCGCGAATCATCGCCGGGCGAATTCCAGCAACGGTTTGATATTTCCACTATCAGCCTGCTTTAGCGCATCTATGTACCTGGACCGAACATTCCCTTTAGGTATCAAATCGCTTTTTCCCCAGGTAAATCGTTTCACACCTTCACGAACTGCCAAAACATCTGCCATTAATCGCGCGTGACGTCCGTTGCCATTTGGAAAGAGGTGAATGGACACGAGCCGATGATGGAATCGGACGGCCAATTCATCGATTGGATATATTTTTTTGTCTTTCCAATACACGGCATCGTCCAAAAGCGCTTTGAGCATCTCTCTGATTTTGAAAGGAGAAACTCCGATCGTTTTTTCCGTGTTTCGGTATGTGCCAGCCCATTTCCAGGTATGGTCAAACATCTTTCTGTGTAGTTTTCGGATATATTCCTCTGACAACGGATTTTCGGTTTTAAGGGCTCTTCCAAAACACCATTTCTCGGCTTCTAGGATGTTTTCCCGCTCCCACTCATTCAGTTCCTGCTGTGAGGCCAGGTTCGGTATCAGGGCATCAAGTTCCTCAGCGGCAATCAGCGTGTTGTCACTTTGCGGCTTGATGGATTCATCGGCCATATTTCAGGGTTTTTGCCACTTCCTCACGCACCTTTTCGTCGATGTCGCCAGTTTGCTGGGCTTCTAATGCCATTGAATGCTCCACGGCTGAGACCCGTTCTTTTATGCTGTTATATGTTTTTGCTTGGGCAAAATCCTGAACGGTTCCCTTTTTTGGAATCAGTCCATAGATCAACTCGCAACCTAAAGCATCGGCGGTCTCACGCAGCCGTTTTAAGGTTATCCTATCTTCAGCCTCCGCCTTTTCCAAAGCGGCAACCGTTTGAAACGAAACGTGTAATTTGGAAGCCAATTCGCGAAGCGATGTTCCTGAAAGTTCGCGCATGGCGGAAAGCCACCCTCTGATTGGACGCTTAATGCCTCGAGCTTTCAGGATAGGCTCCAAATTCCGGGCTAATAGTTTTATTCTTAGGTGATTATATGTATTTTTCATATAAATGTCATATTATGATATGACATGTAAGCTATTATGTCAAACTATAATATTATAAAATAATAACCAATGTCAGCTTATAATACGAATAATAATTGAATTTGAAGCGCTTTTTTTATTTCCCGATACAAAACGCGCTGAAGATCGAATCGAGTAAATCTTCAGTTGTGGTTTTTCCCACGATTTCACCAACAGCGGCCACGGCGATCCGTAAGTCCAGGGCTACCAGTTCCAGCGTGGCATCACCGCGCAGCGCCTCGATCGTCCTCACGGTGGCCTCGCGCGCGCGGTTCAATGCGTCCTGATGCCGTGAATTGATCATTACTTGCAGCATCCCGGCTTTGATCTCGCCGGACCACACCGCTTCCTTGATGGCATCCTTCAACCGCTCAATCCCCTGCCCAGTCAGACAGCTAACATCCACTTCGTTGTTGGATGTTGGATGTTGGATGTTGGATGTTGGATGTTGGATGTTGGATGTCCCCCTGTCCAATTTCACCGGCAAGTCCACCTTGTTCCGGACGACAATCCGTTTCTTGCCCGCGAATTCGCTGAAATATTTTTTATCCGCATCCGTCAACGCCTCACTGGCATCCAACACATGCAAAATCAGTTCCGCTTTCGCCAAAGATTGCCGGCTGCGGCGGATGCCTTCCTGCTCGATCTCATCGCCTGCTTCGCGCAACCCTGCGGTATCGATGAATACAACCGGCAGGCCGCGCACATTCGCCGTTTCCTCGATGGTATCGCGCGTCGTGCCTGGAATCGGCGAGACGATGGCGCGGTCGTGCCCCAGTAGTTGATTCAGCAGGCTGGATTTGCCGGAATTGGGACGGCCAATGATAGCAGCACGGATGCCGCGCCGCAGAATCTGTCCCTCCCCGGCTGTGCGCAACAATTCGTCCATGAAGCCCACGCCGCCTTCCAACCGCGCCAGCAATTTATCCTTCGTATCCGGCGAGATGTCTTCGTCCGGAAAATCAATGTGTGCCTCGACGTGCGCCAGCGCGAGCATCAGGTCGTCCCGGAGATGGTTGATGCGTTGGGATAATTTCCCGGCGAGCTGCTCATTGGCCGCAGCCAGCGCCAGTTCGGTGCGCGATTGGATGAGATCCGCAACCGCCTCGGCCTGGGCCAGATCAATCCGGCCGTTCAGGAAGGCGCGCCGGGTAAATTCACCCGGCTCAGCCAGCCGCGCGCCGTTGGCCAAAATAACGTCCAAAACGAGCTTTGCCGGCAAAATGCCCCCATGACACGAGATTTCCACCGTGTCCTCGCGAGTGAATGTGCGCGGCGCGCGCATCACGCCCAGCAACACCTCGTCAATGACCTCATGGCCGCGGACTATCTTGCCGTAAAGGATCGTATGCGACGTGGCACCGGATGGTTTTGCCGAGGCCTTCCCTACCGGCAGAAATACCTTATCCATAATGGTTAACGCCTGTTCTCCGGAAACCCGGATGACCGCAAGGCCCCCTTCGCCTAATGGCGTGGCAATGGCGGCGATGGTATCAAACATGCTTAAAATTATGAGTGCCGCCGTCCGAATGTCGAATCATTCGTCACTTCAAATTCCAATGAATTCCAATGAATTCCAATGAAGCAATAAATTCAAACATGCCTGCAATTGCCCGCCTCGTTTTCGGCATCGAGTCCTTGCAAAAACAGCCGGGCCTTTTCGTAGCTCTTCTTGTGTAAATAATGAAACAAGATCGGGTCCGTGTCGCGCGGCAATTCTTTCGCCAATTCATCAATGCGCGAAAAAATCGGCCGCAGGTCCGGCTTGGGATTCGCGGATGCCATCGCTTTCACCGCATTCTCCAATTGGATCAGCGCGGCCAGGAGATTTATTTCGACCGGTACGTTCATTGCGCCAGATGAAATCTCTTCAGGATGTGTTTCATGACTTCTGAAACCGGCGCGTATTTGCCGGCCAGATAACCCCACGAAATCGCCCGTTCAGCGGCGGTAGCCAACACGATTAGAAGCGAGGTCATGAAGAAGAGGCCGTAAGCATGCGGCGGATCAGGTTCCATGATGCGCGGCACACCGATATAAAGAACCTTCACCACGAGAACGATGCCCAATGCCCAAAAAACCCACAAACTGACCGTGGGAATAACATCCAATAACCGCAGCAAAAAAAGCGGACTTAAGCCGTAGGCAACCACCGTGAAGGTTTGCGTGTAGGTATTGCGGGAATGAAATGTCTCACCGAGGGCCTTGATGAGATAGGCACATAACATGATCACCACCACCAGCAATACCATCTGCGCCCCTTCATATTGAAATGCTTCCTGAATACTGTACGTCCGTATCTCTCCAAAAGGTGGGCGCGCCCTGCCAAATTTTACAAGGCCATAACCTTCCACCATCGCCACAATCAGCATCATCGGCGCCAGATACAACGCGATGATCGAAAAAAGTTTCCGATGCGCCAATGCAATGCGATTCCATGCTGCCTCAGATTCAAAAATCAAAAATAGTGCTTTAATCATGCCCGCCAATTAATTCTGGTTCGACCTCGTGCCGACAACCGAATCATCAAATTTGCACTAAAACCTCCGCGGTGTAAATTAAACTATCTATGAATGTTGGCCGGTGGTCAAAATCCGCGCTGCTGATGCTGGCCGCGGTCGCGCTGGCCGGATGTGCCACATCGCGGATCGATTGGACCGACCGCATGGGACATTACTCCTATGACCAGGCCGTCAAAGACTTCGGCCCTCCCGATAAATATGCAAAATTGACCGACGGCACCATCGTCGGCGAATGGATGACGCAACACGGACGGGTCATTGTCCAGACCGAGCCATTCTATCCCGGCCCGTATGGGTTGGGCGGCCCGCTGCCGCCGACGACCTATTCCGAGCAGATCGTGCCTAATTATTATATGCGGTTGACTTTCGCTCCCGACGGGTTGCTCGAAGGATATAAAGATGTCATGAGATAAAATTTCCACTTTCACCCGCCCCGCCCTCATGGTTAACTCGCCGGATGAACGTTGACCTCGGCATTTGGAGCAAGCTGACAAAAGTTGTCGTGGCCCTGGTTGTTATTGCCGTTCTCCTTCTGATCGGGATGTGTTACCTGCCGGTCATCCGGGAAAACGAGCGGATGCAACGGCAAATCCTGGAACTGCAACGGCAAATCCAGGCCGAGCAGGAAAAATCGAGGGAACTCCAGGCCGAAATCGACGCGATCTCACACGACCCAAAAACCGTGGAACGCCTGGCGCGCGAAAAACTCGGCTACGCCATGCCCGATGAGACGGTCATCCATTTTGAAACTCCCCAGACAAATGCGACGGCGCCTTAAACCGTCATGATCTCCTTTTCCTTCGCCGCCAGTTGCGCGTCAATCTTCGCAATGTATTGGTCCGTCAGCTTCTGGACCTCTTTTTCCGCAACCTCAATTTCCTCTTCCCCGACACCGCCGGATGCTTTTGTTTTTTTCAACAGCTCCAGGGAATCGCGGCGAACGTGGCGGACCGCCACCCGGCCGTCCTCGGCCATTTTTTTGATGATCTTGACAAATTCATGCCGCCGCTCTTCGCTGAGTTCTGGAAAGGAAATCCGGATAAACTTGCCCTGGACCGCCGGCGAAAGCCCCAGGTTCGACTTTTGGATGGCTTTTTCAATCGGGTGCAACGACGTCGCATCCCACGGCGTAATGACCAATTGCCGCGGCTCCGGCGTGGTGATTCCCGCCAATTCCCGCACGCGCATCTGCGACCCATAAACATCCACCATGATGTTCTCGACCAGCGATGCCGATGCCTTGCCGGTGCGCACACCGGCAAACTCGTTCGCCACCACCTGCTCGGTCTTGATCATCTTGTCCTCCGCCTCAAGCAAAATATCGTCGGGTTTCATAATCATATAAATTAGGCAATTTCAGCGGGCCTGTAAAAGTGTTTCCGCGGCTTCGTTTGAACAATTTTGCCGGGCACGGACCACCGCCATCCCGACGACCGGCGGATAGGCCAGGTCCGATTTCATCCGCGGTTCGACGTATTCAATCACTTCAAACAATAATCCGTTGGCGCGCTCATAGGGAAGGCCCGTTAATTGACAGATATAGCGCGTCGCGCGGTCGATCAATTTCAAGTTGCCCGGCGCCACGTAAATCATCATATTCCCCATCACCCGGCCCAACCGGACCATCGTGCAAGTGGAGATGGCATTCATCACCAGTTTCACCGCCACGCGCGTGATGCCATCAAGGAGAAAATCTGTTTGTGGTAAATAAATGGTGTGGAACGCGGCCAGACCTTCGACCGCAAACACATGATTGCTTTTGCCTTGGAAAAAATGGATCGCCGCAGTTTTCGCCCCGCTTTCCTGGACCGAACGCATTACCCGAAAAACGTTTTTGACCAATGAAAATGAATGTAATTCCGAAGTTGATAGAATGGCAATCGCGCAATCGCCATTTTTCAAACGCCGGCCGGACAATCCGTCCATCCCAATCTTGAACCGCATCAATTCCTGATGCCCGATTTTTCCAAGGGTCTCCAACGTGCGCGACATATTTTCTTCAGAGATCAACCCGCGAATCTCGTCCTCCCTCCATTCCAGGCAACGCGGCTGGCGCTTCAAAATGTGCCGCCACGCCTCCGGGGTGGTCTCTTCCGGCAAAAAAAGAAAAGCCCATGACTCTGATGCCTTCGCGTCATCGAATTTCCTGAATGGCGGCGTGCAAAACGTCGGCGAACGCTCGGTGGTGTCCGTCAAAACATCAATGCCAAATTCCCCCGCAAAATAATTATTCCTGCCGCCGCCCCGGTAAACGGCCTCTTCCAATGTCACAATTTCTGCCAGTTCCGCCAATGTCTCCTGGGATTTTAAGCCGGCATGCAATTCCTCCAATTTCGTCAAAAATTCAAGCGGAACCATCTCGTATTTCAGCCCGGATAGTTCTCGAACGGCCATCTCCAAAATCATCAGCATCACGCATAGCTGGAGGGTGGTGGCCTGCATCCGCGTCGAGCCGGCAATGGCCATCGGCCCCGTCGTCAGGTTGATCTTTTCGATCCGCGAATCCCGAATCACCTCGCGGCTGCGCTCCACGTGCTCGCAAAGAATGTCGTCGGGATTGTTGTACACAAAATAGACCTTCGCGCCGGCCTCGATCCCCGCCCAGGCCGCGCCAATGACAAATGAAGTCTCCCCGCCTTCCGTGATCGCCAAAAGGACGTCGCCATCCGAGACGCCCAAATCACGAACCTGCTTTTTCCCAAATGCCGCAATGTCTTCAAATCCTTCCACTGACTTGATCAGGGCAAAATCGCCGCCGGACATGACACTGAAAGTCCGGTTTTCCAAATCAGTATTTCCCTGCCGATGCCAATAATCACGCCAAACCGAATCGAGAAGAATACTTAGACGTCCAGTCGCGCCACAGCCGGCGAAGAACACTTTTCCACCTCTTTTAATCGTTTCTGAAATTGTCCCAGCAATCTTCCCGGCCCTGTTTGTCCCGACAAATTCACGAAATTTCCTGACGACATCATCATCCACATCAAAGAGCAACTTGAGCGCGGCAGATATGTCCTGCTTTGCCACCTCACTCAGATTCGCGGTCACCGGGTGCGAAGCCTCGGTGACAAGCGCACCAAGTTTGAATTGACCGGCGATTTTCAGAAATTCCGCGGAACGTTTTTTTGAATCGGCGCTCACGGGTCACTCGTAAAGGTTGGCCAGGGCATCGCTGAGCTTGCTGAACCGGAATTGAAAACCCGCTTCCAGAAATCGTATAGGAATGGCATGGCATCCGCCCAATGCCAACGACGGTTCGCTCTTCATCCAACGCGCGCCCAGCTTGATGGCGAATTTCGGCGCCGGCGGGCTCCAGGGACGACGCAAGGTGTGCCGCAACTCGCGCATAAATTCTTTGTTCGTCACCGGCGACAATCCCACGGCATTGTAAACTCCGCTCCATCTCTCGTTTTCAATTCCGCCGCGAAACATTTGCGCCAGGTCAAAAATATGGATCCAACTGATAAATTGTTTGCCATTTCCCGCCCGGCCTCCAAGAAACCGGCGGGTCAGCCGTTCCAGCACCGGCAAGGCCCCGCCCTCGCGGCCGAGTACGAAACCCACCCGCAACAATACTTTCCTTGTCTTCGGCGCTTTTACTCCATGAAAGGCATCTTCCCATCGCTGGCATATCCCGGACAGCGCGTCACTTCCCGGAGGCGAATACTCATCACAAATCGCATCGCCGGGGTCGCCGTAAAAACCGATGGCGCCCGCCTGCACCCAGACGCGCGGTGCTTCCTTGATATGTTCCAGCGCGGCGGCTATGGCGCTGACCGAATCGACGCGCGAGGCAGTCAGCTCGCGAAGATTGTCAGGCGTGTGAGGGCAATTGATGTTTTTCCCCGCCAAATTGACGACCGCTTCCGCGCCATCCAGGAAAGCGATCCATTCGCCGATATGAACTCCGTCCCATTCGATTTCACGAATGCCATCGTCCCGCGATTTCGGCATGCGCGAGAGCACGATCACTTCATATTTTGCGGCCAGCTCCCTCGCTAAAACATGGCCGATGAAACCACTGCCGCCGGCCAAAATAACGCGTTTGCGATTTGCGCTCACAAATGTAGATTCAGCCTGGGAACATGGTTGGGTGAAAGTGGATTACGCTCAAAATTCCCCGCTTCCAAATCACCCAGCCATTTCCCGATCAGGTCCAATGCCGCCCTCAAATCCATGCGCTCATGCTGATGCGAATATTTTTCCAGGTTCGACTGCGCCAATTTAAAAAGCGCCGCCGAAGGCTTTAAGTGGTTCTTTTGCAGATGAACAAACGCTCCCGCCAATTGGATCAGCCCCTTGTAAAACGAACCGTTCGGGCCGTATTTGTCCTTGAGCCAGAGATGTTCGAGCACGTCGTGCGCTTCATAGAACTTTTGCTCGTTGAACAATTCAAAATAACCTGCGTAATGCGGGTCATGTCCCCCGGCGCTGAATTGTCCGGCCATGGCGGCGATGCGTTTGCCCTTGCTGCTCATGGCGCAAACATAATGGCCAAAGACCAGCGGCTAAAGGCAAAAGTTCCTGTCGGGCGCAAAAGTTCCTTGACTGAGGCGCTGGATTTAGTAGAGTCATGCTTCGAGAAAGAAGGACCACTATGAATTTTCTCGCAACCCTATTCCGACGGCGTCTGCGCGTGGCAATCTGTTTGGTTCTCACGCAGATCCTGGGCATGGCCGGCATCGTCTCGGCGCAAACGGTGACTTTCGCGGACACCAACCTCGAGACCGCGGTGGAATCCGGGCTTGGATTGTCGTCCGGCCCGGTCACCGTGTCGAACATGCTGACGTTGACGAGCCTCACTGCTGACAACGACAACATCCAGAATCTCTCCGGGCTTCAATATGCCACCAACCTGGCCTACTTGGGACTTACAGGCAATGCGTTGACCAACATCAGCCTGCTGGCGGGATTGACCAATTTGAACCAACTTTTCATCAATGGAAACCAAATCACCGACCTTTCGCCATTGTATGGCATGGTCCATCTGATGAATCTGCTTATTGGAGAAAATCCGAATCTTTACGACATTTCGCCTTTGACGAATCTCACCGATTTGGGCGGCTTTGATGCCGGCTATGATGCTATTACCAACCTGCCATCACTGTTGGCTCTCACCAATCTATCGAACGCCTACCTGGACAATAACCACATTGGCAGCCTCAACCCCCTGGCTGGAATGACCAACTTGACCTATTTGGATGTCGGCGGAAATCCCCTGACCAACCTTACCGCGCTGCCGACTCTTAAGAACCTGAGCACACTTTATCTCGACAACGACCAACTCACGAATATTACGGACCTGGTCGGTGCGACGAATCTGATGTCATTGTCTTTAGGTAACAATCAAATCAGCGACCTCTCGCCGCTGGGAGGGCTGGCCAGCTTGACCTTCCTGGACCTCAGTTTCAACAACGCAAGTGATCTGTCACCGCTGGCTCAATTGACAAACCTGACCTCCCTTTACCTCAACAACAATAACAATCAAATCACCAACATTGCGCCGTTGGCCGGGCTGGTTCTGTTGAGCACGATGGACCTGAGTTACAATAACATTAGCGATATATCGCCGCTGGCGGGGCTGACGAATCTCAACTGGCTGGCTTTGGACAATAACCAATTCAGTGATCTTTCTCCATTGGCCGGGCTGGTGAATCTAGGCCTGCTGGCCATCGCCAACAACCCCATTTCAGATCTCTCGCCGCTGGCGGATTTGACCAACCTCAACAATCTCGATTTTGACTCCGACAATGTCACCAATCTGGCGCCAGTGGCCGTGCTGACTCAATTGTACCAGTTGAATACCAGCTACAATCCGATCACCGACCTGTCACCGGTGGCCGGGTTGACAAATCTGAACTCCTTAACCATGGACAATAACGGGATCTACCGGCTGGATCCTTTGACCAATCTGTTGAACTTGGCCACCCTGTCCGTTAACAACAACTTTTTGAGCAATCTGGACCCATTACTGCCGCTAACCAACAACCTGACAACGCTGGACGTGAGTTATAACAGCGTCAACCTAAGTCCCGGTTCGGAGGCACTAAACGTAATCAACACCTATCTCAACCTGGCTGCGAATATCACCGATGAACCGCAGAACACCACGCCGGCCATTGACATTGCGCCGACCAATCAAACTGTAAACCTCGGGGACACCGCCATCTTCACCGTTTCCGCCACCTCTTCATCGCCGCCGGACCTCTACTATCAATGGTTTTATAATTATACCCCGCTCACCGATGGCGATGGCATTACAGGTTCCACCACCAGCAACCTGGATATCACCGTCACCAACGAAAGTCAGGCGGGCGCGTATTATGTGGAAGTTTCCGATGATAATGGAACCACCTTCAGCGACGATGCCAATCTCACTGTCGCTTTCAGTAATCCGGTCGCCTTCCCGGACACCAATCTGGAGGCGGCAGTCCAAGCCTCTCTTGGAATATCATCCGGGCCAATTACGGTCAGTCAAATGTTGACGTTGACCAGCCTCAACGCCAGTCAGGATCAAATTCAGAATGCCGAGGGGCTGGAATATGCCACCAATCTTCAGTATTTGGATATTTCTGTCAATCAATTGACTAATATCAGCCCGTTGGCGGGATTGACCAATCTCACCACTCTTTACCTCAATGGCAACCAAATCACGGATCTGTCGCCGTTGGATGGACTCGTAAATCTGACGGACCTGCAAATCGGTGAAAATAGCGGTCTTTACGACATTTCGCCTCTAACGAATCTTACAGCCCTGGTCGGTTTTGATGCAGGTTTCGATGACATCACCAATCTGCCGTCGTTTACCGGACTGACTAACCTGACCTCGATCCTGGTCGATAATAATAAGATATCCGATCTGTCCCCGCTCGCCGGTCAGACCAATCTGAGCTATGTGGACGTGGGCGGCGACCTCGTCACCAACCTCTCCACGCTGGCGTCCCTCACTGGACTGTCCATACTTTATTTGGACCATGACTATGTCTTCGATTTATCGCCGTTGTCGAATCTGACCAACTTGACTGTCCTGGACTTCAGCTACAACAACATCACCAACCTGACGCCGCTGGCCGGGTTAAAACAATTGAGCCAGTTGAACGCGGGTCACAATCAAATCAGCGACCTCTCGCCACTGGCCAATTTGGTGAGTCTGACATGGCTGCCGCTGGAAGATAACCAGATCATCAACCTGTCACCGCTGGCCGGATTGACCAACCTGAATACGCTCTACATTGACCACAATCAAATCACCAGCCTCTCGTCACTGGCCGGTCTGGCCAAACTGGCGACTCTTTTTTTCAACAACGATGAGGTCAGCAGCCTTTCGCCGTTGGCCACCCTTACCAATTTGAATGATGTGGAGTTGGATTATAACCTGCTGAACCTCTCTCCCGGTTCCCCGGCATTGGTCGAGATCCAAACTTGGGAAACCAACGGCGCCACGGTGGTCTATCTTCCGCAAAGCCTGGCCGTCTTGCTCTCGCCCAGGCTCTCGATCACTCATCAATTTGCCTTCACCTTGAGCGGCGCCTCCGGCCTGGTATATCAGGTGCAATACACAACGAATCTCATCGCGGGACCCTGGCTCTCCCTGGGTGACGTGACCAACGCCACCGGCACACTTCTTTTCACTAATTCCTCCGCGACCAATTCCCCCGGGTTTTATCGCCTCGTGGGACCGTAGCGGAAACAGGGCAATCTTGGACTTGAGGGCAGGCGCGTGATTTGACACCCTTGCACCCATGTCAAAACCAGCTTTGGGACGCGGCCTGGGGGCGCTGCTGGGCGGCAATGCGCTCGCAAAACCCGCCCCGCTGCCGGCTGCCCAGCCGCTGCCAAATCCCGTGCCGGCGCCCGACAAGCATGACCTGGTGCAACGCGTTCCTTTGGATAAAATCCGTCCCTCGGCGTTGCAACCACGCAAGGAATTTTCCGAAGAATCATTGCGGGAATTGGCCGATTCGATCCGGGAACAAGGAATCGTCCAGCCGTTGATTGTCCGTGAACGCGGCGGCTTTTTTGAATTGATCGCCGGCGAACGCCGCTGGCGCGCCGCCCAATTGCTGAATCTCCCGGAAGTCCCCGTCATCACCCGCGAAGCCGATGACCGCTCCGTGCTCGAACTGGCGCTCATCGAAAACCTCCAACGCGAAAATCTTAATCCCATTGAAGAAGCCCACGGCTACTCGCAATTGGCCGGCCAATTTCAACTGACCCAGGAGGAAATCTCCGCCAAAGTCGGCAAGAGCCGCACCGTCGTGGCCAACGCCCTGCGCCTCTTAAAGCTCCCCGCCCTTGTCCAAAATTTTATCCGCGAAGGACGGATTTCAGTCGGCCACGCCAAGGTGATCCTCGGAATCCCCGATGAGAAAGACCAAGAACTGGCCGCCGAACGGGTAATCAAAGAGGGTTTAAACGTCCGCCAAACCGAGGGACTGGTGGCCAGGTTGTCGAAACGCGGAGCGCGAAGCTCACCTCAGCACGGGGCCGTTTCGCTTCCCATCGGGGACCCTCACGTGGCGGACCTCGAATCAAAATTGCGCGAGATCTTCGCCACCAAAGTCCAATTGAAATATGACCAGGGCAAAGGCACGTTGGAAATTTCCTTTTTTAGCGATTTAAAAATCCGTGCAAATACTTTAAAAC
>CAWCRR010000050.1:0-18500 GCA_963797825.1 uncultured Verrucomicrobiae bacterium
GCCAGAACGGCAATGGCAATGGCAACGGTCATCACAAGCCTGAAGAGGACAAATGGAACTGCTCGGGCAAACAGCGGGATTTGATCCTCAAGATCACCGACTGAGCACAAGCTCGACAAAACAATGGTGGACAACCTCGCCCAGGACAGGTTCGGCAAAGGCGTCAAACAACTGAACAAACTGGAAGCCTCCGGTCTCATTGAGGAACTGCTGGTGCAGACTGGCCAGAGCAAACCGCGCGGCCAACGGTTTGAGAGGGCGGGTGCGAGATGATCGCCGTGGTTGATTCCCGCAAAGTCGTCCCATTGCCCAAGATCAATCGGATCGAGGAACTGCAAAAGTCCGTGTCAGCCTCCCGGTCTGAACTGCTGGCTGCAATGCCGGCTCAAGTTCCATTTCCGTTATGTCCTGAAGATCACCAAACCGAAAACAGCGGCCCTGCATTTCGGCAGCGTCGTCCATCTGGTGTTGCAGGCATGGAACATGGCGCGGTGGCGCCGGCAGCCCTTCGAGATCGCAAAGCTAAAGGCGGTGTTCGAGACGGGCTGGCTGGAGCAGGCCAGCGCGATTGACTGGGAGGGTGAAGAGCCGGAGCAAAAGAATTCGGCGTGGTCGGTGCTGGAAAAATACTTCACAGAGACGCCCATCAAGGCCAATGAAATGCCCGAAGCGGTCGAAGTGCCGGTGGAAGCCGACTTGTCACAACATGGCCTGCCGATATTGATCGGCGTGCTGGATCTGGTCCGTGCCGGCGGTCGCATCGTGGATTTCAAGTCCACGGGCAAGACGCCGGACAACGAGATGGCCCTGCACCTCAACGGCGTCCAGCTCGACTGTTATTCGGTGCTCTACCGGGAGGCGACGGGCAGGCGCGAATCAGGCCGTGAACTGCATCACCTCGTCAAAACAAAAGTTCCCAGGGTCATCATCACTCCAAGTGAACCGATGATGGAACATCAACGGGACCGGCTGTTCCGCATCATGGACTCGTATGTGGAGGGACTGGGTCGGGAAGACTTCGTCCCCTCGCCCGGCATGCAATGCACCGGCTGCGAGTTCTTCAACGAATGCCGCAAATGGAACGGAGGCACCCATGCATGACTGGTGTTACAACCGCCTGACGGTGATCGGTTCCAGGCAAGGGGTCCGGCGGTTCCGGAACAGTTCGTGGGACAAAATCCTGCGGGCGCGTCACACGGAACCGCTGGAGTTCTCTCCCCGCCGCTTCGTCTGCCAGTTCGAAACAACCGCCCATGACCTGAAGCGGCTGCAAAACCTGTCCCGCCGCCGTCCCGGGCTGGTGTTGCTGCTGGATTATGAAATGGGGCGGACAAAGGGGCTGGCCACGGTAAAGGCCGGTGAACTGGAACATTGCGAGATCAGTTACTAAGGTCGAAACGCCCGATCAGGGCGTCTGTGCGTCAGGCGCACACTGACGAGACCAAACCTCGCAGCACTTAACCATCAACAAAGGAACAAGCAGATGAAAAAAATAACAGTCGAATACGGCGTGGACAGCATCACAAAACAGGTCGGGGGCAATTTCACGATTGGCGACCTGCAGGAGGACGATTCGTTCAAGGCGGCGCTGGGCTTCGGTGACAACACCAAGGCGCTGATCAACGGGATCGAGCAGAACCGCCAGACGGTGATCCCGGACGGGGCCACTGTGCGTCTGGAAACAGCCGCCAACACCAAGGCGTAATCATCATTCATCCAACTCAAAGCCCGCTCTCTTTCATCAGGGGCGGGCTTTCTTATTTTATGGAAAAAACTGAAATCATCATCAAGGACAACGGCACGATCACCGAAAGGACGATCAATGAGCGGGACCTAAAGGCTGAAGGTGATGTGCTCGACGCATTGACCGCCGATGTGTCCCGTTCCATCCGCAACGTGATGCACATTCCCGGCTGGGGCATGGCACACGCCAATGTGGGGCTCACCGACACCATCTGGTCAGTCCCCATTGACCGGATTCCGCTCAAAGCGCGGTTCCGCGTCATCAACGGCGTCCTGGTTCCCATGTTCGCCTCGACCACGGAGCTGGAGATGCCGCTGGTATGGCGCGCACCCAAGGAAGTGCGGCTGGTGTTTGTCGTGCGGACCGAACTGGTTGAGGGCTCGACACAGGCCGGCGGGAACTGGTTGTTCGCCTTCAACAAGGACAACAACGGCTTCCGGCTGCCGCTTCCGAATCTGCACGACGAATGCACCATCTGCACGGGTGACTTCGAGGACAGTTGCGACACGGCCCTGGCCTGCATCGTCGCGAGCCTCGAACAGTTCAACCAGTCGAAGTGGAACTCCGACCTGATGACGACGGTGGCCCAGTCGCAGAAGTTCTTCCGGTTCAAACCGACCAACGAGACGTTCGAGACGCTGCCCATTGAGGCGGCGGACTGGACGACCCTCTGCCAAAAGGTCTCAACCGCAACCATGGACAGGGTGATCCTATGAAAGATGAAACACTTCTGCCCCTGGTCGCAAAACTCAAAGCCTGTCCTTCACACGACGAAAGTCTGTCCCGCGAGATGTTTCTTGAATGCCTGGGATGAACTGCGGCGCGAGGATGTCACGGCCTATGTCAATCCGACCGCGCCGGTCATGGCGGCAATGCTGTTGAGCGATGACCGGTTCAAAATGCTGCTCAACGAAACGGAGCATTCACATCTGCTCGCACTGGTCAACCTGGCGGTTGACCGTTACGCGCACACAACGAGTCCACCCAACAAGCTGGGCAAGCTCATTGCCGGCATCATCACCAAAAAGGAGTAACTGCGTTACTGCCAGCAACTGCGTTGCGGCCTCCATTAAAAAAGGAATAATCACATGAATTATATTATTGGTTGTGGGGGCGTTGGCTCTGCCATCGTCCCCTCATTCTGCCTCTTAAAGTCGCCATCTGAAGTCACCTTGATCGACGGCGACACGATTGAACTCAAAAACCTGAACCGGCAGATGTTCGATGCAAGACAGGTCGGCATGAACAAGGCGCAAGCTTTGGCCGCTAAATACAACTGCCGTTTCATCCCCGAATGGTTTGCGCGCGGCAAGATGCGTCATCAACGCAATGACTGGCTGATCTGTCTGGTGGACAACCATCGGACACGCATTGGAAACGCTGGAGGTCTGCGATGAATCCGGTTGTCAGGCCATATTCGCCGCGAATGAAACACATTCGTCGGAAGCCTATTACTACCGGCGGACGTGGAAGGGAACGAATCGTGATCCCCGTGTTTATTACCCGGAGATCAACAATGACAGGAGCGGTGATCCACGTGCCGCTTCAATCGGATGCACGGGTGAGGCTCAGGCAAACAATCGTCAACTCGTGTCTGCAAACTTGATGGCGGCGGCATTGGCCGAACATCTGTTTGTGCTCTGGAACATGAAGGCACCACGCATGGACAGCGAGACCGTGGCCGTCCTGCCTTACAAGTTCGTCGCCAACTTGAGCAAACTTGAAACCCACAAATAGAAAGGAAAC
Organism: uncultured Verrucomicrobiae bacterium; assembly: GCA_963797825.1. Classification (GTDB taxonomy): domain Bacteria; phylum Verrucomicrobiota; class Verrucomicrobiia; order Limisphaerales; family UBA11358; genus UBA11358. Next base: position 3,491 of record CAWCRR010000050.1, read on the forward strand.
CAAAAATGAGCGCTGCAATAGCTGAAGTTCCGGCGGTTGAAAAACCCCGGTGCAGGATTGATGAAGTGTTTGCCGGCCCCTTCATCGAGCTGATCGTGCTGGCTCCAAGAAATCCGGTTGTGCGCGGGCTGATCCTGGCACAGACCAGAAAGATGCCCGGAGCTGAATGCGAGACCTTCGAGCAGATCAGGGATTGGGTCGAGACGACGTGCGAGAAAAAAGCACGTTCGCCCAATCAACCTGCCGTCCATGCTGCTGTAGGAATCACCGTCACCGTCGAGTTCTCCGAGACCGAATATGGCACGGCCAATTATTCGGTCAACCGGTCGGGTGAAGGGGAATTCGAGATCGACGGCGATGAACTGCTCGAAATGGTGCGGAAAGCCATTGATGACGGGGAGGGAATGGACGGGGTCATCAACCGGATATCCGAAGAAATTGAAAGTGATGCCTGGAACCGCTGTGATCCCAGCCTCGAAGATTACGGGGAATACGAATATGAAAATTACGATTCAAATGACACGGATAACAGCCGCGAACAGTTCTCCAGGACGCAGATCCGCGACCGCCTCCGTGAATTCCTGCGTCAACGTCACCCACAACTATTGGAGGAACTCATATGAAACTGACAAAACTGGCCGCCGGTGAATTAACAGATGAAAAGAATGTGCCGGGGCTTCTGTCCTGCCGCATTGATTACGAGGTCAAATCGGGCAAGGGCCGGCTCAACTATACCGGCCCGAAGTTCTCGACCCAGATGTGGCATGAGGTCATGTCGTTCTTCCGGTGGACGAACAAGGAGATGGACAGCGAAAGCCAGGTGCGCCTGTATGTCAACGTCAAGCTCGGCCGCTGGGGTGCATGGGCCTTTCCACAGGAGGCACGCACCGGCATGAGCGCGCGTGAGATCACGGCGCAGGAAACACCTGAACAGGCGGTTGAACGGTTTGCTTCATGGAATTCGGAGCCGTCGGGTGACTGGCTCTACTTCTGCACCGTGCATCATCATTGCTCGGCCAGCGCGTTCCAGTCCGGCACTGATGAGGAAAACGAACGCAACCAGGATGGCTTGCACATCACAGTCGGCTGCATGGACTCTGAACGGCACGACATTCATGCCCGGTTTTATCTGGCGGGCAATTGTTTCGAGCCGGACATGAGTTTGTTCTGGCCGATTGAGCCGGAGCTGGCCCAACAAGTCCCGTCAACCATGCTTGATGCAACTGGCAAGGTTCCAGATGTGCGGGAAGGTCGTCGTGGACTTTCCGGATGCATGGCGCAAGAACGTCGTCGAAAAGAAGAGCGAGGTCCTTGCGGACGGCCACCATCAACGCAGTCAGTCCCTTGACCTGTGGGAGCCGCGCAAGCTCGACGTGCCGGAATGGATGCGGGCGGAGGCGGCTCTCAAGGAAATCTCCACCCAATGCAAGGAGGAGGATTTTCTTGCCCTGATGCAGGCCATCGCCGGCAGCCCGGACCTTAACATCCTCGTCGAAGCCTGCATCCGGCATCAGGTGACGCCCGATGACATCCTCGACGAAATGCAGCAATACCAGACGCCGTTCTAAAAAACATAAACCAAACAGGAGAGCCGGAGGCATTCATTTGTGTCCGGCTCTTTTCTTTTCCATGAAATCAAAATATCTGCCCCACGAGTTCAAGGTCGTTTGTGTCCGTGAATGTGTGGCGGCTGAACTCATTGACACGCCCGAGCTCGCGGTCAAATACTGGCGCGACAACATTCCCCAGGCTCCGTGGTTTGATCCGATGAAGGAGGCGCTGGTGGTGCTGGTTCTTAACACCCGCAAACGCATCCTGGGTCATAATCTCGTGGCGTTGGGGAGCCTGGATACCTGTCCCGTGGTGCCCCGCGAGGTGTTCAAGCCGGCCATCGTCCAATCGGCGGCCAGCATCATTCTCGCGCACAACCATCCCTCGGGCGATCCATCGGCATCGGATGCGGACATCAAGGTGACGCGCGACCTCATCCGGGCCGGTCAGTTGCTAAAAATCGAAGTCTCCGACCACATCATCATCGGCCGGGACAGTCATGCCTCTCTCAAGGCGCTTGGCCATTTCAGCTATTAACCCCCAACCAAAAAACAAAAATGCAAACACTCGAACAACCAAAACTCGAAAACATCACGCTGTATTACCGCGAAGGCTCAAGCGACAAGGTCTATCAATGCGCCATCGAACCGGCCGGTGAACGCTTCACCGTTCACTTCGCCTACGGTCGCCGGGGCTCGACATTGAACACCGGCACCAAAACCAACGTGCCCGTGGATTATGAAGATGCCCGGCGCATCTACGACAAATTGGTCAAGGAAAAGACGGCCAAAGGTTATACGCCGGGTGAAAACGGCACGCCGTATCAACAGCCAGCAGTGACAAACAATCATCAGGAATCCTGCCCCAGTTGCTCAACCCGATCGAGGAATCCGAAGTTGACCGGTTCATCCACGATGACAATTATTGCGCCCAGGAAAAGCACAACGGCAGGCATATCCTGATCCGCAAGCAAGACACACAGATCGAGGGCATCAACAAAAAGGGATTGCTGGTGGGATTGCCGGAAACTGTTGTCAAATGACATCCGCAATCTGCCCGGCACCTTCATTCCTGACGGTGAATCGGTTGGCGATGATTATCATGCCTTTGACCTGCTCGTCCTGAACGGCGAAGACATCCGGCCCCTGCCCTATCGTAAACGTCTCGACAGCCTCATGCACCTGCTCGCCAGCGCCCAACATCGGTTCATCAAATACACGGAGACGGCGTTCACCACCAAACAGAAGATCGCGTTGTTGAAACGGCTCAAGGCACAAAACCGGGAGGGCATCGTGTTCAAGCGGTTGGACGCGCCTTACACGCCCGGCAGGCCCAACAGCGGCGGGCCGCAGTTGAAGTTCAAGTTCTGCGCCATGCTCTCGGCTGTCGTTGCCAGGATCAACGTTCAGCGCAGCGTCGAAATCCGGCTGCTGAACATTGATGGCTGGCAGAACTGCGGCAATGTCACCATCCCGGCCAATCACAGCATTCCCAAAGTGGGTCAGGTCGTCGAAGTGCGTTACCTCTACGCCCACCAGGAAAGCAATGCGTTGTATCAGCCCGTTTATCTTGGGCCGCGTGACGACGTGGACGTGAGCGAGTGCGTCATGTCCCAGATCAAATACAAGCCGGAGGACGAAAACTAACACCCGTGTCTCCGCACGGAGACAATGCCGCCGGTCATCACGTGGCCGGCGGCTTTCATTTCAACCATCAACCAAAGGAAAAATCATGAATACAGAAATCACATTGCCGGTGTCAGAGCTTAAATCAGCCCTGCCCGGCCTCAACAAAGTCGCAGCCAGAAAATCTTATCTGCCAGTCCTGCAAAACATCAAGGTCAGCCGTCATCGTAATGGCCTGGTCACGTTGCAGGCCACAGACCTCGACTCATTCGCCACATACACCGTCACCGGCAGACAACCGGGAGAGCCGGTTGATCTGCTGGTGCCTTTGGAACAATTGAACAAGGCGTTCAAATGTTCCGGTTCAAAGGACGACGTGGCATTGATCTGCGAAGGCAAGGAGACGAAACTGCGCTATTCCATCGCCGGCACACCCGTTCATCAGCCCGTCACCGTGATGCCGGTAAATGAATGGCCGCCGGTTCCCCAGATCAAGGCAGAGAGCTTCAAGCTCGATCCTGCATTCGGCCCGGCTTTGAGGCAGGCGTTGGAAAGTTGCAGCGATGATCCAAGCCGCTCCGCCCTTCGCGGTGCCTGTCTCGATGTGACGGATAAAAAGTGTCATTACATCGTCGCCTCGGACAGCCGGTCTTTGTTCTCGGCCAATTCGTTCACGTTTCCGCTCACCAAATCGCTCATCATCCCGGACTCGAAGTTTCTTGGAATCCAGGTGATCTGCTGGACGAGGAGCCGTGCTTCATGTCAGTGCAGTCATCGGGGAAGGGCCGGAACACCAAGACCCACATCTGCCTCGAATCTTCGACGCTGGCAGTTCATCACGCAGGATATTGACGGCGAATATCCCGAACTGGAAACAGGTCGTGCCCACCATCAACGCTAAATGGACGGTTGTGAAGTTGAATCCGCCGGCCGTCAGCCAGTTGTTGCAGGTGATCCCGAAACTTCCGTGTGAAGAAGGCGGCAATGATCCTGTGAGACTGCGGATTGTCGAAAAGTGCCTGTGGGTCGAGGGCCGCAATCAAGAGGACGAGGATTGGACGAAGGTGGCTGTCTCTGATGTCACGATCGCCGGCAAACCCCAGACAATTCTGCTCAACCGCAATTATCTGGTCCAGGCGTTGAAGTTTGGGTTTGATGAATTTGCCGTTGAAGCTGAATTCAAACCGCTCGTGTTCACCAAGGCTGGGCAGGAAATTCGTCATCATGCCCATCGGTGAGAGGCCGGCGGCACCCCGGCCGCCTGTTCCGCAACCTGCGACCAATCCAACGGTTGCCCAAACCTCACAACCTCAACCCAAACCTGAAAGGAAAATACCAATGCCAAGAACCGCAAAACCACCAGTCAATCCAACCCAGGCCGCCGGCAACAACGGCTCGACGGTCAAAGATCTGCTCAATGAAGTGGATCAGATCAGGGAGAACATCAAGAATGTCCTCACTGGTCTGCCTCTGTGGCCGGCAAACTGAAAGCCGTCGAAAAGGAAAAGCGGACGGGCGACAAGGAAGTCGAAGCCATCCGCAAACAACTGCGCCGGATTCAGAACGTCACGATCTGAAACCGGCATGTCCACCGGAGTTCATCCCGGCAACGGGGTGGACTCCGGTTCATTTTCAACGAAAGGAATTCAAATGCACTGGGAAAAAATCATCATCCTGGGCCTGCTGGCGCTGGCGGTCTTCGTCCTGCTCTGGCTCGTCTGGCCTTACATCGTCGGATTCCTGGCCGTCGTCGGCGCGTTTCAGATTTATCGCGTCTGGCGCAATCATTCAGGGCGGGGTGGGTGATCAGAGCGGCTGGGGCCGTTTAAGAAGCTGACCGTGGGGCGGCTTCTTTTTATCTGTCAGGTGGAGGCGAGGGTCGGAATCGGCCATATTTTCCCGCCGTTGCACCACTAATATGCCTGATTTTATTGGCTATTCAAGCAAAAACGGTTTAATCCGAACGTATCTTTTTTAATCCGTTTGGTGTCCGTTTTGGTGTCCGTTTGCCGACTTGGCCGGTCACTTGTCCGGCGACTTGTCCGGTCGCCGTGTGTTTGCGTTCCTCGACTTCGATCTGGTGAAGAAACGAGATGAGCGGGGTCATTTCATTGCGTCGACGAGCCAATCGCGGCCTTTTGCTGTGAGCCGGTATTTCTGAAGGCGGCTGGTGGGTTTGTCCGGGATGGTGCGTTCCAACCACCCCGCCGTCACTAACGGCTCAATATAGGCTTTCCGAAAATGCTCGCGGTCAATCATTCCCGTCACCGTCTGGAGTTCCTCCCGTGATCTGGCTTCATTGGCGGTTGCGTCCAACACCTTTTCAACCTGCGCGGTGACTTGCGGGGTGACTTGCGCAATGGTCAGGCCAAGCGCGCTGGCGAGTTCTTGTAATGATTGTTTTTTGAGCAGGTTACGGCCGGAATCAACTTGCGGGGTGACTTGCGGGGTGACTGCCGGGTTGGGTCTCCGCAGCCTCTGGATAAACTGGCCACCTTCCTGGCGGAATTCAGGTGCGGGCAGGCCGGCCTTTTTGCAGCGGGCGATCATGTCGAGGATACCGCTGCCGGCTTTTTCGGCGTAGCGGGCCAAAAACATCGGGTCAGCGATGAGCGGGTTGCGAGGAATGGAAGCGTGCGGCGCACGCAGAGACTCGGGTGTGAGTGGCGGCGGAAGTTCTCCGGGATTCCAAACTTCGAGACGGTCGGCAAAGAGCATGACCTGCACACTGGCGTTGCTGGTGTAGTCGCGATGGGCGACGGCGTTGACGATGGCTTCAGCAACGGCTTCGCGGGGGAGTTCGTATTCGACCGGTGCTTGTGGTCCAAGGGCGCGCGTGCCGACGGCGCGGGAAATTTTAGACATGACGAAGTCAACGGCCTGATCCACGAGTTCGAAGACGGTGCCTTTGTAAATCTGGTAAGAGGGAATGGGCTTGCCGACTTCCGTGCCGTGGAAGTGCATGCACTTGACCTCGGAGGTGAGCAGGAAGCGCTGGGGCCGACGGCCAAAAAGGAGGACGGCGGCGTGAGTCGGTTGACCGGCGTCGAGCAGGTTGAGATGAACCAGCGCCTCGGCAGGCGGTGTGTCTTCGTGCAGTGGGTATTGCCGCTCACGACCGGCAATGCCGAGAAACCATTTTATCTTGTCTTCCGCGATGTCGGCGAGAGTGGCATCGGGGCAGGCGGCGGCGTCAAAGGGCCGGGTGCGGAGGTGTCCGGTGCGCTCCAGATGCTCAACGAGACTGGCGTATAGTGCAGCGGTAAGATCGGCGATCCCGCTGAAACGGCGGCGGATCAATTGCTCGCCGGCTTTGCTGATGAGGGCGCGCATCTTCGGGTGACGACCATGGTCGTCCGCACCTTTCACATAGATGAAACGCGGCTTGCGCAGGGTGGTGGCCTGGTTGAACTCGCGTTCGGTGGGCGAAAGGCCGGTGGCATCTTCGTAGCCGTATTCCTGGCCAAACAGCCCGACGTAAATGGGACAGCGCCCGACTTCGTCAAGATAAACATCATCCGCCCGGCGGTCGGAGGCGGGCAAATCCTCGAACAGGAAAACGTCGAAGAACCGCCGGAGCAGCGCATCGCCGCGAACGAAATCACGGACTGCCCGGCGTTCCTCCGCCAGTTCCTTTTGCACGCTGCTGATGAAGATGCGGTCGCTCATGGCTGCAACGATTGTCGCTTATTTCCGGAAACCATCGCGGATGATGCCGTGTTCCAGCCGCGTTGAAAAGAATTTACCCTCGAATTTACACGCGAGCAATAAACTCAAACATGGCTCGTGGGTGTTGCAACTCCATGCCCAGCCTGCTGCGGTCAAAACATAATTGCTAAAAACTCCGGCCAGCAATCCCGGCGCAAAATCCTAACCAGCCACGTCTTTGGCTCGACGAGCACTGTCAAGGTGGAGCCGCAAACCAAACCACCGGCGCGCAGCGCCAAGCTCTTTTTTCGGACAACCTTGACAGGCGCAGTCGAGCCATACAATGGACGAGGCGAGCGCGCCGGAGTCAACCCTTGAGGATACAAATCAGGAAGTTTTTTGATGGCGTATATTGATCAAGACCATCAGAGGCAAATTCGGGTTTGGCTTGAAGCCGTGGGATGCCAAAATTTAAGACGGCACAGTTGCTCCATTTTGAAGGGAGTGCTGATTGCGAATCAGACCGGAATCAATGTAATATCTGTCGGGCAGAGATTCATTGAAGTCATGTCATTTAACGTATTTGCCAGAGCCAGACCTGTCAGGACAGCCTTCCTGTTTGCAGAAACAGCGGGCTTTGATGCAGTGTGCGACGGCCTGGCGAAGTGGAGCAACGAATTTTGGGGAGGTCGTCAAAGTGCAGTTGCAGTATTGCAGGACGATGGAAATCTTGCCGAGGACGCATGGCAGGAATTGAACTATTTTGACCCAGACCACATATATTCATCCGCACCTTTATCCGACGAACTTTTAGGCAAATTGGATGAAAGGATGTCGCCGTGGCTGATTACCGAGTCTAAACAAGCGCGGCCTGGGCAATGGAGCGACAAGTCGCGACAAAACACAGGCGCGCCTGCACCAAGCCCAGCCCACTGGACAGAGGAAAATATCCAAGCGCTGGGAACTGCGGTCCCGCCAACCGCACAGAACCTTGCAAATTTTCAAAAGCGTCCGTTGTTGCTTTTCGAGTTCGGCAAGGATTGTCCTGTGCTATTGCGCCGTTTTCTGCATCGGAATCTTGGCACTTATTATCAATGGTTCGATTTGCAGACCGGAAAACCCCGTCAACTCGGTTGGATGGAGAACCTGCTTTCAAAAGTTTCCGCCGAACATTTGCTGGTGAACGATCTGCATTCTTTATGCGCAGGCATGGAACGCATTTCTGGAACGCCGCATGGCCCCGGCTGGAAACCACCGCTGGCTTTTACGGCACCTTGCGAACTTACCGGCATTCATCTTACCCGTAATCTTTCCCGTGGGGCTTTTGATCATTCTTACCGGGTAGTGGTCGGTTCAACTTTGCGTGATTTCCTGTTCTACTGGCGTTCCTGCCTGAACGAGGGAGCCGGAGCATGGGATGCGCCATTCCGCTATTGCCTGTGGATTCCATCCGAATTGATTCAGGAAACAACATTTATAACGGCGCTCAAAAATTGGCTTTATCACTTCACAGGTCAGGGGAGCAGTGGTAGTCGAATGGTCGAGCTAGTCAGCGTTTCTCACTCCCATGATGAATTGACTGCTTTCGCGGACAAACTGCGCGCGGGTCAGTTTCACGCCCCCATACGATTGACTACCACCGCCGAGATAGAGTCGCGCTGGCGAAATGAACGGGCACAACAAAGCGGACGAAAAGAGTTTATTCCTTCGCTCAATGGCGACAATGCCGAGCGGCTTGTGGCAGTTGAACGAACGCAGACATGGGAAATACGTCCACCAGAAATAATTCAGAACGAAGTGCCGGCGGGAGTGTGGGCAGTGGATGTTCAAATCGAGCGCGAACCAAGAGAAGGAGGATTGTCGGGTCAGGATTGGTGGCATCTTCCGCGAAAAAGCGGGCGCCAGCTTGTCACCTCAATGTTTCGTGCTCCCGCGCGCATTTCCCGCAGCGGTTTTTTTGCCGTCCGGGTGGAAAGAACCTCAATATGGCTCGGCGCACAAAATCCACCTCATCTTGAATTACGACTGCCCGCTGATGACGTCGGTGTTGCACGGGCTTCTCATATTTCATGGAGAGCCGTGGTTCGACTATTCCGACGTGCGACGCGAACGCTTGCGGGTCAAACCCATTGTGACAGGCATGGGAATCTCCGATGCCGGGCGGAAACTGCGCGGATTGGTTGAATTGTTCGGCGGATTTTGGCGGGCACAGGATTTCTGGGCACGCTCATGCTGGAGAGAAATTTTTTGCCGGATGTCAGGGCGTGGAACCAATTATGACAACAACCTCCGCTCACGCATCGAGGGAGGGATCGAAAAGGAATTGAAAAAGATTTCTCCGCCCATCCAATCGGACGGCGTGCAAAATACCGCCCGGCGAATCGGCCAAAGGGTTTTGAATCTGGTCGGTGAAAGACTGCCAGGAATTCCAATGAGGTTTGCTGAAATGGAGGAAATAAGAGCAAACCTTGAGAAAAATGGACAACAATCTACCGCTGTGAAAGAGGTCCAGTATTTGGCGGGGGACACGATTGTTCACATGGGCAACGTAACGCCGGTGACACAAGAAGAATTAAAGCAAGGTCTTGGAGGAACTGGTGGAACTCGGCGTTTTGCGAATGTGCATGGATGTTCGTTGTCCACGATGCCGGATGAGGCACTGGATTGGTATAGATGCACTCCGCCACGCCGGAACGTGTCCGGGATGCGGATCGTCCATGTCCGTGGCACCTGAAACTTCATGGAGCTATGATTTGAATCCGCTTGTTCGCCAATGAGTAAACAGTCGCGCGCTCGCGGTCTGGCAGGCGTTGGCCGAAGTGGCGCGCGGGCTAGATTCTTTTTTCTTTACTCCCAGTGCGGAGTTGTATTTTGCCCATGCAATCAATGGAGCCGCCAAGAAAGAAGTGGATGTATTATGCGTGTCTGATGGCAAGCTCCTGCTCGGCGAGGTGAAGGAAGGAACATTGCATGAGCGTGATTTCCTCGAATTTGCGGCAATTGTCACGGCAATCCGGCCTGACCGTGCGGCAATGGTTGTCAATGCAGAGCAATTCGATTCCAATGCAGACATATGGTTTAAGCAATTCAGGCAGCAACTTGCCCCACTGAACATCCAGGGAGAATTATTTTGCCTTCCAAGTTATTGAAAAAGTGTCGGGTGCGGGTGGACAGAATGTGGACAGACTTCAGTTCCAGCGCGTCCTCTGCAAGCGCCAAGCTCTCTTTTCGGACAAGCTTGACAGGCGCAGGCGAGCGCGCCGGAATCAACCCCATGCGGATGCACTTCCACGGTAAATATTTTTTCATATTCCATTTGCAGATCAGAGCACTTCTTGACGGCGTAAGCGAACCATAGTGTGTCAATCGTTTCGCCAGAAGTAGCTGACGAGAGCGATGGCCCAACAAATGAGGATCGGGAGAGTGACAAGGGTGGTGAACAGACTGTAAATCGTAATAAGCTTGTCCTCATGCCGTTTCTTTGCAAGTTGAAGGAGTAGTTGTCCCATCACCCCGCCCGGAACTGGTAACATGGTGATGGCCACATATTTTGCGGCAAGCGTGCCGTAACCCAGGAATAGCGAGATGCGCGCTTTCGCAAAAAAGCTTGCGAAGAGGTCGCTTCCAAAAGATCGCGGCGCGAGTGTGCCTTTCACGAGTTGTGGATATGTGGCGATAAAACTAATAGCTGCGTGGCCGATATTGAGGCAAATTATCGCTGACAGGGAAACGGCGAGCAATCCAGCTAGTGAAACAAACCCCCTGACAAGTAGAGGCCGATTGGGAAAAGACTGCATATCGTGAGAGATGTAGCCGCCTGTTGGGATGTAGCCGATGCAAATGGGGCAGAAGTGCGTCTGGAAAGTAAAAACAGGCTTGCCATAAAACAGCACTATCTTTTCCACTTTGACTCCCGTTAATGCACAAGCAGTCAACGTCCCCGCACTGTGGACAATCAAAAAAACTATACTGAAAAACAACAGCAAGCCGATGTGTGGGAAAAAATCAAAGGGCATAACGCGCGTTTAGTTCCACCGAGTTCGTGCTTTGGCTGACGGGGAAGCTGAACCAATTTGCTTTCCCAAAACCTCCCGTTTGGAAACGGTGAGCAGGCGTTTTTTTTCGACGTTTAGTTCGGCCAGTGTCGCGTCGCGATGTTCGTCATCCGCAAGCAACGTCGCGTAAAGCAGGTGGACGGGATAAACCGCGCTGCTGCCGAGTTGGGCGAAATGTTCCGCATCGGCGAAAACCTGCTTGGCGGCCGAACTCCGGCGCAATCGTTCCGAATCGTCCAGGGCAAATCGTCGTTCGGGCGAAGCCCGGCGCAATTTGCGGCGGAATGTCTTGGCATCCAAACCAGCGGCGCGAAAAACGGTGCGCAACCTCCTGACTTCCCGCAGCAATTCTTCCAACACTTCATCCCGGTCGGGGGCATCTTTGGCAACAAACTCCGGCAGATCCAAGTCCACCACCTTACACAATCCGAGCAACAGATGGTTCGGCTCAATTGTCGAAGCCTTTGCGTGACGCGCCTCAAACTCGGCCACGCGCCAAACCAAAATCAAACTGGCGGAATGTTTCATTTCAATGGTTTGAACACATAGACGATGGCCGCGATGCTGAAAAGCACGACGACACCAAACTACATAGTTCAGGACTCTGTCGAGCAACCTGGATGTGCGCTCCCATTTTCTGGCTCGTTCAAGACATTGGGAATATTCCTCGTTCGCTGGCGACTTTTGGAGCGCGGCTTCCCACAATCGCCGGGCTTTGCCAAATTGTTCCTGTTTTGCCGCGATACGCGCCAGCAAATCCAATTCGCATGGATCATCGGTTAATTCGCCATTGGGCGACAACACGGCTTCCGCTTCGGGAACCGTTTTGACTGCGCAAGTTCGGTGGCTCGCGCCAGCCGGATTTTGCAAAACAATCGTCAAGCGCTGTTCGCGCTTGCGGTGGCAATTGTTGTTCTTGTTCGTTCACGCCGGAAGGCTGTTAAAAAATGAGGTCACTCCGTAACCGCGTTTTGCTTCTCCGACTGTTTCGTCTGGCAGCAAATCCCAAAGCTGCCTGACGATGTTTTGCAATCCTGTGGCATTATTTTTGGCCAGGCAGTCCCGGCCCTGACCGAGCAGCCGCGCCGCTTTTGCCTGGTCGGACATTTTTTCCTGCTGCTTCTCCATTTGTTGGAACTGATAAACCCACCAACCCGGCTGGGCCATCACGATTTCGTGATAAAGCCGGACAATCTGTTCGATTTTTTTGCGAAGCCGATCAGGTTCGTGTTTGCGAATAATTTCTTCAACTTCGTTGGTGTAATCTTCCGCTTTCTGCCGTTGCTGCTCACTGCCATTTTGGTCAACTGTCTTTTGCAGATATTCGAGCCATTCTTTAGCCTCTGATAATGAGCGCTGGCCACTCAAGGGCGTTCACGGCTTCATCGAGCTTGGGTTTAAGTTCAAGCAATTGCCCCTCAAATTTGGCTGCCGCGTCGGGATCTCCTTTAATTACGGCGCGAGATTTCCTCCATCTGTTCCAACAATGGCAATGTCTCGACTTCCTTAACAAGTCTATCAGCGGTTTCTGCCCCTGAACCGGCAGCTTTAGCTTTGGCTTGGCGCAGGCGTTCCAATTCGGCCTCGAAATCCGCTTCCAAAAAATCCGGGTCAGCATTTTTTCTCCGGTCGTGTCAATTTTGAAATTGAATTCGTCATCCAAAATCGGCACATACGCCGCCACCCAAATGGTTCTATTTTCGTCATATTTCATCGTGATGTCCACTTCGCTGCCGGCGGGCAAATCGCGACGGATGTTGTTGGCTTCTATGGCAAATCGTCCAATCAGGCGGTTTCGGTCGGCCAATTCGTTTTCGCCTTCAATGATTGGAATCCAGATTAGTTCGCCGGGCTGGCCTTGCTTCAATGGTTTCGCGGTGCGAAATGCGGTTGGCCAAGTCTTGCGTTGAGGAAGTCCGGAACCCTTTTTGAAAAACTTCGCGTATTCGTTATTGGCGAGCGCAATTCCTATCGAGTGAATTACTGGTTGTTCGTCCACAACCATGTCAATGGTATAGGACAGGGTATCCGGGTTGACCTTTTGCTTTCGGGCATTGGAATCATACAGCTCAATCGCAAAGGTGTTTTTCTCGCCTTTGTCAGCATAAAGAGTTGCCTCGAAAACACCGTCGGCAGCCAACGCAATCTTGCCGCTGCGCCACTGTGTTTTGGTGTTCACAATTTCCAAAGTGAAGCCAGTAAAATCCTTGGTGGCCGCGCCGGAAACTTTGCCCACGACGGGCGGGGCGCTTTCAATGCCAACCGGCTTGTGCTTGAGGTCAATGGTGTATTCGCCTGCGGCAACGGGCTTGGATGCCCGCGCCGTCAGGCGCTGCGTTCCGGCAAATTTCGCCGCGCCGCGCGCAACAACGGTAAATGGGTCAACACTATAATCCAATGGGATGCGAAGACTTTCCTCCAACATCTGCCGGAAATAAGGGGCAACTGTTGGGCCACCAACCAAGATTACTTTTTCAATGGCACTGCCGGGGATGCCTGCATCTTTCAACGCCCGCTTGGCGATCTCGGTGGCACGCAGGATAAAAGGTTCAGCCACGCGGATCAAATCGGCGCGGGTGATGTCCATTTCAAATTCCTCCACCACCATCTTGCCGTTGCTCTCGTCCTTCAAGCTGCTAACCGTGTCTGGATCGAGCGACGCCTTCACTTTGGGAGAAGACAGTTCAATTTTCGCCTGTTCCGCCGCCCATTTCAGACGCGCAAACGCTTGCCGCCATCGGCCTCCCTTTCCTGCTTGCGACCAATCGAATTCTTCCAAGCCATATTGCTCAATCAGGCTGGGCGCAATAATCTTCGAGACCAAAGCCTTATCAATGTCGGAACCGCCAAGGAAATTATCTCCCCCATGATTCACCACATGGATTGTGCCTTCTTCCGTTTTAATGATCGTTGCGTCAAACGTGCCGCCGCCGAAGTCAAACACGAGCCAATGGGCTTTTTTCTTTCGGCTTGAAAGCCGAAGGCGAGTGCTGCTGCTGTCGGCTCAAGCAGCAATGGACTCTCTTTGAAACCAGCCAGTTGAGCCGCTTTTTTCGTGGCATCGCATTGTTCCAGTTTGAAAGCCGCCGGCACGGTGATGACTGCCGCTTCAATCGCCTCTCCGGTCTTCTCTTGCACGTCGGTTTTGAATCTTTTCGGAATTTCTGCCGACAATTCTTCCGGCGATCTTTTGGCCGCTGCTGTCGAAGGTGTAAATAAAATCGCTTCCCATTCGCCGCTTAAACTCGATGGCGGTGTCATCAAGGCGCGGCGTTTTCATGTTTCTTTTGCCTAGAAACCAACCAGCAGTTCGCCGTTTTTTCGGAAGTGGACAGCCGAAGGCGTGATGTCTTGCTGGAGATCGTTCTTAATGATTTCCGTGGAGACGCCCTTCAAAACGGCGACAGCGCTGTTCGTTGTGCCGAGGTCAATTCCGAAGTCAATGGTTGTTCTGTTCATATTATTTTTGAAATCATGTCGGCGTGGCAACTACCACCTCGCCAATTTGAATTATTTTGTTCTTCCAGTAAATTGTCGGCTTTATCGTCTCGATCACGCGCTCCTTGTTTATGCCTGCCGTAGGTTGAGTCGTCACCACCTTTAGAGCCATGCCGTAATCGAAATCTTTTCCGGTGTGGTCTTTGACTTCCAATCCCAAATCTTCAACGAGAACATTCCAGATTCTCTCAAGATCGCCGTTTATGCGTTTCAAAACACCACTGTCTTCAACGGAGTCCGCATCCTTCAATCTGGATTTTGCTTTCCAGCATTTGTTGCAATCGAGGCCAACGCTTTCTCGTGAGCATCGGCGACACTTGGTTCTGCTCGCCTTGGTTCTTGTTGGCGTTGCCCCGCTGCCATCACGGCCAAAAAGGCTTCCTTGGTTTGCTGTTCAACAGGCCAGTTCGGTTTGCCAAGCGGGAATTGATTTTCCAATTTGAGCTTGTCCAAGAATTTTGACCTGCGTTTGGCTTTCATAATTTTAGCGTCCGTATTGCCGCAATTTGGCGTTGTAGTTATCCACCCGCTGATTGAAGGCAGCGGTTGCGTCCTTGTCTTGTTGGGAAAGGGTGTTGTAGCGATCAACCTTGGCGTTGAATGCGTCCACAGCATCTTGGCTCGTTTTATCCA
>CAWCRR010000051.1:0-6207 GCA_963797825.1 uncultured Verrucomicrobiae bacterium
TCGACGCGAGGAGGCACATTATTTTGGATTTTCGATTTAGATATACGATTGACGCGCGGTTTGAAGCATGGGAACAGTTCGTAAATCTTGAATCGAATATCGTAAATGGAGTCAATCACTGTTGGCTCACAGTTTGGCTCCCGATGACATTGGTCAAACCGGGAAGTCCATTGGCGGTGGCAAAATTGGTTCCATTAAGCGGCACGTTGCCACTGGCATAAAGATTTGAAATAAAGCCGCCAAATTCAACCGGCATCCTCGCATCTATTTGATTGTTGATGATCGAGATGTTTTCGTTCAACTGATTTATCCAGCCTCCATAAATATACATTGCCCCCTGGCTGCCATCGCTGGCAAAGGGGACATCTTGATAATAGCGGATCGTGTTCCCTTCCACGATAATGTTCTGATTCGTTTGGCCGGCGTGTTTGGTTCCAATATTCACCATGAACAACTGTTCTAGATATACCGTATAATTGGTCTCCTGAGTCATTAGATTGTGGGAAATGATGATTGAATTGTACGGCGCCTGGTCGCCAGTCAAACTGACACCTTCACACACATTCTCAAAAATATTGTTGGCGATGGCCAGGTTGGTGTCGCCGCTGGTGTCGTTGTGAAATCCATCGCCTCCGCCATAGACATGATTGCCGGTGACCATGCTTCCCTTGGAGGAGGCAACAACATTGATGCCGAACAGAGGACGAAAAGGCACGCCGGCCGGTTGTTGCGGGAAATAGACCTGGTTGCCTTCAACCACGCAATCTCCCGTTGGCGCCACCCCATCGCCATAAGTGCCAAGAAAGTTTGACACGGTGCAGCCAACGACTTTGTTGCCGCTTTGCCCGTAATTTCCGACAACCAGTTGGAATCCCTCCGGCGCAAACTGAAATCCCAGTCCGTTGATGTCCGTGACGTGCTCAAGGGTCTCCCCGCTTCCCGTCAGCACGATCCCCATGATGGCATTGCTCCAGCTTCGGCTGTAGAAATCAAAGGCGTTGCAGTCTATGGTTAAATTGCAAACGGTTACGCTTGAACCGTCCGAACGCAGGACCGTCAGGTTTTGTTGAATGTATCCGGTGAAATTGGTGGCCCGGCGGATGGTGGTGAACGCTTCGCCCTCCCCTTGCACCGTCACCCCGGCGGGAATTTGAAACACGTTGGCGTTTGTCGCATTCCATCCCTTGGTCCAAAAGATGCCGCCGCCCAAATGAACCGTTGAATTGGCTGGAACGAAATGGCCCATAATGTAGTCGAAGTCGCCGTAATACGGATTAGGAATGGTGCCGGCGCCAAAATTGGTTTGCTGGCCCAAATAGGCCAGGCTGTTCGTGGAGGACAACCAAATCTCGCTCGCGGCAACGTCATGGGTCACGACCGCTGCCAGGAGTGACGCCAGAACAATCCTGGCTTTTGTCTGCTCGCCCGGAATTTTCAATTTGAATTTTTGTTTATAAACTCAGGACTCTTGATTCTAATTTTACCTTCTCCCCACGGTTTTACAACCGCCTGCTGGCTCCAAATCAAGATCAACGAGGCCACTTTGGCACGGGGGCCGACCCGTCTTTGCGGCCCCGCTTCAAGCATTGAATCAACGCCCGTGCCAGACCGGGGCAAGGTTTCACGGTAAGCGCATTCGTTCTGGCGGCTGTAATCGAAACCAGAGCGATTTTCATTCGGTTCGAGAAGTATATTGACACCCATCAACAGCTAGAAAGCCTAAAAACTGGCTTGATTTCGCCGCTTTCGGCGGTAAAGCTCGCGCCAGGAAATGCGGTGAATGGCAACTTGAATCGTTAGATGTTTATGGACTTATAAAGTCCAGCAGAAACGGCCGCCACGATCCGCCGCAAAGGACAGACGCCCCGATGACCGAACCTAATTCCATTGTTCTTGTCAGCGCCAGTGCACACTATCCTTCGCATAATTGGCCCATCACCGTGGCCCTGATGCGCGCCTTGCGCCAAAAAGGTTGCAACGTTAGGACCGTCGTCTTCAGCACCACCACTGAACCGGTTCCATTGGATTTGAGCGATGGCGTCCAGCCGGTGTTCCCCCGCCTCCCGCCGGGATGGCGGCACGCGGCCGCTGGCCAATGGCAGGAACGCCGCTTCGGGGCACTGAGGAATTGCTGCGAAACGCTGGCCTGCCTGTTCAAAGCGCTGCGACTGGCGCGGAAGCATTCCCGTTCGGATGCAAGTCGGCACAAAAATGAGGTAGGGACATCGCGCCGCGATGTCCCCGCCCGCGTTGAGCGGGCAGAACAAAAGTCCCCGAAGGCCGGCGAGACCAGCGCCGCTGGACGCGGCGCGGACGGCGCAGCGCGCCGTCCCTACCAGGAACAGTGTCAAGTTGCGCCCTCCGCTCCCGTCCTCCACTTCATTGGCGGCTCCTATTGGATACTGATCCTCGCCACGTTGTGGTTCAAGCGGGTCCGTTTTGTTTATTCGCTCTACGGCGGCATCCTCTCGGGTCCGGCCACCGGGCTGAAAGCACGGTTGCGGCCGCATCTGAAGAACCTGTTGCAGCGGGCCGCCGCCACCGGACGCATTGATTTCACCTGTGAGAACGAGTTTCTTTACGATGAAATCAAACCGCTGCTTGGCCTGCACATCCATGTAGTGCCCTACGCCGTTGATGATTCCGAAGTGCTGCCTTCCCGGGAGGAAGCCCGCCGGCGGCTGGAGCTGCCGCCAGCGGAAAAGATTCTGCTCTTCTTTGGGACGCACCGCCGGGAGAAGGATTACCACACGCCGTTGAAAGGCTGTCTGACGCTGCCCCAGCAGCCGCTGGCCCTCTTTGTCGGCAAGGTCATCTCCGCCAACGACCCCCGGCAGGTCGTCGCGGATTGCGGCTATCCCAATGCCCGCATCGTGAACGACTTCGTGCCGGAAGAAATGGCGAAATACTATTTCGCCGCGGCGGATACGGTGGTACTGCCGTATGAAGCCAATTTCTCGCGCGGCTCCGGCGTGCTGATTGAATGCTGCCGGTACCTGCGGCCAATGATTGTTTCCGCCACGCCGTATTTTTCCGCGTTCCTGACCCGTTACCCTTGCGGCGTCAGTTATGTGCCGGGGGACAGCAGGTCGTTTACTGACGCCGCAGGCCGTTTGCTCGCGAACAGCGCCGGCTGCCAGTCGGCACTGGCGCAAGCCCGGCATGACCATTCCTGGACTGTCGCGGCGGAACAATACATTAAATTGTATGGGCCACAGATCGATGCAATCTGAGAACTTGTCTGAAAATAGTAGCAGCCGGTGTGAGCCGGCTCTGACGATTCGCCCATCCGCTGGTTTCACAATGAAATTTGAGCCGACTGACGTCGTCTGCTACGACGAAAAAAAGAATTTTCAAACACGCTCTAACATCAATAACTTATCGTCGCAAAAAGGCACAGAAGGCGCAGAATGATTTTGGTTTTGTGCCTTTTGAGCTTTTTTGCGTCGGCGCGTTTATTTAGTTTGCTCCAGCCAATGAAGAAAGTCTTAGTTCTGGTTCTGGGCTTTGAAAAGGAACCGTGGCACAGCATCGAGACGCTGGGCCAGCGCGCCACCTGGGCTGCCAACCCGCCTGCCGATGTGCCGGTCTTTTTTTACTACGGCGTCATCAGCGGGCCCCGCTACTGGGCGTATTCCATAATCTCAAAAGGACTTCACACGATGGGCCAGCCCCAATTGCGGCGGGCCTTCCTGCGTTTTATCGGCCCTCGCCACACGTTCCGGGCCAGGCAATCGGGTGATCGCATTGACGTGGACGTTCCGGATTTTTGGGGCAACCTCGCGGCCAAAACAACAGCCGCTTTTCGGCATGTGCTCAAAGAGCACTCCTTTGATTATTTGTTTCGAACCAATACCTCTTCCTACAATTATCTACCCTTGCTTCGCCAATTTGTTCAGACGCTGCCTGTCACCCGGTATTATGGTGGACCGATTCACCCCATGCCCGATGTATGCCATGTTAACGGGGCGGGAATCTTGATGAGCCGGGACATGGTCGAAGTGGCGGCTTATGACCCAGCCCTCGATTGGTCGGTTGGGGATGATGACGCCATCGCGCACGCCCTGGACCGGATCGGAGTCCATCCTCACGCCATCCCGCGCGTTCTGGCGACGTCCACGGCCGCCGTGCAGACAGTGCCTCCCGACCAATGGCGGAATTGTTATCATGTACGTTGCAAGACCGAGGGGAATCGTTATGACGACATTAACACGATGAAAGCAGTCCATGCCGCTTATCTGAAAGCCTGGGGCGCCTGAACGATTTCGCTTTTTAAGCCGAATCCATGCAGTTCAATTATTGGGTGGCGCAGCCCAGAACGCCAAAAACCCCAAATGGTTTGGATGTTTCGTTCGCAATAGCGGTTCGCGGAGCGTCACCCCCTAACCGGTCATTTAACCGTTAATTTTTTTAAAACGGTCAGTCCGCTGCTGTGCGGATAATGGGCGACCAGAAACCCCCTCGCGACATCCGTGAAGAAACGGCGCTCGTCGTAGGTTGTCCCCAAAAATTCCTCCACCGCGCGGATAACGCCACGGTGATTGTTCCAGCCATGCCGGTTGACCGAACGGTCAAGCCGGCCATACGCGCCAAAACCCATGTTGGTATCGTGAAAAATCATCGCCCCCGTGCTGGACAAAAATGGACTCCACGTCTGAATTTCCTGTTTCGTATGGTCGTAGAGATGGGAAGTGTCAATGAAAAGCAAATCAATCTCGGGCTTGAGATTGGTCGCGGCGCACCATTTCACAAAACCGTGCAAACCGAACTCGATGTCGTCGGCTTTCACAAAATTCCAGTGTTCGCGATGCGGCAATCCCAATCCGCTGCAATCGTCAAGGTCCACGCTCAAAATCTGGGCGCCACTCAAGGCGGCGGCAGCCAGAAAAACTCGCGTGCTTTCGCCGCCGCGCGTGCCTAATTCGACAATCAATCGCGGTTTGACATCCATCGTGAAAAAAAAGAGCGTGTTCAGGTGCTCCGAAATGTCGGAGGTCGTCACGCCGTCTGGAAAACTGGCAATCATTTCGGGATGCTGCAAACGCTGACGGAAACGAAGGCCACCCGCCAGACGAAACAGCAGCTCCTTAACCCAGTGCTTGGGATTTAATGCCAGGCCGATCCTATCCAGCTGTTCTTTGACGTTGGATTTCTGATGATTTGAGTTCATACAAAAGCCGAGTAAACAAAATGGAATACAAGGCTCCTTGTAAAACGCCTCCGGCCCGATGTCGAGCAATCTTTCGTTATCTGCCTGCGCCCTTGGCCGGATTATGAGGCGGTGAAATCTTGCGTTGCCCCGGCATTCGCGTAACCTGACCGAAAAGTTCACTACCTGACCAGGTACATTATGAACCCGGATTTCCCGGTTACCATTGCCCCAATGTAATTTGAATATGACACTTGCTGATCTCGCTGAGGGTTACTTTGGAGAATCTTTTGCTCCTGCTACCATTTGTCCTATTTGTGGTGGCCATTCCCGAATTCTGCACCCTGCCAGCAACATCCATTCTAAGAAGCCTTATGACTTTAATTTTCGCATTTGCTCTGCTTGCGGCCACGGCTGGATTGATCCAATGCCGACGCAAGGATTACTCAATCATCTCTATGCTCGCGGTTCGCGCTCCGTTATCGGCGAATGGGGGGGTGAAAACCGATTATCAATCCCTGAACAGGTGTGTGTTCGTCGTGAAATGGGCCGAGCCCCTACCCGGTATTTTGAGCTAGGGGTAGGCCTTGGACATCTTTATCAGTTGTTTATTGAACGTGGTTGGGAGTGCGCAGGCGTTGATCCCGGGGATTGGGCTGGTCGGTTTCCTAATGTTCACCGGGATATTAATGATGTGGCCACCACGTTTAAGGCTGACCTCTTGACCGCATTTGATGTGCTGGAACATGTTTCAGATCCCGTCTCAATGTTGCGTGACCTTCGGATATTTGCCGCTCCCAAAGCAAGACTTTACTGCGCGATGCCTAATCGGGAATCCCTTCGGGCCAAGCTGCACCGCCAACATTGGCGAATGGTTCGGCCATTAGGACATGTGAACTACTATTCCAAACAATCGATTACCCTGGCGCTGAAGTTGGCAGGCTTCGCCGTGTGCGATATGCGCGCCACGGATCTTAATGAATTGCATTTTCCCCGACGCCTACAAGATATCAGGCCGGCCTTGGTTGAAATTCTGGGTTTGGGAGATCAATGGATTG
>CAWCRR010000052.1:0-10933 GCA_963797825.1 uncultured Verrucomicrobiae bacterium
AGTTGTAGCGGCGCTCTATGAGCGCCGCACACTGTTAATTTCTCAGAAATTATGCGGCGGTCACAGACCGCCGCTACAATTGAACAAATCGCCGCACGGACGCAATCGCGCCCGCTGCGGTGGTGGTGTTTTTGCACACCACGCTTGCGTCGGAGCGCGATTTAGCCAATAAAAAGGCGTGGATTGGCTTGAGCATATCTCCCGATTCTGGCCGCATCTGGCTGCGGGCTTCGATTTTTTGGCGTCCCTGCTCGCTTCCGTTCATGCCCTTCTCCCACAAACGCGATTCCCGCGCCGCCACCCTCTGGATCGGTTTCATCTGGCTGCTGCCGGTGTTCGGCCCGCTCGCGTACCTCGCGATGGGGGTCGACCGCCGGTGCCCGCCGGGCGCGCCCAGTCCCTGGGCGTTCATAAAACCTTGAACCGGCCGGTCCCGGAAAATCTCGGCGAACCCGAACATGCTGGCGCCGAACGTGTAGAAATGCTCGCCAGGGTGGTGGGCCCCGGGTCGTCGCGCAACCGTTCATCCCGGGCAATCAAATTGAACCGCTGGTCAACGGCGACGCGGCCTTTCCCGCCATGCTGGCCGCCATCGAGTCCGCGCAAAAAACCATCTCGCTCTCGACCTACATTTTTGACAACGACCCGAGCCGGCAAGAAACTCGTTGACGCGCTCGCGCGCGCCGTCCAGCGCGGAGTTCAAGTGCGGGTGTTGATTGACGCCGCCGGGACGCGCTATTCGTGGCCGCCCGTCACGTGGAAATTGCGCCACGCAAATATTCCCCATGCCCGGTTCCTCCCGGCGTCGGCTGACGCCGTGGCGCGTGGCCACCATCAATCTCCGCAACCATCGCAAAATGCTCATCGTGGATGGGGAAATCCCCTTCACCGGTGGCATGAATATCCGCCATGGCAACGTGCTCGCCAACCACCCCAAAAGCCCGGTGCAGGATTTACAATTCCGTGTCGAAGGCCCGGTCGTTACCCAGTTGCAGGAGTCGTTCGTCAATGATTGGGCCTTTTGTACCCGGGAAATTCTCAAAGGCAGCGAATGGCTCCCGGAATTGTCCGAAGGCGGCGAGGTCATCGCCCGGGTCATCACGGACGGCCCGGACAGCGATTTTGAAAAGGCCCGCTTGACGTTGCTGGCGGCGCTGACAGAGGCGCAGACGTTCATTCAAATTGTCACTCCGTATTTTTTGCCGGATCGGCGTTAATAACGGCGTTGAATCTGGCGGCGCTGCGCGGCGTGCGCGTGGACATCATTCTGCCCGCCCGAAATAATCTGCCGTTCGTCCATTGGGCATCTCGCGCCATGTGGTGGCAGGTACTAACGCGGCTGCCGTCTCTGGCTCACGCCGCCACCGTTCGATCATTCCAAATTGATGATCGTGGACGGCCACTGGGTTTTGTTCGGCTCGGCCAACTGGGACGCACGCAGTCTGCGATTGAATTTTGAGCTGAACGTTGAATGCTATGGGCGAGAGTTCGCACAGCGAATGGAATCGGTGGTTGAACAAAAACTGCGCCACGCCCGCGAAGTGACCCTGGCCGAGGCCGATGGCCGGCCGTTCCTGTCCCGATTGCGCGACGCCATCGCCCGGTTGTTTTCGCCGTATTTATGAATTGTCATATCCCAACCGGTAGGGCGGTGCTGTCGCGCCGCCAGGATTCAAAAAGGCCGCGCAGCAGCGCGTCCCTACCATCCGAAATACAATTCCAGTTATGAGAACCTTCGACAGTTTGACCGAACAGGAAATCCTCGCCCTGGCCATTTCCCAGGAAGAGGAGGACGCCCGCATCTACGAAGATTTTGTGGACGGCCTGCAAACCAACTATCCCGAACAGGCCGAAAAATTTCGCGTCATGCGCCATGAGGAGGACGGCCATCGTCACCGCCTGCTGGAGCTTTACGAAAGCCGTTTCGGTGACCACGTGCCGCACATCCGGCGTCAGGACGTCCGCGGATTTGTTGACCGAAGACCCGTCTGGCTCGTGCGGCCGCTCGGCTTAAAGACGGTGCAAAAGACAGCCGAGACCATGGAAGTGGAGACCAAGCGTTTTTACGAAGTCGCGGCCCGCGTCGCACCGATACTGGCATACGCCAATTGCTGGGGGACCTGGCGGAGGAGGAGCGGCATCACGCCCAGACGGCGGAGCGGATGACCAAACTCAGTGAAACGGAATCGGCGCGGCAAAAGCGGCTGTTCCTGCTGCAAGTCGTCCAGCCCGGACTGGCCGGACTGATGGACGGTTCGGTTTCGACGCTGGCGCCATTGTTCGCCGCCGCTTTCGCCACCCACAACAGTGTTCACACATTCCTGGTTGGTCTGGCCGCGAGCGTCGGAGCGGGGATCAGCATGGGATTCGCCGAGGCGTTGTCCGACGACGGCAGCCTGACTGGCCGCGGACATCCGTGGGCGCGCGGGCTCGTTTGCGGCCTGATGACAGCATTGGGCGGTATCGGCCATACCATGCCTTACCTGATTCCCAGCTTCAGAACCGCTACCAGCGTTGCCGTGGTGGTGGTGCTGGTGGAACTGGGTCTCATCTCCTGATTCGCCACCGGTTCATGGACACGCCGCTGGTGTCCGCGGTGTTGCAGATCGCCCTGGGCGGCGCCCTGGTTTTCCTGGCGGGAATCTTGATCGGGAATTCGTGAAGAAGATTTCCGCCATCTATTCATCCGTAGATTACGCAGATTTGGGAATGGATGATTGGCCGAGTGAAGATTATTTGACGTCCGTCCCCTCGAACAAGAGATCACATTGACTGCTTGCGTATGCGTTCCTGAATCGTTCTAATTATTTACGTATGGCATACGATTCTGTTGATAAAATGCAGACTGCTTTGGCTGATGGGGTTTTCAGTTACGCGAAGGATCGGAAAAAAGCTGCTGGCCGCTGTTTAGGAACATTCGTCGAGATTATTACATTTTACCTGCTGAAATCGTGGGGCGTCGCTCCAAGCGTCGGAATCGAACGGGGTTTGGCTGAATATCAAAATCCAGCTATAACCCATAATGTTGAATACTCTCTTCATCCTGTCGCCGGTATAGACCGGTTGGAGATCAATTCCTGTGTCCTTCCGCTAACCACATCCAAAATTTTTCGGCAGTTCGGGGAAGCGCATCACCTTAACTCTTTCGAGCAAACCAGTAGGACGTTGCTGACAAAGGAAAAAATTCTCCGCAATAGTTGTGTGATAGGTGAAAAAGAACATCAGCTTTTAGTGGGGCTCGTCAGTATGATCGAAGGAAAAGGCCAAAAAGAACTCCATGACCTTGAACACGGCGGCACAATCGAAAATTTGGAATTGGATTTGGTGACGCAATACCGGCAGCCCTACGCGATGTTTGAATGCAAGCGCGTTGGTGTCGAAGATGGCATGAAAAAAGGTCCACAGACAATTGAGAAGGCCAAGCAAGGTGCTTACGTCGCCCGCACTGTATCATCCATGCAAAGAATCCGAACCCATTCCGGTGCCATGCACGGCGTCCTGCCTAAAAAGGATGGCACCCTCTACACGAAGCCTTACGAGGACTTGATGGAGGAAATCATCGCGTCCAGCAACCCCGAATTATTGCGGCACTTCATTCTTACGGTCGGAGTGGTAAGCAATCATGGAAACTGGTTCAGCTCGGACAACATGAACAAAGAACTGGTCGTGCTGGCGCAGTCCTACGACTGGCTGCTGTTCTTGACGGATGAAGGACTGGCGGAGTTTATCTACGACATCGTGCTTAGTAAAAAGTCAGATGTGCTGGCCGCCAAAAAGGCCTTTCACAGCAGCTACTCGGCACACAAAACAAAGAACTCATTTACGAAAGTCCAAATGGCATTGGATGCGGACAAGGTTTTGCAGGATTACTTCCGGATAAACAGTAAGCGGATTGAAAGCTGGTTCAACATCATCACCCCGGTCAAACAGCCGATGGCAACATTGCGAAAGCAAATCAACACGCTGTCGAAGAAAAGCTGGACGGAGACTTTTAAAGTATGAGCGCGGGACGAAAAGTAATAACAGACAATAAGGATTGGGGCACCCCGTCCAAATATGTTGAAGCTGTCACGGCATTCTTCGATGGTCAGATTGATTTGATCCCTGCTCCAACGCATGGTCAATTGTCAACGCCAAGATCGAATACCGGCTTCCGAACCATGACGGGTTAAAAGAAAGCTGGAACCACAAAAAAATCTTCGTGAATCCCCCATACGGGAAAGATCAACACAGGGGCACGGGCATTAAAAGCTGGATACACCGTTGCGAATTGGCTCACAAGACCTACAGTTCTGAAGTGCTTGCGCTGGTGCCCGTAGCAGTGAATACAGCGCACTGGAAGCAATTCATTTTTGGCAAAGCACGGTCGGTCTGCTTCTTGGCCGACACCCGGCTAAAGTTTCTGGTAAATGGAAACAACGGTGGCAAGGGTGCTCCAATGGCGTGTTGTATGGTTTACTGGGGAACCAACCATGAACGGTTTCGTAAGATTTTCAGCAAATACGGCGCGGTAGTGCCACTGGACGAGCTACAGACGCGGAGTCAGGTTCAGCAAGATGAAGGGGAAATGGGTAAAGGCAGGCTTTTGCCGGGGATTCCAAAATCAAACGGTCGGTATCCCGCCCACGAATCCAATGGTTTCAAACAGGCTAAATTGCTGGATACTCCCTCTTCCAAGCCCATACCAAAATCTAAAACAGTGCGTTACCCCATTTTCAAACGGAAAAAGTGAAATCGCCGCCCGTTCAAAGACAAAAAACGGTGCGCATAGATTGAACCGCCCTATTCAGGATTCACGAAAACCGCGAAACACGGCTTGCCATTTTAAACCTGCCCCCCACAGAATCCGCCGTGGACCGAACAAGGTGATTTAACGCATGTATTACATTCCCATCATTGCCGGCAGCACGCGCCGGGACCGGCAAAGCATCAAGGTGGCGCGCTTCGTTCTGGCGCGATTACAACAACGGGACAGCGTAAGCACGGAATTGCTCGACTTGCTGGAATACAACTTTCCCATCATGGAGGAACGCCTGCATCGGCGAGACGATCCGCCGCCGCGCCTGCAGGAGTTTGGCGACAAAATCGGCCGCGCGGATTCGTTCATCATTGTTTCGCCGGAATACAACAACGGCTATCCCGGCGTGCTCAAAAACGCGCTGGATTATCTGCTGCCGGAATACGAACGCAAACCGGTCGGCATCGTGACGGTTTCCGCCGGCGGGCACGGCGGCATCACCTGCCTGGCCCAATTGCGTCTGGTGACCATTGGCATGGGCGCCTTTCCGATTCCGGAAAATCTGTCGGTCTCCCACGTGCACGACAGTTTTCAGGAGGACGGCACGCCCAACGATGTCGCCTACGAAAAACAGGCGACGGCATTTCTGGACGAGGTCCTCTGGTTCACCGAAGCCATTGCCACCCAGAAAGCCAGAAAGAAATCGCCCTGAGCCAAGTCATTGATGAAAAAGAAAACGACCACCGCATCGGAACCGGAAGGCATCCGGCAACGCCTGACGGAGCTCCGCCACGCCCTGCTCAAGCTGCACAAGGCGCTGGTTGACTCGGAAAGAGTGGGTTACGAAAAGACCATGGGCCAGATCCCGTCGCCGAACCATTTTCTGCAACTCCTCACCAAGGACCCGTGGTTTGCCTGGCTGCACCCGCTGTCCCAGCCATCGTCGCCATGGACGAAGCCCTGGACGCGGAAGAACCATTGACGCCGGACAAGGTTGACGCCCTGATACGCCAATCGGACCTGCTGCTGGTGGTGTTGGAAAGCAGCGACGGGTTTTCCGGGCATTATTATCAGGCCCTGCAACGCGACCCGGACGTGGTACTCGCGCACGCGGAAGTGGCAAAGCTCCGCAAAACGCGGAAAGCTTGAGAGGGAATTTGATCGGGAATTTTTGAAAATGAGCAGGAGCCAAGGTAACGAGGCTCACTTATTAAATTTGAAATCCGAAACTATCAGAGCCTTCTCACGTCGGCTCCTACAGTACTCAAATTTACGCCAACAACTCGCGGCAGGCCGCTTGAAGTTTCTTCAGCCCGGCCTTGGACTTTGCCTCAATGTAGCAGCGGATGAGCGGTTCGGTGCCGCTGGCGCGGAAGGCCACCCATTCGCGGTTCGGCAACAGGAATTTGAACCCGTCGGTGGTGATGAATTTTTCCACTTTGAACGGCCCGATGTTTTTGAGGCCGCTGCCAAGTTTCGCCAGTAACGCGTCCTTTTTCTCCGGCGCGAAGCTGACGTTGATGCGGTCGGTGTAAAATTCGCCGATTTGTTTCGAAAGCTCCTTCAAAATCTGGCCGAGTGATTTCTTTTCGGTCGCCACGAGTTCGGCCATGAGCAGGCAGGCAAGAATGCCGTCTTTTTCCGGCACGTGGCCTTTGACGCTCAGGCCGCCCGATTCCTCACCGCCAACGATGATGGGTTCACTCTCCATCAGCGCGCCGATGTATTTGAAGCCGACCGGCGTTTCATGGACTTTCACGCCGAGCAATTCGGCGACGGCGTCCACTTGATGGCTCGTCGGCACGGTACGCACCACCGCACCCGTCCAGCCGCGGTTCTTTTTCAAATGATAAAGCGCCAGCGCGAGAATCTGGTTTGGCGTCAGCCAGGTGCCGTCCTTGTCCACAATACCAAAGCGATCGGCGTCGCCGTCGAGGCCAAGGCCCATCTGCGCCTTGCCGCTGCGAACGAATTTGCTGACATCGGCCATGCCGGCAGCGTTCGGTTCGGGATGATGCCCGCCAAACAACGGATTAATTTCCCCATGAAAAACCGTCACTTTGGCGCCGACGCCCTTGAGTAAGGTATCGAGATAACCGCGCCCGGTGCCGTATTCCAATTCGACCGCCACCTTGAGCTTCGCCTTCTTGAGCACGGCAAAATCAATGAGCCTGTGCAACTGTTTGAAATAATCCGGCTGTGGATCAAATGTCGGACATTGATACGTGCCAATGACGGCGCCGTTGAACGACCAACCCTGCGACTGAAGCTTTGCGATGTTCGCTTCAATTTGTTTGGTCACTTCGGGCGTGGCGGGCGCGCCGTTACTCGTGGAAAATTTCAGGCCCTGATACTCCGCCGGATTATGGCTGGCAGTCATATTGATACCACCTGCCGCCTTACGATGGCGGATGGTGTGCGCGATGACGGGAGTCGGCGTGTCGCGATTGCACAGGAGCGGTTTGAGTCCGTTCACGGCCAGCACTTCGGCGGCGGCCAGCGAAAATTCACGACCCAGAAACCGGGTGTCATGACCTAGAATGACAACTTTGGACTTTGGACTTTGGACTTTGAACAGATAGTCGGCGATTCCCTGCGTGGCGAGGCGGACGTTGTCGAAGGTGAAATCGCGCGCGATGATGCCGCGCCAGCCGGAAGTGCCGAATTTGATCATATCGTGAAACGTAAAACGTGAAACGTGAAACGCTTTGCCGCCGAAGCCCGTTCACGTTTCACGCATCACATCAACTTTTCCAGTCGAACGCTTTTTTCTTCAACGCGTAAACGTAACCGGCGAACAAAATCAGCAGGAACGACACCATCGAACCCAGAATCAGATTCCGCGTGGCGTGCTCGGCGAGCATTTGCCGGTAAACGACCGCCCACGGGTACATGAAGACGACCTCGATGTCGAACAGGATGAACAACATGGCCACGAGATAAAATTTCACCGAAAACCGCGCGCCGCCTTCGCCGATGGGATCCTTGCCGCATTCATAGGCCGTGTCCTTGGCCTTGGTGCGTTTGCCGGATTTGCCGAGCAAAGGTGAGATCGCCAGCACGCCGACCGCGAAGCCGATGGCCGCGACGAGCAGCATGAGGACCGGGATGTATTGCGCCAATTGCGACGGTTGCGTCTGTTCCATGCGAGGAAATTAAGAACAAACGCCGAAAAATCAATAAAGAAAGCAGGAATGCAGGAAAACTTAGACCACCGGGGTCAGCCCGGTTGATAAATGACGCGCTTGACGGTCAACGGCATGGTAGCAAAGTTGAGCAATAATCCGTGCTCCAGCCCGGCAGCTTTCAGATACGAGCGCACGATTGAAAAATGAATATCTTCCAGTGCTGAAATCGCCTTTAGCTCCACCACGATCAGGTTTTCAACCAACAAATCAAGCCGATGTTCTCCCACCAAAACTTCGCGATAGTAAACTGGCAATGGTTTTTGCTGCTCGACCTGCAGACCGGCCCGGTGCAATTCGACAACCAGCGACGCCTCATAAATGGATTCCAGGAATCCCGAACCAAGCGCTTTATGAACTTCAATGGCGCAGGCAATGATTCGCCCCGTCAACTCCTGATGGACCAATTTATTCATGCCTTATGTTAATAAGGAGCACATGAATTACGGAAGCACTTTAATCAAGTAATGTTATTCATGTGTTCTTGCTTTCCTTATTGGTTTCAAATAAAGAATCCAGGAATAAAAGAAATAATTTCCGCAGACAGCGAGTTGTAATCCAATTGGCTTTTAAAGTGTTTATTCCTGCTTTCCTGCTTTCCTAATTCATTTGCCTTTTGTCCGCGCCTTCCTGCTGTCCTTATTCATCATTTCCTGAACAGCCACAGCAGCAACGTCAAAATCACGCTCAAAATCAGGCAGGTGACGATGGGAAAATGGAAACTGAAATCGCCCTTGGAATAATTGACGTCGCCGGGCAAACGCCCCAGCCACCCCTTGCCGAAGCCCGACCATAACAACGCACCCACCGCCGCCAGCAGCAACCCGGCAATCACCAAAACTTTGCCCAAATCGTTCACGTTTCCAAAATGGCGCGCGCAGCACGCGAAGGCAACGAAGGAATATTGACACGAATTTCACGAATTAACACGAATTCAGTTCAGGAAGCCCGTGGGCTGGCATCTTTGCAGTCCGGCAATTTAGGAATGATTCAAGCTCCATTCGGGAGGGGCATCACAAACAAAAATAGGGGTGAACAGCCTGCGAATCACGGCACAACATTCGGCGTTCCCGGCGGCAGCTTGCCTGGGTTCAGGAAATTCGTATCAAACCCCCGCTGCCAGGTTGGCTCATTGTAATAGGTGCCGGACGACTGCCAATAATTCGTGCCATAACGGCAATCGAACATGGCGACCATCGAGCCGTTGTACGTGAGCGTATTGGTGCTCCAATCTTCCAATAGCCGGAGAAAATTTTCCGCACCGCCGCTGTAATAATGGTTATCACCAACGGTGGCGGAGGGAACAATGCCCTGGAGAATTGCCGCGTTGACCGTTACATCCATCGCGGGCCGTTGCGCCAAAGACGTGCTTCCATCGTAACCATCGTTCCAGTTGCTGGAAAGAACGGTGACCACATCGGCCATGAGCGCAGCCGGATAGGTATAAACGGTGTTGTTGGTGCCGATGGAAGTACCATCCGGGGTTTGGACGTTGTAGTTGCCCAAGACATACAGCGGCATCGGCGTGGCGACGGTCAGTCCGGACGGCGGCAGTTGTTGCCCATCAACGAGCCGAACCGCCGGAAGCTGTGTGTCGCTCAAAGGCACTCCACTGTACACATAAAGGCTGTTGATTCCGTGTCCCTTGTGGATCCAATCCTGGAAATTAAGCAAAATTCCCCCGTTGCCAGAGTCGTTGGTGATCCAGGCAGCCAGATTTCCCACATCAATCTGAACCGCTTGAACCGCTTTCCCTTCGCGGTAATCGTAGAAGGTGGTGTTGGCGGCAAACGAATAACAACTGTTTGTCGTAACCGTTGGGGTGTTGTTCGTTATAATGGTGGTGGTGGTATTAGTGGTGTAACCGATTATTCTTGTATGATTG
This sequence comes from uncultured Verrucomicrobiae bacterium, assembly GCA_963797825.1. Lineage (GTDB taxonomy): Bacteria > Verrucomicrobiota > Verrucomicrobiia > Limisphaerales > UBA11358 > UBA11358. The sequence continues at coordinate 9,809 of CAWCRR010000052.1, forward strand.
CTGTTCCAATTTGTCGTAATCGTTTGAACCATGTTGGTAGTGTAACTAAACAGATTTGTCAGTAATTGCATCGCATCAGGAGGTATGTAGGTAAGACGGCTGACATTATTGGAATCTTGAAAAAAGGCGCTGATAACGCCGTTGGATGAGTTGGAAACAATCAAATCCGCAAAGTTATAAAACCGTTCCTGGCCTGCTGACGAATTGGGCGCTTCACCCGGCGGCGGCGGATCCAGCATCGCCCCGCCAAGGTTGGTGGGATTGTTGATGGGATAAATTACCATGTAGATGAGGGCATAAACCGCCAGCCCGGTCTCGGGCGAAACACCCGTGTTTAGCATGGCGGGAAACTGAAAAACCACCGGGCCGCTGCTTAAAAACGTTCCGGTGCACATGACATTGCCTTGAAAGGTCAGGGCGGCGGCGGGCGATGCCCAAATATTGCCGTTGCAAAATACCCTGCCATTGACCGTCATCGGCTGATCGGGACTGATTTCCAAATCAGAGTTGTAGAAAATTGCGTATTGAAAAACCGGAGTCCCCAAACCAAAGGAGAAAAGCGGCAGTTTTAGCCGGAAGAACTGTTGAGCGTTCGTCATTGGCAAGGTGGCCGTGGTTAGATTCCCGACCACGGTCGTTGGCACCGTTGAATTGGTCCATGGATTGGGCGTCTCCGGTGACGGCAAAGTCGTCGCGGACTGCAAATAGAATGTCAGACCCGCGTTGGTCGCTGGCCACGATACCACAGCACTACCGCCGGAGTTGCTGATTTGTAACAATGGATTCGTTTGCGCATTGGCTGATGGAATAAACATCAGGACACACAAGGTTGATATCAGGCTGAATTCTAAAAACCCTTTTACCATCCGAGTATTATCCATCGATTAAACTTATTTGTCAATTTGACACAAGAAAACCAGCTAAACCAGAGTCTGGCCACGGCCACCAGGCTTGTTGATTTGGAAGGACGGGTGGTTCTCGATCCGCCGCTCATTTGAACACAAGAACGGCGCGCACGGAGTGACGCGCCCTACCATTCGCGTATTTTGCGTATTTCGCGGTTAAAGTTTTTTCCCGCGCGATTTTTCTTTTGCCGGCTGCCATTTGCGATTTCAATTCCGCGCC
>CAWCRR010000053.1:0-66940 GCA_963797825.1 uncultured Verrucomicrobiae bacterium
GGAACACCGACGTGCAGTTGCTCCGCCTCTCCATCGCTAAACGCGCGAGGGAATTTCAATTCACGCCCTGCATCGGCCGCAGCCACGGCATTCATGCCGAGCCGACGACCTTCGGCCTGAAATTGGCGTTGATGCACGATGAATTCACCCGCGCCCTCGCACGACTCGAACGCGCCCGCGAAGCCGTAGCCGTCGGCAAAGTTTCCGGCGCGGTCGGCACCAGCGCGCATCTCTCGCCAGCAGTGGAGGATTATGTCTGCCGGAAACTCGGCCTGCGGCCCGCGCCCATCGCCACGCAAGTTGTCCAGCGAGACCTCCACGCGGAATTTCAACTGACCCTGGCGCTCGTCGGCGCGAGCATCGAGCGCTGGGCGGTGGAATTTCGCCACCTGCAGCGCACGGAAGTGCTGGAAGCCGAGGAACCGTTCACCAAGGGCCAAAAAGGCTCCAGCGCCATGCCCCACAAGCGTAATCCCATCACCTGGGAACGCTTGACCGGCCTCGCGCGCGTCCTGCGCGGCAACGCCTTCGCCGCCCTAGAAAACGTCGCCCTCTGGCATGAGCGCGACATCTCGCACTCGTCCGTGGAACGCATCATTTTTCCCGATTCCTGCACTCTGCTGGATTATATGCTGTCACTGCTGATCCGCCTGATGGACGGCTTGCAGGTCTATCCCGAAAACATGAAGCGCAATCTCGGCCTGAGCCTGGGCATGTGGAATTCCCAAACCGTCCTGCTCGCCCTCATCAAAAAAGGCCTGACGCGCGAAGCCGCGTACAAATTAGTCCAGGATGCCGCCATGAAAACGTGGGAGGTGAAGCATGCCGGACGGGATGATGCGGATTTTGTGGAGCAATTGAAATCCACACCCGAAGTCGCCAAACATTTCGCCACGGGCGAACTGGAGAAACTGTGCTCCCTCGACTTCCATTTCAAGGAAGTGAAAAATCGGTTTAAGAAGCTGGGGCTGTAGATTTCCACATTATGGCCTTCCGCATCCATGACAGCGTTGTTCGCGGCGAAATTGATAATCGCGTCAAAGGCATTGTTCGTGGAAAAATTTGGATTCACAAACGCAAAGGACCGCTTTTGCTCAGACTCAAGGGCAATGCCTGCCCGGATATCGCCGGCTGCCTGCTCAAATTCGCCAACCCGCATAAAAGTATTTCTCATCACGGCCTCAAGACCTTGAACCGGTTTCAAGCCGGCCAGTCCGGTGACATTACGGCTTCACGCAAAGTTCGGGTGTTCGACATGCCGTTTGAGGAGGCATACAAAATGATTAAGCGCGGCAAAAAGCCTCCGGAGCACATGGCAAACTCTTTTTATCTAGAATGGTTTAGTGTCCGAAACGGGCGGGTGGTCATCGAGAGCGCTGATTATCAATTGGATATTTCCCCGCCTGAATGGCGGATGACCACGGAAGAAGATGACGCGCGCGCGAAGCAATCCGCCGAAGGGATGAATTGGTTCATGCAAAAAATCAGCGAGGCGATCGAAGAGCAGAAACGCGGACAAAAAGATCCGGCAGACGAATGGGATGAGCACGATTATGAGAAATTCTTGAAAGAGAACGACGCCCGCACCGACAAGTACATGGAATTGCTCGAAAAATACGGCAATAGCGACGAAGCCGAAGAGAAAATCGCCAGGGAAATGGGATGGGCCAGGGAATTGTCTCCCGAAGAGGAGGAGGAGGAAAATCGGAGAATTGAAGAAATGAATCGTGCTTGTGAAGAGGCGCTAAACGAACCTCCACCCCAACCGGAGCCGCACCGCGAAGGGATTGATTGGATCCGCACCTCGGATGGGGACATCCGGCATCCGCTTCAGCATCGTTGCTTTGAGAGCGCAATAAAATTCTGGCACGAGCAGAAAAATCGCGGCCTCGACAAATGTGAAGATGAAGATTTGCAGCAATTTATTTTTGAATTTCAAACGACCGGCGCAAAACTTGCCGGCGCATTGAACAGCATTGCCAGAGGGAGTGACACCGCCGATCCATCCTTTACCGTCGCCTATTTGAAGCGGGCGCTTGATCACCTTCATAAATCTCAGGCAGGCCTGGAAGCCGTCGCGACCAGGAAATTGTTGCCGAAAAAAACCGTGAATGAGGCGCGAAAAGAATTATTCGAAATCCGCGAGGGTATCCTCAAATTGATGGACGAATTTCGAAATCGCTAGAGCGTTTGAAAGCTCTAATGACTAAAGAATGACAAAGCCCGAATCATAAATATCCCGTCTTCACCTTGGTCATTAGGAATTAATTAGTCATTATGGTTTAGTCATTAGTCATTCCCGGCAAGCCGGCTATTTCATCTCAATCCCCACCGGACAATGGTCGCTGCCAAGTATCTTGTGCCGGATGAAGGCGGATTTAAGCCGGGGCCGGAGCGATTTTGAAATAAGAAAATAATCCAGCCGCCACCCGATGTTCCGCGAGCGCGCGCCGCTGAAAACGCTCCACCACGTGTAATGTCCCCCGCCCTTTTCAAATTCGCGGAACGTGTCCACAAAATCGGCCTTCACGAACGCATCGAATCCCGCCCGTTCCTCCGGCGTGAATCCGTGATTGTGAACGTTCGCGCGGGGATTGGCCAAATCGATCTCCGTGTGCGCCACATTGAGGTCGCCGCAAAAAATCACCGGCTTTTTCTTCTCCAGCTTCTTCAGATACGCCAGAAAATCACGGTCCCATTTTTGACGATACGCCAGCCGCGAAAGGTCCCGTTTGGAATTGGGGACATACACGTTCACGAGAAAAAAACGGTCCAGTTCAGCGGTCAACACCCTGCCCTCCTTGTCATGCTCCACCACGCCGATGTGCGGCGCGACGTTTAGCGGCCGGTCCTTGATGAAAATGGCCGTGCCGGAATAGCCCTTGCGCTCGGCGCAATTCCAATAGGTGGTGTAATGCCGCGGCCAGAGCTGTTCCACGTCATCGGCGGCGCATTTGATTTCCTGCAGGCACAGGACGTCCGGCTGTTCCTCGTCAAGAAATTCGAGGAAGTTCTTCTTGAGCACCGCGCGCAGGCCATTGACGTTCCAGGAAATCAGTTTCATGTGGAAAAATTAAACCACAGATGAGCACGGATAATCACGGATTTTTTTGATGTGCTTAATTTGAATTTATTTTTCCACCATCCTCTATCTTTGTTTCCGCTTTCCGCTTTTCTCATTTCGTTCGGAGTTGGATGTTGGATGTTTCCATGTCGCGCCATAGCCACCATGTTCGTCCCGGAGTGCGACCGTCCCCGGTCGCAGCAACGTCCGCATGCACGGGGGCGTCCGAATTTTCCACAGCCATGCCCCCGCTCCACGCCGTTGCGCCCGGGGACGTGCGCACTCCGTGAGCCGATGCCCTCACGGACTTTTCAAATCCACCGCGAGCTTTGGAGCCGCCGTCGGCAGTCCTTGCATCACCAGATCGGCCATGGCCCGGGCGCCTTTCTCATTGAAATGTGTGGCATCGCCCGGCACATCCGCCAACGACTCGCTGCCTGCCGGGCCGAGCTTCTCCGCCAGCGCCTTGCTGGAGGTGTTTTGTTCGAAAACCGGGACTCTATAGATTGGCGACTGGCCCGGCAAGAGCGGCGATGGCTCGGGCATAGGGGAATTGAGACCGTTGACCAGCACGTTATTGAAATAGGGTGTACTGAGCTTTTTCTCATCGCCACCCGCCATCAGGCCGGCCATGCCATGCGAATAAAGCGTGTCGGCCGCGCTTAAGACCGGTTTACCATCCACCAATCCCGTGATGTTGGAACCCGCAAAACGCAGTTTTAAATTGTGCCATTGATTCGGGCCGATGTTTGCGAGTTGGACCGTGCCGAGTACTTTTTCTCCGCCTTCATCACTGGCGTTCTGCTTTTTGATGAGCGCTTGCTGTTCGGCGTCGCCGACCAGCTTCTTTTTATCAATTTTGCCTCGAATGACGACCAAACGGCACTGGCCATCGTCCCCGAGTTGGAGGAAATAACCTTTCGGAATGTAACCCCAGCCATAGCCGACGTCATTGATCCGGCCCATCACCGCTGCCGAGTCGCCGGGGTTTAAATAAACATCGGCGCTGGCTTCGTAGTCCTGCCAGTGATCGTCGCCCAGAATCGTGTACGGCAACCATGCCGGCGCCCACGAGAGCGGAGGGATTGGAACGACTTGGCGCAGGCACTTTCCCTGTTTGTCGGGACGGTCAACGATCTCGAAAGCACCCGCAATGTCCGCCGTGTAGCGCGGCAACTCACCCCACTCTTTGGGAGAGTCATACTCATTGAACGTTTCGTAATAGGGAAACGGAAAAGGCTTCGGCTCGGGAACATTTTCAAAGGAACCTTTTCGCTGCCCGGTGGTGGTGGAGAGTGAATAGATGCAATTAGGCTGCAACGTGATCGTGAACGTGCCATGTACCGGCTTTATTTCGGCTTGTTGGACAAATTGTTCCCTTGCATCGCTGTGCCAGACACAGAGCTTCTTGTCCGACAAGCCACCGCTGATCTGGAAGCGGATTTGCTGCGGCCCCGTGGCATCCTTTGTCTCCATGATGATGCTGTAATCATCTCCCGGCGATTTCAAAGTCACGAGAGTGCCGCCGCCGTTCAGTTCTCCGCATCCACCGTTGAGATATTCCCATCCTGCCTGGGTGAATTGCCCGTAATGCGCATAGCCCCATAACGCCTCGCGGACCTCGTAATTCCCGCTCCAGGGCGTCCGCGCCAGCACCATGGCGGGGTCTTCTGAATAGGGTTCCATTGCGTAAAGCCCGGCGATGTCATACCAGTTCACCGTCCGGGTCGCGCCGCCGTGTATGAAACTGTCATTGAAGGCCTGGACAATGCTGATTTCGCAATCAAACCCCTTCTTGTAAACGTGCTCCTCGGTGTTCCAGATGGGTTTGTCCATGCGGGCGGCCATCACCTGCACTTCCGCCGATGGAGGGATGCTCACCAATGTATGGGCGCTGATGATGCCGATCGCATCGCGCAACTTTTCATCCGTGACCATGTCCTTGACGAAGTCGAATTTGTTGGAAGGCCAGTTATCGAAGCCATGGATTTTGACTTTTTTAAAACCATTGGCGTCAAGGGTCGGCCGGAGCGTCTTCGCAAAGTTGTAGTTGGCCCCCTTTTCATTGCGGCAGCCAAGGGCGTCAAACTCCAGGCCATAAACCTTTCGAAGCCCCTGAAGCCATTTCACGTAATAGTCCGCCGTATCCTGGGACCAGAACTCCCCGTTCCCAAGCCAGCCCGGCGCGCTCCACGCCGTGCCATCGAGCGTGATATTTGGATTGCGCATTTTCGCCTCCTCCAGGACCCACCACATGTAGCCGCGCGAATAGTCAAGGTCATCACGCGTGTGCATGTGGCTGGGCATCGAGCCTTGCGTCGAATTGCCGTCGCCGGGTATCTCCACGAGCAGCGCGCTCACGGATGCGCCGAACTTGGGCTTGAAAACCATGTCCAGAATCTGGCTGCGCTGCGGCTCGGGATAATCCTTGAGCAACACCGAAGTGGCGCCGCCGCCGTTGACAATGCCCATGCCATCAAAGCGTTTGCCGCCGGCGTCACCCTTGAGTTGCACCACTTGAACCGCGGCAGACTGCCCGCCATTCGTTGTGTCTATCGCATTATCTGAAGCAGTGGCCAACAACGCCAGAGCTGCGAAAAGCAATCCCACCACGGCAGGCAATTTTAAAATAGTCTCTTTGAAAAGGGGCATTGTTTTGAAAGCTTACAAAGTCGGCCGGAAATTAACAAATATCATGTCCCAGAAGGCAGAGTGTAAGGGGCGCGTCACCATGTTCGTCCCGGAGTGCGACCGTCCCCGGTCGCAGCAACTTCATCGCCTCATCGGAGTGCGCTCGTCCTCGGGCGCAGCGGCGTGGAGCGGGCGCCTGCTTCACGTTTTTCAAACATTTCGATCTGCTGTTCGCGTTATGGCAGGGGGCTGCCCCCTGCCATAACGCGCCCACAACTTCGCGCCCTCCTTTTAATCCGTGTTTATCCGTGTCCATCAGTGGTTGATTTTTTGCGCCTTTGCACCTTTGCGTCTTGGCGTTAAACCCGGCACGATTTTTCTTTTGCACCCCGCCATTTACCGTTTCAATTTGCAGTATGTCGCGCGAGTATGTACTGGAAAATTTCAAGACGGATTTTCATCCGCAGATCGATTACGCGCGCGAACTCAATCCCCAACAGCACGCCGCTGTCACCGCTCCGCCCGGCCCCGCGCTCGTCATCGCCGGCGCCGGCTCAGGCAAGACTCGCACCCTCATCTATCGCGTGGCATTCCTCCTGGAACAAGGCATCCCCGCCGAACGCATCCTCCTGCTCACTTTCACCAACAAAGCCGCGGGCGAAATGATGCGGCGCGTCGCCGACCTTCTCGGCCGCCAATTGGTTGAGCTTTGGGGCGGCACCTTTCATTCCATCGGGGCCCGCGTTCTGCGCACCCACGCCGATTCGCTCGGATACCGCCGCGATTTTACCATCCTCGACCGCGACGATTCCAAGGATCTGATCAAAGCCTGTGTCACGGATGCCGGGATTGATACGAAGGGAACCCATTTTCCCAAGCCGGAAGTGCTCAACGAAATCTTCTCCCTCTCAGTCAACACGCACAAATCCGTGAAGGAAATCCTGGAATCCCAATTCAGCTATTTTGAGCAGTTCTCCGACAAAATTGCCGGCCTTTCGAGTCATTACGCCAAACGCAAGCAGGCCAGCAACGCGATGGATTTCGACGATCTCCTCTCGCTCTGGCTGAAATTATTGCAGGACAACACCGACGCGCGCGAGATGTACCAGCGCCGTTTCCAATTCATCCTCGTGGACGAATACCAGGACACCAATAAATTGCAGGGCGACCTCATCGATCTGTTGGCCGCGCGGCATCATAACGTCACCGTCGTCGGAGACGATGCGCAAAGCATCTATGCCTGGCGCGGCGCAAACTTCCTGAACATCCTGGATTTCCCCAAGCGCTATCCCGATGCAAAGGTCTTCAAGATTGAAACCAATTACCGGAGCACACCGGAAATTTTACAGGTGGCCAATGCCGCCATCGCCGCCAACCGGAACCAATTCACCAAGAACCTTACCCCGGCCCGAAAATCGGGCATGAAACCCGCCCTGGTCGCCTGCATGGATGCCGGGCAGCAATCGGCGTTCATCGCGCAACGCATCATGGAGATGCATGAGGAAGGAACGAACCTGAACCAGGTCGCCGTGCTCTACCGCTCGCATTTCCATGCGCTTGAGCTGCAACTGGAATTGACCAAACGCCAGATCCCCTTCTCCATCACCAGCGGCATCCGTTTCTTTGAACAGGCGCACATTAAAGACGCCACCGCGTATTTAAAACTCATAACAAATCCGCGCGATGAGATCGCCTTCAAACGTGTTGCGATGATGCATCCGGGCATCGCCGCTAAAGGCGCGGATAAATTGTGGAAAATCTTTTCCGCGGAAGTTGCATCGTTGGGGAGCGCACGCGCCTCGCGTGCAGCCGACCGCGCCCTCGCGGTAGGCGACGACGCGCGCCAACGCGCGGTGGCCCCCACCGGTGCGGTTGACGAGGCGTCCACCGCCGCACGCAAGGCGCGTGCGCTCCCCGAACGACAAATAAAATTTCCCATCGCCACGGCTCTGGAAACCTGCGCGCCGCACGTCCCCAAAAAAGCCGCCGTGCCCTGGGGACAATTCGTCGCCACCGCCGCGCAACTCGAGGAGGAAAATTCGCCGGCAAAAATGCTGCGCATCGTCATCGACGCGGGCTATGACGATTATCTGAAAGAAAACTTTGCAAATTACCGTTCGCGTCTCGAGGATCTGGAGCAACTCGCCGTCTTCGCTTATCAATTCAAAACAACGGACGAATTCCTGACACAACTTGCGCTGCTGACAAATGTCGAAGCCCAGGAAGACAAACCGAAGAACGACGACGAACGCATCCGCCTCTCGACCATTCACCAGGCCAAAGGACTCGAGTTCGATACCGTGTTCGTCATTATGCTGTGCGACGGCTTATTTCCCTCTACGCGCTCGATGGATACCGACGACGGCGAAGAGGAGGAGCGTCGGCTGTTCTACGTAGCGATCACCCGCGCAAAAAATGAGTTATATCTGAGCTATCCGCTCATCCGCGCCGGCTTCGGGCAAACTGCATCCGACGCCATGCAACGCCCCTCGCGTTTTCTCGATGAAATCCCCGGTGACCTTTTGAACCGGTGGGATTTGAAAACGTCTTATTGAAAGTCATTTGCATGAACGCATGACGATCCATACGCTCTCATTAACACCCGGCTTTAGCCGGGTGTGTGGCCCTTCACGCGCGCGAGCCGTTTCAACGGCTTATCGATGCAGGTAAACACGAATCGACATTCCGCGAGGTCATAGCAGTGCGGCGGCAAGCGGAGCGCGACGCCGCTTTTCCTACCGCATTCTTTCTGATCTTCAATCGACGCAAAATCGCTCTCTCGCTGTTCCCCTTCCAGCCCGTCAGGGCGAAAGACCCTAGCCCACCGATTCATCGGTGGGTTCACGATTCCAATCCGACGGAGTCCCGTCAGGGACGGCAGAACCCCATCGTTTATGCTCACATAGGCGAGGCGAATTATGTATTAGTAATCAGCCCGCCAGGGCGACAGACCCTAGCCCACCGATTTATCGGTGGGTCACGATTCGATTCCGACGGAGTCCCGTCAGGGACGGCAGAACCCCATCGTTTATGCTCACATTTACCTGAACGGGGCGGATGGCTTTCGGTCAAACCTGTACCGCATGAAATCCAAGTCAAAACAAATTCTTGGATTTGCCACTTTGCTTGTTGGCCTCACAGTATGCGGCGTTGGAGCTTGGCTTTTGTTGAGTCCGGCCCAGAATCAAGCTGCGGTACGTCTTCAATTGAATGATCCTGACGCTAATAATCCTAACGTGTATAACCCCTATTTCATTCAAATTGAATTTGAAATAATCCAATCTCAAATTGTTCTCGGCAAGGTCGTTGACGCCTTGGATTTGAACGAAGAATGGGGCAAACGTTATAATGGCGGCAGAGTGCTTGAAACCAACGAGACGATAAAAATGTTACAGCGGCGAATTAAATTTGTCTGCGACCAGAACCTAAATGCTTTTGAAATCCGCGTGACCACTGAAAACGCTGATGAAGCGGCAAAAATCGCCAATACCATTGCCGAAGCCTATCGAGACTACCGAATCCGGCAACACCAGCAGAATACGGTTGAGGACATTAATGCCATGGAAGAAACATCTCAAATGGAGGACAAAAAGATTACACGCGAGCAATCAAGCCTCGAAGGAATGCAGAAACAATTGAACTTCACAATTGAACCCATTGACGGAGTACTTAGGTCAAATTATCCGGCCTATTTTCAAGCCAAACAGGAATTGACTAAGGAGAAAAATTTTCAGGAGTTATTAAAAAGCAAAATTAAATCACTGAAATCATATGTCAACCAGCCAATCGATTCTTCCGTAAGCATTGTTAGTCCTGCCGTCCCGCCAAAATCTCCAACCGGTCCAAATCGCGCGCTCGGAATGATTTTGTCGCTTTGCGGTCTTGCAATTTCAGTTTTTGGAATTTCAATACTCAAGAAATCATGAACCCTAAGCTCCTGCCCTACCGCGCAGAAGCCTGGCGAAGGCTGCTCCTCTGCCTCGCGCTGGCTTTGAGCGGCTGGTTGCCTACCGTCGCGCAAGCTCAATTCAAATATAAAGCGACCAACGGTACGATTACTATCACAGAATACACCGGCGACCAAAAGGCGGTCATCATTCCAGTCACAATTGAAGGTCTGCCAGTGACGCGTATCGAAAATTTTGGCTACACTCGTTGCAGCGAGATTACCAGTCTCACAATTCCCAATAGCGTGATCAGTTTTGGACAATATACGTTTTCGAGTTGCTCCCACTTGACCAATATTACGATTCCAGGCAGCGTTACCAACATGGGGCAACTTGCATTTTTTAGCTGTCACGGTTTGAAGAAGGCCATATTATCAAGCGGTGCCAAAAGCATCGGCATTCAAATGTTTGTTTCGTGTGACAATTTAAGCAGCGTCGTCATCCCCAATAGCGTCACGCGCATTGAGGATGAAGCGTTCGACGGGTGTAATAGTTTGACCAATATCACCATTCCGCGCAGCGTCAATTATATTGGAGAAGAAGCGTTCTATAATTGCTCAAGCCTGACTAATATCGCGATTCCCTATGGCGTTACCAACATTTGCCGCTCAACGTTCGGCGCCTGCACCAATCTAATGAATGTGACAATCCCAAACAGTGTTACTGGCATCGAATTTTATGCATTTAGCGGCTGTTCGATGCTAACTCACATTGCCGTTCCGAACAGCGTTACGAGCATTGGAGCCGGCGCGTTCGAAGATTGCTCGAGCCTGACAAACATCGCAATCCCCCGAAGCGTCACCAGCATTGGATTCGATTCACTCAATAATTCCACCAACGACTCGTTTGGCTGGTGCAAAAATCTGGAGGCAATCACCGTGGATGCAAATAATCCGGCCTATTCCAGTTCGGACGGGGTTTTATTCAACAAGGACCGGACAAAAATCATCCAATTTCCGGCGGGGCGAACCGGCAGCTATGCGATTCCTGATGGGGTTACGTGCCTCGGGAACAACGCATTTGAGGGATGTGGCGGACTGACCAGCGTGAAGATTCCCAACACCGTTAAAAGCATTGGAGACGAGGCGTTCTACGGCTGTTGGCAGCTTGATCACATCAACATTCCCAGCAGCGTTACCACCATCGGAATTCGCATATTCTATGGAGACCAGAGCCTGGACCATTTTGTGTTTCCAAAAAGCGTAACCGACCTCGGTTCCCAAGCGCCGCCGCCAATGCCACTTGATTGAAGCTTGAACTATGAACCCCAAATTCCCCTGCCGCGCTGTAGCCATGCGAAAGCTGGTCTGCCTCACGATGGTGTTGAATGGTATTGTATTTGGTGAGCCATTTTCCATACCGCCGCCACCGCCTGGCGCCGATCTGCCCGGCGACAATGCTGGCAAAACTCGAACTTATTGGCTGGCTCCGTATGTCCGCGCATCAGAAGGTTTTGGAGGAACGACGGTCACTTGGTTTGACCAGGACGGAAGGGTAAAACGCCAGGCTGCAGTTAATGTCATTGAGCCGGGGTTTGTTGATACCGTCGGGCACGGAGAAACAATTCTCGGAGTCAATGAGGATTGGAAAATCAGCCTGCCGCCAGCGCCTACAAATGTCGGTTCACTTTACAGCATGGCGGGCTACATCACGTCCACTCCGGATAGCCGCGTTTTTGTTCACGAATACCATCCGAAGGGCGGGTTGGTTTCGCTCGATTTTTACATTCATGGCAAACTCGCCAATACCGTCGGCCCGTTTTTTGAATATATGGGCCGGGAGGTTACGTTGAATGATGACGGCAGCGCGAGTCTGCCGATCTGGGGAAATGAATTTAAAACCAACGCTCAAACCGTGACGTTGGACACCAATGGCCAGATCATGGCACCCGGAGTGGCCCAGTCGCATCCCGGACCAGACTTGGGAGCGAATCCCATCGGTGTCGGACGGATTCCAGGAACCCATGAATCCTTATTTTGGACCAGCATTGGATTTGCAGCCAATCATTATCATTTGATAGATGAAGATACAGGGAAACAGCTTTGGGAGATTCCTTGCCCTGGCGGCGGGCAGCCCTTGGCCGTTGGGTTGACACCAAAATTTATTGTCTTCTCAGTGGCAGAACTTTATCGACCGGGACCGTGGCGTGGCTCGGAATGGGTTTTCCTCAATAATAAAAAAGACTGGATTCATACATTTTACGCTGTCAATGCCCAGAATGGGCAGACAGTAGCCCGCTGGCAGGAAGACTATCCGCGACGATACAGCGATTCGGATTTCGGCCACTTTCTCTGGCTCGACAACAATCTTTTCTATATTGCTCCTGACGAGTTCTCCGAGATCAATTTCCAGGACATCACTTCAAAAAATCATGGGTGGAAATAAATCGAATAATCGAAAACCATGAACCCCAAACCCCTTCTGATTGAATATTCTGCCGTCCCTGACGGGACTCGTTCTCATTGTTATTTAAATCCCACCGATAAATCGGTGGGCTATTTTCGGTCGCGTCGAAGGCGCTGGCAAAAGGCCAAAGGCCGGCAGAACTTAGTCCGGCAATACATGTTGTCACGTCGAGAATCGTCCATGACCCTTCCTTCAGAGGGGCTTCGGGTTCCAGCCCGCGAGGGCGAAAGACCATAGCCCACCGATTTATCGGTGGGTTCACGATTCGAATCCGACGGAGTCCCGCAGGGACGACAGAACCTAATCATTTATGCTCACATTTACCTGAACAGGTCGGATGGCTTTCGGTCAAACCTGTACCGCATGAAATCCAAGTCAAAACGAATCCTTGGATTCACCACTTTGCTATCCCGCCATAGCAGAACGACGGCGTCATCCTGGCGAAGGCTGCTCCTCAGCCTCGCGCTGGTTTTGAGTGGCGGTTTGGCTGCCTTTTCTCAAACTCCCACCAACGCAGCGATTTCAACCAATTCACCTCAAAGTTATGAAGAATTAAAATCCAATTGGACAAATATAAAAATAACGGTGTATCGCGCAAATGGTAAAGTTGTACAATTGAATGCCAAGCAGGCGGTTGTTACTCAATATCAGGCCTTCGAGAATGGACATTATCTTTATACGAACGATCTTCCTATAACCGCCTTTATTGATCCTAAAACTCAAAACGCATGGCTCGGCCTCAGCGACACCTTCCATCAATCACAGTTTTATTTTGAAACCAAAACTGGCATTCTTTCCGGAACGGTGGAGTTTTTCGCGAGTGCATTAGATGGAATCCCCCAACCCAACCACTCCCAGGATGTCCTTAATGGAGATAGCGCTCTCGGAGAAGTCCAATGGTGGGGCAGCCTTGTTCCCCGCGTCAAACGCGGAGAAACCGTGGAGACCGTCATTGGACGATACAAACCTAACAGCGGATGGAACTGGTGGACTGGGTATAATATGAGGTCGCTGATCGAAGACAGTACGCGTGGAATAGAAAACGGTTTGGACCCGTGGCTCTTTGTTGACGAGCGGAATGGTTCACAATTTAACGGGACAACAATTGAAGCGATTGATGCCGGCAACGGAAGGTTACGTTTGAATTTAAAAGGTCCAAGTAGAAATCATGCCAGAGGCTCCAGTGGCACGCATATAGCCAGCGTCTGGATTGACACAAGAACATGGAAAGTTGTGAAAGTTGTTCAAGACATGTCTTTGGGCGGCATGGCCATACTTCATACAGTGCTGGCTAAATTAAGCAGCAAAGTCCCTGAATTATCCGCGGCACACCTCCCCGACAGCGCAAGTCCTTATGGGCAAAACTCAGTGGCGGCAAATTACACCACTTCTGTTGGCAGCGAGTTGCAGATTATCGCCAAATCCTACGATTCGGACGCGGCAGCAAAAACGGGACAGGCACACGACCAAGCTATGATTCAGGCCGGTGGCTGGAACAAGAAGGAAATTATTCAAGGCGTGCAGGTCTATGAATTCACAGATTACGGCACAATGTATTTCCAAATCGGCCATTACACATTCAACCTCACGACGATCCGAAAAGGGAATGAAGACATGGAGATTTTGCTGAGGAAGATCGGTTCCGCGCTGATCGCCGACCTCGCACAACCATCGAATCCAGAATAAAGCATGAAACCCAAACTCCCTTACCGCCCCGAAGCCTGGCGATGGTTGCTCTGCCTCGCACTCGTTTTTAGCGGCGGCTTGTTAGGCTGTTCAATGTCCCATGATCAGTTATCCAACCTGCCAGTCCGCTACCATAATGCTCAATATGCTCTCACCTTCGATTTGCCAGACGATTGGCGTGCTTATTCAGTCTTGATGAGCCAATGGGATGGCGAAAAATATTCACCCGGCAAAGACACCGAAATTGTGGTGGCGCATGGACCGATCATCATCCTTCGAAATCCGCAATGGAAAGCCAATGCCATCTATCAGGACATCCCGATCTATGTTTTTACACACCAGCAATGGAACGATATAAATCTCGGCAAATATGGCTCTCCCGTTGTTGCCGGCGGGGTGATTTACGAACTTTGGCACAACAACAAATATGTTTTTGGGATCCATAGCCGTTATAATGCGAATGATTCTGTGCCCGGCTGGAAAGAAGTGGAGAACATCGTTAATCAGAATTGCACAGCGCATCCTGAACCGCATTTGCATGATTCATAAAAATCAGCCTCACCTCATGCTTACGTTCCCCGCTTCGTTTTCTTTGTTTCCTTCTGTAAAATTTCCCCTCAACTCACTTTCTCCCACTCCCGCACTTCACCAGGAATGATTTTAAAAAGCGGATGGGCCTCTGGAATTATTACAGCGACCGATTCACTTAATCGTTTCGGGTCGCGTTTCTTCAATTTCCATTTCAGATGTTTCCATTCGTAAAGCAATTGTCCGTCGGTTTCCTTGAGGCGTCCCCGAAATTTCGTCCGCCCAATCTTTTTTTCGTCGAACTTATAACCGCGCCGCATCGCTTCGTCATGGACAGCTTTCAAATATGAAGCAAGGGCAGCCGGCGGATTTTTTGCTTCGGAAAACCGAAGAAGTTGCGGATGATGCTTGTAACCACGCGTCAACCCCCGCAAAACTTTTTGTGCAAGTAGGGCCTCGCGCCAAAGCGCCACCAGGCCTTTGGCATCGAGATATTTCGGGTGCAATGTCCACAGCCGCATATGACAATTCTGTCCATTTTGTTAATTCTGTCTCCTTAAAACTGCGCTAAATAACTTCAAACACATCCCTGATTCTGGCATCTAATCACCGTGCAACGAACCATTCTTGGACTGTGGCTTGCCGCTTGCGTCGCTTTCATCGCGCAAGCCCAGCTTCCCTCCTTTGGCCCACTTGATGCCGCCCATCACACGCACGCCAAGCTGGCGTTGTCCGACGACACCGCCAAACCCGGCGGTATCGTCTGGGCAGGCGTGGACATGAAGATGGACCCGGATTGGCATACGTACTGGAAAAATCCGGGCCAGGCCGGCATACCCACAAAAATCAAATGGACCCTGCCGCCGGGCATCTCCGCCGGAGACATCCAATGGCCGTTGCCCAGTAAATTTCCTCCCGTCGAAGTCACCACCTACGGGTACTCAAATGAAACGATGCTGCTCGTGCCCCTGACAATTGCCAGCAACCTGCCGTCAGGCCCAGTCGATTTGAAAGCGAACGTGAGCTGGCTCGAATGCAAGGACGTGTGCATCCCGGCCAACCAGGATGTCGAAGCCACCTTGAATATCGGGACTGAAACCAAAACTTCCGCGGATGCGGCGACCATCCTATCGTGGAAGCAAAAAATTCCACAGCCCAGCGATTCAAAAAAATGGTCCAGTCTTGCTTGGTGGGAAAAGCCCGCTGTCGGGGATAATCGCTCGCTCATGATTTCCCATTTCTTTTTAGGAATGATGTCGGATTACGGGCAATCTGATAACGCCGATTTCTTTCCAGACATCAGCGACAATTTTGAGGTCCAGCCTACGACCGAAAAACTGATGGCCAGTCCAAGCCAAATACTGCTCCGCCTGACTGTAAAAAAATATTCTGGAGATTGGCCAAAAGAGATTTCAGGCGTATTGGTAACCCAATTACGCGGTGAAAGACAAGGAACAGCTGTTACCTTTTCGATTTCTGATCAGGCTCCGGCGAGTGTGGCGGCTTACAGCACATCCCATAACAGCACTGGCGCTCCATCTGTTTCATCACAAACAGAACCAGCCGCCAGCACAGCCCCTTCAACCCTTCAACCCTTCAACTCTTCAACCCTTCCTCCCCCTGCCTCCCTGGCTGCGATGCTCCTCTACGCGTTCATCGGCGGATTGATCCTGAATATCATGCCCTGTGTGCTGCCGGTGATCGCGCTGAAGATATTAGGCTTCGTGAGCGAAGCCCGGAGCGACCCACGTCGCGTTCGCAACCTCGGCCTCATTTATGCATCGGGTGTCCTGGCTTCGTTCCTGGTGCTGGCGGGGATTGTCATCGCAGTCGAGGCGGCGGGTCATCGCGCCGGTTGGGGAATGCAATTCGGCAACCCGGTCTTCGTCGTCTGTCTCACCATCCTGGTGACGCTGGTGGCGCTAAATCTATTCGGTGTGTTCGAAATCACGCCCGGCGGCGCGGTCATGGATGCCGCTGGCAAGCTCGCCTCCAAACACGGCGCGCCCGGCGCATTTTTCAACGGCATCCTGGCCACCGCTTTGGCGACGCCCTGCACCGCGCCAGTGCTGGCCACGGCTCTCGGATTTGCCTTTTCGCAAAACAGTCACGCCATCATTGTCCTCATATTTTTGTTCGTCGGCCTCGGGCTGGCCGCGCCATATGTGTTGCTCAGCAGCAATCCCGCGTTGCTGAAATTTTTGCCCAGGCCCGGCCCCTGGATGCAGCGATTCAAGGTCGCGATGGGATTTCCGATGCTGGCGACGGTCGTTTGGCTGTTCAACGTCGCCGCAGGCGACTATGGCGACCATGTGTTCTGGCTCGGCGTTTTCCTCGTCATCGTCTCGCTTGCCGCCTGGATCTTTGGCGAATTCATCCAGCGCGGGCGGACCAGCAAGGGATTCGCCTTGGCGCTCATCCTCATCCTCATTCTCCTTGTCGGCGGCTATGCCTACGCCCTCGAAGACCAATTGCACTGGCGCGCAATGCCTGCCGAAATATCCGCATCCCCGCCCGAATCGGAAGGCGGCATTGCCTGGCAGCCCTGGTCCGCTGACGCCGTGGCACAGGCGCGCGCCGCCGGGAAGCCGGTGCTCGTGGATTTCACAGCTCGTTGGTGTGTCACCTGCAACGCCATCGTAAAACCCGCGCTCGAAAACAACACTGTCTCCGCAAAGCTCAAGTCGCTGAACGCCGTGCCTTTCCTCGCCGATTACACGCGCACCCCGGCGGACATGACGGACGAAATCGCAAAATACGGCGGCGCCGGAGTGCCCTTGCTTTTGGTTTTTCCAAAAAACCCGCTTTCCCCGGCCATCGTCCTGCCCCAGCCATCGCCGTTGCAGTTGCCCTCCAGTTATAGTAAAATTATTTCCGATGCGCTGGACCGCGCCGCGCTTTGAACATTTTTGAAAATTAGGATGTCCAATCCGGTACAAATTAAAAACGAGGATTAAATTAAAATATGAAAACAACCATCGCATTACTCGCAGTTTCCCTGCTGGCGATCTCCGCCTTTGCCGTCGAAATCGGCAAACCCGCGCCGGATTTCACCGCCACCGATATCAACGGAAAGCCAGTTCATTTGAGCGATTACAAAGGCAAAATTGTCATCCTCGAATCCTACAATTCTGATTGCCCCTTCTGCCATAATCAGTACCAAACGGGTGCGATGCAAGATTTGCAAAAAGAATTGGCGGCCAAAGGTGTGGTGTGGTTGCTCGTCAATTCCGTGAACCCCGCCAATCCCAGCCATCGGACCGATGCCCAGGCGCAAAAGGAAGAAACCGCAGAAAACATGGACGTGACCGCATGGATCGATGATAGTTCCGGCACCGTCGGCCATCTCTACGGCATGGAAACCACGCCTCGCATGTTCGTCATCGATAAGAGCGGCGTCCTGGTCTATGACGGCGCGATTGATAACGAACCTGATCCCGTCCACAATCCCAAGACTGCGGACAATTATGTGCGCGATGCAGTGGATGATCTGATTGCAGGCAAGCCCATTGCCGTGACGCAAACCAAACCCTACGGCTGCAGCGTCAAGTACGCGGAGTAAATCCGTATTCTTTCAGAAATTCTTTGACCGGCGCGTGGATCTCCACGCGCCTTTTTGTGTACGGATCCGTGTAGGCCAATCGCACCGCGCGCAAGCCCAGCGGCCAATCCCCTTGTGGCCTGCCATACAGTTCATCGCCGACCACCGGCAGGCCGGATTCCAACAGATGAACACGGATCTGGTGGGTGCGTCCGGTCAGGGGTTTGGCCTCGACCAGCGAAATTTTTCCGTGCGTCTCCAAAATCTTGAAATACGTCGTGGCATCCTTGCCATGTCGCGCATCCACTTTCATTTTATGGAAACGCTGCTGGTCCGGGGCGAGTTTGAATTCACATTTCCATTCGGCTTGTTTGGGCTGGCCGATGACCACGGCCAGATACGTCTTCTCCATCTTCCGGGTCTCGAACAATTCGGAAAGCGAGTCAATCGCCCCGGAACTTTTGGCAAAGAGCAAAATGCCGGTCGTCTCGGCGTCGAGGCGATGGACGTGGCGCAGGAATTTCAGCCCGCGCGAGCGCGCCCAGAAATCGCGGCCGGCGACGGACGAGCTGATCGCCGCCTGCAAATTGCGGGACGTTTGCTGCCAGGAATCCGGTGCCAGGATCCATCCACGCGGCTTGTCGATGGCCATCACCGCGCGATCTTCGTACACGATGGGAATCGGCTCGCAATCCGGAAGCTCGATAAAATTGGGTTTGGCCATAAGATGAAAGGGTATGCCGTCAGAGGGTCGATGGAAAGAGGAGTGCTCAAAAATGACATTACGCATCCACCAACTAAAAAACAAAACTTTGCGCACAATGACATGCGACAACGTCGTCTTTAGCGCCGTAGGCGCGACATATTTGTAGAACCGAACGTTTGTAAATTTTGAGCTCCGTAGGAGCGGCATCTTCTGTCTCTGAAGTTGCTGTACCTGAATAAGTTATAATTTTCATTTCTTGACTAAGCGTCATTCCTCCGGATGGGGCGAAAGAAATGGATATTTTAATACTGGACAAATTTTATTATTGGGCGTGTCATTGAAACAACCCTGGACACTTATGACAAAAACACAAACCATTGTGCTTATCAGCGTGGGATTGGCCGTAATGGCGGTGGCCATCGTCGTTAAAATCATCTTCTTCCCCTCGATCAGCGACAAATATTTTGCCGTCAATGCCGGTCGATTAAGACAAGTTCCGCCGGGACTGGTCGTTATTCGCCCCACCCACTTTGCCGGCACCGCGCAAAGCCCCACGCCTCAAAATCGGATGGTCTATGCCCAGGTGAAAGGAAAAGAGCGGTTTGTCGGAATGAACATGACGTTTGAGATGCTCATCGCCCAGGCTTACAATCAAAATCCCGGCCGCATTACCCTGCCGTTCGGCGCGCCGAAAAATGATTATGATCTCCTGTTCACGGCGACGGGCAACCCAAGCCAGCTTTTGCAATCAGCCATCCGCCAAAAGCTTGGATACACCGCCCACATGGAGACGAATGATTCCCCGGTCTTCGACCTCAAAGTCGTGAATCCAAACCCTCCCGATATGAAACTCAGCGCCGATAACGAAAAACAAAGCGAAAATCTCAAGAACGGAAGGCTTTATTTCACCCACACCCGTTTGAGCGACATCATCGGCGGCATCGAAGAAATGGTGAGGACGCCGGTGGTGGATCAAACTGGCACTACCAACTTCTATGATTTTTCGCTGGCCTGGAACCAGCAGATGCAGCAGCAATTGCAGGAGGGCAAGATCGACGAAGCAACTGGGAAAAAAATCCTGAGCGATTGGGGGCTTGGGTTGGAGCCAGACACTGCTTCCGTCCAAATGCTCGTGGTGGAAAAGGCAAAATAATTTGTCTCCCTTCGGCACCGGCGCACATATAGTTGTGAATGACCGATGCACCCGATGCCGATTTGCTGGCACAATATGCCCGCGATAATTCCGGGGAAGCCTTTGCTGCAATAGTCGAACGGCATATCGGCCTCGTCCATTCCGTGGCTTTGCGGCATACGGCCAATCCACAGCAAGCGGAAGACATCACGCAAGCGGTCTTCATCATTTTAGCGCGCAAGGCCGGCACGCTAAACCGTAAGACGATTTTGCCGGGATGCTTTATCATACCGCGCGGTTGACCGCCGCAAATTCTCAACGCTCGGAATTCCGCCGCGTCCATCGCGAACAGGAGGCTTATATGCAATCCACCCTTCAAGAATCGGCGCCCGAGGCTTTGTGGCCAGAATTGGGCCCCATGCTCGACGAAGCCATGGCGCGGCTGGGCGCGCATGACCGCAACGCACTGGTGCTCCGCTATTTCCAGAACAAAAGCCTCACCGAAGTTGGCGCAGCGATGGGCTTGGAAGAGCGCACCGCGCAAAAACGCGTGAGCCGCGCATTGGAAAAACTGCGGAAATTTTTCGGCAAACGAGGAGTCCATTCCACTGCCGAGAGCATTGCCGAAACCATTTCAACCAATTCCGTCCAAGCCGCGCCGGCGGCGCTGGCAAAGATCGTGACCGTCGCAGCGCTGGCCAAAGGCGCGACGGCATCAATTTCCACCCTAACCCTAATCAAAGGAGCATTAAAACTTATGGCCTGGACCAATACTAAAACAGCCATCATCGTTGGCACGGCATTGATCGTCGCCGCCGGCACTAGCGTCTTGATGGTCAAGGAAGTTCATGCGCCAAAAATGATCCCTTCTGCCATCACCGGATTTCCACAAACTCCCGAAGAACTCAACGCCTGGTATGTCGAACCGCCGGCCGGACAAAACGCGGCGACGATTGAATTGCAGGGCATCAACGCCGAGCAAATCGCCGGAGTCGAAAAAACACCCAACCTCCCGATCCTGGGCAATGCTCCACCTCCCGCACTCTCCGCACCCCTGTCGCCGGCAATGAAATCCGCCCTGGCCAACTTCTTGCAACGCAACCGCGAAGCCCTGCAATTCTTCGGGCAAGGAACGCAATATGAACAAAGCCGCTATCCCGTAGATTTAACAATGGGTTCAAATACCCTCTTGCCTTATCTCTTTGGAATCAAGAAAGGCATGCAAATGGAGGAAATGGCGGCCATTTTGGACGCGGGAAACAATGACAACCAGCGAGCAGCAGATGATCTTCTGGCCGCTATGGGGTTGGCGCGTTCGCTGGAAGCTGAACCGATTTTGATTTCCCAACTGGTGCGCGCGGCGGGCGTTGGCTTGTCCATGGCCGCCCTGGAGGAAGCCGTCAATCGTACCACCTTGAGTCCGGAATCCCTGGGCGCGCTCTCAAATGCGTTTCAAAGCATGGAGGCTTACGATACGAAGGGCGAGGGCTTCAATCGCGCCCTGGTTGGGGAAGATGTGAATCACCTCGCGCTTTTGAAAGACCGGGCATCGCTTCTTCAGATTTTGAACACCCCGGGCAACTTCGGCGATGACGCGGATCAAGGCCGCCAAATGATAGCGTATTTGAACCGGACCCCCAGCTTGAAAGGTGAACAGGATTACTTTGAGACAACTTTTCAACAATTGATGTCCGCCCGGCAGGATACTTTTCCCGGACGAACGAAGGATGCCGAGGATGTCATCAGCCAGCGCGTAGCCGAAGCCAGTTCGCAAGGACTTTTGTTCAACGCGTGGTTGTGGGGCGGCATCCAGAACGTAACGGCCCAGGAAGCGCGATGTCTGGCCAACCTTCGTCTGGCCATGACCGCGATCGCCCTCGAGCAATACCGCTCGGCGAATGGCAATCAATATCCGGCCACCCTGGCCGCATTGTCTCCGGCGTATCTGGCGGCGACCCCGGCGGATCCTTTCGACGGCAAGCCGTTGCGCTACCATAAACAAGGCGCTGGTTATATACTTTACAGCATCGGACAAAACCTGAAGGACAATGGCGGCAGGCAGGTTGGCACTGGTGGAAACATACCCTTCTCCGTCATCTCACCGCCACAGTACTGAGCGACTTCCCGCATCGTACGTAAACGTTATCCCGCCAGGGGTGGCTGGAAAGTATGCCTGTTTTGCGCAACTCTTCCTTTGTGTTTGATTATCGGCTTTGACTCATTGAAGGAATTCCTGACGCGGCAACAAATTCCACTGGACAAATTTCATTGCCGGGCGTGTCATTGAGACAACCCTTGAACGGCTCGCCCCCAGCCGGCGCATTTACAGCCTGTTAGGGGTGAAATCTTTGTGACAGCAAATCCGACCGATCAGAGCCAGGCGAGAAAACAGCCTCAGCTTTGCACGAAAAATGCCTGTGCCGGTGTCTATTGAATAAGATAGAGGAAACACAAACAAAATACCGACATGAAAGAACCGCAGACAAA
This sequence comes from uncultured Verrucomicrobiae bacterium, assembly GCA_963797825.1. Lineage (GTDB taxonomy): Bacteria > Verrucomicrobiota > Verrucomicrobiia > Limisphaerales > UBA11358 > UBA11358. The sequence continues at coordinate 22,129 of CAWCRR010000053.1, forward strand.
GCCCTGTGGGGTGCGGCATGAAAGCGGAATGACAGTTCAGCGTCGCGCCTTCACTTTGATCGAACTGCTGGTGGTCATTGCCATCATCGGCATCCTCGCCGCGCTGCTGTTGCCGGTGCTGAACCGCGCCAGGGACCGGGCGCAGGATGCCAACTGCATCTCCAATCTAAAACAATGGGGCGTCACCTGGCGCATTTATACCGATGACAACAACGATGCTTTCATGAGCGGCACTTTCACCGACTGGCCACGCGGCGAATGGGTGTTGGCCTTCACAAATTCCGTCACACAAAAGACGCCTTCGTTGCTTTGTCCCAAAGCCACCAAACGCCGCGGCCCGGGCAATGCCGAATCTCAAACCACGCCCGATGATCCCAACGCCGTGGATAATGGCGGCCCCACCACCGCTTATGATTTTCCCATCAACGATCCGGCGAATCCCAATTATCTGCTGTTGGCCAGCTATGGACTTAACTGTTGGGTCTTTAACCCGGATACAAACAACATCCAGGGCCGCGACGCGGCGTTGCATTGGCGAAAATATAACGCTCCGACGCATCCCTCCAACGCCCCGCTGTTTCTCGATTCCATGTGGCGTGGTGGCGGCCCCTATGAAACTGATGGGCCGCCGGATTTCAACGGCGATTGGTGGGGGTTGTCGGGTAACTGGGTGGAAATGTGGGCCTTTGCCATCGAACGACACGGCAAAGGCGTAAATATTCTTTTCTTCGACGGTTCCGTTGAATATTCGCGTGCAAAAGATTTATGGCAATTTCAATGGCACAAAAATTGGGATGCCTCAGCGGTTCCAAACCTGACGTTTCCCGCCTGGATGAATTGAATGACGGTGAATTTTTGTTGAGTTATTGAGCGCAAGTCCCATCATTTCGAGGCTATGGCAAATAGCAACTTGGAAGATACCCTGGTCATCCTCAAACCTGACTCTTTTTGGCGCAACCTGAACGAACAAATCGTCCGCCGCATCAAATCCTTGGGTTTGCAAGTTGTCGCTGAACGCATCCTCCAAGGCAGCGAAAATCTTCCGGAAGAAAAATGGCGTGAATTCTATTTTCCATCCATCGGCAATCGCCCGCCTTGTCTGGAAGGCACTTCCAAATACATGGCCTATGGACCGGTGCAAGTCATCCATTTACGCGGCGAAAATGCCATCCAAAAAGTCCGTAAAGCGGTGGGCGCAACAAGGCCCTGGCAGGCGGACCCGGGGACCATCCGCGGCGATTATTGGCCCGGAGCCACCGATGCGAATGCCCCCTATCGCCTGAAGTTCCAGCAGCCCGGCGACGACCAGTTCCTTTTCAACATGATCCACGCCTCGGATTCGCCGCAGAGCTTCGCCCGCGAAATCCAGTTCTTTAAATTATGATGCCGTAGCAGCCGAGGTAACTTGGCTCAAACTGTCGAATTTATTCTGTTACCTTTCCGGTTTGGCGTAAATATATCAGTGAATGAACGACGATTTAGTGCTGCTGCGCCAGTACGCCCGGAATGGATCCGGGGAAGCATTTGCCGCACTGGTCACACGCTACATCAACCTCGTGTACTCGGCAGCATTGCGGCAGGTCCACGACCCCCATCTCGCTGAGGAAATCACCCAGGCAGTATTTATCATTCTGGCGCGCAAAGCCGGTTCGCTCGGCAACAATACCATCTTAAGCGGCTGGCTCTGCCGCACAGCGCGGTATGCCGCCGCCAATGCGCTGAAAATCCGAATGCGCCGCCAGCAGCGCGAACAGGAAGCGTATATGCAAAACATTTCAAACGAACCCGCGCCGGACGAAATTTGGAACCAGATTTCACCCCTGCTCGATGCGGCCATGGAAAACCTCGGGCAAAAGGACCATGATGCCCTCGTGCTGCGGTATTTTGAGAAGAAAAGCTTCGCCGAGGTCGGTGTAGCCCTGGGCACGACTGAAGATGCGGCGAAAATGCGCGTAGGCCGGGCACTGGAAAAACTGCGCATACGTTTCTCGAAACGCGGCGTGGCTTCCACGGCGGCAGCCATCGGAGAAACGATTTCCTCCAATGCGGTGCAAGCGGCGCCAGTGGCGCTGGCAAAGATCGTGACTACCGTGGCGATTGCAAAAGGGTCAGTCGCCATCGCATCAACCTTAATCCTCGTAAAAGCAACTATGAAAACGATGACTTGGCTGAAAATGAAATTTGCGCTGGGTTGGAGCGTGGCAATCCTGATTGCAGGCGGCGTGGCAACCGTCGCCGTTTCCCAGACGGATAACAATGAGCAACTGACGCCTCAGAAGATCTTTCAGAAGTCAAAAGACGCCTACGCCGCGCTGTCGAGTTACAGTGATACCGGAAAAACTGTTGCCACGGTGAACGGCACGACCATCACCACGAGTTTCACCATTAAGCTTGCCCGTCCCAATTTATATCGGATTGAATGGAAACAACCGGTGTTTCCAGGTTACGCCAATACAGGGATTGTCTGGTCGGCGGGCCAGGGTGATTTTATGGTAATGGGAAACGGTGCGGCACAAAATGAAAGGAGCCGGGAGTCGGCTCTAAGTAGCGCCACCGGCGTCTCCGGCAGTGCATCGGCAACCGTCCCAGGAACATTTTTCAAAATGAATTGGGGCAACCAACTCAGCCTTTCGGTAGCGGACGAAAAACAACAACCTGATGAGATGGTTGGCTTTGTGAATTGCTATGTCTTTACAAATTATTTAAAGGGAACTACCAGGACACTTTGGATTGGCAAAAAGGATTTTTTGATCCACCGGGTGCAAACGGTCACAAGTGCTGAAGCAGTGAACGCAGCGATAGCGCAGGCCGCTAAGTCCACAAAGATCGGTCAGAGTTCTCCCCACCCTAATATCACCGGGGGAATCACCTCGACTGAAACCCACGAAAACATTGTTATAAACCGGAAACTCTCTCCATCGGACTTTCGGCCTCAATAGCGTTATTAAATTGTCGGATTTCCCACGCGGGCGCACACTGATTGGCAAATGCAGCATTCAGACAGTGCATTACTGCGGCAGTTCGCGGAAAACCAATCAGAAGAAGCGTTTGGCGCGCTGGTGGATCAATATATCAATTTGGTCTATTCCGTTGCCTTGCGCTCCACCGGCCGGCCGCAAGATGCCGAGGAAATCACGCAGGCGGTCTTCGTCATTTTTGCCCGTAAGGCGGCCAATTGCGGCGTGAAAAGGCTTCAGCTTCAACCCTAACCCTCATCAACGGAGCAATGAAAATTATGGCATGGACCAAAGCAAAAACAGCAATCGTGGCCGGCGTGTTTGTGGTGCTGGCTGCGGGAACAACAACCGTCACCCTTTACAACATGGGCAAGCCCATGCGTTCCATAGAATCAGATTGGTCGGCGCTCAGCGGCGACAACGGCCAATGGACTTTCGCCGATGGCCATATCGAAGGGCACTCCGTCACCGGTGATAGCGTCTTTGCCTCGAGCAAGAAATATGGCGATTTCACCTTTTCTGTCGTCGCCAGTACCCCCAACCGTGAAGCCAGCCTGGTCATCCGCATGCAGGATCCCACCAACGGCTACTCCGTGGTTTTCTCGCCGGGCCACACCCCGGGGAATGATGCCCCCGGCTTCGTGCGACTGAATAAAATAATTAACGGGAACGAAACCAGACTCGCTATGTACCAAGGGCCAAGAATGGTCGCTGCCGGCAAGCCGGCAACAATCAAGATCGTGGCCAGGGGGTCATCGATCGTGGTTTATCTAAACGGAGCAAATATTTTACGGGCGCACGATACTACCTTCGCCAACGGTTATATCGGCTTTCGCATTTATGGCTGGGAGGAAGCGCCCTGCGACGCAACCTTTTCCGATATCAGATTCTACTGAATCAAACGTTCACCAATTCGCACGTGGACCGCACGCCCTCGGCTTCCGCGTCAAATTTCCCATCATCTTCAAAGTCTTCCGACCAGTCCTGGATGGCTTCGCGGATTTTGGCCAGCGCTTCCTCCCGTGTTGCTCCCGTGCTGTGGCAGCCCGGCAAAGCTGGACACGAAATGTTAAAACCTTCCCCGGTTTTAACTATCAATGCTTGATACTGCATGATTGAAAAATATCCGTCCCCAATGGATAAATCAAGCTTCCGGCCTAAACAACGCATTTTACACCCACGGCAAACATCGTATAATGTCCCACTGTGATTTCGCAAAAGCGCCGGCGCGTAGTCTGTGGCATGAGCGGAGGAGTCGATTCCTCCGCCACGGCAGCGCTTTTGCTCGAGCAGGGTTATGAGGTCATCGGTATCACCCTCAAGCTCTGGCCGCAGGATTGCGTGAACCGCGCCGAAGACCGCTGCTGCGGCCCGCAAGCAGTCACCGATGCCCGGTCCGTCTGCCATAAACTCGGCATCCCCTATTATCTCATCGATGAGGCCGGGGAATTTCAGAAGCACGTCATCCAATATTTCGCCGATGAATACAAGGCCGGGCGCACACCCAACCCCTGCGTGATGTGCAACCAGAACCTTAAGTTTGGACGCCTCATTGACCGCGCCACCCAGCTCGGCGCGGATTACATCGCCACCGGCCATTTTGCGCGGATAGAATTCTGCCCGGCTTCAAATTTACCGGGAGATTTCCCCAGTGATTCCTCAAACGCCAATGCGCATCCGCCACAATCCTCCCTCTCCCCCGTTGCCGCGTCGAAGCGAAGCGAAGACGGGTCGGGAGAGGGACCGGGGGTGAGGGGTGAGAATTTTGCAAGCGCGCCCGCCAAAGGCCGTTACCTCCTCAAGCGCGGACGCGACCTGCGCAAAGACCAAAGCTATTTTCTGTTCTCGCTGCGTCAGGACCAACTGGCGCGCGCGCTTTTTCCGCTCGGTGAAAAAACCAAGAGCGACACACGCGAAGTGGCCCGCCATTGCAATCTCAAAACCGCCGACAAGGAGGAGAGCATGGAAATCTGTTTCGTGCCCGACAACAACTACGGCGGCTTCCTGCAATCGGCGAACCTCGTGCAAAAGCATCGCGGCGAGATCGTGGACTTGCGCGGGACCGTCCTCGGTCGGCACGATGGCATTGAATTTTACACCATCGGCCAGCGCAAGGGCCTTGGCATCACCACGCCCAAGCCGGTCTATGTCGTCGAACTGGATGCCGAAAACAACCGCGTAGTGGTCGGCGACGATTCAGCCCTCGACCGCGATGAGTTCACGGCCACGAATTGCAACTGGCATCCTTACGACAAGCTCGCCGGGCCGATCGACGTCACGGCAAAAATTCGTTACAACCACCCCGGCGCGCCAGCCACGGTGACGCCAACCGGCAACGGCTCGGTGAAAGTAAAATTACATTCAGCGCAACGCGCCATCACCCCCGGCCAGGCCGCGGTGTTTTATCAGGACGACTTGGTCGTCGGCGGCGGATGGATACAGTAACTTCATTCCCTCTGAGAAGATTTTTTCACGCCGCGCGTCTTTGCCCTCGCTTGCGTTTTGGACTGCGGCAGTCCTCTGCCGCTTTTTCATCGTATCGAGACGCACATTCGCCAGTTCTAAAACGCTCTGCCTCCCATCAATCCTTTTTAACTTTGTTCTTCTTTGCATCTCCGCATCTTTGCGCCTTTGCGTTAAATTTTTTCCGCCACCGATGCCGTCACTGTCCGATGATATTTTGGACTCGCGGCAGGTCTGCGCCGCCTATCGCCGGGGCATCGCCATCCAGTTCCGTGGTGATGTTTCTCCAATGCCACAGTTCCACGTGCCCATCCGCAAATGACAGTGTCGCGCCGAATCCATGCCGCGCCGTCGGCGCATTTTGCCACGTGATGACATCCGAACCTAATTGGACGATAAAAAAACAATCATCCAACGATCCCAGGCTTTCATCCATGAACACCAGTGCGCCCACCGGTGCCGGGCTTTTGATCGCCGAAAATGCCCGGATAGGCGGATAATTGCTTCCAAACATCTGTGAAGTGTCCCAGACCGGGCCGCCCGTTGAAACATCGGACGGCAAGGCGCCACCCATTCGCCCGTTCATGGAAACCGATCGAACCAATGTTTTGGCAGACACGCCGACTTGAGCCATGCCGGTCAAGGAAGGACACACATAGACATTCGGCGACTTGACGTAATTATAGATCCGCCCATTTTGAATACAGGTAACATTGGTCGCCTCATCCAATACCGTTTCGTTGCCTGTCACCCACGATTCAGGCGCCGACGTCCACGGGGATTGGATTAGCCAATTCAGCGCGAGCCGTTGATTATTGTCGTCCGCATACATAATCCAGGCCGTGGTCAATTGTTTCATATTGTTGAGACATTGCAAACCCTGGGCGCGACCTTTGGATTTTTCTAAAACCGGCATGAGCATCGCCGCCAGGATGCCGATGATGGCGATGACCACCAGCAATTCGATCAACGTAAAACCTGTCAGCGTTCGCGGTTCGACGCGCCACCAACCACTCGCCTGGCTGGGTTTTTGCCGGTTCATCTGGTTACCGATTATATTAACAGTTTTGGAAGAATTTAGTTACAGACAAAATTGGCGATGGCAGGGCATTCACTGATTAATGTCCGCCGGGCCGCAAAAGAGGACAACTATTTTATAGCGGCGGACTGATGGCACGATGTTCTTTCCGTGCCAACCATAACAAAATCACCAGTAAAACGGCGGTGATCCCAGTACAAAGCGGCGCAAGAAACCTGTCCGCTGGCAACGAACCGCCCGTCGGCAGGCGAAGATTTGCAGAAAGAATTTCCGCAGGGCTATCGAATGATGTTCGTGCAACAACGCGGCCATAACCATCTACGGCCTGAGAAATGCCGGAACTGGCCAGCCGAAATATGGGAATGCCATATTCCGCCGCCCGCACCGGCGCAACACGAGAGTGAAGCTCATGTTCGTGCCTGCCCCACTCCGAAACATCCATCGTCGGCACGATGAGCAATTGCGCCCCCTGTCGCACCAGTTCATCCGTCACTCGTGTATAACTCAAATCGTAGCAGATGCAGATTCCAATTTTCCCCCAAGGAGAATTCCAAACCTCTTGCCTTGGTGCAGGCTGGCCATCGTCAAAAAACTGGATAGGCACACTCTTGGCCTGCTTGAAAACAACGTCACCGTTCGTGCCGATTACAAACGCCGTATTGTAATATATGTGGTTTGTGATCACATCCTTCCCTCCAACAACAAGAAAACGGGAATGGACCCGACACCAATTTTTCAACGAATCAGGAGGCGCGCCATCCAATGTGTATTCGCTTAAGACCAAAATCTCGGCGTTGGTGTTCTTTTTCATAGCCGCTGTGAGCGCGTCAGACAGAATGCCTGCTGGCGGAAACTCCATCTGCGTGCCGGCGATGGAAAGCGATGGAGAACCAGGTCGTTCATATCGGGCCGCCTTCAGGAATTCAAATGCGTTTGCCAGAACACCAATCAGTATCCACATGAAGAGACATCGTGCCCATGTTGTCTTAACTGGTCCCGCACAAAGAACCGACACAGTCAATAACACCGAAAAACCAACACCATACATTCCCAAAGAGTCGATGGGCAGAAGCGAGAAATTGGGAAGGGCGTATCCAATGTTCAACCAGGAGAATTTCAGGTAATAGAGTTCGCTTCGAAAATATTCGATGCCAGTCCAGAGGATAGGAATCATCCAAACCGCTTTGGCTTTTCCCCATCGTCGAATGCTCCCGCAGGCAATCGCCGTAAATAATCCGATCCAAAACGCAAACACGATCCAGAGGACAATCGCCGCCGGCCCAAAAACATTCCAAAAGAAAAGCAATTGCGGCGCGGCGCATAAAAACCCCGTCGCCAGTCCAAAGTAAAACGCCCGGCGGACTGTCGGCTGATTTGTCAATTGAACCAGCCCGTATGCGTACCCAATGATTAAAAAACCAGCCGCTGGAATGTGGATCGACGCGTAAGCACCTTGAAAGCAGGCAAAGGCAACTATAACCCACACAATTGACTTCATCCAACTATTGGAAGCATTCGATGGTGCCTGAGAATTCATCGTGTTTCAAAATTCAAATACCAAACAACCAATCCGGCAACCTCAATTTCCTTATTCGCGTTTATTCGTGATTCATTGTCTTTTCTTCATTTCTTGGACGTTAAATGTTGAGCGTTGAATGTTTCCCCGTATAAAAAAAATCACGGCCCTCCCAACGTCTGCGACCGCCCCGACACCGGCAAGGTGATTTGCCATATCGAATTGAAATTTTCGCCGGTGAAATGCTGCCCGTTGTCATCCACCAGGTCCCATTTGACATCGATTCGACCATCGGTCGTGCTTCCCGTGAAAGTTTTCAACGGCGCGCCGTTGGTCGTGACGAGCCGGGCGGTATAGGTTCCGTTGTCCTCCGGCAATCGCGCGCGAAGTACCGTGCCCGCGCTCTGGCTGAAGTAGGACGAATACAGATTAAACTGGCAGAGGTTGGAGTTCACGAAAAGCAACGCCGGGCCTTTACCCATGTAGAACCCGCCACTATCGTTGAGCCAGTTGATCTGTGCCTGCACCGCATGTTTCCCCGGCGTATCGTAAATCGTGTGCCAGACCAGCAGGCAGTCGCCATTCTTCGCGCGCTCCACGTCCTGCATTGCGCCACTGCTATCGATGAGGGCGAACCGTTCCTGCGTAGCATCCACCGCCAATCGGAGCCTGCCACTTTTCATCATCACATCATACCGGATGGGCAGCTCAAATGTGACGTCCTCCGGTTCCTGGCCGGTAATCACCTGTTTGAGCGTCAGCAAATCCTCCAGCGATAACTTGTCGGCCCCCCGCACTTTGTTATTGCGTAGATTTTTGACCATTGTGCGGCCACCGTCTGAGGACCCCGCCTGGTCCGGCGACCATTTTGCCGCCAAAATTTCCGGCACTTGCTTTTGCCGTTCCGGCGTCAGTTCCCATTCGGTGTCTGATTGCCTTTTCAACTGCCGTTCATACGGCGTTCCCGACGTCGGCATATCAGAATACATCGGCGGAGCCGGCGGTGGAACGAAGGCGGCCTTGTTTTGCGCCCACCATTTGTTCCATTCATCCACCTGATCCGTGTCAAAATCCTGGCCCGTTAACGCGCGCAGCATCTGCGCCGCTCGAAACCGGACAGCCTCATTCGTGTCCTGCAATAACGGGAGGGCCAGGTCCACCGACCGCTTTTCGGGATTTCGCGCCAAAACCCGCAGTCCGAACATCCTGGCTTGCGGCAAAGGATTTTGCAGCAATATCGCCGCGTCATCGTCTGAAACCTCGTCCTGACGTAACAATAGCGAGAAGGCCATACCCACAGCCGAAAGATTGGAGGATGTCAAAAAAGGAACCAGGTCCTGCTTCGAAAGGTTCACTCCCATACGCTGAAGTATCTGCATTCCAGCGATGCGGACATTTTCATCCGGGTCTTTAAGCATTTCCCGGAACTCCGGCATAAACGGCTGCATATCATTCGCGAACTCTGGCAAATTGGAAATCAAGACCTCGTGAATCTCGACGTCTTTGTCGCGCAACATCCCGACCAGCAGCCGCGCATTATTCCGGTCCCAATTGTCTCTGTTGATCAACACATCCACCGCCGCCCTCCTGACCTCAGGTAGCGGGTCACTTGCCCATTCCACCGCTGCGGCTTTTATCCGTGGATCACTGATGGCATCGTCCGTATAAGAAAACTGGTCAAGAATAGAAGCCGCATTCAAACGAACCGTCTCATTTTTGCTTTGAAGCGCGGACAGGATTACTGGCACCGCGTCTTTTCCAAACTCCGCCAGACTCGCCGCCGCATAATAACCGTACTTTGTCCCCAATTGGTCGCTGAAGAACGGGATCGCAGGATCAAATTCCAGGTCGTGCATCTCTTCGGGCCGGAACGTCCACGTTTCCTTCATGAGCCACCATTTCTTTCCCCGCAACCGGGGAATCGATCCGGTACAATCGGGCAAGTCTGCAGATGTCAATTTCATGTACGGGACCAATTCATCGGGCTGCAGGGCCGGTGTTTCCCCCCTCTTCCGGGCCATTTCCTGCGGATCAGGTTCATTCGCCACTATCCCCGGATTCATGCTCATCATCTGCTCACGAATTCTCTGCTGATGTGCATTCACCCGCTCCATTTGCTCCGCAATTTGCCGCGCCTGCGCCATGTCGTTGCTGTACACCAACGGCAGCTTAAGCATCCCCTCCTCCACCAACGGTTCCGGCGAGAGCACATAAACCTGCACTTCCGATGGCCGTCCATTCACCGAGGATATCTTCAATGGAAACACGCATCGGTCGCTCGCAAAATTGATTTGCAATGGATTCAATTCGCCGGTGGCCAGTTGGCGTCCGGTCGAAAACGCGTTATGGAAGCTTCCAAGGTTTATCTTCACGGCAATGAAATACCATTGCCGCGAGATGTAACTATCAATGACATCCATCTTGTCCGCCGGAAAATAAAATTGATTTTCGTCCAGCCACTCTTTCAGGCCGCTGGAATCCCGGGCGGAAAGCACGGCGATTTTATAAGCGCCCACTGTTTTGATTTCTACGACCTTTACCGGCGGCGGGGCGCTCGCCGCTTCTGCGCTCAAGGTGTTCGCCTGCATACGCATGGACCCGGGGATAAGATCATTCTGCCCGGAATTTTTCTGGCTATACTGGCTTAATTCATAGAAGCATTTCATGGAGCCATTTTTGACCGTCGGCAGATTCGGCACCGGCACCAGCCAGCCAAATTCATTCACCGGCCCCTCATACTTCACCTGCAGGATCATGTCCTCCTGCACGCCATCATAAACGATCATCGCCTTTTGCGTCGGCTCATTGATGTCCCTGTGCCTGTCCCACACGAATTTCGGCGCCACAAACATGCCATCCGCCCGCATATCATGGGGCGCGTAAAAAATGGCAAGAATTAGACCCGCAACCAAAATAGCTGAGCTTTTCATAAGTAAAATGGGCTGCTAAGCTAACACTTCGGACTGGGAGATTAGACATGCCAACTTTCCTAAGCGTTCATCCCACCGCATTCTGGCTTGGATGTTGGATGTTCGGCGTTGAATGTTGAATATTTCCCCCTCAACCTCACTGCACCCCTACCCGATAAAAATACGGCCCCGCATTCGTTGCCGCGGTATCCGTAAAACTCGTCGTTCCCGCCTCGCCCATCAGGCTGTTCTGGATCGTCACAAACGGCTGCGTCAAATCCGAGCTCCGCTGCACGTAATACATCACCGTCGGCACACTTTGCCAGGTCAGCATCGTTCCCGAACCATCGTTCATCGGCGCCGGCGGCGACATCACCAGTACCGACGCCGAATTCGTCGGGTTCAACCCCGCCACCGCCTTTTCCCAATTCGGCATCCCCGTGCCGTCCAGGTCCGCATAATCCGCCGAGCCATCCGTCGGCAGCCCGTATTCCTGTGCCCACACATACGGCAGAATCGATGACGGATTCTGATATTCATAAGTCCCCATATCCACCGTTCCTCCGCTGATTCGCGGGTTGCCGTCCAGGTCATTGGTCGTTGAAACATAATAATTGTCTCCTGCATTGATGCACGGTGAATTGGATTGCAAATGATAATCCCCCACGTCTGGATTTACAAAGGCCGGATCGTTCGTCATATTGCCCGGACCCGATGGCAACGGCACCGTATCACAGTAGCTTAACTGGCCCCCGCCGTAATTGTCCTCCCCATTGTTGTTATAGAGGATGCTGTTATAGATCGTGCTGCCCATATCACCGCTTCCGCCATAGTTCCCTGCCGGAACCGTATTACTGACCACCGTGCAATCATTGAGCGTGCTCCATAATGTCCCGCCGCCGCCAAAATTGGCCCAGTTATTAATGCACAAACAATTGCTCAAGGTGCAAACATCCACTCCGGCTCCCCAGGCAGCCTGGTTGCTTTCCACCAGGCAGTCATCCATCGTGCAAGAACAGGCCGCGCCGCCATAAGCCGGCCGCGCATTGTTTGAAAGAACGCAAAAATTCAAGGTAGCATTGGCCGCGCCGCCTCCCAGATAACTCGCGGAATTCGCCACCAGCAGACAATGGTTCAATGTCCCTCCGTTGTCCCCGCCGCCGCCTGACCAGTCTTCCGGCGATACATTGTTGCTCATCACGCAATACGATAAAATGTCATCCTGCGCCTCGCAGTAAACCCCGGCCCCGTTATTCTCATTGCCGTTCTGCAGGGTGAACCCCGTCACCGACACGTCATTCGTCAAGTACAGGCACCGCACCGCGCCGCCGCCATCGATCACCGTGACTCCCGCCCCGTTGACGCTCTGCAGGTTCAGCGGCCTCGTGATCGCCACCCGGTTCGTCCGGAAACCATACATGACACGCACCCCCGTTTGATAAACACCATTGCTCACCATGATCGTGCCCCCGGCATATGCCGCATCGACCGCGTCCTGGATGTTCGTCGCCGCTGTGGCCCACGAAAGATAAGGCGGCGCAGGCGCCGGATTATCCAGCATCACATAGTGCGTTGGGTTCTGTAGAACAGAGATCGTGATCGGGACCGCAAGCACTCCCCCCGGAAACGACGTATTGTACACAATGAACGTCACCGTATAATTCCCCGGCGCGCTCCACGTATGCGATTCAGCCAGGACATTGCTTACCACAGTCCCATCGCCAAAATCCAGACTGTTCGCCAAAGCATGGCCAGAAATCTGCCCCAAAAAATTTACCGTGAACCCCGCCGCCACGTTTGTGAACGTCGCCGTAATGGCCGCCGATAATGCGCCAGTCGCCGAATCGGCATCATATTCATCGCATCCGATGGACGGCGGGTCCATCCACGCGTCTCCGTCGATGTCCACACCGCTCGTGACATCCGCGCTCCCAGCGCCGATGCAGGGCGAACCCGCATTGATGTGCTCCTCATCAGCCAATATCGAATCGCCCGTGATATTTCCCACGCCATTCGTAGCCGGCAACGTCGTGTCGCAATAAGAAAGGCTGCTGTCGTCGGAATAATTCGTTCCGTTGGGCGCGGTGTTGAAATAAACGATGCAGTTGGTCGCCATGCAGGAATTCACTCCTCCGCCTGTGTTCGCCGCCGAATTGTAAACAACCGTGCAATTGATCAAGGTGCTGCCGCTGGCCCCGCCGCCATTCGGCGGCCAACTGCCCGCGCCTTCTGCCTGGTTGTTCGCCAGCAGACAATTGATCAGCGTACAACCGCTCGCTCCACCTCCTGTTAACGATGAATTTCCCGTGATCACGCAATTAGTCAGCGAACTGGCGCACGCTCCGCCGCCGTTGGCCGTGTAATCGCTGTCAACGTATGTGGCATTTCCCGTCAACGTGCAGTTTGTCAGCGATGAATTGTAAGCCCCGGCGCCATAATAACCACGGTTGTCCACCAGCAAACAGTCGATCATCTCGTTGGTGGATGCCGCGCCGCCCTCCCATCCATAATTATTCGTGAACGTGCAATCGATCGCCGTTCCGCCATAAATCCCTCCGCCGTCGCCCTGCGCCGTGTTGTTAATGAAAATACAATTCGATACCACTACGCTCGATGACTCGCACCATGCCCCCGCTCCGCTCCATTCATGCGCATAATCTCCCCCCTGGATCGTCGCGCCATTCGTCAACGTAAAACCCGTCAACGCCGCGCCATTTGTCAAATAAACACATCGCATACCCGTCGTGTCAGCAGCCGTGAATCCCTCGATCGCCGTCACCGCCGGCCCATTGACGCTTTGCACCGTCACCGCCTTGTCGATCGCCACCGCATTCGTGACGCCGAAGCCCTCCACCGTTTCCCCATCGCTCTGATAAACCCCGTTCGTTACCATGATTAAATCGCCATCACTCGACGCGTCGATCGCATCCTGGATATTTGTCGCCGCCGTGCTCCAATCCGTGTAAGGCGAAACCGGATTTGTGCCGTTGGCAGCCACATAGAGCGTCGCGCCCTCGGCATGAACGACAGAAAAACATGCCATCAAAAAGAATAGCGCCAATGCTCCTGGGACAGATTTCATATGCCTTGTTTGAGTGACGCCACCCTAGTACTTTACTCTTCATTCGTCAATTTCAAAACAACAATTCACTGTTTTGTAACACCATGTCCATTTCTTTCGGAGGGCTGAGTTCCACGAGGCCCTGAATTTTTCGTGCCGTCTTTACTTTGTGCCTTCGTGTCCTGGTGGTTGTCCCTATAACCTTCGACATCGGACGTTGGATGTCGGATGTTTCCCCCTCCGTGTTTCCGCCCTCTGTGGCCTTTTGTTTCCGCTTTCCGGTTTTCTCTTTTTGGATTCCTTCGACGTTGAATGTTGGGTGTTGAATGTTTCCCCTTAGTTTGCTCTTGCGCCCTCCATTCTCCTTGTTAAAGTCATCCATATTTCTCCGCCGGTTGCGGCGGTTTTTCTTTTTAACCAGATTTTAACATAGTGAAAATTTTCAGCGGCACCGCTAACGAACCCCTCGCCCGCGCCATCTGCCAATCCATCGGCGTCTCTCTCGGCAAATGCACCATCAAACCTTTTCCCGACGGCGAGACCTTCGTAAAAATTGATGAAAACGTCCGCGGCGAGGAGGTTTTCGTCATCCAGCCTACCTCTCCCCCCACGAACCATAACCTGATGGAGCTGTTCATCATGATCGATGCCTTGCGCCGCGCCAGCGCCAAGCGCATCACCGCCGTCCTCCCGTTTTACGGCTATGCTCGCCAGGACCGCAAAGACCAGCCGCGCGTCCCCATCACGGCCAAGCTCATCGCCAATCTCCTCGTCGCCGCCGGCGCCAACCGCGTGCTGACCATCGACCTTCACGCCCAGCAAATCCAGGGCTTCTTCGATATCCCCGTCGATCATCTGTACGCCGCGCCCGTCATGTACGATTATCTGCGCCGCAAGAACCTGAAGGACCTGGTCGTCGTCAGCCCGGACGTCGGCGGCCTCAAAATGGCCCACGCCTATTCCCAGGTCCTGGAGTCCGGCCTGGCCATCGTGGCCAAAAGACGCAAAAGTGCCACCGAGGTCGAGAGCATGGCCGTCATCGGCGAAATCAAAGGAAAAAATGTCCTCTTGGTGGATGACTTGACCGAAACCGCCGGAACCTTGACCGAAGCCGCCAAATTATTGAAGAAAAAGGGGGCAAAACAGATTTTAGCCTGCGTTTCTCATGCGATTTTAGGCCAGACCGGCATCGAAAGATTACGCAATTCTTTCATTGACGAATTGATCACAACTGATACAGTCCAACGCCCGCCAATTGACGGCGTAAAGATAACGACGCTGTCAGTGGCGGGACTTTTGGGCGAGGCCATCAAACGAATTCATAGTAATTCGTCGGTCAATTCGCTTTTTGAGTTCAAGGGCGGGCGCACCAGTTAGCGTCCCCAGTAACAATTTGATAAAATGAAATCTGTTCCTTTAAAAGCCTATCCGCGCACGCAAACGCGCCGCGGCCAAGTAAAACAATTGCGCTCCAGTGGCCGCGTCCCTGCCGTCATCTACGGCCAGCAAACCAAGCCCCAGAACCTCGAACTCAACGCCCGCGAAATCGGCGACCTCATCAGCCGTTCCGTCTCGGAAAATATGCTCGTGGACCTCTCCGTCGAAAACGACGCCCGCTCCAAACGCCTCGCCCTCGTCCAGGAAATCCAGCATCACCCCATCGATGGCCAGGTGTTGCACGTCGATTTCCATGAAGTTTCTGAAACGGAAAAAGTCATCGTCAATGTCCCCGTCGAAACCTTCGGCGAAGCCGCCGGCGTCAAAACCGGCGGCGGCGTCCTGGAACACGTTCTCTTTAAATTAAAGGTCCGTTCCCTCCCAAAAGATTTGCCCGAGCAGCTCATGATCGACGTCTCCGCCCTGGAAATCGGCAAGTCCATCCATATCGGCGAAATCAATGCGCCCGCGGGTGTTGAAATTTTGGGCGACAAGAACATCGCGGTCGTCTCCGTGGCCGCGCCCCGCGCCGAAGAAGAAGTGGTCGCCACCGAAGTGAAGGCCGCCGGCGACGTCGAAATGACCAAGGAAAAGAAAGAAGAAGGCGAAGGCGCCGAAGCCGGAAAAACCCCGGCCAAAGCCGAAGGCAAGGGCGATGCCAAGGCCCCCGCCAAGGGCGATGCCAAAGCCGAAGCCAAACCGGAAGCCAAGGCTCCGGAGAAAAAGAAATAATTTTTGCGGCGATGGCCGCGCTCCCCGCGCATGGAAAATGTTTTTCTCATCGTGGGCTTGGGAAATCCGGGCGCGGAGTACGCCAAAACGCGCCACAACGCCGGCTTTTTGCTCGTCGATAAACTCGCGGCGGATTGGAAATGCGGTTGGGCGAACGAAAAAAAGTTTCGCGCGCGAATCGCCAAAACGGACCGTCCGAACAAACGGATTTTGTTCTGCCAGCCGCAGACATTCATGAATTTAAGCGGCGAAACGGTTGGCGCGCTAGTGAATTTTTACCAGTTGCCCCTGGCCCGGATTTTGGTGGCGGCCGACGATGCGGATTTGCCTGTCGGCACCCTCCGGCTGCGCGCCAACGGCAGCAGCGGCGGACATCATGGACTGGAGTCCATCGAGCAGCATCTGGCCTCGCGGGATTTCGCGCGGCTGAAGATCGGGATCGGGCGCCAGGACGGCCTGCGCGAGATCACGGACCATGTCCTCGGAAAATTTGATTCCGCCGAAGACAAAATGCTGGAAAAAGTTTTGGACCGCGCGGCCACCCAGGTCCATGCCTGGCTGGACGCCGGAATTAATAACGCAATGCAATTAAATGGGGCCATTGGCCCCGAAACCGAAGAAAAGAAAAAGTGAAACGATACGAAGGCTTATTTGTCCTGAATACCCAGGGACGCGAAGAAGGCGTCAAGGAAGCGCTCGACAAGATCTCCGCCGAGATCACCGCCGCGGGCGGCAAAGTCGAAACCGTGCAAAAAATGGACCGGAAACATTTCGCGCGCGTGGTGGATAAAAAACACATCGCCGGCTTTTACGCCAATGTGATCTTTTCCGGCGCGCCGGCCATCATCGCCCAATTGCGCCACAAACTCGCGCTCGACGAAGAAGTGTTCCGCGTCATGTTCACCGAATCGCCCGAGCCGAAACCGGCGAAATGATTTGAACCCAAACCCTTAACCCCCTCCCCTATGGCCAGCTTCAATAAAGTGATTCTTGCGGGAAACCTCACGCGCGATCCCGAATTGCGCTACACCCCCAAGGGCACCGCCATCGCGCGCCTCGGCATCGCCTGCAATCGCAAATGGAAAAGCGAAACCGGCGAAATGAAGGAGGAAGTGACATTTGTGGACGTGGACGCCTTCGGCAAATCCGCCGAAACCATCGGCCAATATCTCAAGAAAGGCCGCCCCATCCTTATCGAGGGCCGTTTGCGCTACGATACCTGGGAGGACAAACAATCCGGCCAAAAAAAGAGCAAATTGGGCGTCGTCCTCGAAACCTTTCAATTTCTGGATTCCGGCAACCGTGGCGAAGGAGATGCTCCCCGCGCCCGCTCAGCCGCGGGTCCAGCTCCAGCTTCCGCCCCCGAACCTCCGGCAGGCGATGTCCCGCCCGAAAGCGACGACGTTCCCTTCTGATTTTTCAACCATTAGCCAATAACTCAATTTCCTATGCCAAAAACTGAAGTCATCCTTACCCATAACATCGTCGGCCTCGGCGCTGAATCAGACCAGGTCCGCGTCGCCGCCGGGTACGCCCGCAATTTTCTTTTCCCCCAGCGGTTCGCCATCCCGGTGACCGCCGCCAACAAAAAGCAAATTGAGGCCCTCCAGAAACGCCGCGCTGAACGCGAAGCCCACGAATTTAACACCATGTCCGAACTCGCCAAGGGCGTCCAGAAACTGATCTGCATCGTCAAGGTCAAGGCGGGCGAAGACGGCAAAATGTTCGGCTCCGTGACCGCGGGGATGATCGCCGACGAACTGAAGCATCAATTCGACATCACCCTCGATAAACGCAAAATCCATCTCGAACACGCCCTCAAAACCCTGGGCGAACACGAAATCGAACTGCACCTCCATGCCGAAGTCAAAGGCACCCTCAAGGTGCGCATCGAAAGTTTGACTCCGACCGCCGCCCCGGCGACAGCCTCTCCCGAACCCAATACGGAAGAGGGCAAGCGGCCCCGGACCGAAAAACGCAGCTACGGCAAGCGTCCCGAATCCGAAAAAGCCGAAGCCGCGCCCGAAGAAAAGAAATCCCGCCCCGCCAAAGCCGATAAAGGCGACAAGGCTGACAGTGGCGAAAAGCCCGCCAAAGCCAAAGCCGCGATAAAGCCAAAGGCCGAATAGTAGCCAAAAGGCGCCAAAAGCTGGATGAATGAATTTGACGTCGTGCCTCACGACTTGTAAATTACGCCCCCATTTGTGTTCCAGAGTAGCGCTTTGGTTGAGTCCCGACTGGTCGGGATTAACCGTGTGGCCTTGATGTGGCCGCGCCTTTGGAGTTAATAAGAATTTGTGTTCCAGAGTAGCGCTTTGGTTGAGTCCCGACTGGTCGGGATTAACCGTGTGGCCTTGATGTGGCCGCGCCTCTGGAGCTAATAAGAATTTGTGTTCCAGAGTAGCGCTTTGGTTGAGTCCCGACTGGTCGGGATTAACCGTGTGGCCTTGATGTGGCCGCGCCTCTGGAGTTAATAAGAATTTGTGTTCCAGAGTAGCGCTTTGGTTGAGTCCCGACTGGTCGGGATTAACCGTGTGGCCTTGATGTGGCCGCGCCTTTGGAGTTAATAAGAATTTGTGTTCCAGAGTAGCTCAATGGTAGAGCACGCGGCTGTTAACCGTGTGGTTGCAGGTTCGAGCCCTGCCTCTGGAGCCAACTTTACAGTCATGTACTGGGTTTACATCCTCCAGAATCCCGCTGGCCGGTTTTACATCGGCCATTCCGATGATCTTGAAACTCGACTGCGCAATCACAATCGCACCGATAAATCCGCAGGCAAATACACCCGCAAGCATGGCCCTTGGACGTTGGTCTGGTCGGAGGAACATCCCACTCGCTCCTCAGCGGTGCGTCGAGAGCGGCAAATCAAGCAAATGAAGTCGGCCATTTGGATTCGAGAACATCTACTCAATGATAGAGTCCCGACTGGTCGGGATTAACCGTGTGGTTGCAGGTTCTCCCGACCTGTCGGGATGGAGCCATAACATCTGCTCAATGATAGAGCCCCGATTGATGCGCCGAAGGCATTTGAAGGAATAGCAATTCCGAAGCAGCACTGGTGTATTCCTCAAAATCTGTCACGTTTGTGGTCAGACATTTTTTAAAAAATTCCACCGCGGCCATTTTGTCATTTTCAATCAGGTGTTTCGATCCGACGTAGAAATACCCTTCGCAATGCTGCTCCTTTGAAGTCTGGAGATTCGGGTCATCAGCGGCTTTAAGGAAATCGCTTTCCGACAATTGGCCGGCCAGAAAACGACCGATCTTTGAGGGCCAATCATCGGGGTGTTCGACCTTGCGGCCATCCAGATACGCCGCCAATTCCTGGGTCGCCGCTTCTTTTTCTCCCAGCCGCGCCCGGATGAGCCAGATGCGGAAATAGGAATAGTCCTGATTGTCGGAGCCAAGTTCGCAGGACTTGCGGAAATCCGCGAGGGCGTTGGTGAATCGTTGCGCATTGTAATCGGCGCAGCCTTGCGCGTGGTAGTCCGCGCCAGTTTGGAGAACAGGCGCTTGGGGGGCGGGCGCCGCGCTCATGGAGGGGTAGCGCGTCATCATTGGCGGGCCAAAAGGCATCATACCACCCGGTCCTCGTCCTTCACCATGTTTCCCTCCTGCTTGCTCCAACAACACGATGGTAGCGCCCCGGCGCAACATGAGATTTCCGCTTGAAGAAAAGGTCGGGGCCATCGGCAAGCGCAGGTCCATGCTTCTCATCAGCAGGAATGGCGGGGGACCAGCCATGCTTGCCAAATCCAGCGGTGTCATACCGTAGGCATTGGTGGCGTTGACGAACGCGCCGTGCTTCAGCAGGACCACGATGACGTTGGTCTGGCCGGTCAAGGCGGCCAGGTGCAAGGGGGTATTCCCTCCTGCGGCAAGTAGCCGGGCTTGAGATTCTACACCGCCGAACGGAGGGACAGATCCGGCAGGAATAGTGCCTTGGTTGCAGTCGGCATTATATTTGAGAAGCAATTCAAGCACCTCCGTGGAACCGCGAAACGCGGCGATTTGAAGAGGCGTGAATCCCAAGTCATCAACCACGTCCAACTTGGCCAGGCGTTGCCAGAAGTGGCGCTGAATGAGTAATTCCGCCGTATTGGTCTGGTTGTAAGCCGCCGCGACATAAAGCAGTGATTGACCCGTGCGCGGATTCTTGAAATCGGGGGAAACTCCTTTGGCGAGCAGCAGCTTCAAGATTTTTCCGTTGCCTGTGGCCGCCGCGATTTCTGCCACCGAAACACCCGCGGCATTGGTGGCAGACACCAATGACTTGTCTTTGTCTATTAAGGCGGCTGCTCTTTCTGCGTCATCAGAATAGACGGCGTCAAATATGTTTTCTGTTGCGCCCTGCTTCGTCAGGAGTCCAGCCACGTCGCCATGCTGTTGGACGAGGGTAATGCCCAACGGCGAAAGGCCATCCGGGTCGGTCGCCTTCAGATTGGCGCCAGCCGCCAGCAAAATTTTCACGGCCGGAACATTGCCATTGGCCGCGGCCAGCCGGAGCGACGAGCCATCGAAGGCCAACTGCGGCTGCTGCGCGATCAATTTGCGCAAAATCTCCGTGCGGCCGGCGAGAATGGCCGAAACCGGGTCCCATCGAACGCCGTGCGCGTCGAGAAAATCAACAATATTGGTGTGGCGGGTTTGGGCGGCCAACAGCAACGGCGTTTGTCCAAACTGATTGGTCTGGTTCAGCAAATCCGGAGTTGATTTCAAAATCGCGGCCACGGTATCCAGCTTGCCCTCGCGAATAGCCTGGAAGATATCGGTGTCCGCGTTGAACTGAAAACGGCTGAACGGGTCAGTCGAGCGCGAGGCCAGTTGACGCGGCGTCTCACCCGCGTTGTTGGTGGCGTCCGGATCACAACCCTGTTTGACCAGCCAGTCATAGACATCCCGCGTCCCGGTTCTCGCCGCAATGTGCAGCGGGGTGTCACCGGCGTTGTCGCGGGCGTTGAAATCCACTTTGGCCAAAATGAACGTATCGCCGATGCCGCGAAGAAAGAACATCGGATTTTGACTGCCAAGGGCGGCCAGATAATGGAGCGGTGTTCTGCCCTGGTCATCCTTTGCGGAAAGGTCCGCGCCCGCGGCGACCAGCATGTCAATACATCCCCCCGCCTCGGTCCAAGGCCATTTTCCGGAAAGGAAAAGGTGCGCCGCAGTGCGGCCCTGTTTGTCAAGCAGGTTGGGATTTGCCCCGGCGTCCAGCAGCGCCCGGGTGGCTTCCTTGCGAAATGAAGAATTCGACAGCGCCACCACGTCCAAAGGCGTCAGGCCTTGATTGTCCTGGG
Source organism: uncultured Verrucomicrobiae bacterium (assembly GCA_963797825.1). Lineage (GTDB taxonomy): Bacteria > Verrucomicrobiota > Verrucomicrobiia > Limisphaerales > UBA11358 > UBA11358. The sequence goes on from CAWCRR010000053.1 coordinate 43,540, forward strand.
CGTTGACGTTGGCCTTGGAATAAATCAGCAGTTGAAACGGTTCGTTGACCGGAGGGTCATTGCCATCCCATCCCCAAATCTTTTCGGCAGCCACATGCAGAGGAGTTTGTCCCAGATTGTTCGTGGCGTTCACGTTCGCGCCGCTGGCGATAAGACTGGCCATCTGCTCAACCTTGCTGATGTCGTAAAAGCCGCCGCTCAACCGATGCAGGGCCGTATTGCCGTCAGCGTCCCGCACGTCAACGTTGCCGCCGTGCTCACCGAGCAGTTGCAAAAGCTCGGTGCGGTCGTTGTCGAAGAAGAAAACTCCGCGCCCCGTTTTCCCGTCGGAAATCAATTGCATCGCGGTTTCGCCGGCATTGTTCGTGGCGGTGGCATCGGCTCCGCTGGCCAGCAGAAAACTGGCGGCTTGCAGCAATGGATTCGGCCCTTGTTCATTTTGTCCAACGGTCAGGTATTTCAGATACAATTGCTTGCTTGAATCCTGTCCCACACGCGCCAGCCAGTTCGTTGGCGGGCGGTCATAAATGATGAGCTGATCCTGCAAAAGGATTTGATGCAGCAAAGTGTTGCCAGCGGGATCGCGCACATTGACCTTCGCTCCCTTGTCCACCAGCAGTGCCGCCGCGGCCAGGTGCCCATGCAAAACGGCAACCTGCAGCGGTGTCATCGCCAATTCATTGCGGGCCTCCAGATTGGTTTCCGTGTCCAACAACGCTGCGAGCGCGGTGACGTTCCCGCTGGCCGCCGCTTCATGTAAAGGCGTGGCCAATCCCCGTTCCGGATGCGCCCCGGCTGGTGTTTTGGCCATCAGCAAATGAATGCAATCGGTCTGTTTGGCTTGGATGGCTGCATCCAGAGGCGTCCAACCGTTGGTGTCGCGGATGTCAGTCGGCGCGTTTGCCGCCAGGAGAAGTTTGACTTGGTCGGTCAATCCTTTCGTCGCAGCGATGTGAAGTGGAGTCTGGCCGGCAAAATTGGTGGCAGCGGGAGACGCCCCGGCCTGAAGCCAGAACGAGGTGAGTGGAAGCTGGTCGTTCAGCACGGCCCAATGCAATGGCGTTTGCCCATCGCGGTCGCGGGCTTGAATCACGTTTTTGTCCGCTGCCAAAAGTTGAGCCGCCCGGTTGGTGTCGGCCAGTGCCGTCGCGGCAAAGGCGTCATAATCGGCGCCGTGCTTGATGAGCAGGTCGCGGATCCGCATCAAATGTTCCGGTGCAAGCGACGCAACCTTGGCCGCTTGCTCTGCCTCTTGAGAACGAAGTGAAGCGGTGAACTCCGGATTTGCATTAGGGCCAAGTCTATTTAGTTGGTTGCTCGTTTGCTGCCACTGCGCAATGGCGGAGGGCCAGGATTTGACCGCCGCCGCTTCGGAAATGGCAAAGGCCTGCATCAACGGCAATTCTCCCGGGGCATTGGTTTTGGCGGAAACCCCCGCCTTGAGCAAAGCCTCCACAGCTTCCAATTCACCACGTTGAGCTGCGGCTGATAGCAACTGTGTGCCGCGTTCCGTGATAATATTCGCGGCTGCCTTTCGGTTTTCGGCCTGTGTTTTTTTCCATGGCAGCGGATGCGTCGGTCTTAAGGCCGCTGGCCCGGCCCCTTCCTGGCCGAGCATCCGGGGAATTAATTTCCCGTCGCCTTGCGTGATTGCCAATTCAAAAGGTGTGGCCTTGTTGTAGGGGTTGTTTTTCCCCAGAAACGGGTCCGCGCCATAATCCAGCAGCCATCCCGCCACTTCGTTTCGATGGTAAGTGAAGGCATAATGCAGGGCACCACCCTCGAATGAGCTTTGAAGGTCTGGGTTTGCGCCGGCTCCAAGCAACAATTTGCAGAGATTCGTGTTTCCGCTCTCGATTGCGGCTTCCAAAGCGGTGAGCCGCATGTTGCTGGTGTTCCAAGTGTCGTTTTGGACATTGACGTCTGCGCCATCTTTGAGCAGCAGCTCGACAATTTGAATGGAACCATCTCCCGCCGCCACAGTGATCGGCAACCGGCCGTAATAAACAGCATTTACCAGATTCGTGTTCGCCTCCAACATTTTGGCAACCGTGTTGGTGTCGTTTCCATGAACCGCGTCAAAAAAGGTTTCGACCGTTGGTCCGTTTGATGGTGTTTGCGCCGAGCCAATAGAGGTCGTTCCCGAAAAAACCAGCCAGGTGGAAATCGCGAGTGCGGTCGTGGGCGAGAAGCACGCTCTGAATGCTTTCATCAGGGCATCATAGAACTGAAGCAGGGTTGGGCAAGTGAAATTCAATTTCCCTTAGGGTAAAGCGGACACCTCCTGGTGGCCACTGGCTCCGCAGTTCAAATCAATCCTCCCTTTCCCCTTCCCCTCCCCTCTACACCGCCCTTCATCTCCACCCTCTCATAAGCAAATCGCACCGGCCGGTTGCCCGCGCAAATGATCTCCGCGAGCTTCGAATACCCGTCCGCCAGCAGCAAATGATTCTCGCAGGCGTCCACGTAATCGCCCTGACTCCCATCGCCCGCTTTCACCCGCTCGCTGCCCGCGATGAGATGCGCCTCCACCGTCTCCAAAATGGCCGAATCCCCCGCCCTCATCCGCGGCAATAACATCATCGGCTGTTCCCTTATCTCGGAGGGACGAGTTCCACGAGTCCCTGAATTCCCTTGGGCGTCGGATGCCTGCCGGGCCGTAGCTGCGGGGCGAAGGCCGGTTGGATGTTGGATGTTGGATGTTTCCCCATTTACAACCTCAATCACTCCCTCCGCCGGCGTCAGAAATTCCCGCACCACCCGGTCAATCGTCTCGAACCGGTTGCACTCGATGCACGGAACAAATTTCGTCTGGCCCCCTTCCTCGAAAAAAACAATGCTCTGTTGGATGCCCGCGCCGAGCTTGCTCTTCGTGAACCGCACCACGGCGCACATTCAGATTCAACCAGCGCTGTTCTTGCCGTCCCACGTCAATCCGCCGGGCAAAGTCACATAAGCGTCCCGGCTGTCCGGCACCTTCGGCCATTCCGTCAACTCCTGCAATCCGTTCAGCGCCAGCGCAATCGTCCGGGATTCATTCACCAGCGGCCGCTCATCCACGAACAATGCCGACAACCCCATCCGGTTGAATAAAGAAATCGTCCGTCCCACCACGTCCCCCGCCGACATCTTCTCCACTCGCCAGCAGCCGTCTGCATTCCCCTTGGTTGTTGGCTGTTGAATATTCTCTGGATGTTGGATGTCCACCCTCCGCAGTACTGTCCACCCTCCGCAATATTGCAATGGAGGACGGGCTACGGAGGACGGGTTGGATGTTGGATGTTTTCCCAATCTCCCTCACCCATAACCAGCATCTGTCCCCCATATCCAGCCCCGCCACCCCCACGCAACCCTCCCGCACACCTGGCGCCAGATCGAATGCTTCAACGCTGCGCGCGCGCTCGATGATGGCCGGCGTCAACGCCTGGCTCGTGCTTTGCGGCAGGCCCAGGACATCGCACCGGAACACGATCATCTCTTGCGGATCGGCAACCGCCAGTTGAAATCGCGCCACGATCTGTTCCAGGCCGATCGCTCCGATGGCCAGTTGCGAGATGCGATACGACCAATGCCGCTGCTTGATCCGTTCCGGCTGGCGATGCATCTCGATCGGCTTCGTGCGGTCCAGCTCCGCGCCGCATTTCACGCAGCCCAGATAATACTCGTTGCCCGGCTCATGCGCCGCCACCACCGCATCATCCCCATCAATTCTGAAATCCCCGGCCCATGTCAATATAGGGTCTTGGGTCTCGGATCTGGGTTCTGGGGACAATATAGGGTCTGGGAGCTGGGATTTAGGTTCTGGGGACAATATAGGGTCTGGGAGCTGGGATTTAGGTTCTGGGGATTTTTGTGACCCCAGACCCCAGACGCCAGACCCCAGACGCAATCGTACAATCCCCGGAAACTCCTCCTCCAAATTCTGTTCATGTCCACACTCCGGGCATTTGAAAACAAAGACACCCTGGCTCCCGTCTTTCCAGGCCTTGTTCATGCCGCGACCATGGATGCGTTGCGTGCCGATCTTCATGATGAACCGCAAATCGCTCGCCGTCAGGCGACCGCGCACGAACTTCATCATCCGCGGTTCGATGTCGTCCACCTCATCCATCATCGCCATGTCCATGCTGAACGTCGTCGGCACCTTGCCCAGCCCGCGAATCATGCCGACCGCTTTCCGCTGCCCATCCGTCACCAGAAACGCGCCCTTGCGATTGACGGTCTTGCCGGATCTATTCAGCGCCTTGCCCACGCGCGCCATGTCCGCGAACCAACCGATTTGGTCCACGACATCCGGCCGGAATTTTGAATCCACGATGCCCTCCACCAGATCGTCGTCGGGCAGATACAGGCCGAAATTGCGGAACATCTGACCGGTGCAATACGCGGCGAGGTTGAGTTCCAGGATGGTCTTGCCGAATTGCGCGCCGCCGGCGAGGGACAGTTCGGCGTCGGGGAGGGGGGTTGAAGAGTGGAAGGGAATGGGAGGCGGGACAGCGGGCGCGTCGCCCGCTGAAACGGCCAGGTTGGCCGTTCCCCCCGGCACATTTCCAAAAATCATGTCGATGGTTTTGACGATGGCGAGGAGGGCCTCGCGTCCGGCGAAAGAGTAGTCGGCGTAATTGCCGCAGCCGGAGGGGACGCGGGCATCGTGGGTAAGGAAGTCATGGAAGGATTGATGACAGGGCGCATCCACGGTAGGGACTTCATTTTCGTTGGTGACTTCTACTATGCACGGAGCTTTTTTCATTTTGATCCTCACGTCAATTCGCGTCAATTCACGTCAATTCGCGTCAATTTTTGTCCGATGGTTTTCCGCCAGCCTAATTAGTCGGGCGGTTTCTGCCGCTCTCAGCGCGACAATTGCTTTCTTAAATAATGCCTGCACTTGCGGAAATTTTTTAGTTTCTTTAAGGCAATATCTCAGCGCTTTGGCCTGTTCCGACTTTATCAACTCATGGGATTGGATTTCGGCAAGTTTCACCTGCCGTTCCGTGAAACCCTTTCCAGCCTTGTCGCCGGTGAACCGGATAACTGTATTAAGTAACCTATGGGCCAATGCTATCTGGGCAGCGGAAGGCGCTTTTTGAGTGTTGATGTTCCAAATCAGGAGTTGGATCAATTTGATCAACATTTCGAGTCCCGGCGGGGGATTTTTCTTGAACGCTTTTTCGAGTTTTTTGCATTGCCTGGCAGCAGTGGAAATCTGAGGAAGGAAATTTCGTTCAAAGCACGCGCAGCGGAGTTTCTCCAAATAGCGGTAAATGGTTCGGACAGTTACGTTGATATTTTGGCGCATGAGCCATTCATGGATGTCCTCCATGGGGAGTTTTTTATCGTCCATCTTCAGCAACTTTTTCGCGCAAGGGTCGAGGACGGAGCGGATGCGCTTGCGCGTGGGCAGAATGAATTTTGCTTTCATATCGATTGATGATTAACGGAGTTGGCGGGCTTTGTGGATACCTTTGATGGTCAATGTCCACGTGCGCTCCTTCGTGAGCGGGTCGGTGGCGCCCGAGATGAATTGTTGCGCCTCGACTTCACGCAGTCGGTCTCGCACGTCGTCTTCGGTGGGGTTGTCGGTGCGACACAGCAGTTGTGTCGCGGTGAGGAGCGCGGATTCGGGGATGGGCACGCCGTCGCATTGCAAGAGCACGATCAGGATCGCGCGGATGATTTTTGTATTCATAGTTTTTTCATCGTCGGTGCCGATTTAAGCATAAAAGGGCGAAATCGTAATGTTGCCCAGGAACAAAATCGGAGGGTTATGGGGAATGACTAATTCCTAAACCATAATGACTAAATAATGACGAAGCACTAATGACCAAAGATTACCGCGAAAAACACGAAATACGCGAACATGGGTTTTTTAGCCGCCAAAAGACACAAAATGCACAAAAGGAAGAATAAAAAAATTTAGCCGCAAGAGAACACAAAGAGCGCAAAAGGGAACATTCAACGGGAAGACGGATTTAACACCAAGATAACGAAGGGAACGAAGGCGGAAGAACGAGAGGTGGACACGGATGGACACGGATGGACACAGATTTTTAACCGCCCGTCCTCCGTAGCACTGCGGAGGGTGGACGAAAAACACGAAATACGCGAACACGGATGCCTGAGATGGAATGACTAATTCCTAAACCATAATGACTAAATAATGACGAAGCACGAATGACCGCGGGATGAAGGGACGGCTGAACTCCCATGAACCCGGGGAACATCCAACATCCAACATCAAATGAATGCCCGAATGGAAGCCGTGCCGGGAACGTTCGGCCGTCCCTTCGGGACTTGTCATCACGGTGGTCAATCCCGGCGTTGAAACGCCGGGCTATTATCGGCAAGTCCCTGTGGGACTTTACTTGAGATGATAATGAGGATGATAATGAGGATGAGGATGAGGATGAGAATGAGAATGAATTTAGGGAGACTCCACTGCTGTTATTTCGCTCAAATGATTCCGGCTCCCCGACTCCATCTGTCGCACGACCGCCTCGTAGCTTGGTAACGACCGAACAAATCAACGCACTCATTTTGAAGGCGTTCGCCGCCTGTTCCCTCTCCCCTCAATGGGGAGAGTACTCCAGTTGGGTTTTGCTCCTGCCAAATTCGCATAAAAACTGGCCCAAATGTAACACTTTGTTTCCAATCAATGGCCGTCCCCTTGCAATCAGGGTCATAGCGCCGTATCTGTCACGGCGAGCTGACGCTGTAGTAGCGTTGCGAGTTGGTGGCTTGCGTGTCAGTGAATTGGAACATGCCGCCGCCGAGGCTGCTGGCGGCGCCAATGTCCGTCCAATCAACCAGCGGCAACGCCGGGTTAGTGCTTTCCCAAACCGAGAAGGACGCGTTCGGGTGGCTGTTGGTAAAACTAAATTGAAACACCCCATTCGCCGAGAGCGTTGCGCCAATGAGATTCGGAGGCGACGGTAAGCTTGTCACGTACACGCCAGACGCCCCGGTCAACGCATTGGGGCTGATGAACACGACCTGGCAATTAGGCTCCGTCCAATTGGAAACGGACAGAAAGTAGATTTGATGATAGCCCGCAGAGAGATTGGAAATGGTTACGCCGCTGGCGAGATTGGTGCCGTTGTCGTCAATCATCCATTGGGCCTGGTTGGTCACCGCGTCCGGGCCCAGCGTGACCGCGAGGGAGCCGGGGGCTGCGGCGACGGAGGGAAAGAGGTTGGACAGGCCAAAGATCGTGCCCAGGTTATTGTTCCCGCCTGCGGAGGTGACTCCGTAGAGATTGCCGTCTCCTCCCAGCGCCAGTTGGCCCACGGGGGAAGAACCGTCAGTTTTGTCAAAGGCATGCAGCGTGGTCACGACGCCATCGGGCGACATCTGGAACAGCGTGCCATTGGTGCCGGAGCCTCCATTCTCGCAAGTGCCGTAGAAATTGGTATCGCTGCCCAGGAACAGAGTGCAATGGGGGTTGCCGCCGTCGTTGCCGTTCGAAAAAGAATGCAGGCTGGTGAAGACGCCGTTGGTCGTGATCCGAAAGGCGGTGCCATAACCGCCATTGGTGCCGCCTGAGGGAGTGGTTCCATAGAGCGCGCCATCGGGGCCGAATATCAGCCCGTATTCCGGGCCGGCGCCATCGGAGCCACCAAATGAATACAAGGTCGTGAACCCGCCGTTGTTGGTGATTTCAAAAATGGTTCCATCTTCCTTTGACCCGGCCGAGAGGGCGGTGCCGTATAAATTGCCGGCGGTATCCTGGATCAGCCCTCCGTAGGGAGCATAGCCGTCGTTGCCACCGGTGAAAGAATAAATATTCGTGCACAGGCCGTTAGTGGTGAGTTCAAATACGTTCCCGGCGCTGTAGGCACCGCCTAATTCAGTGGTGCCATCGAGCGCGCCGTTCAAACCAATCAGCAGGCCGTCATAAGGAACAGCGCCGTCGTTGCCACCGGTGAAAGAATAAACATTGGTGAAAACGCCGTTGGTGGTGATGCCAAACACGTTCCCGGAGCTGTCGGTGCCGCCGGACTGGGTGGTGCCATAGAGAATGCCGTTGGGATCGAGCGCTAACGGCGCATAGGGTATCAAGCCATCGGTGCCATTGAACACATGGAGGCTTGCAAACACGCTGTTGGTGGGGGTGAGACTGAGACGGAAGATCGTGCCATTGCCGCCGGTGCCTACGCTGTTGCCGCCGGCGGAGGTGGTGCCATACAAATTGCCATCCGGCCCGGTGGTCAGACCGCCGTAGGGATAAGCGCCTTTGGTGGCGCCAACGAATGAATAAATACTGGAGACTGTCCCCGAAGTGAACCTGGTGAAGGCGAAGACCGCGCCGTATTCATTCGTGCCGCCATTGTAGAGGGTGCCATATAGCTTGCCATCCCGGCCCACCGTCAGGCCGCTCTCAGGACCCAGTCCAGAACCGCCGACGTCACCTGTTGTGAACGAGTAAAGGACGGTTTCCACGCCGTTGGTCGTTATCTGAAACACAATGCCGTCGTGATTGGCGCCGCCGGCGGAGGTGGTGCCATACAGTATGCCGTCGGCAGTTTGAACCAGAGTGCCGTAAGGCACCCCGCCATCGTGGCCGCTCCCAAAAAAATGCAGAGCGGTGAAGACGCCGTTGATTGTAATCCGAAAAACCGTGCCGGCACCCCCGAGCTCTGTAGTGCCGTAAAACGCGCCGTCCACGCCTAAAACTAAACCGCTATAGGGCAGAGATCCCTGCATGCCATTAAATGAATGCAGGTTGGTGAACACACCACCGGGCGTTATCCGGAACACCGTGCCATTGGTGCTTGAGCCTCCACTCTCGCAAGTGCCGTAAAAATTGCCGTCGGGTCCCAGAGCCAGGCTGTCATCGGGATTTTGACCATCGGGGCCGGAAAAGGCGTGGACGACCGTCAATATCCCGTCGGTGGTGACCTTAAAGATGGTGCCGCCGGAATTGGGGCCGTCATATTTGGCCGTGCCATAAAAACCATGATCGCTGGCCTGGACCAGACTGCCATATGGAAGGCCTCCCTCAGTATTACCCTGCATGGTATGCAGGACCGTGAAAGCGCCGTTGGTGGTGATTTGAAAGATGGTTCCATATCCATACCCGCCCCCGGTGGTGGTGCCATAGAAATTGCCGTCGCTGCCCTGGACAAGTCCAGCGTTGGGTCGCGCCCCGTCGTTGCCGTTGGTGAAGGAATAGAGATTGGTGAAAGTTCCGTTGGTCGAGATCCGGTACACTGTCCCGTCATCGTCAACGCCGCCGAACGAGGTCGTGCCGTAAAAATTGCCGTCCCGTCCCTGGGTCAACGCGCCGATGGGGGCCGCGCTGCTGGGGAAGACATAAAGGGGCATCTCCGTTTGCGCCAAAGCCGGCGAAGCACACAGCCAGGCCAGGCAGACAGCCAGGAGCGACACGCTGACACCGAGGCCGCTAAATGACTGAACCAGCAGCAAGCCGGCCCACCGCGAGAGGAAGCGAAGCGTTTTCATTTTTGATCCTTTCGATGGCCGCGACCGCACTGAACTGAGAACAGTGTCTTGGGCTTTAGTGGTTCGCGGCCGAATCAAAAATGCCGACGTCGACCGCATCGTAACCCTTTCTTGTCAAGTAGTAAACAGAAATTGGGCAGAAATTGGGCAGTTGATGGTAATTTGAGTTGAGAGTTGAGAGAAAAAATCCGTGTTCGCATATTTCGTGTTTTTCGTCCACCCTCCGCAGTGCTGCTACGGAGGACGGGAGAGGCCAGGACGCAACCAAAGCGAGGATGGAAGATTGAGGATAGAATTCACGCGAATAAACGCCAATGGGAGGCTGAGGAGGAATGACTAATTTCTAAACCATAATGACTAAATAATGACGAAGCACGAATGACCAAAGATTGCCGATGGGCGATTGGGAAAGGAGATTGGGCAGTTTAACCGCGAAAAGAAATACGCGAAAACTGACAGGATGAAGAGGTTAACCGCAAAGAACATGAACTGTGTTCGGAGCGCGGGTCTGCGACCCGCAGCAGCTTCCTCAAATACAAGATGTTTAGTGTAACCAGTGGCGCCTTGAAAGCTCGGACATTGCTGCGCTCACAGAGCCGCGCTCCGCAGCGGTTCCAAAGGAACTTCTGAGAATAGCCCGGCGTTTCAACGCCGGGAACGAATGGAAAACCGTCGAGTCCCGAAGGGACGGCTGAACCCCCATGAACCCGGGGAACATCCAACATCCAACATCCAACATCCAACATCCAACATCCAACATCCAACATCCAACATCCAACATCCAACATCCAACATCCAACATCCAACATCCAACATCGAATGAATGCCCCGTCCCTTCGGGACTTGTCATCGCGGTGGTTAATCCCGGCGTTAAAACGCCGGGCTAATATCGGCAAGTCCCTGCGGGACTTTACTTGAGATGATAATGAGGATGAGGATGAGAATGAATTTAGGGAGACTCCACTGCTCTTATTTCGCTCAAATGGTTTTAGCGCGGCGTGGCTATCACCAAAGGTTCTTGAGCAGAATGGAAAGGCCGCCAACTGCTTTTGTGATTCCAATAGCGATTCCACCCACCGCCAGGACACCAACGGCCAAGCCTCCAACGGCAAAGCCACCCAGCGCAATACCGCCGCAGGCCAATGCTCCAAAGGCTAATCCTCCGGTTGTAACGACGCCGAGGCTCACGCCTCCGACAGCGACCACACCACGAGCTACTGCGCCAACCGCAACCACACCTGTAGCCACGCCGCCAACCGCGATAATGCCGCGAGCGTGTCCAACCCGCTCACCGTGTGCTGCGTCTGGGCCGAACGCCATGGCAATCAACGGAACGCCAAACAAGGACGATTCAGTTCTGTATCGAGTAGTCATATTGTGTCTTTCATTTTGTGTTGTTTGATTTGATGTGCGAACGCCACCTAACGACCAACTGAGCCACGCCGATGGCAGTTGGCTCACGTCTGAAATCTGGACTCTCAACTCTCATCTTTCAACCGTAAACTGTTTTGGCGTCGGCTCCAGAGCGGTGCATATCGATCATCTCCAAGTCCAGCCGCATATAGAACATGCCTCCTCGGTAGATTGGATAACACCACCACAGCCAAAACACCGAAAATCATACTTTCCGAGTGGCTCCTTGCCTTCTGGCTTCTTGCGATATGCCTTCCAGCGCAAAATGGAATAAACGGAACCAAGCTGCTGAATATGCCGGGCGTGCTTCTCAATGATGTCATCTGCCTGACTGCCAAATCCCGGCGACTCAAAATCCTCACGATGCTCAACAATCTCTGCCGCCATCTGCTTTGCCAACACAGCGTAATGCTTATTGAGAATGTTGAGTGCTTCCTGATGCTCGTTTTCTGGTGCGCTCATAAAAAAAGGTGCGAGATATGCCTAACGATCCAATATAGGAGGCAGCGTCGTCGTGGATTGCAGATTGAAACCTGCGCCTGCCGCCATCCGCTTCTGAACTGCCGCCAAATCTTTCTGGTCCTCCTCGTTTGGGAACAACTGACACGCCCGCGAATACTCCCGCTCCGCATTGGTAACGTCGTCCATCGCCAAATAAATAGCTCCGAGATAAGAGTGGCCGTAGTAATAATCCGGCTGCTGGCGAACCAACGACTGCGCCATAGACAATGCTGCTGGAAAATCCTCACACCGCATCGCTGTGTTGACTTGCTCCCAAGAAACCGTCGAATCGTGCGTGAATCCGTAGTAGAAGGACGGAATAGCCATCAAAATGAACACGACCAGCACCGCGTAAAAAATGCGCTTCAGCTTCCGAAGCTCCGTCAGAATCTCTTGATTGGTGTCCTCGCTCATAAACTCGTGATGCAACTTTCGGTGTGCTAAAGATTGTATCCAAGCTTGTGGGTCGGTTGATACAACTGGATGTCGTCCGCGCCGGGCACGATCATCATGATGACGTGACCATAAACCTGGTGCTGGACAGGACCTCGGAACTGCGCTCCTTTCGCCCGCAACTCGCCAACCGTCGTATCAATGTCGTCACACATCAACGCGATGGAGTGGTGACGCGGGAAGTCGTAGGATTTGCCTTCCCATTCGCTGTGCGTCGGATGCACGCCCAACTCGCTCGGCCCCGATTTGAAAATGAGCCAATCTTTATCGAAATCCTCGGCGACATATTTCCACCCAAGGACATCGCGCAGGAACGCGCGCGTCGCTTTTGGGTCGTCGGAGTAAATTAAGGTATGAATTGATGTAATCATGTTGTCATCAGTTTTTTGTCACTGCCACCGAGTGCATCTAACGAGCTGAGCCACGCCGACCATCGGCGGACTCACGTCTGAAATCTGGCCTCTCAACTCTCATCTTTCAACCACAAACTGTTTGGGCGTCGGCCCCAACGCGGTAGGCATCATTTGTCAGCCTTCTCTTTGCTCGCGGTCTTCTTCGTGCCCGGAAGAATGCCACGCGAACCAAGACTCAATCCGACCAGCGGACTCCCAAAACATATCACGGCCCAAACCATTCCGACTGCCATAGGTGGTGGAAAACTCCATCCCTCAAGTTTGCTGATTATCGGAAGGACAAGAGAGCCAACAATCAACGTCACCACGAAAAAAACGGCCGCCCATAAAATGATAAACATGGCTCTTTTCACGTCTGAAATTAGGTCTCTCAACTCTCATCTTTCAACCACAAACTGTTTGGGCGTCGGCTCCAAAGCGGAGGCCGACGGCTCATAAAACTATCATGGCTGCGGCTTCCCACAGTGCAGACACTTGTTATAAATCTTGGGTATCATCTTGCCGCAAGATACGCAAGGCTTCACGTCCTCTGCTCCAGCCTCGCTTTTGGCTTGTGGATTTGGATAAGCCCGCTCCGAAGAATCTGCGAGCCGTTCGTGCGCTCGCATCGCTCGCCAGCCGACTACCATCCAAAAAATAGCTAAGGCAATCCCGATAAGTATGGATAGAGTCGCAAGAACTCCGCTGCCAACCTGTTGTATGTTGTTCATAAAGTATGCGTAGTCGGCCTAACGACCAAGAACTGAGCCACGCCTACGAGCGGCGGACTCACGTCTGAAATCTGGTCTCTCAACTCTCATCTTTCAACCACAAACTGTTTGGGCGTCGGCTCCAGCGAGGTGTCATTGCCCTTCTCTTAAAAGTCTCAAAAAATACTTGCACTCACTTGCAAGCATCTTCTCGTCGTCCTCACGGTCGCCAGCACCAAACATCGCAAGCGCCAACTGCAAATCACAAAACCGCTCATCATCGTCAAGGTCGCTGGTGGCAAATTCACCCTCCATCTGGCCGACGAAATCACGCGACCTACTCTGACCAGAGACAAAAGCATCCATCATCCCAATCAACTTCTGATACTTGACTGTGGATGCGGATTCCATACAAAAATGTGATGATACCTAACAGGTGGTCAAGGAGAAGTGGGCGGAATGCAGTTCTGCCTGGTTCCTTTTGATTTCATTTTGACAGATTCGTGTTTTTGCCGGGATTGTCAAAGATTTTCTCATTGTGGTGGGTGTAAGACAAAATTCTTCGTTTTCTTTGTTTCCTTCTGTAAAAAATCCTCAGTGCGGTCTGTCGCGACTAAACGATAACGCCGGGGATGGGCAGAATTTAACAGAAGCAAACGAAGTCAACGAAGTCTGATCCGTAAACCGCCGAGTCCCGAAGGGACGGCTGAACCCCATGAACCCGGGGAACATCCAACATCCAACATCCAACCGGCCTACGCTCGGAAGCTACGGCCCGGCAAGCATCCAACATCGAAGGAATGCCCGAATGGAAGCCATGCCGGGGCGCTTCGGCCGTCCCTTCGGGACTTGTCATCGCGGTGGTCAATCCCGGCGTTGAAACGCCGGGCTATTTTCATCTGTCCCTTCCGGGACGTTTCGGAAATTTTGTCCATCACTTCTGGCATCGTTTTGGGAGAATCGTGTTTTTGATGGGATTGTCAAAGATTTTCTCATTGTGGTGGCTTCCAAAAATACAGAGCACATTATACGGTCGAGCACCGGTTCCCGGAGTGCGACCGTCCCCGGTCGCAGCAATGTCCGCACGCACGGGGGTGTCAGAATTTTCGATAGCCGCGCGCCCGCTCCACGTCGCTGCGCCCGAGGACGGGGGCGCACTCCGACGACGCGATGAACTGCGCCACGATCTTCAAACATTTCGATCTGCTGGCCGCTCCCGGAGTGCGACCGTCCCCGGTCGCAGCAATGTCCGCACGCACGGGTCGTCAGAATTTTCGATAGCCGCGCGCCCGCTCCACGTCGCTGCGCCCGAGGACGGGCGCACTCCGACGACGCCATGAACTGCGCCATGTTCTTCAAACATTTCGATCTGCTGGCCGCTCCCGGAGTGCGACCGTCCCCGGTCGCAGCAATGTCCGCACGCACGGGTCGTCAGGATTTTCGATAGCCGCGCGCCCGCTCCACGTCGCTGCGCCCGAGGACGGGGCGCACTCCGACGACGCGATGAACTGCGCCATGTTCTTCAAACATTTCGATCTGCTGGCCGCTCCCGGAGTGCGACCGTCCCCGGTCGCAGCAATGTCCGCACGCACGGGTCGTCAGGATTTTCGATAGCCGCGCGCCCGCTCCACGTCGCTGCGCCCGAGGACGGGGCGCACTCCGACGACGCCATGAACTGCGCCACGTTCTTCAAACATTTCGATCTGCTGGCCGCTCCCGGAGTGCGACCGTCCCCGGTCGCAGCAATGTCCGCACGCACGGGGGCGTCAGGATTTTCGATAGCCGCGCGCCCGCTCCACGTCGCTGCGCCCGAGGACGGGGCGCACTCCGACGACGCCATGAACTGCGCCACGTTCTTCAAACATTTCGATCTGCTGGCCGCTCCCGGAGTGCGACCGTCCCCGGTCGCAGCAATGTCCGCACGCACGGGGGCGTCAGGATTTTCGATAGCCGCGCGCCCGCTCCACGTCGCTGCGCCCGAGGACGGGCGCACTCCGACGACGCGATGAACTGCGCCATGTTCTTCAAACATTTCGATCTGCTGGCCGCTCCCGGAGTGCGACCGTCCCCGGTCGCAGCAACGTCCGCACGCACGGGGGCGTCAGAATTTTCGATAGCCGCGCGCCTGATCCACGTCGCTGCGCCCGAGGACGGGGCGCACTCCGACGACGCCATGAACTGCGCTTGCAGCCGTTTGGTGTCCACGCTTTAGCGTGTTGCGGCAGCCCGGCACCCTGAAGGGTGGACACCGAACGGCCCGGAAGATGTCGCTCCTAGCGGAGCTTTGGTTGTTTGTACGCGATTTTCTACAAATATGTCGCACCTACGGCGCTGGAAATTGAACGTGGTGCGTCCCACCGATTGAGGCAAGCCCCGTCAGGGGTGACATCTTCTGACGCAGAGGTGGAGACAGAATTAACAAAATGGACAGAATTTCTGCTTCGTTCCCTTTGTTATCTTGGTGTTAACGCCGTCTTTCATTGGATTGTTGGATTGTTGGATTATTGGATTGTTGGATTATTGGATTGATGGATTATTGGATTGGTGGATTATTGGATTGATGGATTGGTGGATTGATGGATTGTTGGATGTTGAATGTTGAATGTTTTCCATCTGTTTCATTTGCGCTCCTTCATCTCCCCTCTCAACTCGCGCACTTCACCCAAAATCTCGTTCACCCGTTCATGCACGTTGCCCACCCGCTCCTCGTTGGCCTTGTCCAAACGCCGTTCCATCGACGGCAGGTCGAGTCGCAATGTGTCCCAGAGCTTGCCGATCTCCGCGCCGTGCCGCTCGACGGTCTCTTCCACGGTCTTGAAGCGCAGCTCATGCGCCTCGTGGTTGTAACGCTTGGACATCTTCTCGACGCCGAGCGGTTGCGGCAGGATTTCGCGCGGCTGCGAGTCGGTGGATGATTTGGCGTCACGCCGCTTTTCCAGGACATACTGGAGGATGGTGATGAAGGCGCTCGAAGCGAGTGACGCCACGGCGATGACCGCAATGGTGAAGACGACCATGTCTTTCAGCCAATTGGCCGGAAGCGAATTCACGTCTGCCTGGGCGAAAAGGATCATAGTGGCAGGAGTCAGTGAAACGACCTCCTCACCCCGGCCCTCTCCTCCAACCTGCCGCGACGGGGCGCGAGCACGGCGGGGGAGAGGGGGAAACGCTCGGCGCTTTTGTTTGAAATATGATAAGCAGAATGTGTCAGTGAGCCGTCCCATAATTAAAAAATGTCCTTTGGCTGTTCCCGTGTAACTCGTCCCTCCGCCAGAAGCGGGATGTAATCTTTCTCGATGGAATGGAATTGCAGGATGAAATCCAGGTCGCCCCGGCCCAATGCCCTGATTGCCCGCCATTCATCCTGCAAAAATTCCCAGATATGCGACGGATTGATTCTTATTTTCAATTCGGTGTTTACTTCGACGTTGGATGTTGAATGTTGGATGTTGAATGTTTCTGCTCCGTCCAAAAACACCTCCTGCCCCACATGCCTGTAACCGTCCATTAATCCGGGGATGAGCGGCACCAGATCGCCCGCCGCCGCCACCCGAAAGGTCTTCGCCCCCAAGGCCTGCGGGCGCGTCGCCCGCAGCAACGGGCTGGTAGCCCGTTCCCCCTGGCTTCCGGCGGAATTATATTGATCCCGCCACGCTCCATTTCCCACTCGTGGCGAGGCAAAGGTATAGACGGCCCGGATGGGATGGCCGCGTTGTTGCAGAAAAAAAGCCGCCAGCGACGCCAGCGCCCCTCCCAACGAATGGCCCGTGATCAGCAATGGCTTTGGCGCGCTCCCCATGTCCGGTCCCTCCAGCCATTCGATGATTTTCGGCAGCAATGAAACGATCGCGCGCAGAAAGCCTTCATGGACTTTAATCCTCTTCTGGGGGGAACGGCCCACTGGGCCGTTGTGGTCGGCGACGCGCCGAACAGCTTCAAATAAAGGAAATTTTCTGAATTCGACATCGGTGAGCCAATCGCGGGCGTCCTTCGTCCCGCGAAACGCCAGCACGATGGCATCGCCGATGTCTTCCACCAACACATGCGCATCGCATGGTGACGCATCGTGACACGGTTCTTGTTGTTGGTAGGGACATCGCGCTGCGATGTCCCCGCCCGTAAAGCGGGCGGAACGATTTGCGCGGGATGATCGAGTCACCCCCTGAGTTGCGCCGCTGGACGCGGCGCGGACGGCGCAGCGCGCCGTCCCTACCTGGCCTGCCTCATAAGCCCTTCGCGAGAACTCCGCCAGCCTCCGCGCCAGCGGCAGATCAAACTTCATTGGAAGCTCCGGCATCATTTCACGCATAGGACCAATAGGACGAATGGGACGAATGTTATTTCGGAACGACGGGCTGCGTGACGACGACGCTGTTGGTGGCGCCCGGTTGCAATGTCTGGTAATTGCCGCTGGCGATGTTTTCGCCAATGCCCAGTTGCAACGCCCCCGCCTGGTCAAAGCTGAACGTGTTGGCAAAGTTCGGCGAATAGGTCGGCGTGTTGGTCGAGGTCGGCTCGATGACGATGGCCGAGCTGAAGAAGCCGAACTTCACTTTGGGCGATTGGGTGGTTTCGTCCGTGGCGGTGACTTCAAGACCGACGCCGCGTTCGGTGATGGAGACGATTTTGCCCTGGGGGGTGTTGAGGGTGGTGGAACAGCCTGCCGCGAGGAGGCCGATGACAGTGGCACTGATACAATATGTTTTCATACAAGAGCCACTTAAGCATAAAAAGCCGGAATCGTAATGTTGCCCCGGAACAAAATCGGAGGGGTATGTGGAATGACTAATTTCTAAACCATCGAACGGGTCGGTAGCCAGTCCACAGTCCACAGTCCGTACCGGAATGACTAATTCCTAAACCATAATGACTAAATAATGACGAAGCACTAATGACCGAAACTACCGGTGGCCGATTGGGAAGCGGGGATTGGGCAGTTTAACCGCGAAAAACACGAAATACGCGAACATGGGTTTTTTAGCCGCCAAAAGACACAAAATGCACAAAAGGAAGAATAAAAAAATTTAGCCGCAAGAGAACACAAAGAACGCAAAAGGGAACATTCAACGGGAAGACGGATTTAACACCAAGATAACGAAGGGAACGAAGGCGGAAGAACGAGAGGATGGAGAAGAGCGGGCGGATCATGTGGAATGACTAATTCCTAAACCATAATGACTAAATAATGACGAAGCACGAATGACCGAAGATTGCCACGAAAAACACGGGGGTTTTTCTCTCAACTCTCAACTCAAATTCCTATCAACTGCCCTTGCTCTCTCAACTCTCAACTCAAATTACCATCAACTGCCCTTGCTCTCTCAACTCTCAACTCAAATTCCCATCAACTGCCCTTGCTCTCTCAACTCTCAACTCAATTTCCCATCAACTGCCTAAGAGGATATTACATCAGAATCAGAGTATTCTCCATTCCCTATGGCGCACAGAATGTTAAAATCACTTCACAATTCAGAAACGAAACTGTTTCTCAGAAAAAAACATATATGAAAATCACAACCTTGACCCTTTGCAGTTGCCTCGCAGCTCTCGGATTAACCGCGCAAGCCAGCGTTGTTGCTACCGTTGACAGTTCGACCACCTCGTCGCAAACGTCCTGGGCTGGGAGTCCCCCTGATTTCTTTAACAACCCGAATGGGTCGACATCGGTGGATGGTAATTTTTCAGATGGGTTGGTTTTTGATTCCACCACCAGTTTTACTTTGGGCGCGGTGGATTTCTACGGTTATGTTACCGGTGGCGGCACGGGCACCTACAGTCTGGCCCTTTATAATCTCGGGACTCCGTTCGCGATTCCCGGCGGCGGCGGTGCGGCGGTTTACACGTTTAGCGGGAGCGAACCTCAATTGCTAAGTGCTGGCCTGCAAGTTACGCTGACAACGCCTAATAACCCCGGCCAATTCAATCTTCTTACCTTTGGAGGGGCTGATAACGTTTCGATTTCAGCCAACACTGATTATGCGCTGGTTTTCTCGACGGTGACTGGTGGCAATCTGGTTTTTGATCGTGGTGCGGGGAGTTCATCTTATCCTAATCTTGCCCTGGAAGATCTCACTTTAAATACTACCGCTGAGGGAGCCTCTGGGGACATTCTGGACAATACTCCTGCCGGACAGCGTCAACCGGTCGCGGCAATTTATGCCGCCCCCGAACCCGCCACCCTGGCCATCCTCGGTCTCGGCGGATTGGCCGGCGCATTCATGGTTCGCCGCCGCAAAGATTAATTTTAGCACTACAACAACATCAGCCGTTGCCTTCCGGCAACGGCTTTTTTGTTTTATCCTCTTTGATTTTCGATGCCTGCCGCGCCGCAGTGCAGGGCACATCTCAGTTTTTGTTTGGCAAAAGCAGAAGATGCCGCTCCTAACGGAGCTTTGAATTTCTGGCAGGGTTTTCTGAGGAGGAATGACTAATTCCTAATCCATAATGACTAAAGAATGACGAAGCACGAATGACCAAAGATTGCCGCCCGTCCTCCGTAGCACTGCGGAGGGTGGACGAAAAACACGAAATACGCGAACACGGATTTTTTTCTCTCAACTCTCAACTCAAATTCCTATCAACTGCCCTTGCTCTCTCAACTCTCAACTCAAATTACCATCAACTGCCTTCAGCCCCGCCTGCAAAAACCCCAGCGCATAGGCCATTCCCGCGTGCCAGGGAGCGGCGCAACTCATCTGCGGCGCGTGATCGGGAATGATGACCCCGGTGAAATTGTTCTTTTTCAGGATGCGCAATACCCGCAACACATCCACCTCGCCGTCGTCAATGAACGTCTCCTCGTAAAACGGGGCCTTGTCCCGGACATTGCGCAAATGGACGTACGCCAGCTTGTTCTGGCGGCTGTAAGTCTCCACCGCGTCATAAACGTTGCCATCGGCCATTTCGGCGATGGTACCCACGCACAGCTCGAGCGCGTTTCGCGGACTCGGCTTCAAATCGAGCAGCCTTTGGAAAAGGTCCGGCTGCCAGACCAGCCGCGGTTGCGCCCGCACGGAAGGCAGCGGCGGGTCGTCCGGATGCGCCGCGAGGGTCACGCCCGCCTCCTCGGCCACCGGAACCAGTTCATCAAGAAAAAATTTCAGGCGCGACCAAAGCTGTTCAGACGTCGCCGTCGGGACCGTGCCCGGCGGAGCGTCCTGGTCATAAACCATGTTCCAAACCATGCCGTTTGGGAGCGGTTTGTCCAAAGGGCCGTTCATCCCCACGGCTTCGGCCTCGCCGCGCGCAAATTTTCCTTTCACCCGCCCGGCCACGCCCGCGATGGAAAAATTATAACCGACGATGGGAATGCCCGCGCGGCCGACGTCGCGAATCAGCTTCTTCAAGTTCCCGATCTGTTGCTTTTTCTTCGGGCCATCGAGCAAAACGTCGTGCCAATGCGCGGGGTCGAAATTTTCAATGGCTTCAAGCTGAAGCCCGGCGGCGTTGATTTCCTTTTTGATCGCGGCCAGCTCCTCGAAGGACCAGAGCTTTTCCGGGTCGCCGGCCAGTCCCCAGCCGGAATCGTCGCCCACGGGCTGGTCGCCGGGGCGGTTGCCGCGCGAGGAGCGGAAATAATCCACCAGATGGATGACCAGGTGGGTGCAGCCGCATTGCCGGGCGAACTGAAAATGCTCACGATCAAGCTGATGGCGGTAAAGTCCGAGGCCAGGTTTCATTTAAATCTCCGCGCATCTTAAGAAAAAATTCCGCGCGCGTAAAGTGACTTGGGGGATGGAGATTGTTCGGAAATGAGCGAACACACCAACCGGCGATCAGCATATTATGACCAGCACGGCGGAGCGCGGACATTCCTGTCCGCAGCAACGCACCTCCTACGAAACGGGTGCCGAATCCAGTCTGTGCTGGTGTTCGGAAATTGCGGCCTAGGGAATACTCGGAAGCTGCTGCGGACTGGAAAGTCCGCGCTCCGAGAGAAGACGGCCGGAGCGCGGACATTCTTGTCCGCAGCAACGCACCTCCTACGAAACGGGTGACGAAATTTGAAATTTAAGAATCGCGCGCGATTCGAAAGCGGAATCGGAGTGCGCCCGTCCCCGGGCGCAGCAAGGTTCGAACATTTAAGCGGCGTGAAATTTTCCAACACCCTCGCGCGAGCGCACGTTGCTGCGACCGGGGACGGTCGCACTCCACCGTTTTCCAACACCTTTGCACGGGCGGATGTTGCTGCGACCGGCGACGGTCGCACTCCACCGTTTTCCAACTCCTTTGCACGGGCGGACGTTGCTGCGACCGGAATCGGAGTGCGCCCGTCCCCGGGCGCAGCAAGGTTCGAACATTCAAGCGGCGTGAAATTTCCAACTCCCTCGCGCGGGCGGACGTTGCTGCGACCGGGGACGGTCGCACTCCGCCGTTATTGCCGCAATCTGTAAAATTGTTGCGCGCTACTGAACGAATTCGTGTACGGATTGGGAGCGCCCGGCACGTCCTGGTAAGCGCCATTAACGGTGGCCGCCGATTGCAAAACGAAATTGTCCGGCCATTGCAGGATCAGTCCGCCGGACGCCGCGCCCAGGTTCAACGTCGGCCCATAAACTTTCAGGTTGAACACGTCGTTGGTGGCAAGATACGGACGCGCGTCCGCCGGCCAAACGGCGGCGTCGCAATTGGAAAAGGTCACGTTGACGGCATGGCGCACGTAATAGCCGTAAGCCGGCAAATTCGTCCAGAGGGTGTTTTCAGGATATTGTCCGGCATACTCCGCCTGCTGCGCCGTCGGGATGGAACTGTCGCCGCCTTCATACGAGATGTTCACGTTGTCGAAGAGAAGATTGAACAGCCGGTAATAGAGGCCGTTGGTGAAACAGCCGGTAATGGGACTGCCCGCGTTATCGCTCATGGCCGACCCGGTGATGTTGCGAAAGGTGATGCCGTTGATGCTGCCGGGGTGCACCGCTTCCCGGGTGCCGAGAACGACGAAAATGGCATTCTGGCAGCCCGAAAAATTGATTCCCGAGAACGTGACATCCGTGATCTTGCCGCCGTCCACCGACTCGACGGCCATCGCCGAATGGGCCGTGTTCTCCACCGTGCAATTTTCAAAAGTGACGTTGGTGAACGTGCCGGTGCTGGCCGTGCCAAATTTCAGGCCGTTGGATTGCGACTTGGTGATGAGTGCAATTGGTTGCCACCAAATCATTGATGCCGCGCGAATTGCCGCTCTTGAGACAAATCGAATCATCGCCGGAATCGATGGTGCAACCCCGCCAGCGACACGTGCCAGCAATCCACCACGTCGCAGCCATCGCGATTACCATTCAAGCCGTCGTCATTGACGCTCAGGTTGCTGATGGTCAGATAGTCCGATTGCATGTTCACCATCGTCCACATGGCGGCGTCCACGACATTGAAATCTTGCATGTTCACGTGGTTGCACAGCGCCGTCCAGATGGAGATGGGCCGCGTGGCCTCGACGCCGGAGGTGAAATTAGTCCGGCCGTTGCCGTTGATGATTCCGCCGCCGGTGACGGTCACGTTGGTGCTGCTTTGCGCATAGACCAGCGCCATATCGCAATTGCCCTGCTGGCTGTTGTTGCCGGCGGGCGGAAAAGAGGATTCAGGATGGGATAATCGCCAGCGGAACCAGCTGCCCAACAGCGTCCGGTAAAGTCAGCCAAGCAGTGATGGTGGTGGTTGGTGGTTGTGTGTGCCACCACAGCCAATGCGCCGGCGCGGCCGCGGCATTGATGGTGGGTGGTGCGCCACCTGGTGAATGGAGGTGCGGTTACTACTTAACAGTTTTCCCGGCTGGATAGTCCTCGTCGCCCAAAATCTCGTCCCATATCCAAACACGTATGTGGTTTTTGATGGACTGTGTGTGTGCTGGAACCCAAAGCTCAACATTTGGACGACGACGAAGAAGAAACTTGAGCTCGGTCGTGTGTGTGTGTGTGTGTGTGTGTGTGTGTGTGTGTGTGTGTTTCCCGTTCGCGCACGTGCGCGCGGGCGAGCGCGGGCGGGGGGGGCGGGCGGGCGAGGAATGAGAGAGAGGAGGGGGAGGGGAGGGAGGGGGGGGGGGGGAATGGTCACATAGTCCTGGCGGAGCGGGAGGCTATTGGAGTCCATGACTGTCTGGTGCGTGGTTGCCTTTTGCGCCGCCTGTGGGGGGTGGTGGGGTGGTGGGGGGGGGGGGGGGGGGGGGGGGGGTGGAGGTGGTGGGTGGTGGGGGGTGGGAGGTGGTGGGTGGGGGGGGGGGGGGGGGGGGGGGTGGGTGGGTGGGGGGGGGGGGGGGGTGGTGGGGGGGGGGGGGTGGGGGGGGGGGGGGGGGGTGGGGTGGGGGGTGTGGTGGGGGGGTGGGGGGGGGGGGGGGGGGGGCGGGTGGTGGGTGGGGTGAGTGGTGGGTGGTGGGGGGGGGTGGGGGTGGGGGGGTGGGTGGTGGGGGGGGGTGGTGGGGGGTGGGGGGGGTGGGTGGGGGTGTGGTGGTGATGGGGGTGGTGGGGGGTGGGTGGA
>CAWCRR010000054.1:0-44178 GCA_963797825.1 uncultured Verrucomicrobiae bacterium
GCGCGCAATGGTGTTCCAAAGTCATGCCTTGCTGCCGTGGCTGTCTTGCTATGGGAACGTATATTTGGCGGTGAAACAGGTGTTCGGCCATTCGCTGTCTGCGATCGAGCTCGGCGAGAAGACAGAGGATGCGCTTAAGCTTGTGCATCTGGAAAACGCCATGCGCAAATATCCGTTCGAGATTTCCGGCGGCATGAAACAACGGGTCGGGATTGCGCGTGCGCTGGCCGTTGCACCGCGCGTGCTGCTGCTCGACGAGCCGTTCGGTGCACTTGATGCGCTGACGCGGGCGAGCCTGCAAGACGAACTGTTCGCATTGTTGAAGCGATCCGCTCCACAGTGGTGATGGTCACCCATGATATCGATGAGGCGATCTTACTTAGCGATCGAATATTGATGATGACCAACGGACCGGCCGCGAGAATTGGCGGCGTTGTTGAGGTCGCGCTGCCGCGCCCGCGCAATCGGCTGGCGCTAGCGGTCAGCCCAATTTATGCGGGCTATCGCGAGCAATTGCTTCAGTTTCTATACCAAAAGCAGAGCCCGATTTTGCGATGACCTAACAGCCCACGTACGTCGGGCGTGCGCGGCTCAATTCGTACGCAAGCCATGAACGGTCGCATTCGGGGAATAGCGAACAAAGGTGGATTTTGGCTGGAGATCGCCATGACGCAAATGACCCTGGCTGTGTAAAAACGCGTCGCTGAATTTGATTCTCGCGATAAAAGATTTTCTCGTGGCAATTTGCGGGAGGATCGGATGAGACGCTTTGTTGAAGGGGCGAATACCGCGGCGTTAGTGATGCGCCAGCTCAAGGGCTGGCTGGACCAAATCACGGCCTTTTCAAATGCGAGAGTGGCGACGCCGGCGGCAAGGCTCAACGCGAAAAATGGAATTTTTTCCGAAATCAGCCGCCAAATTGCAAATTGCCAATCACCGATCGTAAATCTTTGGAGCGGCCAAAAATCCAGCAGCAGTAAAACGCAGGGCAAGGTGACAATCATCGGCTTGCTCATCAGGCCGCAAGCAAAGAAAATCAGGGCGAGCAGGTAAGCAATTTTGGACTTTGGACTTTGGACTTTGGACAAATTCGCGTATCGGGCATAAGCCAGCAGCGTCAGCAGGAAGAAAAACCCGCTTAAAACATCTTTGCGCTCCGCCGCCCACGCCACCGATTCGACCCGCAGGGGATGCCATGCAAACAGCGCCGCGGCGAAGGCGCTCCGCCATGGCGCATTCGTCAAATTATTCAGCAGGAGAAAAAGCAACACCGCATTCGCCGTATGGAAAAGTGAATTCGTTAAATGGTGTCCGGCAGGATTCAAACCAAAAAGCTGGCAATCAATCATGTGTGAAATCCAGGTCAATGGAATCCAATAACCCAGGTTGGGGTGTTCAAAAGCCCACGAGATATTTGCCCAGGTCAAACCGGAGTTTACGTGGGAGTTTTCCGCGATATAGCCACCGTCGTCAATATTGGTGAAGCCGTTGTGGGTGATTGGCCAATATAAAATGAATGTACCCAGTGCAAGTAAAAGGCATATGGCCGTGAACTGCTGTTTTTGAGTGAATTTTGCCGGCCACATAAACTAAAAGCTGTCGAACCACGGCAATGAAAAGATCCTTTGAGGCGGGAAAAATTCCGCGAGCAATTTGGCATTCGCCGCCGCCGAAGGGCCCGGTCTGGAGGATGACATCAATACAATCCGCGTCCGGTTTTGAAATTTTTTCGGCAACGCTTCCAGCGTCAGCCGAACATGATTCACAACGCCCAGTTTGTTGGGCGCCACCACGATGGGCGTTGCCCGCAGTTCCAGAATCAAATCGCGAGAATCGAAATTTTTACCCAGGGGGCTTAACAACCCCCCTGCGCCTTCCACGATCAAGACATCAAACCGCTTCTGCATCACCCGGACATGCGCGACTACCTGCGCCAGCCGGATGGATTTATTCTCCCGGCTGGCGGCGAGGACTGGTGCGATCGGCGCGCGGAAATGCCACGGGTTGATCTCATCCAGTGAGAGCGCGCCGTTCAGGGTGGAATAAATTCTCCGCGCATCATCGCGTCCGCCGGAGCAGATGGGTTTGAGCGCGGCGGCGTTGACGCTCTGTTCGCGCAAAAAACTCACGAGCAAACAGCCCAGGACCGTTTTTCCCGCGCCGGTGTCCGTGCCGGTGATGAAGAGGATGCGTTTCAATCAGGGATATGAAAATGGAAATACCGCGCGCGCGCCACTAAAACCGTTGACGGAATCGGCGCGCATCCGCTATCTTGTGCGGCTCATTTAACGAAATTTATTGTGAACATCACCGTTGAAAATCTGGCGCCGTGCAAAAAATTGTTGCGGGTGGAAGTGGATGCAAAAACCGTGGACGAAACCTTCGATTCGGTCGCGAAGGAAATCCAAAAACAGGCCTCCCTGCCCGGGTTTCGCCCGGGGAAAGCCCCGCGCGACCTGGTCCTGAAAAAATACGAGGCCGAAATCAAAGATGAGGCCAAGCGCAAACTGATCGGCGACAATTACCGCAAGGCCATCGAAGAAAAAAAATTGCAGGTGCTCGGCTACCCCGACATCGAGGAGATCCAGTTCGCCCGCGGCCAAATTCTCCAATTCGCCGCCACCGTCGAGACCGCCCCGGAATTTCAATTGCCCGAATACAAGGGCCTGCCCGTCAAACGCGAGGCCAAGTCCGTCACCGACGAAGATGTCGAGCGCGCCTTGAAGTTGTTGGGCCAGCAACACCTCAAATTTGAGACCGTCGCGCGTGAATTGAAAATGGGCGACATCGCCGTCGTCAACTACACCGGCTCGTGTGAGGGCAAGCCGATCACCGACACCGCCCCCACCGCCAAGGGGTTGACGGAAAAGCAGAATTTCTGGCTGGATATCGAGCCGAACGCCTTCATCACCGGCTTCGCCGAGCAGATGACCGGCGCCAAAGCCGGTGAGAAGCGGACCGTCAATGTGGATTTCCCCGCCGATTTCGTGACCAGGGAATTGCAGAACAAAAAAGGCGTTTTCGAAGTGGAAATCCTCGAGGTCAAGGAGAAGATCGCGCCGGCGATCGACGACGAATTCGCCAAAAAATACGGCGCGGAAAACCTGGAGAAACTCCGCGCCGGCGTGCGCGCGGACCTCGAAAACGAGCTTAAGTATTCCCAGGGACGCGCCGTCCGCAACCAGATCATCCGCCAATTGCTCGACCGCGTGAACTTTGAATTGCCGGAAACCGCGGTGTCGCACGAGACCCGCAATGTGGTCTATGATATTGTCCGGGAAAATTCGCAGCGGGGGATTTCGCGGGAAATGATTGAAAAGCAAAAGGATGAGATTTACGCCGTGGCGGCCAAGGATGCGAAGGACCGCGTGAAGCTGGCATTCCTCGTCCAGCGGATCGCCGACCAGGAAAAAATCACCGTCACCCAGGAGGAGATCCTGAAGCGCGCCCAATCGCTGGCGCAGATGTACCAGATCTCACTCGACAAATTCATCAAGGATTTGCAGAAGCGCAATGGCATCAGCGAGCTATACGACCAGATTGCGCACGAAAAAGTTCTCGAATTCCTCGAAAACAACGCCAAAACGGAGACGGCCGCGGCTTAATTAACCATCCGGTTACCTCGCGCCATTTTTTGCGGCTTGTGTTTGACGAAGCGCCGCAAAAACTCCAAACTCAGGCTGCACAATGAAAAGATTCGGCATCGTCTCATTTTTTTTTCTGGCGATCTTCGCGGTCACGGCGCAGACCAACACGCCATTCTCCGCGTTGACGACCACGAACGCCAACGCGCGTTGGATGTCGCTGCAGGACTGCATCCAGGAAGCCCTGGGCCACAATCTCGACATGCAAATCTCGCGGGAAAACCCGCAAATCAACCTGTACAAATTGAACGAAGCCTACAGCGGGTATGACCCGACGTTCAACATTAAGGGCCAACACGAATATGACGTGTCGCCGGGCAGTGGCTACAATCAGTATGGGTCTACTCCAGTTCCCCCCAGTACATCAAAAGCGGATTCCTTCAGTTCCGACATCGGCAGCACCTTGCCATGGGGATTGCAATATGATTTCATCGGCACTGTCAACCAAGTTCACAGCTCGGACAATCCTGAAAGCAGCAGCGGCTCCATTCAAGTGACATTGACCCAGCCGCTGCTGAAAGATTTTTGGATTGATAGCACACGCCTGAGCATCCGCCAGGCTAAAAATAATCTCCAATCTTCCGTGCAAGGCCTGCGCCTCCAGGTCATCACCAGTGTCACGGCGGTGGCGACTGCGTATTATGAATTGATTTACGCGTTTGAGAATGTGCAGGTACAGCAGGAGGCTTTGGATCTGTCATCAACGCAGCTCGACCAGGACCAACAGCGCGTGGATATTGGCAGCCTTGCGCCGTTGAGTGTGCAACAGGACCAGTCCCAAGAGGCCCAGAACCAGGCAAGCCTGATTTCGGCCCAATTAACGTTGACCGAAGATCAGAACACACTGAAAAATTTGATTGCCGATACCAATTATATGATGTGGCACGATGTCGACGTTGAGCCTACCGAATCCCTTGTGGCCAAAATGGAGGAATTCAACTTACAAGATAGTTGGAATAAAGGCATGTCCGAGCGGCCGGATTTGATTCAGGCGAGGTTGACCGCTGAAAACCAGGGCATCCAGTTGAAATTTGATCGTAATCAACTTTTTCCCGAATTGGATGCCATCGGCAGCTACGGCTATAACGGTTCCGGCCCGCAATACAGCGATTCTTTCGGCGAGGTCAGCCAGGGCAATGCACCCTTTTACACTTTCGGCGGAAAACTCTCGATGCCCCTCGGCAATGTGGGTCCGCGCAACACCCTCAAATCGGACAAGCTCACGCTTCAACAATACCTGTTGACGCTTAAACAGGATGAACAAAGTGTTATGGTGGAGATTGATAACGCCGTGCAGACCGCCAAATCTGACTACGAAAGCGTGAATGCGACCAAACAGGCGAGGATTTACGCCGAAGCAGCGCTCGATGCCGAACAGAAAACCTACGCGGTCGGCAAAGCCACAACCTTTGAAGTGTTGCAGTACCAAAACAGTTTGACCACCGCCCGGTTAAATGAAATCCGCGCCCTGGCCAATTACGAAGAAGACCTCGCCAAACTCGCGCAGCAGGAAGGCAGCACCCTCGAACGCTACGGGATCGATATCGATACCCAATAGTACCTTCACCAAAACTGCCACGCGCCCTGCCAGACGATCCAAACGCCCAGCAGAAAATTCGTGATGGCATGTGCCGTCATCGCGTCACCCAGGCGGTTTTTCCGCAGCACCAGCCATTGATACGCCATCCCGCACAAAATCCCGGCCAGCCATTCGTTATGTGACATTCCAAAAACGATCGCCGTCGCAAAAAATGGGAACGGTAAAAATTGGTTCATCGGCACGGACAAAAAATTCTGCCGCGCCAGGTAACGGTAAACAAACGAACGATGGAACACTTCCTCCAGCGGCGGCACCACCAGGGTCATCCCCAAAATGTGAACGCCGATAAAAAACCATGCCATTGGCGAACCCTGCCCGAAAGCATCGCCGGGATTTCCCGTGGCGCCGTGTTTTGATAAGTGCGGATAAATCGGGTCCAGCCCGACCCAGATCACGCAAATCAAAATTCCGACCACGATGGCCTCCCACGAAAGCGCCCAGCGCATTTCGGCGACAAACGGGCGCATTTCCCAAATCAGCCAGACTCCCACGAGTGTTTTGGCCAGATAGAACCATTCCGCCGGGGCGGGGCCGAGTAACTGGCAGTACGTCAGAGCCAAAAAAATCAAAAATGGCGCGACGCGCGCAACGACCGGGTTGCCAAAATAATTTTTGAAGAATCTCACTCGATTTACTGGCCAATACCCAATTGTTTGATTGACCCATCATCCCCCAGAAAAGTGACATCGTATCGGGTGATTTGCTTTACCCGATATTGGCCGACTGGGTCGCCGACGCCGACCATTTTCCCGTTCACGATCGCGATTGGATGGGACTGGGTGTAAATGATTCCCTGCACTTTCGGCCACGACTCAGGCAGCAACTCGATCACCGTGTTATTGTTCGTCGGGAGCGCGGCATTGGTCGCGCCTGATTGGTTGGCGGCAACCGGGGCCGGTAGGGGTTGCGGCGCGGGTGAAACCACCTGCGCAGCAATGGGTGCAGTGGCCGGTTTTGAAGATTTATGCGCAAAAGCAAGCCAGACAAAAATGGCTCCTGCGGCCAGCAGCAGGAAGATCACTGCCGGCAAAGCCAATCCAAACCATCCCAAGCCGCCGCGCGATGGACTGGCCGCCGGAATCAATGGCGGCGGCGCGTCCGGCGGTTTTCCCTGAGATTCATGCGCGCGCTTAAGCGCATCATTGATCAGGCTCATGGTATTGGTGATTATTGACTAGGCGTGAATGTCTCCTTCAAGCTCGCGGATGGCGCGGCCAATCATTCGATGGGTGATCCGGTCGGTGCGTTCAACATATCCCGCGAGCAATGCCTTGTCGCAAACGGCATTGATCAATCGCGGGATGCCCCGGCTGTACCGGTAAACCCGCCAATACGCCGGCTGGGTAAAGGTGGGCTGTCCGCGCGAGCCGGCGAAATGCAACCGGTGCTGGATGTATTGCGCCATTTCAAACCGGGTGAGCGATTCCAGATGGTAGCGGACGGTGATGCGCTGCCGCAATTGGCGCAGCCGGTGGCTGTTCAATCGCTCGCGCAATTCCGGTTGCCCCAGCAGGACGATCTGCAACAACTTGCGGTCGTCGGTCTCGATGTTCGAAAGCAGGCGCACTTGTTCCAGCAGGTCTTCCGTCAGGTTTTGCGCTTCATCAATGATCAGGATCGTCTCTTTGCCCGCTTCCACCTGCTTGATCAAAAATTCGCTGATGGCCGCCACGGTGTCCAGCCGGTCCAGGCTCTTCACGTTCAGCCCGAATTCCGTCCCGATGGCCTTCATCAATTCATTCGCATTCAAGATCGGGTTCAGGATCAAGGCCGTGGAATATTTCCCGTCCAATTGCTCCAGCAACGCGCGGCATAAGGTGGTTTTGCCCGCCCCCACCTCGCCCGTGAGTTGCACAAACCCCTTGCGTTCGCGGATGCCGTACAGCAAATGATTCAGCGCTTCGCGATGCTTTCCGCTGTGAAACAAAAAGCGCGGGTTCGGCGAGAGATCGAACGGCGCCTGTTTCAAGCCGTAAAAATCAAGATACACGACACGCTTGTACCAAAAATTGCCGGCCGATGCCAACCAAAGGTTTGCCAGGTAATCTTCGAATTCCAACTGCACCGCCTGTGGAACGGGCGTATCCGCGAGCACGTCCTGTTTTCCGCTCTCGGTCATCAGGTACATCTGTAGTGAAAATCGTCACTTCTGTCACCTTAAAGTAATTAACTCCCTGTCCTGCCGCGCCGGCTTGTCTCGCCATAGCTTTCAGCGTCGGCGGAAGCCAGGCGAAGGCGGGTTCCCTCTCCCTGGGGAGAGGGTAGGGTGAGGGGAGGTCGGGGCAAACCTTTACAGGAAATTTTCTCTCTTTTTCTCCTGAGGTTTCATGGTGAGACGCGGTCGGGCTTAAACTAAAACCAGAGACCGCATCTCTCATTCCCTTGAGTTTCATCAACTATCAACCATCATCCGCGCCGCATCCGCCAAGGCCTTCGCCTCCCCCTGGGTTCCTATTGTTATCCGTAAATAATCCTCCACTTCAGGATGGTCAAACCATCGCACCAGAATTTTCTTCGCGCGCAACTTTTGTTGCCATTCTTTGGCCGGGAATTTCGGCGGTTCCGCCAGGATGAAATTCGTCTGGCTCGGAAAAACGCGAAAGCCCAGATTCGCCAACGCCTGTGAAAGCCATTCGCGGGTGGCAATGATCCTTTTGAAATTCGCCCGATAATGATTCAGATCATCCAGTGTCGCTTCGGCGGCGATTTGGCCCAGGCCGTTCACATTGTAGCTGTCCCGGATTTTATGCAGCGCGGAAATCAACTCAGCGTTCCCCACAAAATAGCCGATCCGCTGGGAACAAAGCGAATAGGCCTTCGAAAACGTGCGGGCGACGATGACGTGGGGAAATTTCAGCGCCAGTTTCATCGCATTCTCCCGCGCGAAATCCACGTAGGCTTCGTCCAGGATGATGACGCCCTTTTGCGCCCTGCAAAGCTTCTCCAGGTCCGACGTTTTGTAACCGCGACCGCTCGGCGCGTTGGGAGTGGTGACGAAGGTCAGCGCCGTGTCGAACTTCCAGGCCTTCCCGCCCTTCAATTCCGCCGCGTTTGGCATCGCAAAATCCGGTTTTAACGGGACTGGATTGCGCGCCGCGCCATGTATATCCGCCAGCACGGGGTACAGCGAGTAACTCGGCGTGAAATATTGCACCGTTGCCTTCGCCGCCGACTTTGGACTGTGGACTGTGGACTGAGACGGTGGCTTTGGCTCAACAAATCCGCGCACTGCCAGCGCCAGCAATTCATCAGAGCCATTGCCCACGATGATATTCTCCGGCTGGCACCGATGCAGCCGCGCCAGCTTTTCGCGCAATGCTTCCGCGGTGGGATTCGGGTAAAGCCGCAGCCGCCCGTCCACGGCGTTTTTCACTGCGCGTAAAACCTTTGGCGACGGTGGAAACGGATTTTCATTCGTGTTGAGCTTTATCAACCCTTCAATCTTTGGCTGCTCGCCATAGACATAAGGGTGCAGATTCTGCACCAACGGGCGGATTAATTTTCTGGGTAAAGTCATGCGAGACAGTAAAAATTTTAGTTCGAGCAATTCAAATAATTCCGTAGCCGCCAAGCTGGTATGGGCTGTCCGAACATCGCGCCAGCGTCCTGGAGTGCGGCGGCAAGCGAAGCGCGACGCCGCTTTTGGCAGCACCGATTCACCATCGTCGAAGATTTAACGCAAAGCCGCAAAGATGCAAAGCCGCAAGGAGCCGATAAAAATTCTTTGCGCCTTTGCGCCTTTGCGTTAAGCCTTTGCTCTAAAACGGGCACGGGCAGGCGGTTCAAAAGCAGCGTCACAGCCACCGCACTCCAAGACCTCGCGGAATTTCGGTTCGCGCTGATAATCACGGCTATAGTCTTTGTTGTGCTCAATTTCTAAGACGCCGAACGGATTTCGGCGGAGCGCCCATGCGCGCCCAGGCCCTCGATCTCCGCGATTTTTTTTACCGCAGGCAACGCACGTTTCAGAGACTTGCGATCATATTCCACAACGCTCGTGCGCCGCTGAAATTGGTCAACGGTCAATCCCGCAAATGAGGCCCCCGCCCCGCCGGTCGGCAGCGTGTGGCTTGGCCCGGCGACATAATCGCCCAGGACCGTCGGCGACAGCGTACCCAGGAAGATGGCGCCTGCTGTCAGGATTTTCTCGGAAACTTTGCGCGGATTGCGCGTCATCACTTCGCAATGCTCCGGCGCCAATTGATTGGCCAACGCAACTCCGTCCTCCAGTGATTTCACCAACACCAGACAGCCGTTGTTTTGCAGCGCGCGCCGGATGTATTCGCGCCGCGCCAGTTTCGGCATTTGTTTGCCAATCTCACTCTCGACCGCCCGCAAGATTTTTGGCGAAGTCGTCACCAGCCAGACCCGCTCATGGCCGGAACCGTGTTCGGCCTGGGCCAGCATGTCTGCCGCGGCAAATTTGGGATTGGCTGTTTCATCCGCCAGCACCAGCACCTCGCTGGGACCCGGCAAAAGATCAATGGCCACATAGCCGACCAACAGCCGCTTCGCCGCGACCACATAAGCATTCCCCGGCCCGAAAATTTTCTGCACACGCTGGACGGTCCTGGTGCCATAAGCCATTGCCGCGATCGCTTGCGCGCCGCCCACGCGATAAATCTCCGTGGCTCCCGCCGTCCGGGCCGCGAACAACAGCGCGGAATTGATTCCGCCGTCGCGTCCGCAGGGCGTCGTCACCACGATTTCCTTGCAGCCGGCAACCCTGGCCAGTGTGATGGTCATTAGCGCGGTAGATACCAGCGGCGCGGTCCCGCCCGGGATATAAACGCCCACCCGCTGGAAGGCATCGAACTTTTCGCCCACGCTCGCCCCGTGCGAGTTTTTCATCTGCCAATTCTTGCGCAGCGACTTTTTGGCGAAGGCGGCGATATTCTTTTCCGCCTCGCTCACGGCTTTTCGCAGGGATTCATCCGCGCGGAGCGAGGCCGTCATCAATTCGGCTTGCGTCACCGCGAGCTGGCTGACGGACAGTTTGGCGCCGTCGAATTTTTCAGTGAATTCCAGGAGCGCATCGTCGCCGCGCACAAAGACGCCATGCAATATCTCGCGCGTCCGCTGCTCAATCTCCTCATTGAACAGACTGCTGGCGAACGTGATCTCGCGGAGTTTGGCGGCAAAATTCGCTTCGGTATAACGGACAATTTTCACGCCATAGGTTAGAAAAAATCCCTCCCCAAGTCAAAACGAGTGACAGCGATGTCGGCATACGCTCGTAGGGCAGGCATCCTGCCTGCCGGTTGCAGCGGCTTCCAGCCGCAAGTCGTTGGCGCAACTGCGGGCAAGGATGCCCGCTTCACCGGCAGGCTGGAAGCCCTGCCCCACATCCAAAAACAGGCCTTCCCCGGCAATAAGTGGAAACAGTCGTCCACGCCTCCCGTCTTCAAAATAAAAAAACTAAAAACTAATAATTTAAAATTCCTCCATCCGTGTCTATTTGTGTTTATCCGTGGTTAAAATCTTCTCTGCGCCTTTGCGTCTTTGCGTCTTTGCGTTTTAATTTATGTCCGTTAAAATCTGCCCATGCGCAATCCGATCCTGGT
The DNA here is from genome assembly GCA_963797825.1 of uncultured Verrucomicrobiae bacterium. GTDB lineage: Bacteria > Verrucomicrobiota > Verrucomicrobiia > Limisphaerales > UBA11358 > UBA11358. The sequence goes on from CAWCRR010000054.1 coordinate 10,809, forward strand.
CGCACTCGACGCTCCAACCGCTGACGACGCCTTGAAACTGGTGGAACAACTCGCACCCGCTTGCGGCGGTTTCAAGATCGGCAGCGAACTCTTCACCAGCGCCGGCCCGGACATCGTCAAAAAGATCCGTGAACGCGGCCTGCTGGTCTTTCTCGATTTAAAATTTCACGACATCCCGAACACCGTCGCCAAGGCCGTTGCCGCCGCGACCCGGCTGGATGTGCAAATGCTCACCGTTCATGCCGGCGGCGGCACAGAAATGCTCAAGGCCGCCGAAAAAGCCGCGGAGGAAACCGCCTGGAAACTCGGACGCACTCCACCGCTCGTGCTCGGGGTCACCGTCCTCACCAGTCTCGATGCCGCGGCTCTGCGCGAAGTCGGCCTGGATGTGAATGTGGAATACCAGGTGCGCCGCCTGGCAAATGTGGCGACCAAAGCGGGATTGCGCGGATTGGTCTGTTCGCCGCTGGAGATCGCCGCATTGCGAAAAGCTTTGCCCGCGCAAGTCCAGTTCGTCGTTCCCGGCATCCGCACTGGCGCGGAAAAGTCCGACGACCAGAAACGCACCCTGACTCCGAAGGAAGCCATCGCTGCCGGCGCCAACTGGCTGGTGATCGGCCGCCCCATCTATGCAGCCGAAAACCCGCGCGCGGCCGCCGAAAACATTTTGAAATCATTGGATTAAAAACATGAACACCAAACAAGTCACCCTCGTGGTCACCTTCCAGGCGCGGCCCGGCAAAGAAGCCGAACTGCGCAAAACTCTGCTCGATTTGATCCCGCCCACACGCAAAGAAGACGGGTGCATCAATTACGACCTGCACGCCGCGCCCGACGACCCGGCGAAATTTCTTTTTTACGAAAACTGGACCACCGAAGCGCATCTCAACAAACACGGCGAAACACCGCACGTGCAAAACTTGTTGAAACGGATGGATGAACTGTGCGTCGAGCCACTGAAATTGACCTACTGGGAAAAGATTGGGTAATGCCAGTGCCGCAGTCGGATAATGGAATGGCTAAATCTTGACGTTCCGTTATGGGATCTACAAACCAAACATTTATTTTGGTTATGTTTGCTGAGACCGGAGTAATCGCTATATCCTGTATGTCTGAAAATACGGTCCTAACATCATTAACAAATCGTTGGAAACGGTGTCTGTTAGTGCTTTGCAAAAGATGAAGAACCTCTGCTAAATTTCCTGCATTTGATGCTAAAATGTGGTTTGTACCGATAGCAGACTCGTGAATATTTAGCCGTTCGGCACGAAAAACATAGAGATCCTGCTTTAATAATTGAAAGATTGAATTTGATAATAGGTTGTCGATGGTTGACGGGTTATAACCTGACGAAGCTTGGACGATTCTATCCTTTTCTTGTGAAACACATGCCCAGATATTATGAGAACCACCTTGTAAACCCGCTAATGTTGCCCGGCATTGTCCGTTTTCGAAATGGCAAATCGATTTTGTGCCTTTCTGTATATATCGATTAATCCTGTCTACCGTTGCATGTGGTGCTTCATTTGGCATACCCGATACAAGAAACGCCGGGGATTGGCTCATCAAACTGTACGCTTCAGATGATCCAACGCTGATCAACAATTCGGCTGATGAATTGCCCTCAGATTTCTTAACAAGACTGCGATGCGGCTTATTTTGAAATTGTAAGCTCAGAGCTTCAGTCAAGGCTGTTTTGCCAGCATTATTCTGTCCTACCACAACGTTGAATCCCGGGGAAAAACTTATTTGCCCCGATTCACGAAAGCCTTTGTAGTTTCTTATCTGACAATTTTCGATGAACATGGCGAATTGGATTATATAGTTTTGCTTGGTGATTTGCAGGGGGAATTTCCGTCAGTTTGACGAGGCGGCGCAGATGAATTTTTGTCCGTCCATCGTCTGTAATTGCAGGCCGGCGCTGTTGTCGAAATGTTAGGGGCAACCATCGTTCAGGTTCTTTTCAAGAAGTTCACGTAATCTTTGGGCTTTGCCAGCATATTCAGATGGTAAGCTTGTGACTAACGCCAACAAATCTACCCGATGAATTGGGTCAACTTTTTTAGTTTCTTCTAAATATTCTATTATTACCAACAACGCTTCGTTGAGAACAGAATCACTCGCCTTGCCTAACTTCAAAGTGTTTTCTCAAACTAAGCCACGACGAATTTATCGTGTCAATGGTGAAAGGCGAAGATGTTTCACGCGAGGGCTTGTGCGTGAAGGTGATAAAATCCTTTCAGGATATTGCTTGGCGGGGTGGCCACCTGGGGTAGCTCGTGGCCGAGCAACCCCATCTGAATGATTTAATCCCATTGGGATTTTCGACGATGCGATGCCCCTCACCCTCAATCCCTCTCCCCCGAGGGGGCGAAGGAAGCCGGAAATGCGGCGGCGCGCTCGGAGTGACGCGCCCTACCTGGGTCCAGTTCGCATACAAATTTTTCCGTCAGTTTGACGAAGCGGAGGATGTGAATATTTGCTCGTCCACTGTTTGCAATTTTCGACTGGCGCCATCCACGCTGATTTTTGCCGCGCCGGAACGGCCCACATGGGACATATCCGCATATGTAGGGCAGGACTTCCAGCCTGCCGGTGAAGCGGGCATCCCTGCCCGCCGTTGTAACAACGATTACGATGCAAACGAATCGCGGTTGGAAGCCGCTGCAACCGGCAGGCAAGATGCCTGCCCTACGGTTCACCGGCGCATTTGCATGTCGGCGCATTTGCATTGACAAATCGCAGAAATTTGAGAAGGATAAGCGAGTAGCAACGCAAATAAGAAGCATAATCAGATATTGTGAAACGTATTCTTGCAAAGTGGATCTTCCTGGCGGCATTAACTTTCTCTCAAACTCCCCTGATGGCAGCCATTGCCACTTTCACGAATACGCCGACTGCCGTCAGCAACACGTACAATGGGACCATCACCTTGCAAATCGGCGGCCTGACGAATGGGGAGACCGTGGTGGTGCAAAAGTTCCTTGATCTGAACACCAACGGGGTGGTTGATCCGACGGATTATTTGGTACAACAGTTCCGGTTGACGGATGGCCAGGCGAGTGTGTTCACCAATGGCGCAACGTTGGTGACGAATTTCAATGTTCCCGGCGACACGGATGGGACTTCCAATGGACAAATCACCGCGGTGTTAAATTTCCGAAACGGCGATTTCGTCCAGAATACCATCGGGAAATTTCTTTATGTACTCTCGAGTCCCGTGGGGCATTTTTCGCCGGTCACCAATTCGTTCGTCGTCACCAATTTTCCTTACGCGCAGTCCATCGGCGGCACTGTGATCAGCAACGGAATCAGCGCGACGCCCGTGACCAATGCCGTTGTTTTGCTGTTTAATCCTCCAAGTCCCGGGGGCGATTTGGGCAGTCCCGTGGGGGGCACGGTGGCGAATAATTCAGGCGCCTACTCGATTGCCATGCCGGCGGGAAGCTATTTGATGTTCGCGATCAAAAGCAATTATGTGGCGAATGTTTCGTCGCCAACCGTGGTCACTTTAGGGAGTTCGAGCATCAGCACAAATTTGTCTCTCACCAAGGCCACCGCCACCATCTCCGGCACCTTTGTGGATGCCAACAACCATTCCATCGTCTTGCCCGGCGTCTTTGCGCCTGTGTCGGCCAATGGACTGATTGCGGTTGCCTTCACGGACACGAACGGCAATTTCACCGCGAGAGTCACTACCGGTTCGTACGATGTCGGGAGCGACAGCGGAGGCCTGGTGATTCACGGGTATGTCGGATACGAAGAGCCTCCCACCAATGTCAATGCCGGCAAGACCGGAATGATCGTGCCATTTTCCAAAGCCACCGCGCTGTTATATGGCAGTGTGTTGGACAATTTCGGAAACCCCCTGCAGGGAATTGACCTTTCCATCACTGACTCCAGCAACCTGTATCAAATGGATTATTATTCGGTCAGCAACGGGAATTATGCGGCCGGAATCCTTGCGAATGGCGAAGCCTGGCAATTGCAAGTCGGCAACGGCTTCAATCCTCTCTCCACCAATTATGTTTTTTCAACGGCTTCAGCCGCCCAAAACGGCGGCGTCACCCTCTCGTTCGGGCAGGCGGTGCAGGCCAACATCTCCGCCATTTTGGCGGCCTACCAGATCACCGGCCACGTCCAGGATAATTTCGGCAACCCCATCGCCGGCGTGTCGATGGCTGCCTCGGCGACCATCGATGACACGAATTATTTTCCCCTGGAAGTGGAGACCGACACCAACGGCAATTATGTGTTCAACGTTCCCGGCGCGTCGTGGACGGTCAGCGTCAGCGACGATTGCGACAACGACAACGGCAATGAAATGTTAAGCACAAATTATGAATGTCCCAACTCGCAACTGGTCATCGTTTCCGACACCAACGGCGTGGCCAACTTTACCGTGCAGACCAACGCAAACTCCGGCGGTTCGCTAGTCGTGACGACCCTTTCGCTGTCCAACGGGGTGATCGGCGTGTACTACGACCAGCAGTTGAATGCGGAGGGCGGTTCACCTCCGCAACCCGGCGGCTACAGTTGGTCGCTCTATTCGGGATCGTTGCCCGACGGTTTGAATTTGCAATCCGGCGGATTCATAACGGGGACGCCAACCAGCCCCGGGATGAGCAGCTTCACCGTGCAAGTTGACGACCAAAACGGCGATACGACGACGAAAGGGCTTTCGCTGACGATCAGCAGCGGGGTGCTGCAAGTGACCACGACCTCGCTGCCGTTCGGCGTCACCAATTTTTCCTACAGCCAGCAATTGACCGCCAGCGGCGGCCAGCCGTTCCCGTCGGGCAATTACAGTTGGACGAACCTCACCGGCAAGTTGCCGCCGGGATTGAGCCTGGCGACGAACGGCGTCATTTCCGGGACCCCGACGGTCCTCGGGACTTCCAACATCACTTTCCGGGTGACGGATTCATTATCGGCGACGGCGACCCAGGCGTTGTCGCTGGCCATTGTCCCCCAGATCACCGGTGTCGCTTTCATCGTGACGCCCGCCACCGTCAGCAACACTTATGGCGGGATGCTGACGCTGTCCGTGACCGGGGCGGGACTGGTCGCGGGAGAGACGGTGACGGTCCAGAAATATCTGGACGCGAACACCAACGGGGTGATCGACGGGGGCGATGCGCTGGTGCAACAATTTAATTTGACGGACGGCCAGGCGAGTTTGTTCACCAATGGCGCAACGGTGGTGACGAATCTGAATGTTCCCGGCGATTTGAATCCGGCAGCGGGGGCGATCACGGCGCAGGCGTATTTCAACAGCACCTTCAACGGGCAGGATATTGGCGGGCAGTATCTCTACAAGCTCTCAAGTCCGATCGGGCATTTCGCGCCGCTGACAAATTCTTTCAGCGTCACGAATTTTCCCTTCGGGCAGTCGTTCAGCGGGGTGGTGGTGAGCAATGCCACGAGCGTGCCCTTGACCAACGCGATCGTCCTGCTGGGACAGCCGTCCCCGGGTGGCGGCCTGAACGTGGAATACGGCACGGTGGCGAACAATTCGGGGAACTACACGATCTCGGTGCCGGCGGGGAATTATTTGCTGTTTGGCATCAAGAGCAATTACGTGTCGAATGTGGGGGGGCCAACGCTCACGCTGACCAACGGGACGACGTTTGTGACCAATGTCAGCCTGCTGTTGGCGACGCAGACAATTTCGGGCGTGATCAATAATCTCAACAATACCAATGTCGGCTTGCCGGGTCTTTTAACCATCCAGGAATCAACCAACGACCTGATTGGGGGCGGCTTTACTTCCAGCAACGGCAACTTCAGCGCAGGAGTGACGGCCAGCCAATGGAAGCTGGAAGGGGATGATGAAGGTTATGCCATGCTTGGCTATCTTAGATTGCAAAACAACCCGAAAATCAACACCAGCACCGGCAGCGTGGCGGGCGTCACCGTCTCCGTGCCCCAGTTCACGGCGCTGTTTTATGGCAGGGTCCAGGACCCTTTGGGCCACCCCTTGGCGGGCGTAGGCATTTATGCCAGCGATAATAACAACCTGTATGAGTCAGATGTCAACACGGATACCAACGGCGACTATTACTCCGGGGCGCTGGCAGGCGAAACCTGGCAGATCGACACTGACACTCAACAATCTCCCGCCAACTCCGATTACGTCTATTCACAAGCGCAGTTCGGTGAAGATGGCGGCACCAACCTGGTTGCCGGACAGGCGGTGCAGGTGAATTTCACGGCGTTGCTGGCGACCAATTACCTCACCGGCCGTGTGCAGGATAATTTCGGCAATGCCATCGTCGGCGTGGGCGTATATGCCACTGCCGTCATCAACAGTGTGAACTACAGCCAGGGCAATGTGGACACGGATAACAATGGCAACTATTCCATGAATGTCGCCAACGGATCATGGACGGTCAGCGTCAATGACAGTTGCCAGGGCGGCGGCAATGACTCTTTAAGCAGCAATTATCAATGTCCCAACTCGCAAACTGTCACCATCTCCAACAGCAATGGCGTGGCCAACTTCACCGTACAAACCAACATCAACTCCGGCGGCTTGCTGCAGGTAACGACCACCTCGCTGTCCAATGGGGTGGTCGGCACGGTTTACGACCAGCAGTTGAACGCGGATGGGGGTTTCCCTCCGCAACCCGGCGACTACAATTGGTCGCTGTCTTCGGGTTCGTTCCCCGCCGGTTTGACTTTGCAATCCGGCGGATTCATCACCGGGACGCCGACGGGTTCCGGGACGAGCAACTTCACCATGCAGGTCAGCGACCAAAACGGCAACACGGCGACGAAGGCGTTGTCGTTGACAATTTCAGGGTCGGGACAACCCGTGCTGGGCACCGTCAAATTTTCCGCCGGGGGCAAATTCCAGATTCAACTGGATGGAACGCTCGGGCAGAGTTTCACGTTGCAGATGACCACGAATCTTCTCTTGAACAACTGGACTTCGATCCTGCAAACCAATGCGCCGAATGGTCCCTTCTTCCTCACGGACACCAACGCGACCAATATCCAGCGCTTTTATCGCATCTTGTCAGCGCCGTAACACGCGGGCATGTTTCCGTCAGTTTGACCAAGCGGCGGAAGTGAATTTCTGCCCATCCATCGTCTGCAATTCCCATCCTTTATCGCGCACAACAATTTTTGCCGCACCTGCATTGCGCGTGTAGATCACTGGAACATTCCGTTCCGCCAATCGGTCGCGCAAGTAAGGGCTGACATGTTTGGCGAACTGCGTCTCCGAATCGACGATCACGATGACTTTGGGCTGGATGGCATCGAGCAACGCATCCGAAAGCGGTTCGCCCTGGTCGGGGAGACCGGTCACTACGATGTCCGCATGAAGGTCGTTGGTCGTTGCCAGCAATCCGTTTTGGCCAAGCTGTCCCAAATCTGAGAGCAGGAGAATCTTTGCCTTCGGAAAATTCTCCATGAGAACAAGCGCGCCGTCATCCGCCCGGGAAAATGCGCTGGCCCGTGTGGGCCATAGGATGCGGCAGTTGCCATCGTTTGTGCCGGAATCAAAAACTTTGTGCGTTGATAAAGGAGGATGAAATTCTGAAACAACCTGATTGTAAATTTTGGAACGGAAATGCGCCGGGCTGGTCCAGAGTTCATCCACGCCAAAAATTTGTTGCAGGGATGTGGCCCCGCCGCAGTTGCGCGAGATGCCGTCCGTCAGGGCGAGGCGATGGATCCGGCTCACGCCATGGGATCGCAGGAAATCTTTGAGCGTGAAAGCCACGGCATCTGCGCTGCCGCAATCGATCAACCAGTTCTTTTCCGGCACTCCACCATCCACATAAACCGCATGGCCGCCATCCAATGGCAAGATGGTGATTTCCGTTTCATTGCGCGAAACTTCCCATCGCCACAGGCAAACCGCGCCGATCAAAACGAAGATTGCCGCAGCGAAAATTTGCCGTCGTTTCGTTGTTATCCACCCGCTCAAAGCCAGAATGACAATGGCATAATAGATTCCGATGGAAATCCACGATGGCGACGGGACATAAAAATAGGAGCCAGGAATCCGGGTGAATTCCACGCTCACCCAAGTCATGGCGGACATAAAGAACCAGGCGGCATTGTTGAACAGGACGGTCAGGAATGGCAGCCAGGTTCCGCAGATGAGCGCGCCGAGATTGGCCATGATGGCGAAAGTGCCGAGCGGAACGGCGATAAGATTCGCCAGCGGCGAAATCGGGCTGAACAGATGGAAATAAAGCGCGCTCAATGGGATGGAACCGATCCAGGCCGCCAGCGACAGGGAAAAGTAACGCGCCAGCAGTCGCAGGAAGTGCAAGAGCGCTCGTCGCCATTTGGGGACGAGCATTTCCGGCAGGAGCGGGTCTGATTGGATGAGCGAATCCGTGTAATGATTCATTTTCGGCAGAAGCAACCCGATGGTGAGCATGACGAAAAAGGAGAGCTGAAAACTCGCCTCAAAAAGCTGGCGCGGTTCCCATAACAGAATCAGAAAGGCCGCGGCGGCGAGTGAATTGACCAGGTCCGACGGACGTTTGAGCGCCCAACCGCCCAGCACGATGGTCATCATCACCGAGGCGCGGACGGCGGAGGATTCCCAGCCGGTCGCGGCGGTATAGAACCAGATCACGGGAATGGCAATCGCGCCGCACCATGCGCGCGAGAGGCGCACCATTCTTAGGAGGGTGACGATCATGCCGGACAAAAGCGCGATGCGCAGGCCATCGATTGCGAACAGATGCATGGTGCCGGCGCGGAGGAAAGGGTCGCCCACGTCGCCGGTAAAGGCCGTACGCCACCCAAGGGTCATGGCCCAAAGCAGATGCAAAGTTTCATCGTTGGGCAGACCGAGCGCGAGAATGCTTTTTGAACCATTCAGGAAGCGGTCGGTCAGGGGCGGCTGCGCCAATATGGGTTCGCGCTGTTGCCAATGATCGGTTGAGCCCGCTTTGAGCTCGTAAAAAATCCCGCGCGTGGCGAGGTAATTGCGGTAATCAAAAAGACCTTCAGCCACTGCCGGAGGTGGCCTGGAAATGACACCGGAGATCTCCACCGATTGCGCCGTGAAAAAATTTGTGAGTGCTGACGGTGTGGAAACTACGATTTTTCCAAAGGCAGGCTGCCAGCCGTCAGCGCCGGTGATTTCAGTGACGCGGATTTGCGTGAGGGAATGTTCGGCATCGTTTCGCCCGCCGATTTTTATTTGTGGCATGCGCGCCAGGGTTCCCCGGACGGAAACGAACTCGGCCTGGCCGCCGATCAAACGGCGCAAATCGTTTGGTGAAATGGCGGCTTCGTGAACCGCAAGATTTGTCCAGCCAACCAGTGCCAGGAGCAGCGGGAACAGAACCGGGCGAAGCTTTCCCAGGGCCAAAGTCGAGACGAGGACGACAAATGAAGAAGCAAAAAGGGCGGTGATCGGTGGATGAAAAAATTCCCCGAGCAGCAATCCCAGCATGTAGAACGAAACGACGGCAACGAATGGACGTTTCATTATTTTAGAATCCCGAAAGCCCGATTGTCTGCCTATTGCGCGCGGCAAAATCGGCGCCTTAGTTGATGGTGCCGACGGAGGGGGTCGAACCCACACGACCGTAAGGTCACTAGATTTTGAGTCTAGCGCGTCTGCCAGTTCCGCCACATCGGCACGAAAGACCTAAATATATTTCATCCGCGACCGATGTAAATCTGATTTTGCGCAAATAAACACCCAACCTATCTTGAAAATGGCACAATCGGTCGCCCGACGCTTCGGTTTGAGGATGTTGGTAACAAACAACTTGCATTCATGAGCTTTTATTCGATGATAGATATGATCACCAAATCAATGACCAGAAACGGGCTTTATGACGGTTGAACAACAATTAAGCGCCTCACTTAAAGAAATTGGCGACTTGAAGGCTGCGCTGGATGAGCACGCCATCGTCGCCATCACGGACCCGCAGGGAAAGATCACTTACGTCAACGTCGATCTGGAACAACGCATATCGGAGCGGACCGCGGCGTTGCGTGAATCCCAGGCGCTCTATCATACCCTGGTGGACCAACTGCCGGTGGGTGTCTTTCGCAAAGATGTCGAAGGCCGCTATGTGTTCGTCAACCCCTGGTTTTGCCGGCTCAAAGGGGTGAAGGCGGAATGGTTTGTGGGCAAACTGCCGCGGGAGGTGGCAGCCGTTGAACTGGCGGTAAAAGGCGCCCGCGCGGGCCAGATCCAACAATTGGCGGCAGAGGGTACGGACCACCATCAACAGATCATGCAAACCGGCCAGCGCATCGAAGTGGAGGAGAACGAGGTGGGTCCCGATGGCAACGAGCAGCATTTTTACGTCATCAAATCCCCGATCCTTGAACCCGACGGGAAAATTGTGGGCAGCCAGGGAATCATCATTGACATCACCGAGAACAAAAAACTCGAGGCGCAGTTCCGCCAGTCCCAAAAACTGGAGGCGGTAGGCCGGCTGGCGGGCGGGGTGGCGCACGATTTCAACAACATCCTTGCGGTGATCCAGATGCAGGCTGATCTTTTGAAGGTCAGCGAAGATCATTCGCCGGCGGCCCTTCGGGAGTCTGCCCGGGAAATTGCCGCCGCCACCCAGCGCGCCACCGCGCTCACCCGCCAGTTGCTGATGTTCAGCCGCAACGAAAACATCCAACAACAGGATTTGGACCTGAACGAGTCCCTCAACAACATGTCGAAATTGCTGCGGCGCACCCTGGGCGAGGACGTCCATTTGCAGTTCAAATTCGCCATGCAACCGATGCACGTCCACGCCGACCCGGGCATGATGGACCAGGTGTTGATCAACCTCGCCATCAACGCCCGCGATGCGATGCCCAAGGGCGGACAGTTGGTCATTGAAACTGCCGCCGCTGAGTTTGACGAACAGACCGCCGCGCAGTCCGCCAGGATCAAACCCGGTTCCTTTGTCTGCTTGAGCGTTAGCGATTCCGGCTGCGGCATTCCCCCTGAAAATCTCCCGCGAATTTTCGAGCCTTTTTTTACCACCAAGGAAGTTGGCAAAGGAACGGGGTTGGGACTGGCCACCGTCTTCGGCATCGTCCAGCAGCATCAAGGCTGGATCAATGTCTATAGTGAGGTTGGACAGGGGACAACCTTCCGCATTTATCTCCCGCGCCTGACAAAAATGTCCGAACAAAAGCCCAATCGGCTCTCGATGGCAACCCTGCCGGGCGGCAGTGAAACGATCCTCCTGGTTGAAGACGATACCTTTGTGTGCGCTTCCGTGCGCAACATCCTTGTGAAGCTCGGTTATCGCGTGCTCGATGCGGTCAACGGAGTCGAGGCGTTGAAAATTTGGAAGCAAAACCGAAATGACATCCATTTGGTATTGACCGACCTGGTCATGCCGGGCGGAATGAACGGAAAAGAACTGGGCGAAGAGTTGTTGAAGGAGAACCCGAAATTGAAAATTATTTACACAAGCGGCTACACCGCCGAAGTCGGGGGCAGGGATTTCGTGTTGCAGGAAGGCATCAATTTTCTGGCCAAGCCCTATCAAGCCGACCGGCTGGCGCACACGATCCGCGCCCAGATGGAAGGCATAAGTCCAAACGGCGGAGTTTGATGGGGATCGAATCGTCTCGCACAATGTAGCACGCGGAGGGGCGTGCTCCCCCGCTGAAATCTAATTTTGCACATTTCAAAAATCGTCCTATATTAATGAAGATGGAGGTCACTCATAGTCTGTTGCGGGGATTGTTATGCTCGCTTTCAAATTGTGAGACAACGTGTTGTGCGAGATGCCAATGTAAAAAAATCGTTTGGGGCGTCTGTTCGAAATTGGCGAAAACGAATCGGAATTTCGCAAGAGGAGCTTGCCGAACGAGCGATGTTGCATCGGACTTATATTTCCGATGTCGAACGAGGCGCTCGAAACGTCTCGCTCCAGAGCATTGAACGTCTGGCCCACGCCCTGGGGGCCTCGCTGCCGGCGATTTTTTCCTACGATGCCCCCGCGCCGGGCTCGATTGATAAAGTAGTGGACATCCTCTACGTGGAAGATGAGACGGACGAGGTGATGGTGGCCATGCAGTCCTTCAAGCTCGCCAGGATCACCAATCGCATCTCCGTGGTCCATGATGGGGCGAGTGTGCTGGATTTTCTCCATTGCTCGGCCGGTTCGCCCAGCGCAAACCGGACGGCCACCCAACCGTTGTTTTGCTGGACCTGGATCTCCCGCGTCTCAGCGGCCTGGAAGTCCTGCAACGGATTCGCAAAGACCCACGGCTCCGTTCCATACCCGTCGTCACCCTGTGCGCCTCTCCGGAAGACAGTGAGATCGCAACCTGCAAACGGTTGGGGGCCGATGCCTGCATTATCAAACCGCTGGAATTTCAGAAACTGGTCGATGTGACCCCTCAGTTGAACTTGCAGTGGGCGCTGCAACCGCCGCATTAATGGGAAGAAAGTTAATGACTGATGGAGCGTATCCGGATTTTTACATTTCTTCCGCCGCCAGCCGCGCCGCGAAACTTGTCACGCGGATGCTTCCCCCCAAACCCGGCCCGTACACATTCAGGCCCTGAACAACATTTTCATTTGGCCGTGCCGGGATAGTCGGTTAGCATTCGAGGATAACAAAATCGCGCGAGATTTTGCGCACTTTCAATGAGATTACGGCTTTATGCGCCCGGCAAGTCTATTCATCCGGTTTGCGATTAGGGCGGTTTCGCTCGGTCTTTTTATTTGCCTGGCACATCTGAAGGCGGACGCCGCCGATGCCGCCAGGGATTATCTTACCGATGTCTGGACTTCTGAAAAAGGGTTGCCGGACAATTCCGTGACGGCCATCACCCAGACGCCCGACGGTTATCTCTGGATCGGGACTTTTAACGGCCTGGTCCGTTTTGACGGCGTGCGCTTTGTGACCTTTGACCCGGCCAATACCCCCGCATTGCTCCACGCCCATGTCCGCCATCTCTACGTGGACAGCCAGGGCACCCTCTGGATCAACACCTACGACGGCTCGCTTACCACCTACCGCCAGGGGCAATTTGTCCTGGAACGCCGCAACACTCACCTCGCCGAAGGAGAAATGACCCTCGTGTCCTCGTCACCCGATGAGATCGTGTTTTTGACGAGCCGGGGCGCTCTGCTCAGTAAAACCCTGTCGTCGCCACCCGAACAAGGTTGGGAGGAAGTGACTGGGCCGCATCGGGGTTTGGGTGCGCTTTGTTGTGAAGATGGACATGGGACCCTTTGGTACCGCGACGTGGACGGCCATCTTTGGCAAGTCACCGCCGGGAAATTCACGCCGATGCCCGACACCGACCCCCTGGCCGGCACAAATGTCCTCTGCCTTACTGCCGATACCAACGGACGGTTATGGGTGGGAACCGGCAACGGATTAGCGTTTTGGGATGATCATAAATTCCAGGACGCCACCCCGACCAATTCCGACTTGCGTCCGCGGATCACGGCTCTTTCCGTAATGCCGGATGGCCATATTTGGGCCGTCGCCAATGGATGCGTATGTGAGGCTGCGGGCCGTCGGTGGATCCTGGCCCCGGACCCCACGCGATATTTTTTTGCCGACACTTCCGACCCGGTGGGAATGCAGCAAGATCATCAGGGTGGAATGTGGTTTTATAATCATTCGCGCGGGCTGGTCCACGTGCTCGCCGTTGGCGATGTTCACCCGCTGACCGCAGCCGACGATTTTCCCGACGCGCAAGTTTATTGCGGCTTCGATGATCGCGAAGGCGATTTATGGATGGGCCTGGATGCCGGCGGCCTGGTCCGCCTCCGCGAGGCGCAATTTCATACCGCAAATCCCGATGACCAGAAAGCCGCCGAGTCCGTCTCCCAGGACGCGCAAGGAGCCATTTGGATCGGGCTGATGAATGGAGGACTGGACCGATTGGACAATGGGACATTCACGAATCTTACCGCGCCCGATCAGACCGCGTCGGGAGCGGCCAACTGTGTCTGCCCGGATAACGCGGGGCGGCTCTGGGTCAGCGGCAGCGATGATAATTTGTACGTCCGCGCGGGCAACCGGTTCGAACTCGTGCAACCCCTGATTCACCGGGTCAAGGCCATTCTCACCGCGCGCAATGGCAGGGTTTGGGTGGGGACCACCAGCGGCCTTTACTTTACCGACGGTGGGCCGGAGCAAATCCAGTTTTTCAAGGGAATGGAGCGGCATTCCGTGCGGGCTTTGGCGGAGGATAGCGCGGGAACATTGTGGGCAGGCTCGGGCAACGGGGACCTTTATCACATTGTCAACGACACGGCCACGGTTCTCGATCCCGGCGGCGACCAGGAGGCGGACGCCGTATGGTCGGTATTGGCGGATGACGACGGAACGGTCTGGGCGGGCACGTTCAGGGGCGGCTTGCTCCGTTTCCGCGACGGCAAATTCACGCGCTACGGCAAAGCGCAGGGCCTGCCCGATAATGTCATCTGCCAAATCCTGGATGATGGGCGCGGCAATCTTTGGATCGGCTCGCATCAAGGGGTCTTCCGCGTGGCCAAATCGGCTTTGGATGATGTCGCGTCGGGGAAGAATATATTTGTGACCTGCGTTGCCTATGGCCGCTCGGATGGCTTGCCCTCTCTGGAATGTTCCGGCGGCTTTCAACCCTCGGCATGGCGCGACACCGACGGCAGGCTGTGGTTCACCACCGACCGCGGAGCGGCTTGGATCCAGCCGGAAGAAGTCCATCCCAATTTGACCCCTCCGCCTGTCGTCATTGAGGAAGTGTTGGTCGATGGCCAAATCCAGACCAATCATTCCGAGGGCGAGAATCCGCCGGCGCTTGAAGTTCCGCCGGGGAAACATCTTGTGGAGATCCACTATACCGGATTGAGTTTGGTTTCGCCCGAACGTGTGCAGTTCCGCTACCGCCTGGAAGACGTCAGCGCCGCATGGATTGAGGCGGGGACGCAGCGGTTTGCGCAATACAGTTTTCTTCCGCCGGGCCATTATCACTTTCACGTGCTCGCCTGCAACAGCGATGGTGTTTGGAACCGGACCGGTGCGGTCCTGGCCCTGGACATTCTGCCGCATTTTTATCAGACTTGGTGGTTCCAATCGTTCGCCGTCCTGGTGATTTTGGGCATCGTGGCGGGAACGGTCCGGCAAATCGCCACCCGCAAGTTGCGCTTGCGAATGGAACAGTTGGAACGGCACAAAGCTGTGGAATTGGAACGCTCGCGCATCGCCAAGGACATCCACGATGACCTCGGCGCCAGCCTGACTCTCATCGCCGTGCTCGGCGACCTCGCCAAAAAAGAAAAGACCGCCGAACGCATCGAGAAAATGTCCGGCACAGCGCGCGAGGCCGTCAAGTCGCTGGATGAAATCGTTTGGGCGGTGAATCCGCGGAACGATACCCTGACGCATCTCGTCGATTACACGGGACAATTCGCCACGGGTTATTTGCGCGATGCCGGCATCCGTTGTCTCCTGGATGTGCCGGAGCATTTGCCGGCCCGAGAAGTCCCGGCCAATGTGCGGCACAATCTCTTCCTCGTCGTCAAGGAGACGCTGCAAAATATCGTCAAGCACGCCCGCGCCACCACCGTCTGGCTCCGGGTCAATGCCGATGAACGCGGCCTGACGATCGGGGTGGAGGACAACGGCTGCGGTTTCGACCGCGCGGACGGTGATCCCTGGGCCAATGGTTTGCGCAACATGCGCCAGCGATTGGCGGAGATTGGCGGAGATTGCCGCATCCAAAGCCATCCGGGTTCCGGCACGACCATCACGGTGGAGTTGCCGTTTCCCAAAAACTGAACCTGGACGAATTAGTTGAGAGGAATTTGAGTTGGGGGTTGAGAGCATGAGCGTTAATTCGCGTCAATTCGCGTCGCATGGTTTTGTTGTTGCGTTTAAGTAAACGCAAGATCGCGCAAGATCGCGCAAGATCGTGCAATTTGAACAGGAGGAAACGGGGGGAACAGAGGGGGAACGCGAAGAAAAAAGTTAGAGCCTCGTTACCTCGGCTGCTACGAACATGTTTTGACACACCGCGCATGGGGCGATTAAAGCATGAAATGGGAGAAACGTAATGTTGCCCGGAAACAAAATCGGAAAAATCGAAGATGGAGAATGGAGGGTGGAAGATGGCACCGGAAGGCAGAAGCGGAAAGCATTGCAAAGATAGGGTTAACGGGATATACCGAATCGAAGAAAAACGGGAAAGCTGTTGAAAATCAAAATGAATTCAACTTTGTGTCAATACTCGGGACCGACCCCGGCAGATTGCTCCCGGTGGAGACGAAAGAGAGCGTTGTAAATTGAAAAACTGTCACAATTCTAGGACCCCTTCATGAAAACAAAGCTTATTGCTATTCTTATTATATCAACTGCAACCATTGCGATCGCTATTATGACTACTCCTTTCCAAGGATGGGATTGGACGGTAAATGAGTCGAAAGATATTATCATCGCACGTTGTTCTGAGACGCCACAACAAACTGTCCATGATAAATTGGTAAAAGTTCAAATAAAGGTTACTGCCATTCTTAAAGGCACAAATAGTTTGGGACCTGCATTCCTTTACACTGAGTTTCCATTAAGGCAGAACGAGGATTATTTGCTTTTAGCCGATCTTGATTTCGGCTCTTATTATGCCGTTGAAACCTATCGTGTGATTCCGCTTGGACTTAGTTTAGACGATATGCCGACTGAATCTTTTGATACGGTTTCTATCGCCGGGAAACCGCTCGACGAACAACTCCAAATTTTATACAAACGTTCAATTGGAGTTTTGGACCGACAAATAAAGGAAGATCAGGAAAAAAAGGCGCTGTTGGAGCAAGCCATCAATAGATGATCCCAGGTCTTATAAAGGAGCCGAGAATTAGCAGGTTGAATGATACAGACTATCGCCGTTTCACCGAAATCTTATCCGCCGAAGGCGGAATAGCGTTTCACGCCGCGTTGCCACATGAAACGGGCGAAGAAATAGGCGATCATGACCCAGACTATTTGGGTCAGCAGCCCACTCCATAAAGCCGGTCCGCTGATTTTTCCCATGTAAACGCTTACGGGAAAATAAAGCTGGTAGGGAAAGGGGGTCAGCATCAAAAAATTATAAAATCCCTGCGCCGCCGCCGTCGAGACGCCGGCGTGCTCAAATGAGGAGGGAAGCAGGTCGAGCGGAAACAGGTGTCCGCTGGCGATGTATTCAAAGGCGAACAGGATGAAAATGAACGTGGAAATTTCCAAGAGCCAAAACGCGAGCATCGCCATGGCATACGAGATGAAGAATTGCAGCAGCGCGGTGAGAAACATCGAGATGGGGAAAACCAGGACGGCGATTCCATTGGCAGGCAGGACGACATAGCCCCGGAAACAGAAAATGAACAGCGCCAGGGGCACGGCGGCCATCATGATGAAGGCCATCCGTCCGGAAAAGAACAGGCAGAGTCGGTACCACAGGTAATCGATGGGTTTGAGGAGGAATTGGCTGATGGCGCCCTCGCGGATGTCGGCGGCGATCTGCCAATCGTCTTCGTTGACAGCGGTGAAGATGTCCATGACCGCGACGAGCAGGTAATAAAAAATCATGTCGGCTTTGGTCCAGCCGCCATGCGGCGTGTTGTTGCCGGAGTAAATCTTCTGCCAGAGGGAGAGCATGGCGAAGAGGGGGATAAAACTGAAGAGCGTCCGCGTCAAATAATTGAAGCGATACGTCAGGTTGTTTTGCAGCCCGATGCCGATGACATGCCAGTATTTTTTCATCTTTACGTGAGAGACGGATGGGACAGATAGGACGGAGGCGGTTCTGCCGTCCTTACGGACTCTGTCTGTAATGAATCGCAAACCCACCGATGAATCGGTGGGCTATGGTCTTTCGCCCTGCCGGGCTTTTCCAGGGAGAGGGAACCCGCCTTCGCCCGGCTACGGCGCGGCAGGGCCGCCGTCGCAGTGCTATGGGCGGGCAGGACAGGAAAAGAACGGTTTCTCCCCGCACCCGGTAAGCCGTTGAAACGGCTGATAATGGGAGCGGGCCGCACACCCGGCTGAAGCCGGGTGTTAATGAGAGCCGTTGATTCGTTGCTCATTTTTGCGATTTTTAGTTCGCCAATCGTTGCCAGGGGACTTGCGGCTGGAAGCCGCTTCCATCGGCAGGCGGGACGCCTGCCCTACACTAAACCGCGCTGGCCAAATTGCCTGCCAAAGTTTAACTTGGCCAGCGACGATGAACTTATTTGCGAGCAAACGCATCAATGACAATCTTGCCGGTCTTGGGCAGATCACCTTTCTCGCCCGTGATGCGCTGGCCTCGCTCTTCAAGCTCAAGGTCGCGTGGCGCGACTTGTTGTACCAGATTTATTTCATCGGCGTCAAATCGCAGCTCGTGGTGCTGGTGACGGGGGCCTTCACGGGCATGGTGCTCGGCGCGCAAACGTATTTCCAATTTCATAAGGTCAAGATGGACACGGCGTCGCTGGCCGTGGTGAGCGTGTCTTTGTGCGACGAGTTGGGGCCGGTGCTCACGGCGTTGATGGTGGCCGGGCGGGTCGGCGCGGCCATCGCGGCCGAGATCGGCACGATGCGCGTGACGGAGCAGATCGACGCGCTGCGCACCCTGGCGACGCATCCGGTGGATTATCTGGTGGTGCCGCGGATTGCGGCGGGGCATATCGCGCTGCCCATCCTGACGCTTGAATCCATCAGCCTGGGAATCGCGAGCAGTTATCTGGTGGGGGTCTATCTGCTGGGGATTGACCCGGTTTATTCCTGGTACAACATGCTGCATTTCACGCATGACGTCGACGTGGTGATCGGGCTGGTGAAGGCGTTCATCTACGGCGGCATCATTGCGCTGATTGGCTGTTACAAGGGCTTGAGCTGCGGCCTGGGCGCCGAAGGGGTGGGGCGGGCGACCACCGAAGCCGTGGTGTATGCTTCGATCACGATTTTGATCACAAATTTTTTCCTGACCCTGGTGCTGGGCAAGCTGATCGGGCAATTATAATATGATTGAAGTCCGTGATTTGCGAAAAAGTTTTGGCGCCCAGACGGTCCTCGATGGCATCAGTTTCCGGATCGAGCGCGGCGAGTCCGTGGCCATCATCGGGCGCAGCGGCTGCGGGAAGAGCGTTTTGCTCAAGAACATCATCGGATTGATGAAGCCGGATGCGGGCGAGGTCTTGATCGACGGCGAAAATATTGTGCGGATGAACGAGCGCCAATTGTTCCGCGTGCGCCTGAAATTCGGGATGGTTTTCCAAAGTTCAGCGTTGTTCGATTCGATGACGGTGGCGGAAAACGTCGGGTTCGCGCTCCGGCGAAACCGGCTGATGGGGGAGGCGGAGATCGCCAAACGAGTGGCGCACGCGCTGGAAGTGGTGGATTTGCCGGGAACAGAGAATAAAAACCCGGCGGAACTGTCCGGCGGCATGAGAAAGCGCGTGGGACTGGCCCGGGCGATCATTTATGAACCGCAAATCGTGCTTTATGACGAGCCGACGACGGGCCTGGACCCGATTGTTTCGGACAACATTGATAATCTGATGCTGCGGGTGCGCGATCATTTGAAGGTGACGACGGTGGTGGTGACGCATGATATGCGGACCGCGAGACGGGTGGGGCAGCATGTGATCATGTTGCATCGCGGAAAGGTGCATGCGAACGGCTCGCCGGAGCAGATTTTCAATTGCACCGATCCGATCGTGAGGCAATTTGTTGACGGGATCGCCGATGCCAAAATAGAGACTTAGATTTCATAAAAAACATTGACGGCGGCGGTGTTTTCACCAAGCTGAGTTCTCATGCAACAGAAAGTCCGCAACCGGCTTGTGTTGGGGCTCGTTTTATTTTTCCCCGCCGCGATGTTCGTAGCCGCTTTCATTTTTCTCTCCGAAGAGGTGCCGTCTTTGCCGCCCTTGCCCGTTCAGAATGGGTACCAGGATCTGGTGAAGGCGGGGGGGATGGTCTCCAGCAATACTTCTGATATCGATAAATTGGATCAACAGCAGTTGAGCCGATTGGTCTCGCAAAATGCGGCGGCAATGGCCCTAGCGCGAGCAGGAATGAGCAATCCGTGCGCCGTTCCCATGCAATTTTCCACGAACTATATCGAAGTCCACCTCGACGACCTTGCCGGGCTGAAAATGTTGGGACTGGCCTTCGTTGCCGAAGGCCGGCTGGCGGAACTGCAAAATCGCACCAATGATGCGGCCCATTCATATCTGGATGTCATTCATCTTGGAGATGATTCCTCCCGCGGCGGCGCATTGATCGATGAACTGGTCGGCATCGCCCTTGACCAGGTGGGGACCGCGCATTTGCAAAAAATTGTCCCCCAGCTTGATTCGCCGTCCTGCCGCCAGGCTGCCGCGGAATTGGAGACCCTCGACGCGCAGCGCCAGACCTGGGACGACGTGGTCCTGCAGGAGCAGGTTTGGTCAAGGCGCACGTTCTCGGGGCTTGGATATGAACTGGCCCGAATTCTTGATCGGCGTATCCTGTCGGCAGCATTTCAATCCGGCGAAAGAAAGTACGTCGCAGCGGAACAAAAACAACGGCAATTGATGATTGAACTTGCTGCCAGAGCTTATGAATTGGACAAAGGCAAACCGCCGGCAAGCGCCGTTGATTTGGCGCCGGATTATCTGAAGGCGGTGCCGCAGGATCCTGTCACCGGAAGGAATATGGATTTGTCCTCTATACCGTATCAATAAAAACTTATTCAGGTACAGCAACTTCAGAGACAGAAGATGCCGCTCTCAAGAAACGGGTGACGAATCCATTCTGTGCTGGCGTTCGGAAATTGCGGCCCCGGGAACATTCGGGAAGCTGCTGCGGACTAGAGAGTCCGCGCGCCGATTATGACCAGCACGGCGGAGCGCGGACATTCCTGTCCGCAGCAACGCACCTACGGAGCTCAAATTTACAAATGCATCCTGCATTACGGTGTGTGTACGTCAAGAGGCGCCGGGGAGCGGCTGCAGGCCGGAGGGGGCGGGGGCGGGCGGCGGAGTGGCAGGAAAGACATCATATTCAGGCCCGAATTGGCGCAGGAAATAGAGCGAGAAGGAGCGCTTAAAGACAAACACCGGCAGGAGCAGGACCGTGCCGATGTAGGGAAGGATCATCACACAGAAAGCGACGCAGCAGGTCAGGAGAATGGCACCCACCAAGATGGCGGCGATGGCCATGCCGATTACGAATTGGAACAGGATGTAGAGGGTGAAAAGGCCGGGATGTTCGGAGAGCATTTTCCAGAATTCTCTCCAGGCCTGCAGGCAAGTAGCGCCGCGCAGATACATGATGGGCACGACGAAATCGACGGTGAATTTGTGGATGAGCGCAAAAACTATCCCTACCAACAGAAGAATGAAGAAAAGCGCCACCGATAAGAGAATGGCACCCACGACTGGCGCGCCCAGAAGGAGCATTTTGAGGATGAGCACAGCAATGATGCCCAGGATGGGGAACATCAGGACCATTCCGACCAAACCCAGTACGAACTTGAACCAGAAGAGGCTGTTGCCCTGGGCGGCGTACTGATTCCACGGCCCGGCGACTTCGGCCTGGTTGAGGGCGACGCAATGGAGGAACATGAATTTGCCGCGGCTGTTCAGCCATAAGAGCAAAACCCAGAACGCCAATCCCAATAGAACGCAAAAAATCACCAGCGGGAGGAGCCAATACAGATTAGCCGTGATGAATTCGCGCACCTGTTCATATCCATGCCGGAAACTGTCGGCGGAAACGTTATTATGATTCCCGTTAAAATTATTTCCGTTGAAATTCGCGCTGCCACCCGATTCACCGAGTTGGGCGAGCCACGCGCAAAACCCGATGACAAACCATTTGCCGATGTCGAACGGCTGGAAGAGCATTTGCTTGACGCGCTCGAAGGCCGGACTCAGCGGCTCGACGACGCTGATTTGACGGTGCGAATCGCTAATGGGTCCAATGGGCATAACTGAATGCCCCATTCCTACTCTCCCACAGGGCAAATCACAAACAAAATCTAAAGAGCGTGTCAGAGAAATTTTTTGAAATCATTTCCAACAAAGATGTAGCCGTTTGGTGTCCACGCTTTAGCGTGTTGCGCTAGTCCGGCACCCTGAAGGGTGGACACCGAACGCGATTTATTAGACACGCCTAACCACTGACTGCAGCCATCGCCCGATAGGTCACCACGACCTGCCAATCGGCGTAATCCGGCGCAAAGGTTTTGATGGCGCTGACCATTTGGGAACGGAAGGTGGTTTCGATCAAGCTATTCTGGCCGGGCCAGATGTTGAAGCGCACGCGGATATAGCTCCAGCCGCCGGGCGTGGATTCGAGCCGGCTGAAGGCCGGCTCACCCAGGATGATGGCATTGAACTGCGTGGCGACCCCTTTGGACACCTTTTGGATGGTCTCCGCAATGGCCTGCTGGTCGGCCTTGGCGGGGATTTGGACGTCAGCATAGGCGAAAACGCCGCCATGGGGAAAGCGGCTCACATTGTTGATACTGCGATTGGGAACAAAGATTTCCTGGTTGTAAAAATTGATGACCTTGGTGAAGCGCAAGCCGACGCGTTCGACGCGCCCGATGACGCCGTTCATCAGGTCCACGGTGTCGCCCACGTCCATGGCATCCGAGAGGATGATGGTGACGCAAGTGACGACGTCCTGGACGAGGCCCTGCAAACCGAAGCTCAACGCCAGGCCGAGGACCGCCGCGCTGGTGAGATATGTCTTGAACGTGTTTGAGGTCCCTGTCGGATCAAATACCAAAACGACAAAAAGGATCGCCACCGCATAAATCGCAAAAGTGACGGCGCTGACAATCAACCGCGTGAGGGTGATAAATTTGGGCTGCTGGGTGACAAAATCGAACGGATGTTTTTTCTCGTGACTTCGGGTGATCAACCATTCGCTGTATTGCCGGATGAATTTAACGATGACGTGCGCGAGGAAGGCCAGGCAGATAATGATGACAATATGGATGAATTGGTCCTGGCCGCTCCAAATATCCAGAATCCGATCCGATACCGGCGCTTCGTTGGTTGAGGTCCCGTTGGTATTCATCGCGGACAAAATAAATCGCTACACCAAAGTTGCAATGCGAATCGCAAAACACGTCTCTTGACTCGTTGCCCCCGCGTTTTATCATGGGCGTTCGATTTTATGACAAAAATTCAAACTATTCTGGCGCGCGAAATCCTCGATTCGCGCGGGAACCCGACGGTGGAAGTGGATGTGACGCTCGAATGCGGCGCGGCGGGCCGGGCCGCGGTGCCCAGCGGCGCCAGCACCGGCGAAAACGAAGCCATCGAACTGCGTGACGGCGACAAGAAACGATTTTCGGGCAAAGGCGTCACCAAAGCCGTCGCCAACGTCACCGATAAAATCCTGCCCAAACTCCGGGGAATGGACGCGCTGGACCAATTGAGCGTCGATGGCGCGATGATCGACCTTGATGGGACGGAAACAAAATCCAAGCTCGGGGCCAACGCCATCCTGGCCGTCTCGCTGGCGAATGCCAAGGCGGCGGCGGCGGCGATGGGCATGCCGCTGTTCAAATACCTGGGCGGCCCGAACGCAAAGGTGTTGCCCGTGCCGATGGCCAACGTCATCAACGGCGGGGCGCATTCCGATGCGCCGATCGATTTCCAGGAGTTCATGATCATGCCGCTCGGGTTGCCGACGTTCAGCGAAGGGCTGCGCGCGATCACCGAGACCTTTCACGCGCTGAAAAGTGTGCTAAAGAAAAAAGGCTGCAGCACCGCCGTCGGCGACGAAGGCGGGTTCGCGCCGAAACTGGGCAGCGTGGAAGAAGCGCTGGAGACCATCATCCAGGCCATCAAAGACGCCGGCTACAAGCCGGGCAAAGACATTTACCTGACGCTCGACCCGGCGGCGTCCGAGTTTTATTCGGGCAATTCGAAATATACCTTCAAGAAATCCACCGGCGAGACCATCACCGGCGACGACCTGGTGAGCTTTTACGCGAAGCTGGTCGCGAAATACCCGATCGTTTCGATTGAAGACGGCTGCGGGGAAAGCGATTGGGCGACCTGGAAGAAACTCACTGACAAGATTGGCGACCGGATACAACTGGTGGGCGACGACGTATTTGTGACGAACGTGAAATTTTTGAAGAAGGGGATCGACACCGGCACAGCCAACTCGATTCTTGTGAAAGTGAACCAGATCGGTTCGCTGACCGAGACGCTGGACTGTGTGCAATTGGCTCAATTCAACAAGTACACCGCGGTTATATCGCATCGCTCGGGCGAGACGGAGGATTCGACGATTGCGGACATCGCGGTGGCGACGAATTGCGGTCAGATCAAGACAGGTTCCTTGAGCCGCTCGGACCGGCTGGCGAAATACAACCAGCTCCTGCGCATCGAGCAGTTGCTGGGCAAGAACGCCGTCTATGCGGGGACGAGTGCATTGCCGAAGAAGGGCTAGGGAACCTTGGGGGAACCCTCACCTCACCCTAACCCTCTCCCCTCCCATCAGAATGGGAGCGGAGAGGGGACAGGAAGAGGACACCAACTGTTGTTCGAATGCCAAGCCACGATGCGGCTGGTTCACGCCGGGCTTTTCAATGGAGAGGGAACATTCGACCACTCCATTTTTTGAAAAAATTCAAACGCCAATCGCCGTTTGGTGTCGAATAAAAACTCGTCAAAAGCGCCGTTCACTGGCACGTTACGAAAGTTTATGCGATTCAAAATGATTTTCGGGGTATTGGCCCTGGGTGTGGCCTTCTCCATTCGGGCCCAAACGGTGACGAACATCTTCACCTTCACCGGGCATGAGACTTATCCGGTGGATGAAGGCATCAGCCTGCTCCATGCGGCGGATTTGACGGGTGACGGCTTGAACGACCTCATCGTGGCCAACAATCAGCGGTCCAAGATCGACCTGCTGTACAATGAGACGGGGAAAACCAACCCGCCCGCCGCTCCGGCGGGCATGGAGTTGAATGAGCTTCCCCCCGGGTGCGGTTCCACATTGATTCCATCACCACGGATGAGCGGCTCGCCTCGCTGTCCGTGACGGATTTGAGCGGCCACGGCAAACCGGACTTGATCTTTTACGGCGACGGCAAGGACCTGGAGATCATCCGCAATCTGGGCACCAACGGCTGGAGCGACCCCAAACGCTGGCATATTGACGACGGAAGCATGGACCCCAACGCGCTGGCCGTCGGCGACCTGAATGGCGACGGTTTGCTGGACATCCTGTTGCTGGGTGACAACGGTTCGCTTTATTTTTGGGCGCAAAAACCCGATCATACATTTGCCGAGCCGCAAAAAATTCCCTATTCGGGCACACCCAAGGCGATCCAAATGGCTGATATCAATGGCGACGGGAAAAATGATTTGCTGTTGGTCGATTGGGACAGCCCGACACCGTTCCGGTTCCGGCTGCAAAACGATTCGGGCCAGCTTGGGCCGGAAATCTATTTCAAAACCCAACCCATCCACGCTTATATCGCGGACAATTTGGAGGGCAATTCCAATCTCTTTATCGTGACCATTGATCAAAACTCAGACCGCGCCGAGGTTTCGCAATTCATCAAAAAGCCGGCGGAGCCTTTGTCGGGGCCATTTGCCAAGGGGCAATTCCAGGTTTTGCCTTTGAACAAGACGGACGCGGCGCATCGCGGGGAGCTGTGGGCCGACGTGAACGGCGACGGGCGCCCGGACCTGCTGGTGGCCGAGCCGGAGAGCGGGGAGATTTCCGTTTATTTGCAGCAGCCGGATGGTTCCCTGGCGCCGCCCAAGACATTTCCGACCCTGGCCGGTGTGAGTGAATTGGCCGCGGCGGACTGGAACGGCGACGGCCAGCCCGAAATTTTCATGTTGAGCGCAAGTGAAAACGCGGTCGGGGTGACGGAATTTGACAAGAAGGGACGGCTGCCCTTTCCGACGCTCATTCCCCTGGACGGCAAGCCGCTGGTGATGGCGGTAGGACCGCTGAAGCCCGGCGCCAAGCCGGCGCTTTGCGTGATTGTGGACAAAGACGGCCAGCGTTCATTGGTCACGGAAACGGCTGCGGGAAAGATACGCACTCAAAAATTGAGCGACAGTTTCAAGGGAGCCCCCGCCATGATGGCCATCCAGGACGTCACCGGGGACGGCCTGGCGGATTTGGTCGTGTTGATCCCCTATGAAAAAATCAAGGTGCTGCTGCAGAAATCCAACGGCAGCTTTGACGAGGAAGATGTCGATCCGCCCGGTGGCGTAATCGAGCAGCCCTGGCTCTGTTCGGCAGATGTCAATGGCGACGGCAAACCGGAATTGCTGCTGCCGCAGAAGAATTTCATACGCGCCGTCGTGCTTGGGCAGGAAAAGTCACCCGGCGGGACCAATCAATGGGTCTTTCACGTGCAAGACCAGATCAACGGCGACCAGAGCGACTCGAGCATTGTCGGCGCCACGGCGGTGCAATCGGGCGAGGGCAAAATTCCGGTGATTTTCCTGTTGGACGCCCAGTATAATCAATTGACGATGTGCGAGCGGGACACCAATGGCGTTTGGCGCGTGACGGGCAACGTGGCTCTGCCGGTTTCAAGTTTCAACAGCCTGCAATCCGTGGAATTGGGCGGCCAGAACATGCAGAGCGTCGCTTTTCTGGGCCAAAATACCATGGCGTGGCTGCCGCTGGGCGGGGATGTCTGGAAATTTCAAACGCTTGACGGCTATGACACACCCATCAAGGATGGCTATCTAAACGATCTCGTGGCGGGCGATTTGACTGGCGATGGCCGCAAGGATTTGGTGTTCATGGAGACGGCAAAAAATTATTTGGACATTGTCCAGTTCGACAAAAACCACAAACTCGTGCCCGGGGAACGCTGGCAGGTCTTTGAAGCGCACACGTTCCGCGGTGATTCCAATGCCGTGCCCGAGCCGCGCGAGGCGCTGGTGGCCAACGTGACCGGCGGCAAGAAAAATGATTTGATCGTCCTCGTCCACGACCGGATTTTGGTTTATCCGCAGCAGTGAGTAACCGTTTGAGGTTGAAAGTTGAGAGTTGAGGGTTCTGAGCGACAAATTGGTCTATGCCAAACCGCACGTCGTCGTTCGTAATACGGACGATGCGAACAAAACGTATTTCACCGAAGTTTTTACATGGGCCAAATCACCCGACCATCCCCCTGACGATGTGAAGGCTCTATGGAACCAGGAGCAGTCATTGTGCGAAGCGCGCGATGGACACAGGGGAATTGAAGGTGGCGAGGTGGAGCTGGTGACGGGAAAATGAGATCACCAGCACCATTCCCAAAAAATGGCGAATTGCATGGAGGACAAAAAATTTCTATCGTGATGGGGTGAAGCATTCTGGAAAAGCCATGATGTCGGCATTTAAATTAGCCGGCCTCACCGCCGCTGCCGTCATCGCGCTGCTGATTGCCGCCTTTTTGGGGAGGGTTATCGGCGATTTCATCCTGGAATTTTACGGGGTGCTGATCGGATTGTGGTTGTTGTTTGTCGTTTTTACCTTCTATTTTTTCCGCGATCCGGACCCGCTTACACCCACCGGCAAGAATCTGGTGGTGGCGCCCGCGCATGGCAAGGTGGATGTGATTGACACCACGGTGGAGAAGGATTTTATGGGCGGCGAATGCAGGCGCATCTCCATTTTCCTGTCGGTTTTTGACATTCACGTGCAAAACGCGCCGCTGACCGGAAAAATCTCTTTTTTCAAACATTCACCGGGCCAATATCTCAATGCCATGCGCATGGATAGCGCCCAGTTCAACGAGAACGTGCTCGTCGGCATTGATTCGGTGGAACCTTTCGGCGAAAAAGTGGGCGTGCGCCTGATTGCCGGGTTGATCGCCCGCCGGATCGTCCCGTGGATTGACCAGAACGATGCCATCCAGCGCGGGGAACGGATCGGTTTGATCCAATTTGGTTCGCGCGTGGACATTTACCTTCCGATGCGGGCGCAGATCAAGGTGCCGATCGGCCAGAAGGTCGTGGGGGGCGAGACGGTCATCGCCTCATTCGATTAGATGAACGAGCCAACCCAAAAACCGCCGCCGGAAAATCCGGATGAGAAGCTGAAAATATATTTTCTGCCGAATCTGCTGACGGCCGGAAACTTGTTTTGCGGTTTCGTGGCCTTGACCAAGATCGTGGACGCCGACCCCGCGTTTCAGGATCCCCAGACCTATTTCGGGCAGATCAAACTGGCGCTGGCGTTTATTTTGCTGGCGTGCATTTTTGATTTGTTCGACGGGCGCGTGGCAAGGATGGGCGGCGTGGAAAGCCCCTTTGGGCGAGAGTTTGATTCGCTGGCCGATTTGGTTTCCTTCGGCGTGGCGCCGGCCTTTCTGGTGCAGCGCGTCGTTCTGGCGGATGTTTTTGGGCAATACCACCAGGTCAGTTGGTTCATCGCCTCGATTTATTTGTTGTGCGGCGCCTTCCGGCTGGCGCGTTTCAATTGTCTCGCGGACATGAAATTGCCCGGCGCCGGAAAAGATTTTCTGGGTTTTCCCATCCCCTCTGCCGCCGGACTGGTGGCATCGCTAACGCTTCTGATCATTCATTTCAATCAAAGTCCGAAAGGCCCGAAAAGCCTCGGCGACTGGAATTATGTCATCGCCGCGGTTCTGGTTTTTCTTTCGGCGATGATGGTGAGCACGGTGAAATATCCGAGTTTTAAGGGGTTGGGGTTGCGTTCGACGAGCACGTTCTGGAAAATGATCGGGGCGGCCTTGTTCATCGGCGCCATTGTGATCCTGCGCGAGAAGATTTTGTACTATGTTCTCCCTGTATTTTTCACGGCCTATCTGGTTTACGGCTTTGTGCGGCCCAGCCTCTCGCGCGCCTGGCGGCGCGAGATCGAAGAAGAAGACGACGAGCCTGATACGGATTGAACATGCCCGATTTGTCCAACATTTTGATCGCCATGCTTGCCGGTTTCTTTACGGCGTTGCTGTTTTCGTCCATTCCAGTCGGGCCGATCAATCTGACCATCATCAACCAGGGCGCCCAGCGCGGGTTCAAATGGGCATTTCTCATCGGCTTTGGCGCTTCGGTGATGGAGTTGATCTACTGTTCGCTGGCCTTCACCGGATGGTCGCCATTCTTCGACAGCCGGACGGTGAAAGCCGCCATGGAAGTATTCAGCTTCGCCTTTTTGATCTTTCTCGGCGGCAAATTTCTTTACGCGCAAAGCGCCCATAGGCCGACGCCATTGGAAAAGGCGGCAATAAAACTGGAGCAGCGTCTCGATGAGAAATTGCATCCGCACTCGGCCTTTATGACGGGTTTTGTGCGGGTGATGGGCAACTTCGGAATCCTGCTCACCTGGATCGGCCTCGCGGCTTACCTGATGTCTCATGCCGCCTTTTTCACATCGGAGGACTGGGTGGCCAATCATCTGCCTGCCAAAATTGCCTGTGTGACCGGCGTATGGCTCGGCACCAACACTTGGGTCGGCATCTTGAGTTACACGGTGTCGCGCGGGCATGGACAGTTCAGCGATAAAACGCTGTTGCGGATGCAGCATATTTCCGGTTTTTGCCTGCTGCTGGCGGGATTCTACGGCGGGGCGCACGTGGCGTGGCAATTGGCGCACCATCGGATTTGAAAGAACAGTCTTTCTGTGCCCGGCATTTCCTGGTAATATTTCACCTCTCCGCGTCCTGCGGTGAACTATTTTTATGCTGAAAGCCGGAATTGTCGGTCTGCCCAACGTGGGCAAGTCAACTTTGTTCAACGCCGTGACCCGCACGCGAAAGGCGGAAGCGGCGAATTATCCCTTTTGCACGATTGACCCGAACGTCGGCATCGTCACCGTGCCCGATGCCCGCCTCGAACCGCTCTCCAAAGTCGCGAAGACCTCCGTCATCATTCCCGCGGCGGTCGAATTTGTGGACATCGCCGGCCTCGTCAAAGGCGCCAGCGCCGGTGAGGGTCTCGGCAACAAATTTCTCTCCCACATCCGTGAAGTGGACGCCCTGGTCCAGGTCGTCCGTTGTTTTGAAGACGCGGACATCCATCACGTGACCGGCTCCATCGATCCCGTGCGCGACATTGAAATCATCAATACTGAACTCGTTATCGCGGATTTGGACAATGTGAAAAAGCGGCGCGAAAAACTCTCCAAGGATGTTAAACGCGGCGACAAAGCCGCCGTGGCCGAGGATGCTCTTCTCGCAAAATTTGAACCGATACTGGATGCCGGCAAACTTGCCCTGGCGGTTCAGCTCACGCCGGAGGAAAAAGTTGTCGCCAAAAGCTTTTTTCTGCTCACCGATAAGCCCACCATTTTTGCCTGCAATGTCAAGGAATCGGACCTGGCGACCGCCGAGACAAATCCGTTCGTGGAAAAAGTGCGAGACTATGTAAAAACGCACCTGGCTTGCGAAGCCGTGGTGATCAGCGCGCAGATTGAGAGCGACCTGATTGATCTCTCCGCCGACGAGGCGAAGGAATTTTTAAAGGAACTGGGTGTGCAGGAGAGCGGCGTCGGCAATTTGATCCGGGCCACGTACCATTTGCTGGGCCTGCGGACCTATTTCACGGCCGGCGAAAAGGAGGTGCGCGCCTGGACCATTCATATCGGCGATACCGCGCCGAAGGCGGCGGGCGTGATCCATTCAGACTTCGAGCGGGGATTCATCAAGGCGGAGACGGTGGCGTACGATGATTTGATGAAATGCGGTTCCGTGGCCGCTGCGCGCGAAAAAGGATTGTATCGGATGGAAGGCAAGGAATACGTCGTGAAGGACGGCGACGTGATGCTGTTTAAGTTCAATGTTTAAGCGGAATGATAGTCCGTAAGACCACCTCAACGGTCCCGGATTTCCGTTGAATCGTTATAGGATTGGCGACAGCTATTTCAGGGACTTGGGTAACTCGTCCTTCCGAAAGAGTTCCCGTAGTTATAAATAGAACTGGTGAAAGCTAGCACTCCTGGGGGTAAGCGGAGGAGGGGGAGAGGCGATCGGTTGCGTATCCATAAAAATTGCCGCTTGAACCGCTTTCTGGGGCGAATCGATGAGAGTGTTTCCCAAGACGGTAAAAATCTTTTCGCCGGCGCCGTCTTTGATGGTCTGCCAGGCATAACAGGTTTTGGCCTGTTTGTGCCCCAGCAAATCAAACACTTCGACGCGGCCCTTCCATACGGTTTTTTGCCCCAATTTCTCGTGGACGAAAACCGTTTTTTTGTAAACAGGCACACAGCCATGCTGTATCAAAATCGCCCCGTGCAATGCCCGCAAATAGCCTGTTTTTTTTGACATTTTAAATGTAACACTCCGCAATCGTTCAGCAGGATCAATGCCGCATCAAAAAAGCCGCGTGTTCATTGGAATTCATTGGAATTCATCGGAATTCGCCGGGCTGGTTTCAGCACTTTTTGCACGTTCTTGCATGGGGATTTCTTGTGTATTGCAATGATTAACAATGGTTTAGGAATTGTTTGGCGGCACGATGAGGAGAATGAGAATGAGAATGAGAATGAGGAGGAGGATGGCTTGATGTTTGCGGATGCAAAGCGGTGTGTGCCCCCACCCCTCACCCACCGCACTGCACGACGCTTGCGCGCTTTTCGGCCAACCCCAGCCAACGTGGAGGTCACAGAATGAGTTGAACCGCTCTAGCTCGAGGGAATCATTGGCCCAGGGCGACCCGGCCGGTGTAATCCTGCCCAAAATAGCCGAGCAAAGTTTTGATTAAGAGCGGTTCGCGCCCAGGCGAAACGGTTTGGCCGGCTTCAATGCAGCCCTGCCAGGCGATTTGCAGGCCGGGATGTTTTTTGGGATTTGCATACAGATACAGGCGAATGCCTTGATCAGGATGAACATACTCGACCTGGACGATTTCTGTTTGGAGACCTGGCTGGCCGCCATTTTCCCTTTCCTCCGGGCTTAATGGATCAATACCAGGCACGTTTGGCGTCACCGTTGACGTGGGTGCATTCGAGTAAGGATGGATTGCCCGCGGAACTGATACAGATGTTGAATCGTCTTCGATCACACAGGCCAGCGTGTAATCGGCGTCGGTATTGGTCACGATATTAAAATTTTCGCGCGTCAATTCGGCAGTCAAGGCCCGGGCGAGGGCGGCATCTTCGGGACGGGAGTTGAGTTGCTGTGTCAGGCATATTCTGTCTGTTCGCGTGGGTGAGAAGGCGGGATCACGTTGGGCGGTAACGAGAATGCCCTGGGGCGTGGTTGACGCGCAGCCGGTAAAAAGCGCGGCCAGCGCCAGTAAAAGGACTAGATTGATGCGATTCTTCATAAGCCTGCACCATGCTACAGTGAGGCGCCGGAGAGAAAACCAAAAACATTGAGGGGAGAGGGAGGAAGCTGGCGAGTGTGCCTTTCATAAAACGGTTCGTGGCCCCGATGCACGTCTGAACCGAACGGAACTGCCGCGAGGTTTTGGACTGCGTTCGAATGGCTTGATGTTTGCGGATGCTAAAGCGGTGTGTGCCCCCACCCCCCTCACCCACCGCACTGCACGACGCTGGCGCGCTTTTCGGCCAACCCCCAGCCAATGTGGAGGTCACAGAATTAGTTGAACCGCTCTAAACGGATGCCCTGATCAGGGTTTTAACCCAATTTGTAGCGCCGCATTTTCGTATCCACCTCCTGCGCCCAGGCGTCGAGGCCGCCGCGCAGACAGCGGACATTTTGCAGGCCGTGTCCCATGAAATAGGCCGCGGCGTCCATGCCGTTCTTGCCGGCATGGTCCACCACCACAATGGCATCGGTGTTTGACCCGCTGGCCATGAGTTGCTGCATCACGGGCTGGGACAACAAAATTGAACCTTCGAGGTGGACCGCTTCAAACTCCTCGCGTGAGCGGACATCCACGAGCTTCACCGATTTGTCGCGTTGCAAAAGTTCGGCAAGTTCCCTGGGTGAAATCAGCACTTTTGCGTCCTGCTCGTGGCTGGATTGGATATGCGCCAGCACTTCACTCACGTTCAGATCGCCGTTGCGCGCGCAAACCTGGGCCAGGGTTTCCTCCGGGCCAAACCCGCAACTGCTGCATCCGCCGATGTGATAGCGGCGGAACAAGGCGCGCTGCGCGCCGGGGAAGGCCTCCAGCACTTCGCGCATGGGGGATTGCGAATCGATTTTTGTCATAACAACGGTTCCATCAACCGACGAGACAGATCTCTGGCGCCGTGTATCAAACGTTCAGTGTGCCTCGGCAACAAGCTGGCCGAGTTGTCCTTGCGCTTCATGAATGGAAACCGCTTTCATAAAGCCAATTTACTCCGAGGCGGGAAAATTCCAAGCGGGAAGTTCTGTCGTCCCTCCGGGACTTAGATCGGTTTAAATCGCCACCCGGCGTTGAAACGCCGGGCTATTTTCATTTGTCCCTCCGGGACTTTGACATGTTAGGCGCTTTACCCGCAGTTAAAATTAAAACTGAGCAATACGTTTTTTTTTTTTTAAGTCTACTTGGTTCGGTTCGTATTGCTGG
>CAWCRR010000055.1:0-86389 GCA_963797825.1 uncultured Verrucomicrobiae bacterium
CTTATCGCGGGCCGGGCTTGGCACATTGGTGGCGAGGAGAAACCAATTCATCCGCGACCACGGCGGTGGATTCGATAGGCGGCAACAATTGCACATTAGTTAATGGAGTCACCTATACCAACGGCAAAGTCGGACGAGGTTTCCTGTTTGACGGCAGTGATTATCTCCAGGCCCCTTACTCGACAGCACTTCAATTTACCAATAGCTTTACTTTGGAAACATGGTTTGAAGACTTAAATGCGACATTTCAAAATTACGGGCTTATCTCGGTCAGAAATAGCGATCCACAACCTTATAATTATTCCATTAATATAATAAATAATGTAGGGCCAGCCACCCAGGTGTCTTTCAACGATCCAACCTACCCCGCTCCGGGGAATGGCACCGACGGCGGCATTAACCAATATTCAATCTATCCTAACACACCTCAACCTGCGGGCGTGTTTCATCATATTGTCGCTACCTATCAGCAAACCAATTCGACTTATATTCAAATCAAGACATATATTGATGGACAATTGGTTAGAACCAAAGGTCTGGAAGGAAATCTTGCAAATACATTATTTAATCGAGTATTAACAATCGGCTGCACAGCTACATCCGGCGAATACTTTACGGGGATTATGGACGAGGTTTCTCTATATAATCGTTCCCTTTCGGCTTCAGAGGTTCAAGCCATTTATCAAAACGGCTCCAGCGGGAAATTCGATCCAATCGAGTACAGTAATTCACCCTCGTTGAGCTTGGCCAAGGCTCGAATCCTGGTGAACGGCACGACGAGCATGACGTTTTATGGCAATAATACCAATTGGCAAACAACGAACATCACTTTCACCGCCACCGGAAATAGCACACCTTTGCAGATCAGCGGTCTTGAGCCGGGTATGTTGATGGATTCCATGTTATTGGCTGGGGTTGCGGATACAAATACCTTCGCGGTGGCCACGAACGGTGATTCGTTGGAATTCAATAATGTCTCCAATGTGATCGCCGACCATATCTCCGCGCTTTGGGGCACAAATGCGGATTTGGAGGTCCTGAATTCCACCAACGTCACGGTCCAATGGTCAGTCATTTCTGACAGCTTAAATTCCACCAACAATCTTTTCCATGGCTACGGCGCGCGGCTGCGCTACGGCAGCGGCGCGTTGAGCCTGCATCACAATCTCTTTGCCGACAACGCCTACGCCAGCCCGCGGCTCGGCGATAATCTCAATCTCGATTTTGAGGACAACGTCATCTACGACTGGGGCACAAATTCGGGCTTCTCCACGAATGACCTTGCCACCGACACGGGCGGTTATACCAACGAGATGAATTACATCTGTAACTATCTCATCGCCAGCACCAATTCCCTGACGAACACCATCGCCTTCTGGGCCACTTCGTCGAACACCTGGATTTACCAGACGAATAATTTCATCCAAAGCACCAACACCTCTACCAACCTTTTAACCGATTTGGCGTTGACCGGCCAAAACACGGGTTGGAATATGTTCACTACCAATGCCACGGAATTTGACCGTGAATTCCAATTCCCGCCCGTCTCTGTTGACGAAGCCTATCTCGCTTACGAAAAGGTCCTGGACTTTGCCGGGCCGGACATGGCCCAACGCGATTGGGCGGACACCAACATTGTAGGAAACGTTCGCACCCAGACCGGCCAAATCCTTTCCGTCCGGCCGACCTTGGGTTTGATCGGTTGGTGGAAAGGTGAAAGCAACACCTGGGACAGTGCCGGCACGAACAATGGCACCCTCGTGAATGCCGGATATACCAATGGAGTTGTGGGAACGGCGTTTTCGTTTGATCCGGAAAACTACGGCGGCGCTTATTGCGGGTTGGACATAACGGATTCACCGGCTTATGTGTTGACCAATGCATTCACGATCGAAGGTTGGGTCCGTCCGCGCGGAGATGGCTACAATATCTTTTGGCGTGGCGATAACCGGCCCGGCCTTGATCCGTATTTTATTGGCATGCTTGGCAATAACACCCTTGCCTTCTACGTTACAGATAATACAGGTGCCAGCGCTTCGGTTAGTACGCCGCTTGTTTACAATATCTGGTGGCATGTCGCCGCAACGTACAATCACGGCGTGCTGGATCTCTACACGAACGGCGTACTCGCCGGGCAAACGGTTTCGGCTATCGTACCGATCGGCAACTTGATCGCGGGCGACCATCCGGGGGTCGGCGTCGGAAATGTCAACGACGGACAGAATAATTTCCCGTTCACCGGCGACATCGACGAAATTTCCCTTTACAACCGCGCACTGTCCGCAAGCGAAATCCATGACATTTATCAAGTTGGCAGCGCCGGGAAATTTTATACCGACGTAATGCCTTACCTTGACACCGACCAGGACGGCATCCCTGATTTCTGGGACGACACTTTTGGCGGCAACCCATTCTCGCCGCATCCCAATGCCGTCATTGACGGCTCGGGTTATACCGAGCTTGAAGAATACCTCAACTGGCTGGCCGGCCCGCACGCCCTCACCGTCACCAATCAACCCGTTGGCGTGGATTTGATGCAATTATTTGGCCAGACAGGCACCTTGAGCTTCTTCCTGACCAATGCCATCAACGGTACGGTTTATCTGACCAACGTGTTGAATTACACGAATGTTTCCGGCGTTATCTACGCTGAGACCAACACCACCACATACAGCAACAGCTTCGCCATCTTCACTCCGACAAATATTTTTGGCGGCGGCACGACGAATTACGGCCAGGCCTCGTTCGATGTGTATGTCACCAACAACACCACCGTGGCTTATTTCGGCCCGGTAACGGTCAGCGTTGTGGCGAGCAAAATCCCCATCGTCATCAATTCCAACATACCACCCGTGATTACCATCCTGACGAATGGCGTGCTGGATCCCACAAATTCCTCGGGATCAGACTATTATGGATTTACCATCGATGCCGGCGCTTACGGTGTCCTCTTCACCGTCACGAATATTTCCGTGCCGGGAGGTCTCGACTTGGTGGCGGCCTATAACCGGACGCCGTCGCTTTCGGATTATGATTACATCAGCACCAATACCGCCAATGAAAGCATTGCCGTTTGGACCAATTCCACCCCGGTGCCTTTGACTGCTGGTAATTGGTATCTGGCCGTGGTCAACGTCAACCCGTCAGGCGGACCCGTCAGTTACGACGTCTATGCCAAAGAATATACCGCCCCGCCGGGACCGCCGGAATTCATTTATCCAACCAACACAGAAGTATTCTCGAATATCGAAACGACGCTGTTCACCGTCACCTGCCAGGCAATTGACACGAATAGTCCGCCTGCGCCCCTGACCTTCTCCCTGGACAATCAGCCCGCCAACGTCCCGGGGGCCACGAATGTTATGACCATTGACCCCAATACGGGCGTGATCAATTGGACGCCGAACGAGGCCCAGGGACCATCCACCAACGCAATTTCAGTCAGTGTTTTCAACGGCGCCTTCAGCGTCACAAACACTTTCACTGTGATCGTGTTGGAATCGAACCTGGCGCCGTTCTGGCCGACCAATGTTCCTGCCCAGACGAATTACGTGATCCACGCCTATGACTTGCTCACGGTCATGAACACGGCTACCGACACCGATATTCCGGTTAATCCACTGTTCTATTCGTTGACCGTGACGCCAGCCGTGACCAATGCCTTCATTGACACCAACGGCATTATCACCTGGACGCCGACGCTCGCACAGGTGGGAAGCAATTACCTGTTCACCACCATTGTGACCGACACGAACCCGTGGGCGATCAATTCGAAATCGTTGAGCAACACGAATTATTTTACCGTCACAGTTCTGCCTCCGTCGGTTTTCACCAACGGAGTGCCGCAGACCAACACCGTTCCGCCCGGCGGAATCAGTTGGGTGACCGTCAATGTGCCGATCAACGCAATCTCTGCGACCAACATCCTGCTCTATGCCACGAATCTTCCCGTGAACATCTGGTTCAGCACCAACTTGCCGCCCACCATCACCAGCACCAACGATAAGATCATTATCCCGGATGCAAAATTTGGCGTGAGTGTGCTGGGCCTCCACACTTCCCCGGCCATCGTCCCGGGCAATACCTATTTCCTCGGCGTGCAGAATACCAACACCGTAACCATTGGCTACGCTTTGGCTGTTCATTTCGGTTATCCACCTCCGCCCGTTTTGACCAATACCATCCGCATCTCCAGCATCGTCCATACGAATATCGATGGAACGAACGGATTCCTGCTGACCTGGTTCGCGCCCAGCAACGATTTGTTCCAGGTGCAATGGACTGGCTCTCTCCAGCCCACAAGCTGGACCTCGTTCACGAATATTATCAGTTACAACACCAATGCGTTTACCGTTTCCACAAATACGCAATTCAATTTCTTCGACGACGGCTCGCAAACCGGTGGTAGCTTCGGACCAATGAGGTTCTATCAGTTGATATTATTGCAGGCCAGCACGGTAACACTGCCATATCAGACAAACTTTGTCGTCCAGTCTCCCAACCCGGTCACCGTCACCAATACGGCAACCGACTCCAATCCAAACACAATTCTCACGTATAATCTGGTCAGCCCGCCGGTCGGCGCGAGTATCGACACGAACGGCGTGATCATCTGGATGAATGCCCTGCCAGCCGGCCTGGCCGCCCGTTTCATCACCGTGGTGGCCGACAATGAACTGCCGCCGGCCCAGGCGACGAACCAATTCACCATTTTCGTCGCGCCTTTCCCGGCCATCACCAACGTGGCAGTGACCTCCACCAACGTCACCCTGGCCTGGCTGGCCCCGACCAACGACCAATTCCAGGTCCAATGGACCACCAATCTGGATTCACCGATCGCATGGTATCTCCTGACAAACATTATTACCTCGGGTAATGGAGTCTTCTCCTTCACGGACACCAACGCATTATTGGAAGCGAAGTTCTACGAATTGATCCTCCTCCCGTAATGGTAGGGACATCGCAGCGCGATGTCCCTACCAAGATTAAGAACAGTGCGTGGATGCGCCCGATTCCAAAAAACCTTTGAAATTATCATTGCCCGTTTGAGCGCTTTCCATTAGCTGTTAGTCAAATAGAAACAGACATTATGACCAACCCAGAAATCATTTTAGCTGAACCGGCAGGAGTGGCGCTCGCGGGCATCGGAGTGACCGTCATTATCCTGATTATTTTCGCCGTCGTTGCCGTTGTGCTCATCGGCTTTGTGGTCGGCGTCTATAACAAACTCGTCACGATGCGTAATCGTTACAAAAACGCCTACGCGCAAATCGACGTGCAATTAAAACGCCGGTATGACCTCATCCCCAATCTGGTCGAAACGGCCAAGGGCTACATCAAACACGAGCGCGAAACGCTCGAAGCCGTCACCCAGGCGCGCAATATCGCCTACGCCGCATCGAAAGCTGCCGCCGCCAATCCGGGCGACGCCACGGCCGTCAAAAGCCTGTCGGCGGCGGAATCCGGCCTGGCCGGCACCCTGAGCCGACTGATGATGGTTTCCGAGGCCTATCCCGACCTGAAGGCGAACCAAAATATGATGCAGCTTACCGAGGAATTGACATCGACGGAGAACAAGATTTCTTTCGCGCGCCAGGCCTACAATGATTCGGTGATGACCTATAACACCGACCGGGAAGTTTTTCCTTCGAACATGATCGCCGGAATGTTTAATTTCGGCCCGGCTGAACTGTTTGTCATCGACAAGCCGGAACAAAAGGACGCGCCGAAAGTCTCGTTCACGTGATCCGTTGAATTGTTGAATCGTTAAATCAGAAACGGTTCAATGGTTTGGCGTTTCAACGATTTAGCGATATGGACTTCTTTGCGCAACAAGAGAAAACCCGCAAAAAGACGAAATGGCTGGTGCTTTACTTTTCCATCGCGGTGACGCTTATCATCGCGGCGATCTATGGCATTGTAATGTTCGCCTGTACCTTTACCGGCCACCATCGAGGTTATTATGTCGAAGGGCAGGCGCCGCAGTTGTCCTGGTGGGATTCGCAAATTTTTCTATACACGGCAGTCGGGACACTGGTGATAATTTTGGGGGGCAGCGCTTATAAGATCCAGCAATTGGCCGGGGGCGGGAGCGCATTGGCGGAATCGCTTGGCGGACGGCTGGTCGCCTCGAACACCACCGACCCGGACGAGCGCAAACTGCTGAATGTCGTCGAGGAAATGTCCATCGCTTCGAGCGTGCCCATGCCGCAGGTGTACGTGCTGGACCAGGAGCAAGGCATCAACGCCTTTGCCGCCGGCCATTCCACGAGCGACGCGGTCGTGGCGGTGACGCATGGTTGCGTGAAGTTGCTTTCGCGGGATGAATTGCAAGGGGTCATCGGCCATGAATTCAGCCATATCTTGAATGGCGACATGCGGTTGAACCTCCGGCTCATCGGGATTCTTTTTGGAATACTATGCATCGCCACAATTGGGCGCATTCTGATGCGCGCCCGCGGCCGAAATGCCGGGGGAGCGGTCTTGTTTGGCGTTTTAGTGTTGTGCATCGGCTCCATTGGCGTTTTTTTTGGGCGTTTAATCCAGGCCGCCGTCAGCCGTCAGCGTGAATTTCTCGCCGATGCCTCCTCGGTTCAATTCACCCGTAATCCATCGGGGCTTTCGGGTGCGCTGCAAAAAATCGGCGGTTATGGTTTTGGTTCATGGCTGACTTCGGAGCACGCGCCGGATGCGGGACATATTTTTTTCGGCAACGGCATTCCCAACCAGGCTTTCAGCCTGATGGCCACGCATCCGCCGCTCGAAGACCGCATTCGCGCCATCGACCAGACGTGGGACGGAAAATTTCCCCGCGTGGACATGACCACGGTGCGGGCTGAAATCGCCAAACAGCAGTCCAAACCCCGTGCGGTTTTCATGGATGGCAAGATGATTGTTCTCGGCGGGATGATGATGCAGGGAGCGCAGGAAGCGCAGGCGCCACTAAAAAAATACGCGATTCCAAATATCGGCAATCCCACGCCGTTGCACCTGAAATACGCCGAGCAGTTGCGTGATTCGCTGCCGGACGCGGTCCGGGCCGCGGTCCGGGAACCTCTGGACGCCACCGCGCTGATCTACGCGATTTTGTTAAGTTGCGATGATACCCAGCGGGCGCAGCAACTGGATGGATTGCAGAAGCGGGCCGGCGCGGCGGTCTCCGGCAAGGCGGCGGCATTATTCCCGGACGTCTCGAAAATCGCCGCCCATGCGCATTTGCCGATGGTCAACCTGGCGCTGGGCGCGCTGAAACAATTGACCGCGGAACAATACGAGAATTTTTCCAAAACCCTGGATTGGCTCATCAATTCCGACGGGCAAGTCGAGCTGTTCGAATTTGTTTTGCAAAAGATCGTGCTGCGGCATTTGGATTCGCAATTCCATAACGCGCGCAAGCCGATTGTCCAGTATTACGTCGTCAAACCGCTGGTGCCGGATTGCGCCCTTCTGCTGTCCGCGCTGGCAAATCTTGGCAGCAACGATCCGGCCGAGATCCAAAAAGCTTTTGACGCGGGCGCGCCGTTTTTACGTTCGCCGGATGATACCGCTCTGCAATTAATCCCGCGCGCGCAATGTGGTTTGGACAAGATTGACGCGGCGCTGAACCGGCTGGTGCAGGCGGTGCCGAACATCAAAAAGAATCTGTTGGATGCCTGCGTCCATGTCATCGGGGCGGACGGCGTGATTTTGGAAGCAGAAGCAGAATTGCTCCGGGCGATTGCCGATACGCTGGATTGCCCCGTGCCGCCGTTGGTGATGCAGTAGCTTTTTAGAAGGCTTTAGACTATTCGTTCATCGCCAGGGTTGCTTCCTGGGTCAATAAAGTCTGGGCGGCTTGAATGTATGGATTTTGAGCAATTGCTCCGCCGGGCGTAACGGTCTTTCCTGATTCTTGAGAATAGATTTCCTCTTCCATTTGCATTTGTTCGATTCGTTGATTCTGTTGAGTACTCTGTTTCTCAATCTCTGCCTTGCTGGCTGAAAGAGAGTATAGGCTCTCAGGTTTTGCCGGGCACTTTGCATTGGCAGTCGCAACGTTGTTCCAAAGCGCGGCCAGGTCAGAAACGGTTTCAAATGATGGAGAGCTATGGCGGTTCTGCGGATCCAGGCGAAGCAGGTTGAAAACCACAGCATCACGTTCAGCCGCGGGTAAAAATACATGCTGGTTGAGAGACTCGATCTTTACCCAGGCATTGAGATAATCCGGGTCCAGTTTGACGGCGGCTCGATAGTCAATCAGTGCTTCCGAATAGCGTCCTTCCTCATCCCGCAAATAGCCTAGCAGGTAATGCACCTGGGGTTTGTTTGGTTCTGTTTGGGCGAGTTGCGTAAAAACTTTTTCGGCTATATTTTGCGCCTTTTCACCCTGGAATGCTCCTTGGCAGCCAAAACAGTAACTTTCAACCCGGCCGAAACTGTCGGGCATGAGTTCATAAGCACGGCGGTAATGTTCTTCGGCCGCCCGGTCTTGTCCCAGGCTGGAGAGCAGGATTGCCAGTCGCGCATGGATGCAATAGGCATCTGCAAAATGGGTCAAGGAATCCTGATACATCGCCACTGCCCGCTTAAGCAGACCTGCGGTATTAAATTGGTCCGCCGATTCAGCTTCCCGTACGGCAGCCACCACCCCGCGCAGCGTGGCTGCTTCGTTGGTATCTCCGCGCGCCGCGCGAATTTCTGCAAGTTCGGCATAGGCCCGGAGCCGGTCGCCCGGTCCTTCCGCGCCGTCGGTCGGGTCAATGGAGATGGCTTTGCGGGCTGCGACTTCCGCTTCCTCCAGGCGTTGATGCGTGCGAAGCCAATGGGCCTTCCAGATCAAGGGACGTGTTTCAAATTGGTCCCGCGCGTATAAGGCGTCTAATTCACCCGGGACTTGCTGGTCATCCAGGGAAAGCAAAAGTTCGTAGAGCCGGTCACAGGCGGGGGATTGGTCGAATAATGCGTCAAGAATCTTGTGTGCATCTGCTGGACGCCCGGTCCTAGCTAATGCGGAGGCCAGATAATATCCAATCGGCACGGTCGTATGCTTGTGTGAAAAACTGGCGTTAAATTCCTCAAGATCCAGTTGGTTTGGATCCAATTTGGCCAGATCTTTTCCTCCCCAATAAGGCGCCTGATCAAACAGTTCAATTACATCGGCGTCTCTTCCCGCATCATGATACAATCTCGCTAATGCCGCCAAAATTATGGGAGAGCCTTCATTGTATTCAACCCTAGATCCCCCCTGATTTTTTTGGTGAACGACGGCATTGGACAGTGCCAGGGTCAAAACTGATTCAGCCTCCGGCCCCCGATGGATGTCCTCTAATAACCTGGCGAGCGATATGGCAGTGTTGCCGCCCCATTCAGGCGCGTTCGGTTCCCGAGCAGATTGCTCCGCATCAGTGATGCCCTCTTCCTGCCAGTCGGGACGATTTAATAAATGTCCAATTTGCGCCAACTGGAGTCCCAATTGGCCAAGGTCCTCTTGCTGAAGATTCATCTGCATGGTGATGGAGGCTTGTTCATTCGTTTGAAGCAATCGCTGAAGTTCGGCCACGCCCGCCTCAACTTCGTCGTCGGCCAGCAGCGCCTGATATAATGATTGTTCCAGTTGAATTCGTTGACGTTTGCTTAAATCAGGTTTGGAAAGCGTTGTCTTAACCAGTGTGACCATTTCCGGCGTCTGTTCGGCGAGGGCTGCCAGTTGGATGTATTCGTTCCAGAAGGGCAATTCGGGGTATTGTTGCAGTAAATCATGGAAGAAACTATTGAGTTGACTCGTAAAACCCGCCCGTTCCATGTCCCCAATGACGTCATTTGAAAAATAAACGTAGCTTTCCTTGTCAAATTGTTTGGCAACTTGCACGGCATCCGAGGTGCGTCCTTTGGCGATGAGCCCGAGCAGATAGTAAACTTTGGCGGATTGGTTTTGGTAGCTATCCCGCGTCATTTCGGGCAATGCGACTGCGGGCAGGCCGGGCATGGTAATTTGGACTTCGTTTGTCTGTGTGCCGAACCGTGTTTCCATGGCTTCATACAAATTCACCGAGTCCAACGTATTGACCAGCGACCACTGCGGCACCTTCAACTGTCCAACCAATTCCAAAGCGAGCCTTTGAGCAAGCGTGTCGGTAGCGGTCTCCGGATCAATTTGCAATTGTGCTTTGAATTTTACCAGGGCATCCCGGAGAAACACTTCAGCTTTTTGTGGTCCCACCAAAGAAACCAGGTCCGGAATTTGCAGGTTTTCCTGGTAATATCCATATCCTTCCGATCGCTGAGTTGCCAGTTTGTTTTCTAATGTTTGCAGCACTGCATCAGGATTATCTTGCATGGCAATTGTTGAAGAACTTAGCTGATCAAACAAGGAATTGTAAAAATTGGCCCCGTTGGATTTTGCTTTGGCTGCGAGGGCTTCCAATGAGGCAAGGTCCTGCTGGCGGCTGGCCGTATCTCCGGTCAGGGTGTGCGCCAGCAATCGCAATCCGGTTTCATACGCGGCGTGGTCTTCATCGCCCGGCGGACGCGCTTCGATTTCTTTGGCCAGTTCCGGCCAGTCCGTTGGCGGCGGCCACGCTTCCACCAGTTCCCGCGGATCAAGAGGCCGGTCCTGGCTGTTCTGCCCGAAAAAATTGGCGGATGTTTCTGTTAATTTG
This sequence comes from uncultured Verrucomicrobiae bacterium, assembly GCA_963797825.1. Taxonomy (GTDB): domain Bacteria; phylum Verrucomicrobiota; class Verrucomicrobiia; order Limisphaerales; family UBA11358; genus UBA11358. Next base: position 10,638 of record CAWCRR010000055.1, read on the forward strand.
CTGAAACGGTCAAGCAAAGCCAGCCATTGGCCGGCTGCGTCTGTGGGAGAAAGAGTGGCGGATCGTTGAGTGAAAGTTTTTAAATCATTCCGCAACTGTGATGTGGGAGTTAGATTTTCATTTGTCTTCGACTGGTTGGTTTCAGCCACTTGCCGCAGAACGGCGTCAGCCCCTTGATAATCTTCGGCAAAGACTTGTCCGGCATTTTTCGTCACAGCCAGCGTGCCCGCAATACACAAAGCGGTCATGGTGAGGAATCGGTAAGATTTCAGGTTCTTCATAAAAAGACTTTTTAGGGTTTGAAATTGATTGCCCAACCCATCTATAAACCTCTTCCGATTTGAGTCAACGATATTTTCCCCGTGGAGGGGTGAACTCATCACCGTCACTCATCCCCATCACCCATCATGCTTCCCGGACGGCCGCATGCAATCCGGTTTTGAATGCCTCGAGGATTTTGGCGTGCGCGGTGTTGACTTCCGCATCGGTCAAAGTTTTTTCCGCCGAGCGATAGATGAACGCATAGGCCAGGCTTTTTTGACCTTCGGCCACGTTTTTTCCGCGGAAGACGTCGAACAGTTCGACACTTTCCAGGTTGGCGGCCTTCGCTTGTTTCACAATCTGCAAGACAGAGGCATGGGTCGTCACTTCAGGCACCAGCATCGCCACGTCACGACGGATGGCCGGGAATTGCGGAAGCGATTTAAATGATTTCGCCGGATTTCTCCGCGCCAGAAGCTGGTCGAGGTCCAGTTCCGCAAGGAAGACCGCGTCGCGCAGGTCATATTTTTTTGCGAGCGGCGGCATCAATTGGCCGAATTCGCCCAGCGACAATTTTCCACCGAGCGCAATCGCGGCGGATTCGAGGAAAAGCTGCGAGTTTCCGGCGTTGGTGAATGTCACGCCGCGAATGCCGAAATGTTCGAGAAATTCTTCCAGCAGGCCTTTCAGGTCGAAGATGTCCAATTTGGCGTCGCGACCATCCCCGCTCCAAAAGGGCAGGGCGCGTTGTCCGGTCAGGGCGATGGCCACGCGGCGTCCTTCCTTTACGGCTCCGTTTTGTCCATTGAAGACGCGGCCAATTTCAAACAACGCGACATCGTAATTTTTTCGGCTGACATTGTGGCGCAATGAATGGATCAATCCCGGCAACAGGCTCGGGCGCAAAACATTCATATCGGAACTCAATGGATTCGCCAGGGGAACGAGTTCATTTGGCATCCGGCATTCGGTGTCCGAGATGAGCGTTTGGCCTTGGGCTTCGTTGAGGCCCAGGCCGGTCAGGAGGGTCCGCGCCTCCGCGATCTGGTCATAGACGGCGTCGTAGTCATTTCTGCCGATGGCATGGCGCGGTGGCGTGGCCGGGACCTTTTCGACTCCATAAAGCCGTTCAATGTCTTCAATCAAATCCACCTGGCGTTTCAAGTCCACCCGCCAGGTGGGGACCTGGAAGGCACACATACCGGGAGACTGTTCGGTGACCGCAAGTCCGAGTTTCGTCAGGAATGAAATTTGTTCGTGATGGGGGATGCCAACGCCGAGCAGTTCCTTGGTTTTGGCAAAATGCAGGGTGATCTGTTTCGGTTCAGCCGGTTTCGGAAAAACATCCACGACGCCGTCGGCCAATTCACCGCCGGCGGTTTCGAGGATCAATTGCGCCGCGCGCCGGCTGGCCCAATCGCAAATGCCCACATCCGCGCCGCGCTCGAAGCGGTAACTGGATTCGCTGCGCAAACCGAGGGTCTTGCTGGTGCGACGGATGTTCGTGGGCAGAAAATATGCGCTCTCAATCAGGACGTCTTTGGTGGAATCGTTGATCTCCGTGTTCTGGCCGCCCATGACGCCGGCGAGAGCGATGCCTTTTTTCACATCGGCGATGAGCAACATCTCTTTTGCAAGGGTCCGCTCCTGGTCGTCGAGCGTCTTGAATTTTTCGGCGTCAGAAGCGCGACGAACGAAGATAGTTCGTTTGTAGCTGTCCGGATTGGTGATTGTCACATCACCTCTTTGACTACCGACGATGAGATGGTAGTCGAAAGCATGCAGCGGCTGGCCAATTTCAAGCATGACGTAATTCGTCACATCCACGACGTTATTGATGCTGCGAATACCGACTTTTTCCAAAGTCGAGCGCAACCATTCGGGGCTGGGACCGATTTTCACACCCTCAACGACTCGTGCCGTATATCTTGGGCAGAGTTCAGTGTCCTCGACTATTACCGCGACTAAGCTTTCGGTTTTTCTTCCCGACGTTTTGATGTTGGGTTCGGGAATTTTTAAAAGGTTGCCGGTGACGGCGGCGATCTCCCGCGCGATGCCGATGACGCTGTTCAGGTCGGGACGATTGGGCGTGACTTCCAGGTCATAAACCACGTCGCTGCCGCTGCCACGGCCAAGAAATTCCGCGAATGGTTTTCCAACTGGCGCGTCCGCCGGAAGGATGAGCAGGCCGTCAACTTTATCCGGCAGGCCGAGTTCCTGCGGAGAGCACATCATGCCCTGGCTGGTGATGCCGAAAACTTTCCGTTCCTTGATGACGAAGGGTTCTTTCTCGCCCGGCTTTAGCGGCAAGGCAAAATTGGGCAGGATGAGCGGGACTTTGTCGCCCGGCTTGTGGTTCTGCGCGCCGCAAATAATGGTGCGTTCGCCTGTGCCATCGTTGACGCGGCAGACGGAAAGTTTGTCCGAACCGGGCACGGGATCACGCGAGAGGATTTGCGCGACGACGATTCCGGCGAATTCGCCGCCATTTTTTTGGACGCCCTCGACTTCGAGGCCGAGCATGGTGAGGCGCGCGGTCAATTCGTCCGGCGACCAGTCGAAATCGACATATTGTTTAAGCCAATTCAGCGTGACTTTCATTGCGTGGACTTTAGCGGAAACGGACAGCGAAAGGCGAGGATGGAAGACAGGGGAAACATCCAACGCCCAACATCCAACATTCAAATGACTGAAAAAACAGAGAAAGCCAAATATCTCACGCAAAGGGCGCGACGTCCGCAAAGGAATTTTATTTTTCAAAACTTTGCGATCTTTGCGATCTCTGCGTGAGACTGTGTTTGAACTCTTAACGAAAGAAGCGCGGAGTTTGACCGCGAAAAACACGAAATACGCGAACGTGGATTTTGTAACCGCAAAGAACACAGAGATCGCAAAAGATGCTTTCCTGTCGTGAACGCGAGAACAAAAAAGCGAACCGCGAATTCACCAATGGGAATTCAACGCAAAGGCGCGAAGGAGCTAAGTCGCGAAGAAGGGGATCGGGTTAAATAAGGTTGAGGCTGGCCATCGCTGCTCCACCTGTCAAGCGCGGGCAGTTAACATCCTTGACACCTATAACGCCAAGCGTTATGGCTTTCCGCTAGCAGGACGAAGATGCGTTTAACGTGGAAATTGTGGATTACCATTGACGATTATGAAAATGAACAAACTTGTCCCGATTCATCCGGGGGAAATTCTCCGCGAAGAATTTATGACACCACGCGGCCTGTCGCAGAACGCGCTGGCACGGGCGTTGAACGTGCCACCGCGCCGCATCAACGAAATTGTTTTGGAAAAGCGCGGCATCACGGCGGACACCGCTTTGCGTCTGGCGCGGTATTTTGGCACCAGCGCGGAAATGTGGACGGGTTTGCAGGCCGACTATGATTTGCGCCTTGCGCGTTACGAAAAGCAAAAGCAAATCGAGCGCGACATTGAACCACTGGCGGCGCTTGAACCAGCGATGGCGTGAGATTGCAGCCGATATGACAAAATCATTAACTGACCCGTTTTCCGGGAATCGAACCCGTCTGATTATTCAATGAATTTACGGGGAGCGAACATGATAAAAGCGTTGCGGGTAATTTGGCGCCTGTGGATCGGAGAACAGGAAAATTCCCGAACCTGGCGACGATTCCATAGCCGGGCCCAAGTTTAGCCAGGTGCTAAACGGCAAGGTCAGGTTGGTGGTCGCCCATACGGTGACGGATGTGTCGGTATAGTTGGTGAATCCGAACTGCAATGTCCCGTTACCCAGTTGTTTCACGCCGGTCAGGAGGCCGGGGCCGGCGGGATTGAAGATGCCTTCCACCGCGCCCAAATCAGGAGCCGTGCCGAGTACCCGGGGGAAACCGCGCTGGTCGGTGGCGAATATTGTCGTGCCGGCGGCGTCAATGGCGGGGGAGCCGGGCAAGGGCGGCATGGTGGGCGTAGGTCCCCCGTAACTGCCCAGCGGAGCCAGCAGGGGTGTGGCGTTGATCGGGGCTGGACCGGTCACGGAGTTGGCGGGGCCAAGATTCACCACGTACTTGACGAGGTTCGCGCCGCTGTAAGCCAGGTTTTCCTCATTGAACACGTCCGCGCCCACGGAGGCCGCATTGCCCGCGATAATGGAGCCGGTCAAGGCCAGGTTGCCAAAATTGTAAACGCCGCCGCCGCCATAGCCGCTGTTGGCGGAATTGCCGGATACGGTACACTGGTTCAACGCCAGCGTGCCGTAATTAAAAAGGCCGCCGCCGATCCCGGCGGAATTTCCCGCCAGCGTGCATTCGTTCAACGTGTTCGTTCCGTCATTTTCCAGGCCGCCGCCCACAGTGCCACCAGCGACATTGCCTGCCAGCGTGCATTGGTTCATGATCAGGGTGCTGTAATTAAGAACCGCGCCGCCGCCGTAGCCGTCGCCGGCCGAGCCATTGGTCAACGTCAATGAATTCAGGGTCACCGGGGCCAAGCTGTCCACTTCAAAAATCCGGTCATTGGCGTTGCCATTGATCTGGATGCCCTGGGGCAGCGCGGAGGCGTCAATGGTCAGGGCATTGTCTAGCAGCATTTCGCCGCTGGTGAGCGTGATGGTTTGCCCGGAGAGATTGGGGGCAAAGGTGATGGTATTTATGGCAAAATTGGTCAGAGCTTGGACGATGGTCTGGCGCAGAGAACCGGCCCCGGAGTCCAGGGTGTTGCTCACGATCAGGGTTACAAATTGCACCTCCACCGCGCCGATGTCCACCTGCAGCCCAGAGAGGCGGGGCAAGCCGCGCTGGTCAGTGGCAAACAGGCTGGTGGCCGAGTCGCTGCCAGCGTCAACGGCCGGGGAGCCGGGCAAGGGCGGCATGGTTTGGGTAAGCCCGCCGTAATTACCCAGCGGGGCCAGCAGCGGCGTTCCGTTGGTGAGATTCACACCGGCAAAAGTGTTTGTGCCGGCTGCGGCGAAATAGTCGTCCGTGGCGTTGGTGTTGCCGGCAATAATGGAATTGTACACGGTTGACATGCCGTTATGGATATAAATGCCGCCGCCGTTGCCGGTCATAACGGAATTTCCGGACAGGGTGCATTGGTTCACCGTCAACGTATTTAAACCGTTGTAAATGCCGCCGCCGTTGCGGGTGAGAGCGAAATTTCCGGAGAGAGTGCATTCGTTCAATGTCAATGTTCCGACACTGGCAGCCGAGCCACCAACGCCACCAACGCCAACATTGTAAATGCCACCACCGTTGCCGCCGACAGCGGAATTTCCGGCCACAGTGCATTCGTTCAGCGTCATCGTACCTGAACCATTGTAAATACCACCGCCAGCGGGAGCGGAATTTCCGGCCACGGTGCATTGGTTCAAAGTGAGTGTGCCGGAATTGTCAACGCCACCGCCGTTGCCTGCATGACCGCCAGAGCCATTGGTGATGGTCAGTCCGTTTAACACCACGGTGGTATTGCTGGCCACTTCAAAGACGCGGTAATGGGCGCTGCCGTTGATTTGAATGCCGTCTGGCAGCGCCGAGGCATCCATGGTCATATTGTTCGTCAGCAGCAATTCGTCGCTGGCGAGCAAGATGGTTTGCCCGGAGAGAGAGGGGTCGAAGGTAATTAAAGCCAGATTGGTGGTGGTCTGGGCGATGGCCTGGCGCAGGGAACCGGCCCCGGAGTCCAGGGTGTTACTCACGATCAGGGTTACAAATTGCACTTCTACCGCGCCGATGTCCACGTGCAGCCCCGAGAGCCGGGGCAAGCCGCGCTGGTCGGTGGCAAAGAGGCTGGTGGCCGAATCGCTGCCGGCGTCAACGGCCGGGGAGCCGGGCAACGGTGGCATGGTTTGCGTGGGGCCGCCGTAATTACCCAGCGGCGCGAGCAGCGGCGTTCCGTTGGTGAGATTCACACCGGTAAAAGTGTTCGTGCTGTCGGTGGCGTAAAAGTCGCTCAAGGCATTGGTGTTGCCGGCAATGATGGAATTATAAAAGGTCGTCATGCTGTAAATGGCATAAATGCCGCCGCCTTTGCCGCTGATATCCGAATTTCCGGACAGGGTACATTGGTTCACTGTCAGCGTGCCTGATACGCTATAAATGCCGCCGCCCCCATTTGCACTTGAATTCCCTGACAGCGTGCATTGGTTCAAGACGAGCGTGCCAATACTATGGGCAATGCCGCCGCCGATTTCACTTGAATTTCCCGATACGGTGCATTCGTTCAAACTCAGCGTGCCCAAGTTTACAATGCCACCACCACTCGAGGCTGAGTTTCCTAACACGGTGCATTGGTTCAAGGCTGACGTACCCGTCAGACTGGCGTTGTAAATGCCTCCGCCGTAACTGGCGGCGGAATTCCCCAATACGGTGCATTCATTCAATGTCAACGTGCCGACACCGTTGTAAATGCCGCCGCCCTGGCCATCAATCACCCCGTACTGGCCCGAGCCGATTTGGCCCTTGACAACCGAATTCCCGGACACTGTGCATTCATTCAAGGTCAACGTGCCGGAGTTGTAAATGCCGCCGCCGTTTGTTCCATTGCCATTGGTGATGGTCAGGCCGTTTAACGCCACCGTGGTGTTGCTGGCCACTTCAAAAACGCGGTAATGGGCGCTGCCGTTGATTTGAATGCCGTCTGGCAGCGCCGAGGCATCCATGGTCATATTGTTCGTCAGCAGCAATTCGTCGCTGGCGAGCAAGATGGTTTGCCCGGAGAGAGAGGGGTCGAAGGTAATTAAAGCCAGATTGGTGGTGGTCTGGGCGATGGCCTGGCGCAGGGAACCGGCCCCGGAGTCCAGGGTGTTACTCACGATCAGGGTTACAAATTGCACCTCCACCGCACCGATGTCCACCTGTAGCCCCGAGAGCCGGGGCAAGCCGCGCTGGTCGGTGGCAAAGAGGTTGGTGACCGCGTCGCTGCCGGCATCAATGGCCGGCGAGCCGGGCAACGGCGGCATGCTTGGGGTAAGCCCGCCGTAATTGCCCAGCGGCGCCAGCAGCGGCGTTCCGTTGGTGAGATTCACACCGGCAAAAGTGTTTGTGCCGGCTGCGGTGAAATAGTCGCCCGTGGCGTTGGTGTTGCCGGCAACAATGGAATTGTACACGGTTGACATGCCGTTACGGATATAAATGCCGCCGCCGTTGCCGGTCATAACGGAATTTCCGGACAGGGTGCATTGGTTCACCGTCAACGTATTTAAACCGTTGTAAATGCCGCCGCCGTTGCGGGTGAGAGCGAAATTTCCGGAGAGAGTGCATTCGTTCAATGTCAATGTTCCGACACTGGCAGCCGAGCCACCAACGCCACCAACGCCAACATTGTAAATGCCACCGCCGTTACCGTTGACAGCGGAATTTCTGGAGAGAGTGCATTCGTTTAGTGTCATCGTGGCCGAAGCATTGTAAATGCCGCCGCCGCCGCCGTTGAAAGTGGAATTTCCGGCCACAGTGCATTCGTTCAGCGTCATCGTACCTGAACCATTGAAAATAGCACCGCCAGCGGGAGCGGAATTTCCGGCCACAGTGCATTGGTTCAAGGTGAGTGTGCCGGAGTTGTCAACGCCACCACCATTGCCTGCATGACCGCCATAGCCATTGGTGATGGTCAGTCCGTTTAACACCACGGTGGTATTGCTGGCCACTTCAAAGACGCGGTAATGGGCGCTGCCGTTGATTTGAATGCCGTCGGGCAGCGCCGAGGCATCCATGGTCATATTGTTCGTCAGCAGCAATTCGTCGCTGGCGAGCAAGATGGTTTGCCCGGAGAGAGAGGGGTCGAAGGTAATTAAAGCCAGATTGGTGGTGGTCTGGGCGATGGCCTGGCGCAGGGAACCGGGACCGGAGTCCAGGGTGTTGCTCACGATCAGGGTTACAAATTGCACTTCCACCGCGCCGATGTCCACCTGCGCGCCGGAGAGGCGCGGGAAACCGCGCTGATCCGTGGTAAGCGCGGTGGGACCGCCGGCATCAATGGCCGGAGAGCCGGGCAACGGCGGCATGGTTTGCGTGGGGCCGCCATAATTGCCCAAGGGGGAGAGCATCGGTGCGTTGGTCAGCGGGGCTGGGCCGGTCGGGGTGCCGCTGCCGCCCACAAATTGCACGAGGTTGGAACTGGCATAGGTCAACGTGCCCGTCACGATTTCAATATCCGTGTTGAGGCCCGAACCGACGGGCGCGGAATTTCCGGCGATAATGCTGTTGCTGACCGTGACCGGGACGTTGCCAATCCACAGCCCGCCGCCGCCGTAATACCCCGAATTGCCTGAAATGGTGCATTGGGAAATGGTGGTGGCACCCCGGCATTGCATGGCCCCGCCGTAACTGGCGGAATTGCCGGCCAGCGTGCATTCAATCAACGTCATGGCCCCGTCGTCAAGCAACGCGCCGCCCTCCACGGCGGAATTGCCGCTCAAGGTGCAGCGGGTCACGGTCACGCTGCTGCCCGTCGCCCCGTCAATGGCTCCGCCATCATACTGATTGCCGTTAATCATCGTCAGGCTCGTCAAAGAAACGTTCGCACCAGTGCCGACGTTGAAAATTCCCGAATTATTGTTTCCCGACACGGTCACGCCGCCGGGTAGCGACGAGGCGTCAATCGTGCAATTGGTGGCAAGGTTGATTTGGCCGCTGGTGAGCAAAATGGTTTGGCCCGAGAGACTCGGATCAAAGGTGATGGTCTCATTATTGATGGCATTGCTGACGGCATAACGGAGCGAGCCAGCCCCGGAATCATTGGTCGTGATCACGATGGCTGATTGCGCCCACGCTGCGGAACCCAGCGCCATGAGAGTGGCGAACATTGCCAGTTTCAGGAAAAAGAACATTTTAGGTTTCATGGTGAATCATTCTGATTGGTTCTTTACCGCACCTGCACTTGAGAGTACCCGTCCAGGTTTAATTGCCAAGCATTCGTTGATATCTGTAATTTACAAAGTTTCCGCGCCTGACGGATTTTAGGAAAGCCGAAAGCTGCAAAGGCCGAGTGAACGGACCGCCTCGGTCGAGCAATGGCTCATCGGGGCTGATACGGAATCCAAACCAATGAAAACGCAGGTTCGGGTCAGGCCTGATAAAACCATTTGCAGCCGCAGTTTAACCGGAAGACAAAAAACCGGGACGGACAGCTTTTTTTCTGTTGACCAATGCCCTAATGGGTGACCCGTTTTCGTTTTTGAAAAGCGAGCAGTCGTTGATGTTATTCTTAACTTCCAGGTCCCAATTGTGCCCACTCATCAATTGGTCGCGATCGAACCACACGGGAATCCCGGCGACATCCAGATGCGCCTTGAATTTGTATACAAATTCACGGTCTTCACTCGCGTAGGAGTGTCAGAATTACAACAAATGCTTTCAATTAGGCGTTTGCTTGTCTCCATTTGCAGGGAGCTGAATCTCGATGCTTTTGAACAAATCTATTCCCCATTGAGCGCCTCCGACCGTAACATCTCCGTTTAAAACTGAATCATCTCTAGCCACGCAAACTGTTTTTCCTTCCACATTGAGCGTTAGTTGATCCCCTTCGGCGCGGAACTCCATATCAATAAAATCCAAATCCTTGTAAATTCCCAAATTGGGAACTCTTGCGAGATCTTTATAGCGCCCGTTAATGGTTTTCCCAAATCCGAACGGAATCAGAATGTTGGAGCCTGTTCCATTGAGCCAAGCGACGTAGCGCGAACTGGCACTGTCCCGAATGGTAAAGCCGCAGTTTGCGCCACTTACCTTTTTCAAAATCGCGCGAATTGCAATGTCACGACAGTTCAGGTTGAAGCGCAATCTGATTGAATCAAGCCACAGAACACCATTTTGAAGACCCAATTTACCGGATTCGATGTCGGCGATTGACGGGGAACAACCATACAAATGTTTTCCATCAAAAAGCACGATCCATCCGTCAGAGCCCGGTTTTGGCAATTCGGGAGAAATCCAGCTTGGATTAGTAACCGAGGGAGACGTCATTACCGCCGGGTTGGAAACAGTTTCCACCACGACTGGCGCAGTTTTTGATGGGCTTTCGATTGCAGGTTGACGCAGTCTGAACCCAAGCCAGACGACTGCCATCCCCAATACAGCCACGGCCAGGATGACCGAAAACCAACCCCAAACATTTTTTGTGGTCCTGGCCGGGCTTCCGGGAGCAACCGTCGCGGACGGTACCGGGGTTTCTGATGAGGTTGATTCTTCTTCAGGCAGCCGTCCAAGAATCTTGAGAATCACTTGTGACAGGTGTTGCAAGTGCTTCTCCAACGGCGGCGTGAAGGCATCCAGCCAATGTGCCGTACTGATGTAATACTCCAGCGAGGAAGCAGGTGCGACTTCTTCGATGCGCAATGGAATGATGGTCAATCCCCGGTTAACCGCGCGTTCCACTTCGCGGGCGATTTGTGGCGAGTAATTGGCGTTGGCGGAAAAGACCAGCACCATGACTTGCGCCTCCTTGATGGCGCCAACGATGGACTGGCCCCAGTTCATGCCCGGAGGGACATCACGAGGGGCGATCCAACAACGGATGCCGTTCGATTCAAGGACAGAGCACGCTGCATCCGCTGTCGCCTTGTCCTTGGTCGAATGGCTAATGAAGACGTCGTGGGCCATCCGGAGAAAACCTATTGTTCCTTTTCAACCATCACAAGCAGTAAATTCATCAGTTCATTTTGTGCCTGATGCACGCCGAATCTAGTGGCAGGGAGAATTTCCATTGCGTAGCGAGCCTGTTAGAGGTTTGCGGTCTTGAATCAATTCTTCGCCTTCATTTCTGGAATTATTCAAGGCTCGATTAACCGACTGATAATGCAACTCTTCTTTGTCCGGGCAATTCAAAACGCTTTCAAAAACACCTTCGCCAGCAATCCACCAGCCATAATGCTCAGGCTGGACGATCAACGGCATTCTGTTGTGGACTCGGCCAACAGATTTATTGGGCGTCGTCGTTAAGATCAAAAAGTGCCGCTCTGTAATTTGCACATCCAATTCCTGCTTTTCCGTTTCCATCCAAAGCCCTGCAAAACAAAATAACTCGTCTCTCGGCTTAGTGAATCGAATTGGCGTTTTGTCCTGGGTCCATTCGTAAAATCCATCAGCAGGAATCAGACATCTTTGGTGCAGGTGTTTTTGAATGTCGGCTTCTCTTTAATGGTCTCTGCCTGGGCGTTTATCAGTAATTGTTTTGACCAGTTTTGACCACACAGGCTTCGATCCCCAATTCATTTCGGTGGGCTTAATTTTGCCCTGGTCCTCGATTATGACGGAAACTTTTTGTGATGGTGCGATGATGTGCCGAGCCACAACGCCAAAAACGATTTCAAGCTCTCGGATGCGGATTCTCGGATGCGGATGTTGACCTCTTCCTTGGTCTGTGAGAAGCGCGAACACATTGGGGTAACAGTAACCGCGTTACATAATGTTGAATAATTTACATTTAATTGAACACAGGAAATTTCTCCAATGAAAAAGGATCAGGGGCAATTAGTTTTTTCTCCCACCGAACCGGCAGCCGAGGTTGCAGCTGCGAGTCAGGTGAATGTTGATGGTTTCGGGGAGGGCCCGCAATTGAATTTGATTTGCGTTATGATTCATACGGGGCATTTTCGCCCCGTGAAATTCACAACGAAGGGCTTTTTTAAGGAAAAAAAACCATTTCGTTGCGTTTGTAGAATCATGCGAAATTGGCAATAGGGTACCGAATCATTCTCACTGCGGCTTTTTGGAAGTGCGTCGAAATTGGTGCAAAAGAGGGGTATTCCGGTCAATAAAACCTTGAAAAATCAGCCCGTTATTCTCACTTTTATTCTCACTTTTGAATTTTGAAAAATCAAAAAATGAGAAATCGCATTGGTATCATTGACTGAAAGTGAGATTGGTAGCGCGCACGGGAATCGAACCCGTCTTTCAGCCTTGAGAGGGCCGTGTCCTAACCGATAGACGAGCACGCCAACACACCTTTGTTTAACAGAACGCGGCGAAAGATGAAATAATTTTGTGACGGGGGTTGCCATGAACCTGGGGAGCATCAAATGCCCAACATCCAGGGACAGAAATTCACCTTTCCATGAACCGGTCTCATCCGAGGAGACAAGGGTGGAGAGGATGCCGCAGATCTGATTCGCGCTATCGCGCGGCTTCGCAAATAGCGGTTAGTTATGGACTGACCTGCCCAGGGCGGCGCTCGCAGACTCGCTTGCCCTGGGCTATTATCGGTCGCCCTTCCAGGGCTTTGATTTTGCTGCTTCGCAGACAGTTGGGATCGTTTTCCGGTGGTCAGGAGCGGCGAGGCCAAATATGGGTTCATGGTGCCAATGCAGGCGAAAAAATCGAAAGGAAGCTCTCCATGAACCTCGAGGGAAAGAGAGAAAAAATCTCCAGTATGAGTTTGCCCCGACCTCCCCTCACCCTGACCCTCTCCCCCATCCGACGGCGCGGCAAGCAGACCGGCGCTGACGTTTTTTCAATCCCTGTTCAGGAACTTGACGACGGCCTCGGTGCGTGATTGGACGTGAAGTTTTTCATACACCGTATGCAGATGAGCACGCACCGTGCTTAGGGTAATGCCGAGTTGATCGGCAATCTCCTTGTAAAGATAGCCCTTGGCCAGCAGAACGAGAATTTCATGCTCCCGTTTCGTGAGCTTCTCCATATCGGATTGCGGTTTTTTTATCATGCTAAAGTGGTTAACCACCTTCCTGGCGATCTGCATGGACATGGGCGCGCCGCCGGCATGCACCTGCTCGATGGCCTGGATCAGTTCCGAGGGCGGCATGTTTTTGAGCAGATACCCGCTGGCGCCATGGCGCAACGAATCAAAAATCAAGTCACTTTCTTCATAAGTCGTCAGCATCAACACTTGTGTCCCAGGCAGGGACTTTTTAAGTTCGGCAACGCATTCGATGCCGCTCATCTTTGGCAGATTGATGTCCATCAAGACCACGTCCGGCTGTTCCAACGGAATCTTCCGAAGCGCTTCCTCCCCGTCCGGATGGGCGCCGACACAACGGGTGGCGTGCGCGCGTTCCACCAATTCTGTCAAGCTTTCACGAGTGCCCCGGCTGTCCTCCACGATCGAAACTTTGATTCGCATGTCATTCTTTTTCATAATCTTCGTTCTAATTGGCAAATCAGGCAATCGAACGAACGTTCGATTCGTCCGTCCGCAACGGCAATCGCAAGATCACCCGGGTGCCCACTTGCAACTGGCTTTCGATGCGGTATTCGCCTCCCAATTCAGTCATCCGCTGGCGCATATTGCGCAATCCATCGGCGAGCGCATTATCGGGGGCCTGCGCAAAACCGCAGCCGTTGTCTTCAATGACGAATTCGAGAAACTCGTCACGTGAATCCATGTGCAGCCGGATCTCGGTGGCGTTGGCGTGTTTGACGATGTTGTGCAGGGCCTCCTTGATGACGAGAAAGAAATTGTGCCTCACATTGGTGGGAAGCGCGCGCGCGGGGATCTGGTCGGGAAAATTCAGCCGGCAACGGATGCCCGCCGGACGGAGATAATCCAGCGCAAACTGGCCCACGTAGTCAATCAGATGGGGGAGGGTGTCATTGCGGGGATTGATGGCCCAGACGATTTCATCGAGCGACTTGACGGCTTGCCTTGCAGTCATCGAGATGGTGCCGATGCGGTCGGCGACTTTTTGCGGCTCGGCGCGATCTTGTTGAGCCAGTTCTCCAAGAAACGCAATCTGGGTGAGATCGGCGCCCAGGTCGTCGTGGATATCTTTGGCGATGCGGGCGCGTTCCTTTTGGAGGGCCGCCTGTTGTTCGAGCGAGCGAAGGCGATCATGCAATCTGCGGAAAGAGACATAACGCACAATGGCGACGATGCCGGCGGTAAAAGTCGCAAAAACCAACAAGCGGAACCACCAGGTTTGCCAATAAAAAGGCAGGACCTCGAAGTTGAGGGAGGATGGGGACTCCAAATGCCGGCGATATTACAGGCGCGGACCTGGAACTGGTAGCTGCCATGCGGCAACCGGGAATAGCTCGCACTGCGGGTGGGGTTGCCCTGGAGCCAATGATCATCCAGACCCTGAAGGCGATATTCAAATTGGACATTTTCAGGAGTGGTGAAGCTGAGGGCGGTAAATTCGAAATCGAGTTCACTCAGGCCCGGAGGCAAACGGAGGACAATGTTGGTGGAATGCAAATTGACCGGGGATGAATTTCCCGAATCGGCCAGCAGGTTGGGATCATACAACGCGACCGTTTGCTTATCCACCATGACCCGCTCCAGCAAAACGGGGGGTGGCGTGGCGCCTGTGGGGACGCGATCGGGATGAATCACGGCCAATCCCGTTTGCATGGGAAACCAGAGGCGCCCGTCTTTTCCGCGGAACGCGCCCGGAACATTTTCGTAATTGGCCTGCAGATTTGGGAAACCTTCTCCGCGGCTGTAAGCGATGGAACGGACGTGGGATTGCGGGTCTCGCGCGGCCGATTCCAGTTGGCCCAAGGGCACTTCAAAAATGCCGCGATTCCCCGCACACCACAGCCATCCCTGGCCATCCTCCACTATCTGCGATATGTAATCGTCATATAACCCTTGTTCGGATGAAATCCGCGCGTAATGTCCGTCCTTGAGCCATCCGATCCCCCAACCGGCGTAACCGATCCATAAACTGCCATCGGCGGCGGCGTAGAGACAGCGGATGGAGAGCAAACGGTTGGTGACTCCGGGAGTTTCGTCCACCAGTTGGTTTCCCTTCACACGGAGCAAACGTCCATCGGCGGTGCCGGCCCAAATCTGTCCGAGGGCATCCTGGGTGAGGGCGCGAATGGACCGCACCTGGACGGACATCGGCAATGGTTGCAATTGGCCCTCGTGCAGCCACTGAACGCGACTGGGATTGTCTGTGGCAAAATAGACGTCCCCGTTGGAACATTCCAAAATAGAACGGACATCATCACTGGAAAGGCCGTCGGACTGGCGCCAATTTTGGGAGCGGCCATTCTGAAAATGAAAAAGCCCGTGGTCCCGCGTGCCGATCCATAACCCTCCATCCGCGTCCGCCACGACACAGGAAAAATTACCCGAAGGTCCATTGGTACCCCCGTGAAAAAGATTCCAAACACCGTTCTGCCAATAAGCGAGCAAGCCATTTTGGGTGGCGATCCAAATTGTTCCCGAAGGGTCTTCAGAGACCGAACGGATTGATTCATAGGGTAGGCCGCTTTCCGGCCCGAGCAATTCAATGATTCGCGGCCTTAACCGGTCCAGGCCGCCGCCGGCGGTTCCCACCCAGAGGTTGCCTTCATGATCCTGGGTCAGGCTGGCGATCTCAAAATAAGAAGCGGGCACTTGGACGGCGCCGGCGCCGGCGCAGCGGAAAAGGCCATGGGAACCCGTGCCGATCCACAGCGCCCCGGCGCGGTCTTCAAAAAGGGTGGTTCCTTCGATCCCGTCCGGTTCCGGGGGCAGATTCCCAAAGACTTGCGGCTGTCCCCCTTGTTCATAACTGAATAATCGGCGTCCGGCACAAATCCAAACCCCGCCTTCATGCCGTTGGGCAATGCATCCCACCGTTTCAGGGAGCGTCAATAAAATCCGGAATTTTCCGCCGTCAAAAACACCGATCTGGTTTCCCCTGGCGAACCACATCTGTCCGGCATTATCGCTGGCCAGCGACGTGGCGCCGCCGGGTTCCCAACCCGTGGCAGAGTTGAACTGCGTGACATGGCGGTCTTTAATTTTCGTCAAACCTCCTTCGATATAGGTAATCCAAATGGCTCCGCTGGAATCTTCGGTTATGCAAGTTGCGTGTTCATCAGGCACATTGGTAAAAACCTCTGTAGCGTCCGGGGCGATGCGGACAATGGGTCCGCGGTCCATGCCCAGCCAAAGCCACCCGCGCCTGTCGAGATACATGGCGCGCACCACGCGATTGGGGACACCGTCGAGGCTGGCCAAGGGAAATTCCTGAAAGCGCGAACCATCGAATCGCATCAAGCCCCCGTCGGTGGCCACCCACAAGTAACCGTCTTTTGTTTGTGCCACGCCCACCACATTGTTGTCCGGCAATCCTTCCGCCGATTGCCAGGAACGTTCATACCAGGTGGAATCCACCCCGGCGCCGACCGCCGCGAGCGCCAAGAGACACAGCGCGAGTATCAGAGGTCTTGCCTGGAGGCAGGAAGGGAACGGAACAAGCACAGCCTTATCGTATTCGCACGGTTTCCCGTAATCAAGCATCGCGCCAAGCGCAGGCGCGTGTAGCGCCATGGCGTACCGCGACGGGCGTAGGCACGGCGGGCGGGCCAAGCAGCCCGTTCCCCCCAAACCAGGGAAGATCGGCTTTGGATGCAGGTCGCATTCATCATGGGTTGAAATTAGCAGAAAAGAAGAAAATCGTAATGTTGCCGGGAAACATTAAATTGCGGAGTGCGCTCTGTTGGTTTTCCCCGCTTGGCTTTTGGCCGGGTTCAGGCGATACTAAATACATGGCTAACGAAATGCCTGTGAGAATATGAGCGTTACGCTGGAAGTTCCTGAACATTTGCTGGCCGAGGCCTTTCATGTGCCGGCCGCAGACGTGCCGCGTCATTTGCGCATTGAACTGGCCTGCGCCCTTTATGCCCAGGACCGGCTCGGCCTCGGCAAAGCCGCCGAACTGGCCGCGCTGGATCGCTTCCAAATGGGCGAGGAACTGGCCCGCCGCAACATTCCCCGTCACTACACTCCCGACGATCTGAAGTCCGATCTCCAGTATGCCTGCGGTGAGTAACACCTCGCCGCTGTCCAATCTGGCGAGTTGGACGCGGCATGGACGGCGGCGCATTTCAAGCGCCACCGGCAGGGCGACAGAAAAGCGCATGACAAATATCCATTTCTTTCGCCCCGTCCGGGGCTTGACCAGTCAATGGCATTGTCCCACGGTTTGTCACATCTTTTTGGCAGTCGTATCAGTATTCCTGTTGGAGTTTGAAAACCGCTGAAAACAAAGGGGTTGCTTCAACTCTTTCAGAGTTGAGGACCGATGGAAAGGTGACCTGGGGTAGCTCGTTCCTCGCAACCCCAGGCTGAGTGATTTGATCACTTCGGGATGAATCCTGATTGCATCACGAATGCATCGGGACATCCCCTTTGGCGAATGGGAGCCGTGAAGAAGATATATTCATGCAGCATCAAAAAAGATGTGTGTAATGACGAGGGTTGTCACCGTGGGCTACTATCGCCCGCCACTCCGTGGCTGAAACATAGATCCCAAACCTCACCGGCTCGCAGCAAAGGGTGTGGTGGTTTGTTTCAAAAACACGATATACATGTTGCCGGAATTATTCGGCGAGCTTTCATCGTTGGAACCGAGCGTAATGCTCCCGCTGTCCTGGAAATGCCTGGCAAAAAGCTTCATGGTCCGTCCATTCACGGCGAACGACAGGCCGGTGGCGGAAAAGTCGCGTTGCAACCACGCCGGCGGGGGTAACTGGTCGTCGTGCGCCACATACACGGTGGTATCTGAGGGCGCGGCAATTTGCATCAAATCAGCCGCATTATAGGAGCAATCCGACTGGGCGGCCTGGATCCAATCGGCGCCCGACAGCGTATCCGGCAAATCCTGAAACTGGTAAGCGCGGTCGCAATAAATATCTTTTCCATTGGCGGCCTCCAGTTGCACGCGAACTGATTCAGCGGGACCGGTATAACTGAAAGTTTCCGTGAAGCGCCCCGCCATTTTTTGGCTGGCCGAAGCAGTTGTAACCGTCATTGGAGGAGCCAGGGTTGCGAGGCAACTCCAGTCCGGATGCGACGCGGACAAAGCGGCCACGGGCATTCGAGGCAGTATTTCGGAATAGCCGTCGGCAGCCGGGAACAGGCGGGCGGGGATGCTGATGGAAGCGGATGTGAGGCCGGCGGAAACGGCGGTCACCGTAATTTTTCCCGGGAGGAGGGTTGAGCGCACGGCCACGCGGTTGATGCCGCATTCGAGGTCAAGGTGTTTTTCATTGATGGAATCGGGCATGTCGCTGTTGTAACCACCGCGCCAAACGGCAGGCCCCTGGCAGGTGAAATTCACGCGTTGCTGGAAAGTAGGACAGCGCTCGCCGGCGGCGTCCACCGCCTCGACGTCAATCAAGGCCACATCCGAGCCGTTTGCCAACAACCCGCCGGGACCGGTGGTCAAGGTCAGACGCAACGCTGCCGGCGCGCCGGCGGTGCGAATGGAATTGGTTGCCACGGCCGACTCATCATTATAACCGATCGCTTCAATTTCGCCCGGATTCCAGACCACATTCGAAAAGGCAAAAAGGTAGTCGTCTGATTTTGCTCCGGTGCCGGCGGATTTTCCATTCACCATCAATTTCACCTTTTGGCAATTGGAGGTCACGTACACGGTCTTTTTGGTTCCCGCCGAATAATTCCAATGGCCGATGATATGCACCTGCGGATCGGATCGAAACATGGTTTGGCAGACAAAGTAAGCTTCTTTGGGGAGGCGCACGCCGTCCACTTCGCCACTGGCGCGGTCCACCTCGACGGCGTCGCGCCCGCCGCTGGTGGTGTCGGAGAAAATCCAATTGGCTCCGCCGCAATCGGCGGGCGCGCCGACCTTGTCCACATATTGGCTGACTTCATTCACGGCATACTGTTCCGAAGTCAAATCGTAGATCTGGCCCCGGGCCGCGGGATAGCCGAAGTCTGGCGGCGAGAAATCGTCCCACACGCGCCGGGGCGATTCTTCGCGGTCGTATTCGCCTTCCACGACGGGCAAGCGCGGGACCTCATGGCTGCCTTCGGTGCCGACGGTCACGTCCATGAATTCGCCGGTGACCGCGTCGGCGCGCCGATGCGCATAGGCGCGGCCGCCGTGCGGATCATATTGATCCACCAAATTATGCAATTCATCCGCGTGCGTGCGGGTCACTTTTTGATTGCCGCCTTCCCAGATTAAAATCGAAGGATCGTTGCGAAAATAAATAATCGTGTCGCGAAAAGCGGCGGCGCGGATTTTCCACGCCGCGCCGACGGTGTCCGATTCACCATCCACCCCCGGTTGGTCGGCGATCAGCCCCAGTTCATCGCCCGCGCGGATCATGGCCGGTCCGCCGGCGCTATGTCCCCACCGGATGAAATTTCCGCCGGCTTCCTTTATCAACTGGAGGGTATAATAATGCAACCAGTCCGGTTGCGCCGTGCCCAGGCCGGGCCACTCGTCGGTGGGGCGCTGTCCCCAGCCGTGCAGTTTCAAATGATGCCCGTTGATCCAGAACCCGGTGTTGGCATCCCAATGGACCTCGCGGATGCCTAATGGGATTTCGCACGAATCGATGGTTTCGCCATGTGATTGCACGGAACAAACCACGCGGTAAAGATAGGGATAATCTGGCTCCCAAAGTTGTGGATGGGAGATGAGGCCGGAAAGTTTCGCGGTGGCATTGCCGCCGGCGGCAATTGTTTCGGGCTGGCTCCATGCAGCCACCGGCTGTCCATCATGATCGAGAATTTTCGCCGAAACGGTGACGTTCATTTGGTTGCCGCGCCCATTCTGCACGGGAATTTCGACGGTAACGGCGGCTGCCTGGCTTGAAATTTCCGTGGCATAGACATAAGGCCCCGCCGTTTTCAAGTAATCATAGAGCGGCAGCGAAATGTGCAAGGGGTCGGTCAGATAAAGATAGACGTTGCGGTAAATGCCGCCGAGGGGCGGGTGCCATTGCGGATTATTCCAGGGAATTTGGCTGGCCTGGATAGTGTCCACGTCATCCGGCAACGAATCGTTGACCCGCGTTTCATAAGCAGACAAGGTGGGGGCATTGGTTGCGGGGTCATCCGCGTTGGATTGGGCGGATGAGGCGGGCGGGTCAGGCGCAGTGATTCCGTTGCTTTGGGACGGTTCGCCACTTGCTGCGGACAGGAATGTCCGCGCTCCGGGTGCAGTGATTCCGTTGCTTTGGGAAAGTTCGTCCTCCTTCGCCAGAGCCATGGAGGACAGGCTGGCATCCTTGATATCGCTGACCATGAAGCGGTTATCACACATGACCGCGAGGACGTTTGGTTTGCCGAACTGCAAATAAGGAGTAAGGTCGAAGCCGAAGGGTACGAACCCGTTTTTGCAGGTTCCCAGATAATGGCCGTTGAGGTAAACGCCGGCGACTTGCCGGACAGCCTCGAATTCGATGAAAACCATCCGACCCCTAAACGACGACGGCAACGTGAAAGTTTTCCGATACCATGTTCGACCGGACCAGAGGTTCGTTTCGCCCATCATCCGGCCCCGGGAAAGTTCATCAAATGAATCCACATCATTATAGGTATGGGGAGTGGAAACCGTCGTCCAGTCACGGTCATCAAAATCCGGGTCCTGCGCGCCGGGAATGTCGGCTTTAAGAAATTTCCAATCCGGGTTGAAATTTAGCGAGAGACGGTCACTCGCCAACAGGTTCCGGGAGAGCAGCAAAACCGCTGCCAGAATCGCGATACCCCAAAGGCTCCGCGTAATGACACCCAGGCCACGATGAAACAGACTGCAAGGCATGTATCATCATCATCGCCTTAAACGATGCCGGTTTACTACTGAACGTTTGTTCAATTGCCATCCGTATAACCGGGGTTAAGGTGAGGCTGTTCACAAGAAAAAATGCCGCCATGGGAATTGCGTGGATAAATAGCCGCGATTTCATTATGACTCATCCAGCTTTGACCGAAATATGAGCACGTTTTCGACCGGCCGATCGGCCTTGTTACTCTGCGCCTTTGGCGCTGCATTAATCTTCAACGTCGGCAGCGCTGCGGATTCGCCGGAAATCCGGACTCCGCCTCCTTCACCGGCGCCACGGATCAACGGCCCGGATGTGTTTGGGGTGCGGCCCGATCACCCATTTTTTTATCATGTCCCGGCGACGGGCGACCGGCCGATTGAATTTTCCGCCGATAGACTGCCCGCCGGTTTGAGTCTCGACCCGGCGACGGGGGACATTACGGGTTTATTGCACAGAACAGGCAAATACGTGGTGACTCTTCATGCCAGGAACGCGCTCGGCGTTGCGGATAAGAAATTCAAGATCGTTGTGGGCGAAACCATCGCCCTGACGCCGCCGATGGGATGGAACAGTTGGAACCATTATGCGGGAAGCATCAGCCAGGAAATTGTTTTGGAAAATGCGCGGGCGATGTCGGCGTCAGGGCTGATTGATCATGGCTGGACGTACCTGAATATTGACGACACGTGGCAGGGCGCGCGCGGCGGGCCGTTCAATGCGATTCAAGGCAACGAAAAATTTCCCGACATAAAAGGGCTTTGCGACTCGGTGCATGCGCTGTCATTGAAAGTGGGCATCTATTCGACGCCGTGGACCACTTCATATGCCGGCCATATCGGCGGGAGCGCCGAAAATCCCGAGGGCAGTTGGAAGCCGTTTACGGGTTCGAAAAAGGGGATCATGAACAAGAAGATCCTGCCCTTTGCCATTGGCAAGTATCATTTTGACACGAATGATGCGGACCAATGGGCGGCGTGGGGCATTGATTATTTAAAATATGATTGGAGCCCGATTGAGTTCCCGGAAACGGGCGAAATGTCCGAGGCGTTGCGGCACAGCGGGCGCGACATTGTGTTCAGTCTGTCAAACAACATGAACATCACCAATGCGCCGGCGATTTCGAAGATCGCCAATAGCTGGCGGACGACCGGAGACATCAAGGCAAACTGGAAGTCCATGAGCACACACGGGTTTGGCCAGGACAAATGGGCGGCGTTTGCCAGTCGGGGACATTGGAATGATCCGGACATGCTCGAAATCGGGACGCGCGAAAGGAACCAACCGGGTCTGACTCCCGATGAAGAATACACACACATGACCATTTGGTGTCTTGATTCGGCTCCCTTGTTGCTGGGCAATGATTTGTCGGCGATGGATGCGTTTACGCTGAATCTCCTGGAAAACGACGAGGTGCTGGCGGTGGACCAGGATGCCCTGGGCCGACAGGGCACGTGCGTTGCGAGGGGCGATAATTTTCTGGTCTATAAAAAGCAGCTTGAAGATGGTTCGATTGCGGTGGGTCTGTTTAATTTGTCGGACGCACCGGTGACGGTCACCGCGACCTGGCGCGAGTTGAAGATTCACGCCTGGCGCGAGTTAAAGTTTCACGGCACCCGGGAGGTTCGCGATTTGTGGCGGCAAAAGGATTTGGGAAAATTCAGGAATGAATTTTCAATGACCGTTGCCCCGCATGGCGCGGAACTTGTGAAGATGAGCCGGTGAGAGGGCAAAACAAATAAAGCCCGGAATGACTAATTCCTAAATCATAATGACTAAATAATGACGAAGCACAAATGGCCGCGAGGAGGGAGCGGGGAGCGGGGAGGACGGGCAGTTTAACCGCGAAGTCATCAATCGGTTTGCAGTTTGATGATTGCGGCGCTGGCCGCCGGAATTTTAATTGTGAAGGAGCCGGCACCGGTCGGCGTTAAATCCGTCCATTTTCCATTCCAGCTTCCGTCGTTTTCGACGACGGCCCCGCCGAGGGTCGTGCCGGTTTTGGACGCGACATCGCCGTTGGGAACAGTCAATGAAATGATCTGGCCATGATTAAAGCCGGCACCGGCGGCAAGGGAAACGTCAGCATTCCTGGCGCCGGGGCGGTGTTCTTTATTGATGATGGTGACATAAATATGTTCATCGTTGCCGAGGACGGAATAGACGCTGACGTTGAGGTTTTGTGGGTTTGAAATGGCTGCGGGGACGATTCGCCCATGCCCACCCAGGTCAAAGGCCTTGATGCCATAGCCAAGCGGCCTCACGAGAAAGCCGTTGGTAGTGCTGAAATAAGCGGTGTATTTTGAAGGCCGCAATTCATTGCCGGCGGCGACTTTGTCGCCGGTATGAAAATTAACGCCCGCAGCGCCGTGGGCGGCCCACCAATACATGAAATCCAATCCCCACAGCGCGGAAGCGAAAGTATCGCTGACATTGGTCGCGCCGCCGTTGAAAAAATTGTTAACCTCTTCAAGCCGGTAGGGCAAATTGTTGGAAATCGCCGCGGGCACAAAACCGTCATACAGCTTTTGGTATGTCTGAACGAAGCCATCTCCCAACATCTGGTCGCGTCCGATTTCCGGCGTCGGCACCTTATCACCCGAGCGCCCCGGATAGAGATGCGCGGTAATCAGGACCACATGGTTGCCGAGGCCGTAGTCGGCCATAAATTCCCGCGGCCATAAAGGGTTATCATCCACACTGGGTCCGCAGAAATTCGCCTCCGGCGCCTGGGCGACAATGACGTTTTCAAACTGTTTCCACTTTTTCTTAAAATCCGCATAAGAGGGGCGTGGCGTAATCACGCCCATCGAATTGGTTGTTTTGGGATAGACATTTGGTTCCTGGCCGATGGAGAAACAATCAAGTTGAGCGGCGTAATTGTCCGTGATGTATTTGGCCATCTCCGCATCCTGCCCCGGGTCACCATCATGCAGGCGCAAACAATAAATGATTTTCACGCCGGCGGCGCGGGCAAAGGCGAACAAGCTGTCGATCTCCGCTTTGCCGGGAAGCTGTCCGGCGCTGCGGTCAGCGGTGTTGCCGCCCACCCGGAGGCTTTTTATCCCGAGGGTTTGAAAGAGATGGATCAAGGGCTGGTTGTCGGGGCTGAAATAGCGGACGCCACTTTTGGCCGGCAACGTTTGGGAAATTTCAAAACTCAATCCGGAAAAGTCCGGGGAGATAGCGGCTCCCGGGCGGGCGGCGTCCACCGAAATCACCAATGGCGACTGGGCGAACAGGCGCGCCGCGCCGGCCATCAGGACGGCGGTGACTAAAAATATATTTTTCCAGGTCATGGCAAAAGATTTCATAAAAAGTTCACATTTAATTGTCCACCCACAAGACGGGTTGAGAGATGGCGATGTTACGGCGAACCTCGTCGCTGGCCGGATCGGCGGGAAGGCGGCGCCAGAGGTCCAGATATTTTGGCTCACCCAATGCCAATCCGGCAAAGAGCAATGAAGGTTGGCGGGCGGGCCATCTGTCCCAGGCCTGAACATCTTTGCGGCGGCCATCCTCCAGCCATTTATTTTTATCGAGCAGATAGGGATACATGAAAGCCATCGCCTTGCGAATGCCGCGGCCATCCGGGAGCGTAAATTGCCAGAGATTATTCGTGGGAGTGGAAAGGACCTGGCAAAGCGTTGCCATGTTATCCAGTTGAAAAATGGAATAACCGTAAGGCTTGGTGCGCGCCAGTTCGCGTGGAAAACTGCCGTCGGCGGCCATTTGCCGGGGAACAAAAACCTCCATGAACTGCCTTCGGCATTCGGCGAGATCGGGCTGATCGCCCGTGAATTGGGCAAACACGGCGACTTGCAGCCAATAAGCGACGGCGTGATTGTTTGAAGCATTGGCCTCCTCCTGTCCGTTCTTACTGTTCCTCATCCAGACGGTGTAATCGGAAAACCATTTTTTTAATCCATCGGCCACCGGGGGTGGAAACGACGGCGATTTTTCCAGGGCATCGACCGCAGGGGGGATTTCGATCAAGTGCAAGGTATCAATGATTCCAAAGCTTCGACCGGGCGAGACTCCTGGGATTGCCTGCGCAAATTCCAGGTTCGGGTTCATCTCCGTCGCGGGGTCCAGAAAAAAAACGCGCAGCAATTCCGCGGCTTTGGCGGCATAACGGTCATCGCCGGTAATTTTATACGCGGCGCCCAGCGCCGCGACCGCGTCAGCCATTTGCCGGAGACAATCGCGATGTTTGTTGAAATTATCCGGGTTGCTTTGGCCATCGCGCTGGACGTAAGGCAATCCATTGGTGGTGTTCGGGTTGGGCCACCAATAGTCGCCGTTTGAATAATAGTCATGGGGGCCGCCCTCGCTCAACCTGGCGCGAAATTTTGTGATGGTGACCGGCGGAAGAGTGAGCGCATTGCCGGCCGCCGCCAGAATCCGGTCGCGGTCAATTTCGGCGACGTTGAACGTTGTTGCGGCCATGACGGAAGCAACGGAGGAAAGGCCCATGCAGAAAAGGAAGATGCCGGCGCGGAACCTGTTCATGGAGAGGCTCCTTTCGTTTTTTTTGCAGGCATTGGGACGATGAACCGACGAGAAGTCCCGGAGCGCGGTTCTGTGAGCCGCAGCAACTTGGAAACGTCCTGGCCGCTGCGGGTCACAGACCCGCGCTCCGAAGACAGGTTCATGGAGTGTTTTGGATTGTTTTCATGGTCAGGTAATTTGGCGTCCGGCAAAAGCGGTGGCTATAGAACAAACGTTCAGATAGTGAAACCTTGACGGCGTTCTCCGCGTCACGTCTTATTGATTACTATTATTTCACCATGAAGAAAAGAATTGTTACATCGCTGTTTTTCGTCCGGGCGGCCATTGTGGCTGCCCTCTGGATTTCAATCGCGGCATCTCCTGCCGCGGAAACAAACGACCCGGCCATCGAAATGTGGCAGCAGGACTATGGGCCGACGCATGACCAACGGATGGAATGGTGGAGGGATGCGAGATTCGGAATGTTCATTCACTGGGGCCTTTATTCGGTTCCGGCGGGCGTCTATAAAGGGCAACCGGTTGATCACGCGGGGGAATGGATCATGCGAACGGCCAACATTCCGGTGGCCGAATACGCGGCTTACGCGAAGCAATTTGACCCGACCAATTTCAACGCCGAACAATGGGTGAAAATTGCGAAAAATGCGGGCATGAAATACATCGTGATCACCGCCAAGCATCATGAGGGGTTTGCCATGTTTCACACCGCTGTGGACGGGTATAATATATATGACGCCACGCCGTGGCACCATGATCCGTTGGCGGAGCTGGCGGTGGCCTGCCGAAGGGAACATATCAAGCTGGGGTTTTATTATTCCGAGGGGCAGGATTGGCATCATCCGGGCGGGGCGGCGGCGAACAAGCATCCGGAGGCTGACGTTGACAAGGAGCATCATTGGGACCCGGCGCAGGAGGGCAGCATGGACGATTATATTGACAAGGTGGACGTGCCGCAGGTGAGGGAATTGTTAAGCAATTATGGTCCCGACACACCGGCGGTTTTATGGTGGGACACGCCCATTGGCATGACGCCGGACCGGGTGGAAAAACTTTTGCCGTTGCTGAAATTGAAGCCGGGGATCATCACGAACAATCGCCTGGACGCAAAACATCTGACGGGGGACTACCAGACGCCGGAGCAAAAAATTCCCACCAACGGCCTGGCGGGCGACTGGGAAACATGCATGACGATTAACGGCACCTGGGGATATAAATCCGCGGACCATAATTTTAAGAGCGACGAAACGTTGATCCATAACCTCGTGGACATTGCCAGCAAGGGCGGGAATTACCTGCTCAACGTAGGCCCGACCAGCACGGGGATAATTCCCCAGGGGGAAGTGGAGCGGTTGGAGCAGATGGGCCGCTGGATGAGAGTCAATGGCAGGGCAATTTATGGCACCAGCGCCAGCCCGTTTGGCCATCCCTTCGACTGGGGCCGATGCACGGAAAAAACCAACGCCGACGGCACTACGCTGTATCTGCACGTATGGAATTGGCCCGCCGACGGGCAATTGGTAGTCCCCGGATTAAAAAGCCAGGTAGTCCATGCCTATCTGTTAAAAGCGAACTGGTTTGGCTGGCACAAAAGGTTGAGAGTGGCGAGCGATTCTAATGGCGTCGTTATATCTCTTCCCAAAACCGCGCCGGACAAAATTTCCTCAACTGTCGTGCTCAAGATTCGTGGCGCGCCCGAAATTGAATGAACGCCCGATGATTGAAGGAGCCTAATCGTCCCGACTATATGACCCTGCGCTGGTTCACATTTTTTCGTTCTAACGATGTCTTTAAGAGGGTGTCTGAAAAAACGTGTTCGGTGTCCACCCTTCAGGGTGCCAGGCTGCCGCAACACGCTAAAGCGCGCGCACTAAGCCGTAACCATGTAGTTGAAAGGCAAAGTCTGGGTATGTGTGGCTGCGACGCCCCCGTCGCAGAGGGTTCAGGCGACGCCTCGTCGCCTGCCTCTACGGGCCAACCAAAAGGTGCGCCGGAGTTTTCGCGCGACGAAGGCGTCGCGCGCACATTCTGCGACGGGGCGTCGCAGCTACGCCACCCGGCAACTGCATCGTCCGGGCTAAACGGACACGCTAAAGCGTGGACACCAAACGGCTGCAGCCCTGTTGGAAGTGATTCTCAAACGATTTCTCAGGCACGCTCTAAACTTTTTATTGCCAGGGCCGTTCATCTCACGTCTTGGCTGGTTCTTTTTTTTGTGTCCCTTGCGGGGACTGCGTCGGCCCAACTTGGCGGCGGTGCGGGATGGGGTTCCTATCCGGTGACGTTCAAAGTTCAATGGCCGACGAATGCGGCTGAGGACCAACGTTATTGGTTTACCAACAACATTTATCACTGTGAGCTGTTCAGCAATGACGGCGCATTCTCGATTGGCAACAGGACCTTGCCGCGCACGGAGCAGCGTTTCATGCCGGATTACACCAACGGCGAAATCCAATATCAATCCATGGAGATGGCCCCCTCCAACGAAAACAGCTACTGCGTTTTCCAGATCCACACCGGCAACATCCAGTCGTCGAATCATCACGCCACGACGTTTATGCTATTTTGGTTCGCCGACGACGGCGGTTCGATCCGGGTTTACGACGGAAGGGAACTCGCCAAAAATCTTGGCAACCAGTGGTTTCAACTGAACGTGGACCATAATCTGGCCAACCGCACCATCAGGGTCTGGATCAATCAATCCCTGGTCTGGACGCAGAAAGACAACGGCGCGGGCGATTTTTATTTCAAGGACGGCGTTTATGAGCAACGCCACGGGCCGACGAGCAAAATGGACACTTACATCGCCAATGTTCAGATGTGGACCAATTCGGGAGACGCCATCGGGCCGCTTTCCATGAACCCAGGGGAACCCTCACCTCACCCTAACCCTCTCCCCTCCCATCAGAATGGGAGCGGAGAGGGAACAGGAATAGGACATCAACTGTTGTTCAATGCCAAGCACGATGCGGCAGGTTCACGGTCCCAATGCAGGCGAAAAACCAAAGGCATTAATAACTGCGTAGTGGCCATTTTTTACGGCGGCTGCTCTCGAACAAACGTTCAATTGCTCCTAAATTAGAGATGTGGAAGGATAAGGCATTCCCAATATGGATGTAAATGTGATGAGCCGAAAAGCCGCGGGCTTTACGTTGATTGAATTACTGGTGGTGATTGGAATCATCGCCGTCCTGGCGGCAATGCTGCTCCCGGCGCTCGGCGCCGCCAAGCGCCGCGCTCAAGACATGGCTTGCGTGAATAACATCAAGCAATTGGACGTCTCGGACATCATGTTTGAACAAGATACCCACCAGTACATCCAGCCCAGTGTCAGCCTTTACCTGGGCGCCAATAGCGAGTGGATTGGCCCGATGGTGGATTACATGGCAAAGACGACTAATTCTCTGCTCTGTCCGGTGGCGAACACTCCCTCGCCTCCGAGCGCCATTTCCCTGGGCGCCGGCAACTTGAATGGGGCGGCCGACCACAGCTACATCCGCGGCAGCATGAGCGGCGGGACTTCAGGACTGACGCAGATCGGGGGCAGTTATAGCTGCAATGGCTGGCTCTATACCGGGAACAATGGCGCGGGATCGGGTGATGGAGAGGCCGACATCGAACCCGCATACGGAATCAACGATCCGACTTGGTATTATTCAAGTTCCTCCACCATGCGATGGCCTTCGGATACGCCAATCTTTATGGACGGTCCCTGGGTGGATTGCTGGCCCGCGGAAAAGGACGGTCCAGCCAAGGATCTCTACACCGGCTATTTTGGCGCCCATGCCAATGAAATGGGACGCATTACGATCGCTCGACATGGCGGGGTCAATCCCACTGCGGCGCCCACCGATGACACCACGAAATGGCAGCTTAAATTGCCATCGGGAGCCATCAACATGGGGTATGGTGATGGTCATGCCGGCCTGCAAAAATTAGACATGAGTCTGTGGGCTTTGGATTGGCACAAGAATTGGAATACCACCCCAAAGGTGAATCCCGGAAGTCCCCAGTAAGCCGGGACAACCGCATCAGGTGAGAAGCCGTTAGGTGGGTTTCAGTCCTTCCAGCCATTGCCTGTTGAACTAAGGGCCGAAACGAATGCAAGAACTGAAAGAGACGCTCTAAACAATGTAAATGGTTCGATAGAACAAATGTTCAATAGCCAGAAATAGAGCATATGCTAACCTTCAACGAATCCCAATTCTACCAAAAGAAACAAACTATGAACACAGCACCCAAATCCTCTAGTGGGCGGTTCCCCCGCCGTCTTATCTTCGGAGCCACGCTATTTTGTATCGGTTTTGCGGCCCGTCCCATGGTGGCGGCCAACGATATATGGACCGGCACCGGAGCCGATCATTTTTGGGCCACCCCCGCCAATTGGGCAGGCGACGCGGAACCCAGTGCGGGTGATTCACTCTTTTTCGGTGGCACCGTCCATCTGGCCAACACTAATAATCTCCCGACCGACACGGCGATCGGCAACATCACCTTCACCAGTCCCGCGGGTGCGTTTATGTTGGCGGGCAATGAAATAGATCTGGCGGGCGATCTGACCAACAATCAGGTGATAACCCCCGAGACGATTACCATGCCTATGGTGTTGACCGTGCCGGTAACCGCGGACGTGGTTCCGAACGGGGTGACGACTCTCGGCGGCCTGCTTTCCGGCAGTGGCAGTTTAACACTGGTCGGCGGCGGCACATTGAATTTGAACGGCGCGAATACTTTCGCCGCCGGTTTGACAGCAGATGGCGGCGCCGTGGTGGTTGGCGCGGACACGAATTTGGGGCCGGGGAACTTGACGTTGGACGGCGGCATACTGGAAGCCACCGCCAGCTTTACGATGAACTCCGGCCGCGGCATTGCCGTGGGACCGGGTTGGGGCGGGATGTACGTGCCGTCGGGCGACACCTTGAGCTACGGTGGCGTGACCGCCGACAACGGCAGCCCGGGCGGACTGACGAAATCCGGCTATGGCACGCTGGATCTTTCGGGAGTCAACACGTATAGCGGGCCGACAACCAATGCCATCGGCACGCTGGTCCTCGACTTTACGCATGACGGCACGGCATCGGCGAATGTCATTAACTCCGTCTCCTCGATGGCGTTGGGCGGGGGAAATGCCGGCGGTGGAGTGGAAAATGTCGCCCAACTCATTATGGCTGGGGGCCCGGCGGCGGATACGCAGGGTTTCGCCAGCACCTTCTCGACTTTTGGCGGTTCCGCCATTATCGCGACCAACGGCGCCGGCGGTACAGTAAATCTTTCCCTGGGCGCCCTGACCCACGCTCCCGGCGGCACAGTGGCCTTTGTCACACCGGTCGCGTCTAATGGTCACATCACAACGACCTCAGCCAATGTTAACGGCATCCTGGGCGGTTGGGCTTTAATTTGTGGCAATTCCAACGCTGCCACAATTTATAGTGATAGCGGACACAATCTTCTCGAAGGCACAAATTTTGCCGCCGTGGACGCCAGCGGCAATATTGTTAATTTCACGGGCTATACGAATGTGACGTCCGCCGCCACTTTGAACAGCCAGATTTCCGGCAGTCCGGCCCCGCCCAATGTCTCGATTAACGACACGGCCTCCGCGACGGTAGTTACGGTGGACAGTGCCGGCACAGGCTCCATCTCGGACGTGAATGCCATCAATTGGACGACATCCTCGGGAGGATTTGACGGCATTTTCATCGGCACCAACAACACGCTCCGGTTGGGACAATACGGTGGCATAATCCGGGACGGGCCAAGCACCGCCAACGCTGTTTATATCGGTGGCCCAAATAACACAATCCAATCCGGCAATGGAGCATCAGGCTCCCAGAATGTCGGCACGTTGACAGCAGGCTCCACCACGCCGGGCGAAATTGTGGACGTGGCCAACAATGGCAGTGAAACCAGCGGCACGACCATTTTAGAATGTCAAATTACCGATAATGGAAGCGGACCGGTGACCTTTGTGAAAATGGGGCCGGGAAGCATCAAACTGGATGGAGACAACACATTTTCGGGAGGTCTTTATCTGTTGCAGGGGCGCGTTCAATTTGCGGGAAGCGAAATTGGGACCGGGAACCCAGATGGCGGCGGCACCGGGCCGATTTACGTTCTACCCGGCGCTTATCTTTTTCCCAGCGGGATTGGCACGGGAATCATAACAAACTCGATTTTTGTCGCTGGTGACGGTGATGCGCACGAGAACCTGGGCGCATTCCGTGGCGGGCACTATTCGGGAACGATTACCCTGATTGGTGACGCGGCCATTAGCGACGGCGCCATTGTTGACGGGCCGGTTGTTGGACCGTTCAACTTCACACTGGGTTCGGGAGCAACCGTCAGCGGGAGCGTGACGTTGAATAATCCAGGTGATGCCTGGACGGGCAACACCACGATGACGGCGGAGAGCAACGCCGGAAACAACACGATTATTAACGGCACCAATAATATCATCCCAAGTGGCTTTGACGCCGGCAACGTCACCATGGTTGCCTTCAGCACTGGCACCGTTACCTGGAACCTCAACGGCTTCAACCAGATTATCAACGGCTTGTCCAGTTCCAACACCGCCAGTCATTGTATTATTGAAAACACCGTGGCCTCCACAACATCCCTGCTGACTCTTGGCGGCAACGACCAGTCGGGCACCTTCGGCGGCGTGATGGAAAACGGCGGCGGCACGCTGATGGTGACCAAAATTGGCGGCGGCGTTGAGACATTGACGGGCGCCAGCACTTATACCGGCCTGACCACCATCAATGACGGATCGTTGGCCTTGAACGATCCGGGTTCAATCAACGACAGTCCGATCCAGGTCAATACCAACGGCACGCTCGATGTGAGCGGTCTTTCGGCCGGCATTGCCACGACCGGCGTGGTGGGAATGAACGGCGGCACGCTCATCGGTAATGGCTCGGTGGGCGCATTCGGCTTGACCAACGCGGCCCTCACGCTTAATTTGAATCCCTCCACGACCAACCTCATCGCCGCCTCACTCGCCACAGGCGGCTCCACGAATTTGATCAACATCAATACTGTTTTCGGCGTTTCGGGTTATCCGTCGCTGTTCCCGATCATCAAATATACCGGTGTTCTCGGTGGCGCGGGAAATAATTTCGGCCTTGGCGCAGTGCCGAGCACGAACACCGTCGGTTACGTCTCCAACGATGTGGTTCATTCGGAAATCGTTCTGGTATTGTTGAACGGTCCCAAGGTCCTGACCTGGACCGGCAACAATCCGGTGAACCCGACCTTCTGGGACATTGACGCCACGACGAACTGGATTGCCTTCAAGGGTACGGTCAACGCGGCGCCGGCTCCTTTCAGCCCGGCTGACTCCACCATCTTTGACGATACGGGCAGCACTGGCACGGTGAGCGTGATGAGCGGCGTGAACCCTGGTTTCATGGAAATGACCAACAACACTTTGACCTATACCTTCACCGGGGCCAACAGTATCGCCAGCGGCGGCGGCGTCCTCAAGGACGGCACGGGAACGGTAATTTTCGACAATGCCGCGAATAACAGCCTGAGCGCCGCAGGCGTACTCACGGTCAACCACGGCACACTGCAACTGGGCAATAATGACACCAACGGCGCCGTTTCCGCCGCCAAAGGTGTGGTGGACAACGCCTCAATAACATTCGACCGCCGCGACAACGTGACGAGCAGCGTCAACATTTCCGGGACCGGATCGGTGTCACAAATCAACACCAATACCGTGACCTTGAGCGGCAATAGCTCGTTCAGCGGCGGAGTAACTGTGATCTCCGGCGGCACACTGCAGGCTGGCAGCGGTGCTTGCCTGGGAGTGGGTACCACCACCATCAGCAGCGGAGGGACGCTGGATGTCGGCGGACAGACCCTTACCAATGCCGTTGTCGTTTCGGGTGCGGGCGTGGGCGGCAAGGGCGCGGTCATCAATTCCGGCGCGCAAAGTCTTAACGCTTTGCTCAACGTGACCATGACTGCTGACACCTATTTTGGAGGCACCGGGCGCTGGGACATCCGCACCAACGGCGTGGAATCTGCACAACTGCTGACGGGTGGCAATGCCTACAACCTCTTTAAGATTGGCACCAATCAGGTTTCAATCGTGGGGGCTACGGTGGATTCGGCCCTGGCCAACATCAATGTTGAATCCGGGCTTCTGAGTGTCGAAGCCGGCAGCACCAGCCTGGGCAATAGTGCGGACACTCTCACTGTTTATACCGGCGCTGGGTTTCAACTCTACAACGACACCTCGGCATATACCAAAGTATTTGTGCTGAACGGTACTGGCACGAACTCAACAATGAATTGTGGCGCGGGCATCGCCAACGCCATCAGCGGCAGTTCCATAACCTTGAACGGCAACTGCGTCTTCAATTCCGCCGCCGGCACCACCCTGGCGTTTACCAGCGGAAGCAGCTTGACCGGTTCGGGCAGCTATCTCCAGACCGGCGCTGGCACCAACATTATTGCCAGCGGTTCTACTGCATCCTACACCGGCGGCACAACGGTCAGTAACACCAGCACCCTCGACGTGGATGGCAGTTTGTCTGGTAACGTGCAGATATATCCCGGTTCGGGACTTGCCGGCACAGGCACAGCCAGCGGGACTGTCACGGTCCTGGCCGGCACCGTTGCGCCGGGCGATGCGGATGTCAATGTCGGGTCTTCGCAAGGCACACTGTCCCTGGGGACGCTCACCTTGAGCAACGCTACCGCAAACTTTTCGCTGGATACCACGCCTTCGGCCGGGGACAACGACAAAGTGGCGGTCGCCAATGGCCTGACCGTGCTCGGCACCAACACGCTCTCGATTTATCCGCTGACCTTCATGAATGTCGGAGACATTTACACGCTGGTCACTTACTCCGGCACGACGTTGCCGAGCACCGCCACCAACCAATTCAAGGTGGTTTCCGCAAGGCCATACTTCAGCTTCTCCATCATTGACCCATCCACCACGCCGGGGGCCGTCGAAATCAAGGTCGTGACCGCTGTTGGCAACGATGAATGGACGGGTGCTACCTCATCCGCGTGGGACATCACCACGACGAACTGGACTCGCAACTCCAATCCCGTGAAGTTTATCAACGGCGACGTTGCCAATTTTGACGATAGCACCTCCGTGACTAACGTGAGCCTGTTCGGCCTGCTGCCGACGTCGGACCTCAATGTCAGCGGTTCACAGGTTTATAGTTTCATGGGTTCCGGTTCATTGAGCAACCTTGGCCCATTGAACCTGACCAGCACCGGGCTGATTATTGCCAACACCGGCACCAACAGCTTCCCGGGCGGTATTTCCGTCAGTTCCAGTTCGACACTCATCCTGGGCCCGGGCGGCAGCAGCGGTAACCTGGGGGGTACTGTGGCAAATTCCGGCCCACTGACCAACAACGGCACGCTGCTCCTGGACCGGAACGATAACGCCCTGGTAATCAACAACGTCATCAGCGGCGGCTATTCCGGGTCGATAACCAATATCGGTACCGGCACGGTGATTCTGTCCGGCGCCAACACGTTCTTCGGCAACCTCACCGTCCAAAGCGGAACCCTCGCGGTGAACAATAACACTGCCTTGGGCAACGTCACCGCAAGTTCCACTTATGTGTTTCCGGGCGCGACGTTGGACATTTGGACCAACACCATCAACCTCGGCGCGGCGGAAATATACGCCGGGGGCAGCGGCGTGGGCGGGAACGGCGCGATTGTTTGTAATAGCGGCAGCAGCGTTTATCCGGGCGCCAACGGCAGTTTCTACAACCTGACTCTGACGGCTGACACAACCATCGGCGGCTCAGGGAGAATGGATATGCGCAATGGCACCGTCACTCCCACTCTGTCCACCAGCGGCCAGCCTTACAACTTGTTCAAGGTGGGCACGAATTTGTTCCAGACGGTTAACCTGGATGTGGACACCGCATTGGCCGACGTTTATGTGGAGGCCGGCGAGCTCGGTCTCCAGGGAACCTATACCTTGGGGTTGGGCAATCCGGCCAACAGTGTGGTTGTTTACAATGGCGGGGATTTTGACATGTATGCATTGACCCCGGCCTTCGATAAGGGCTTGATCGTCACGAATGGCGGCATTGTCTCCTCCTCCAGCGGCAACTCCTTCTGGGGCGGCCCGGTGACTTTGGCCGGCGGCACGAACATATTCAAGTTGAACAGCGGCGCGATGTATCTGGAGGATGGTGTAAGTGGTCCCGGTAATTTGGAAACAACCGGCAGCGCCGAGCTGGTCCTTTCCAACGCGCCCGTAAATTATACCGGCAACACTATTATTAGTGGCGGCACGCTCGCACTGCAAGGCACTGCCAGCATCACAAGCAGTCCGACTATATTCCTTGGCGGAAACACCTTGGACGCAAGCGGCACCACTGCCGCAACGCTTGAGTTGGTCAACGGCCAGGCGTTGATCGGCGGCGGCACTGTCGTAGGTTCCCTGGTCGCGGATACCGGCTCCCGGATCAACCCCGGCAATGGCGTAACCACAGCCAAATTAACTGTGGGGACTTCCGTTACGATGAACGGCAACGTGGTCATGAACCTCAACCAGACCAACGCGGTGAAAGCCGACGAGATAGTCGCACCCAGCTTTGCCGCCAGCGGTTCACTGGTTGTGACCAATTTAGGGCCGGATTTGCAGACCGGCACCAAGTTCCAATTGTTCAGCACCAACGTGACAGGCTTAAGCGTCACTTTGCCCACACAGAGCGCCTCGGGCAACGTGACTTATACCTGGCAAAATCACATTGCCGTGGACGGTTCGATCACGCTTCTCAGCGGCGCACCGAACCTGACGCCGGCGAAGATTATAGCCTCGGTGAACAATGGCAACATTACGCTGACCTGGCCGACCAACCAAACCGGCTGGTCCTTGCAGATGCAGACCAACAGCCTGAGCGTGGGGATTAGCACCAATTGGATGGCTGTGCCTGGTTCCACAATCACCAACCAGTTGACGATGCCGATCAATACGTCTGAGGCAACGTTCTTCCGGCTGACGTATCAGCCCTGAGCGGGCCGATTTGGTGCGATCAGGTAAACGAATGTATCAAGGCCGCCCGGCGCTCACCGCTTGGCGGCCTCTTGGTTGAATGAAAAAAAGAAAAGGAGTGTGTGCTGGGGATGAAGACGGTTCGCCTGCCGGGTCCGGCGGCCTGTTTGTTCGTATGCAAAAAAGAATCAATCCGGTCAAAGTTATGCTCTGGCCTTTGTTGCTGGGTTTGGTTTTGGCGCTTCATCCGGCCCTGGCGCTCACCAATAATCTCGCCCTCACGCCGCCCATGGGCTGGAATGACTGGAATGCCTACCATTGCGGCATCAGCGAATACGCTGTCACCAATAACGCCAACGTCATCGCCTCCAACGGCATGGAATCCGCCGGGTATCAGTACATTGACATTGACGACGGCTGGGCGAGTTCTCGCAATGCCTTCGGGGTAATTCAAGCCTACATCAAATTTCCCCGACGGAATGGCTTTTGTGGCCAATTACGTCCATTCCAAGGGACTCAAACTCGGGGTTTACACTGACGACGGGACGAACACGTGTTCCACCTGTATTTCCATGCTGTACGATCCCGTCGGCAAGGATCCGGGGAGCTACGGGTATGAATACCTGGACGCCTTCACTTATGCTTCCTGGGGCGCGGACTATCTCAAGGATGACAATTGCAACGCCGCCGGCGAGGACGGCCACGCAGTCTATGGCCGGATGAGCGATGGCTTGATGAAAAGTGGCCGGCCCATCGTGCTTTGCCTGTGCGGCGCCGAAAACGGCAATGCCAAAGGCTATGAATCATGGTCGCCCGCCATTGGGAACTATTGGCGAACGACCGGAGACATCGGCAGCACTTTCGCCAGCATGATTTCGCACCTTGACGCGAACAGCACCACCGCGTTCGCGGCGGGTCCGGGCCGCTGGAACGATCCGGACATGCTGGAAATCGGAAACGGCGAATTTGCGACCAATTTGGTCGCTGCGCAAACGCACTTTACGATGTGGTGTGAAATGGCAGCGCCATTGGTGGCCGGGGAACAACGTAACCACCATATCGCCGCAATCGCTGGCAATTTTGACCAACTCCGAAGCCATCGCCGTGGACCAGGATCCGGCCGGTGAACAAGGCGTATTTGTCGGGGGCATCAAAGACAGTGCGGAAGTCTGGAGCAAGCCGCTCGGCTACGATTTCACGACGCGCGCCGTGGCCTTGCTCAACCGGAGCACCAATTCCTCCGCGACCCTCACTTGCTATTGGACGAACCTCGCGTTCCAGGCCGGTACCGCCGCCACAGTCCGTGATTTGTGGGCGCACCAGGATTTGGGCTCGTTTACGAACAGCTTCACCGCCACGGTGCCCCCGTACGGTTCGATGCTCTTGAAAATTGTAGGCACGCCGCTGGCACCGCCAGCCTTGGGCACGAACTTTTTGAGCGACCTCCAGCCAATCTACGCCTACACCGGCTATGGCACCATCGTGCCGGACAAAAGCATTGGCGGAAACACCATCACTCTTGGCGGCCTTTCCTACGCGCACGGGATCGGCGTCAATGCGCGCTCGGGCCTCGAGTACAATCTCGGCGGCGTCTGCTCGCGCTTCCAGGCGACCCTCGGCGTGGATAACGAAGAAATCGGCTCCGGCCCCGGCTCGGTGGATTTCCATGTGTATGCCGACGGCGCGGAAATTTACAGCAGCGGCTTCATGCACACCAACTCTCCGCCGCAAACCATCGATTTGGACGTGACGGGCGTACGCCGCCTGACGCTGGGCGTGGGCGACGCCGATGATGGCATCAGCTAC
This sequence comes from uncultured Verrucomicrobiae bacterium, assembly GCA_963797825.1. Taxonomy (GTDB): domain Bacteria; phylum Verrucomicrobiota; class Verrucomicrobiia; order Limisphaerales; family UBA11358; genus UBA11358. The sequence continues at coordinate 48,636 of CAWCRR010000055.1, forward strand.
GATCACGCCGATTGGGCCAATGCGCTGGTCATCGTCACGAATGAGACCCCGCAGACGCCGGAGACGCCTACCGGACTGGTCGCCAGCCCTGGAAACGCCATCACGCTCACCTGGAACAATACTCTGGCCGCCCTTAGTTATAACGTGAAGCGCGCGACCGTTAGCGGCGGACCTTACACCGCCATCGGCAATTTGCCGATCACCACGTTCACGGACAGCAACGTCGTCAGCGGTACAACCTATTACTACGTCGTGTCCGCCGTGAGCAGTTTCGGCGAAGGCTCGAATTCGATGGAAGTGGCCGCGGACCCATGCTCGCCGCCGCCGGTGCCGACGGACGTGACCACGATGTCAACGAATTCACAAATCGTCGTGAGTTGGAATGCGTCGCCAAATGCCACGAGCTACACGATAGCGCGCTTTGCTGCCGGCACGCCCCCGGCGGTCGTAGCCACGGCGGTATCCGCCACCAATTTCACCGATACGACCGTAATGGGCGGCGCCACCTATTATTATCTCGTGGCGGCCGCCAACGCTTGCAACCAGAGCGTTTATGCCACTTTTGTGCCTGCCGTGGTTTCTCCCGAACCTCCGACAGGCTTGAACGCTGCCGGAGGCAACGCCGAAGTGGTTTTGAGTTGGACCGCTCCTTTGGGCGCGACCAGTTACAACGTCAAACGCTCGACTGCCAACGGCGGGCCTTATTCCGTCATCGCGACCGGCGAGTCCGGCACCAGCTACTTGGATTTCGATGTGACCAACGACACGACTTATTATTATGTCGTCTCGGCGGTGAACGGCAGCGGCGAAAGCGCCGATTCCGTCCAAGTCGCCGTCACTCCCGAAGCGCCAATCACCGCCTACTGGACCAACATAATCACGGCCATGCCGCAAAACTGGAATGTGGATGCGAACTGGACCAATTCCGGCGCGTTTCCAGACAATGTCGGCGAACTGGCCGTCATCAACGCCGCCATCGCCGCGCCGCAAACCATCGACCTGAATCAAACCATCTCACTTGGCACATTGGAAATCGGCGCGCCCAGCGCTTCAGCGTCCTATACGATTGCCGCGAACGGCGGTTCTCTCATTTTCAGCGACACAAACTTCTCCTCCATCACCGAAGTCGTTTCGAGCAAGGGCGACACCATCGCCGCTCCGGTCACCATCACCACAAATCTGGTTATTATCAACGATTCCACCAATGCTCTGATTCTGGCCGGGCCGTTGACGAGTTCCGGTGGCCAACTGACCCTTGGTAGCGGCACGTTACAAGTCGGTGATGGCACAACAAATGGCTCGCTGGGTTCCGTGAGTGTGGCGGATAACGCGGCGCTGGTCTTTAACCGAAGTGATAGCGTGACCATGTCCGGCGCTATTTCCGGTTCCGGCACGGTGGCACAGACCGGCGCCGGCGTGCTGAAATTGAGCGGCACCAATACTTTCTCCGGGGGGGTGACGATTCAAGACGGCACTTTGCAGGCAGGTAACGGCGGCGCGTTGGGTTCGACCAGCGGCGCCACGGTTATCACCAATGGGGGGACGCTGGACGTGGACGGGAACAATCTGGGGGCCGAGGCGGTTGAGGTTAGCGGCTGGGGCGTCAGCAGCAACGGCGCGATTATCAGCTCTGGTTCTTCGGCTCAGGACAACGCCTTCGAGCACGTGACGCTGGCGGGCGACACGGCCTTCGGCGGGACGGGCAACTGGCTGGCCGCTGGCAACCCAGGACGTTGGGACATTCGCGGGTCGGGCACCACCTTGAGCACCGGTGGCAAGCCTTACAACCTGTATAAAGTCGGTTCCAACCAGGTCTCAATTGTCGGCGTGAACGTGGACTCGGCGCTGGCGAATATTGTGATTCAGCAGGGCATGTTGGGATTTGAAGACGGTTCTACTTCAATGGGCAATCCGGCGGACACGTTGACGGTGGAGGCGGGAGGGACTCTGGAATTGTACCAGTCGAGTGCTCCGCGTAACAGTTACACCAAGCAATTTGTCTTGTATGGCGGAGGCGAGACGCCCTGCGTCACCAACTGGGCGGGCGGTGGCAGCACGACGATTTCCGGCCAGATGACGTTGAACGGGGCGTGTCTGATTGGAATCAACGGCACGTCGTTGACCAACAATTGCACCATCGTGGGCAGTGGAAGTCTGACCAAGAGCGGGGCCGAGCCGTTGGTGTTGGGGGGGGTGAACACGTATGAGGGCGATACGACGGTGAATGGAGGGAGCATGGTGTTGAAGGGCAACGGCTCGATTACCGACAGCACGCTCATCACTGTGGCCTCGGCGGCAACGCTGGATGCCAGCCAGCGCAGCGACGGGACGTTGACAGTGGCCAACGGCCAGGCGTTGACCGGCAATGGCACGGTCAAGGGAAATGCCGTTGTCGCCGCCGGCGCGACATTGGTCCCGGGCGGCGCGCTCACCACACTGACGTTCAACAACAATCTTACGCTGAACGGCGGCAGTATGACCGTGATGGAGGTCAACACATCACCTGTGCTTACCAACGCCATGGCGCAAGTGGCCGGCGCCTTGACTTACGGCGGCACGCTGGTCATCACCAACTTCAGCCCCAATTCATTTGCCGCGGGTGACAGTTTCAAATTATTCAGCGCGGCAAGCTATCTTGGCGTTTTCACGAACATTTCGCCGGCCAGCCCAGGGTTCGGCCTCGCGTGGAACACGGACGGATTGACCAATGGAATTGTGAGTGTCGTCTCTTCGTCGGCACAATCACAAATTTTCAATGTGAAGACCTTTGGCGCAATGGGGGACGGTACGAACATTGACAGCCCGGCCATTAACGCTGCCATTGCCGCGGCGGCGGCGGCTGGCGGCGGCACGGTGACTTTTCCGGCGGGAACGTACCTTTCGCTTTCAATTCACTTAACAAATAACGTTACGCTTTATTTGAGCAACAATGCCACCATCCTTGCCGCAAATACCAATCAGGGGAACTTCGACGCGGCGGAATCGAATCCGTATTCCACTTATCAGGATTATGGCCACAGTCATTTTCACGACTCGCTGATCTGGGGAGAGGGTTTGACGAATGTGAGTATTGCCGGCTCCGGGGTGATTAGTGGCAATGGAAATCTGACTTCGGGAAATCCGGGGGCGGGCCAGGCGGACAAGGCCCTCACCCTCGTCATGTGCGGCAACGTGTCCATCACGGGCGTCACCATTACGAGCGCCGGACATTTCGGCATTCTGGCCGATGCCTGCACCAATATGCTCGTCGCCAATGCGCAAATCCTTAATGCGTACGCGAACCAGCACCGCGACTCGTTCAACCTGGTTGACAGTTCGGATGTCATCGTCAGCAACTGCGTCATCCAGGGCAGCGACGATGCGATGGTACTGAAGAGTGATTATGCCCTGGGCCGAACCATCGGCGGCAACGACATTCACATCATGGACTGCCAGATCTTGTCCACGGAAAATAATGCGACCCAATTCGGCTCGGAAACCGTCGGCCCGTTCACGGACGTGACCTGGTCGAACCTGCAGCTTGGCGCCGCCGGCAAGGCGGGCATCGGCATCACCTCGCAGGACGGTTCGGTGATAGATGGCGTGACTTATGACAATATAACAATGTCGAACTGCGCCTGTCCGATTTTCATAAAACTGGATTACCGGACGGGGTACACCCCCAATCCATCGGTGGGCAGCATCAGCAACATCAGTATTAACAACGTGACTGCGGTAAATTCCTTCTACTACAACCGCACGAACACTTCGACCCTCAATGGTTATTTTGACACGAACACAATGGCGGAAATCCCGATTGAGAACATCGCCTTCAGCAACGTCAACCTTTCAAATCCCGGCGGCAATTTGGCATCGGCCATCACGAATGATCCGGTGGAAAATCAGGATTGGCAGCCGCAGGATTTCGGCAAATGGCCCTGCTACGGCTGGTACATCCGTTATGCGAATACTATCAGTTATACCAACTGCCAGGTCCACTTCGTCAGCAACGACGACCGGCCGGCGGTGGTGGCGGACATGGCGGCCAACCTATGGTTCGACGGCTTCAGCGCCGATGTTGGCCAGAACAACACCAACTACGACATGGGATTTTTGAACGCCACCAATTTCGTTGTCACCGCGGCCATTGCGTCAATTAATTCGCCCTCGCCCGGCGCGGCATTGCGGATTTACACCAACAACACGATTTTCTCCCCACCGCCTATCACCAATTTTGCGTTTGAAGCCGTCTTGCTGATGTATAGCACTAATGGCGCTGTGGCAGCGGTGCAGACCGACAGCAACGAACCGGGCGGTGAATGGCTGGAGCTGGCAGCCACGGGCGTGAATCAATCCATTCAATACACCCTCCCTGAAATTCCGGCCGGGACGTATGATCTGCAGATGCTCTACAAGCCCCATTTCGACCGGGGCGAACTTTCGTTCGCGCTGGATGGAAGCGTGTTGGGGACGTTGGATCAATACCTTTCGTCGTCGGCCACCCAGATTTATCCGACCCAGGATTGGGGCAATGTGACATTCTCCACCAACGGCACTCACACCATCCAACTCACGGTGATTGGCAAAAACGCGGCTTCTTCGGGCTACCTGCTTTCCGCCGCTGAATTTGTGTTTTCACTTGTTCAACCGCCGCCGCCGATGCTAGACGGTGCTTTGGCGTACAGCAACGGCATGGTGCAGTTGAGCGGTTCCGGCTATCCCACCTTGTCATTCCGCGTGCAGGCCAGCACAAACCTGGCTTCAACGAACTGGCCTACCATCGGCACCGCCACCGCCGGCGCCAACGGCGCGCTGGTGTTCACAGATACGAACGCCATCAATCAGCCGATGGAATTTTACCGCCTCGTGACGCCGTGATTCCAGGCTTCCGATCATGTTCTATACCCGCGTTACAATAGTTTTATCGAATTTTATTTGAACCATGAATTGTTTCAGGAATATTTTTAAAGGGTTGTTCGTTCCGGCGTTTTGCTTTCTGGCGCCGCCGGTTTTTGCTCAAATCGGCGGAACGGGCTGGACGCCGCTTCCAGTCGCTTTCAAAATCCAATCGCCGACCAATGCGCCGCAAAGCGAGCGCTATTTTTTCACCAACAATATTTTCCACTGTCTGACTTACAGCAACGATGGCGCATTCTCCGTTGGCAACACGACGTTGCCGCGAACGGAACAGCGGTTCGATCCGGATTACACCAACGGCGAAATCCAATATCAAGCCACGCTCATGGCGCCCTCGAACGAAAACAGCTATTGCGTTTTTCAAATCCACACCGGCGACGCCCAATCGCCGACCTATGGATCGACGACCTTCATGGCGTTTTGGTTCACCAATTCGGGCGGGTCGGTCCGCGATTACAGCGGCACAACGCTGGCCACCGATCTCGGCAATAATTGGTTTCAATTGAACGTGGACCATAATCTGGTCACGCACACGATTCGCGTTTGGATAAATCAAAATCCAGTCTGGACGCAGCAGGACAACGGGGCGACCGATTTTTATTTCAAGGATGGAGTCTATGAACAAAGCCACAATCCGACTTACGAAATGGACACGTACATCACCAACACGATTAAAATGTGGGTCAGTCCGGGAACGAATTTGCCGGCCACGACCAATTTTGCGTTTCAAGCCGTCTTGCTGATGTATAGCACTAATGGCGCAGTGGCAGCGGTGCAGACCGACAGCAACGAACCGGGCGGTGAATGGCTGGAGCTGGCAGCCACGGGCGTGAATCAATCCATTCAATACACCCTCCCTGAAATTCCGGCCGGGACGTATGATCTGCAGATGCTTTACAAGCCCCATTTCGACCGGGGCGAACTTTCGTTCGCGCTGGATGGAACCGTGTTGGGGACGTTGGATCAATACCTGTCGTCGTCGGCCACCCAGATTTATCCGACCCAGGATTGGGGCAATGTGACGTTCTCCACCAACGGCATCCACACCATCCAACTCACGGTGATTGGCAAAAACGCGGCTTCTTCGGGCTACCTGCTTTCCGCGGCAGAATTTGTGTTTTCACTTGTTCAACCGCCGCCGCCGATGCTAGACGGTGCTTTGGCGTACAGCAACGGCATGGTGCAATTGAGCGGCTCCGGCTATCCCACCTTGTCATTCCGCGTGCAGGCCAGCACAAATCCGGCATCCACGAACTGGCTTACCATCGGCACTGCGAACGCCGACACCAATGGCGCGCTGGTTTTCACGGATACAAACGCCATCAATCAGCCGGTGGAATTTTACCGCCTCGTGACGCCATGATTCCAGGCTTCCAATTATGTTCAAAACACTCTGGTTGATTAACTGAATTTCAATATGAAAACGGTACTGCCACATTTGTGTTTTTTGCTTCTGGCTGCCTCCGGCGCGCATGCGGTGGACGTGTTGACCCAGCATAACAACCTTGGCCGTACCGGCGCCAACCTGGAGGAAACCATCCTTACGCCCGCCAACGTCAACGTCAACCAGTTTGGCAAGCTATTCGCCCGCACTGTGGACAGTCAGGTTTACGCGCAGCCGCTTTACATGCAGGGGCTGGCCATATCCAACCAGACGCACAATGTCGTTTTTGTCTGCACGGAGAATGACAGTGTGTATGCTTTTGACGCGGACAATCCCGCGGACAGCACACCCTTGTGGCGGGTCAGTCTCGGCACGCCGGTCCCCTACGGTGATGTCAATGGCTGCACCGACCTCGAGCCATTGATTGGAATAACCAGCACACCGGTAATTGATACGAATACCGGGACGATTTACGTGGAGACAAAGACTGTGGCAGGTTCCAATTACTATCACGAACTGCACGCACTGGACATCACAGACGGCCGGGAAAAATTCGGCGGGCCGGTGACGATTCAGGGGACCGTGGGCAGCGTGACCTTTAATCCGCAACACGGCAACCAACGGGCGGGGCTGCTGCTGCTGAGCAATGTAATCTATGTCGCCATGTCGTCGCACTGCGATTGGACGCCTTACAATGGCTGGCTGTTCGGCTACAACGCCACCAACCTGTCCCAGGTGGCGATCTTCAACACTACACCCAGTTCCACCAATGGTGAAGCTGCCATTTGGGCCTGCGGCATGGCGCCCGCCGCCGATACCAACGGCAACATTTACGTTGAGACCGGCAACGGCAATTTTGACGCGCAATTGGGCGGCACGGATTACGGCATGTGCTTCCTCAAATTCAGCACCACCAACGGATTGAATTTGGTGGATTGGTTTGCGCCGCATAACGAGTCGGCGTTGAGTTCGAAGGACTTGGACCTCGGTTCGGGCGGGCCGGTGCTGTTGCCGGGCACCCACCTCCTGGCCGGCCTGGACAAAGCCGGGTCGATGTTCCTGCTGGATCAGAACCATCTCGGGCACTTTTCATCCACCGGCAGCGACACCAATATCCTCCAGGAATTCAGCGCTACACCGCAAACAGATTGCATCGGTCAGGACCCGGTCTTTTGGCAGGGGCCAACCAATCAATTCATCTACATCTCCTCCGGCAATGGCCAAACTGAGGCATTTGATTTTACCGGCACGAACATTGTGACGACGCCGCTCGCGACCGGTTCAGTGACTCAAAGTGACCGCCCCGGCGGCCTGTCGCTCTCGGCCAATGGCGCAACCAACGGCCTCCTTTGGGTGATTGACAATTCCAGCAGCGGCACTCTCCGCGCCTACAACGCGGCGAACATGCCCACCGAACTGTGGGACAGCCAGCAGAATTCGTCCCGCGACGGGCTGGGGGCTTACGTCAAATTTTCCTCTCCAACGATTGCCAACGGAAAAGTCTATGCGGTGACTTCCAGTCAACTGATTGTTTACGGACTGCTCAATATAACGGCGGCCTTTTCGCTTTCGGCCACTCCAGTCTCGCAAGTAGTCGGAACGCAGGGCGTCAACACCACTTACAACACGACCGTGACGGGCACCAACGGCTTCGCCGCCAGCGTAGATTTGAGCGTCAGCGGTCTGCCCACAAACACGGCAGCCAGCTTCAATCCGCCTTCGGTGACAGGTTCGGGCAGTTCAATATTGACGCTGACGACGTCCAATACCACCCCGCCGGGTACTTATCCGCTTACGATTACAGGCGCCGTTGGCGGCTACACCAACGTCACAACCGCGGTTTTGACGGTTGCCACGACTCCTGGCTTTTCCGCAATTATGTTGACGGGAACGGCAGTCGTCTTCAATGGCACCAACGGACTCCCAACCGAAACCTACGAAGTGCTCACCTCCACCAACCTGACGCTGCCGTTGACCAACTGGACGGTCCTGGTAACCGATGCCTTTGACAGCAATGGCAATTTTAGTTTTACTAACGGAATCGGTACGAATGCCCCCGGGCAATTTTATCGGCTCCAGTCGCAATAATCTCTGTGGCAAAATCCCTTATCCAATATTTAATTCCAATGATCAAACGAACCAGATTGAACCCAACCCTCCACACAATGTGTTTCCTGTTCGTCTGGCTCATGCTTGTCGCTGGTTGCGCCGCGGAGACGCCCACCAACGCCGCCCATCCGGAACTGGCCGTACTCAAGCAGTTCGAAGATGCCCCCGTGACCGGACCCAATGAAGCTTCCATGCCCGCCCGCGCACTGCCCGGTCCCACTAACGCTGTCCCTCAGTGGCCCGGCGGTGGGTTGGCGCAGCATCCGATGCTTTTCTACGGTGAAGGCAACAATGTCCTCTACGTGGTCAATCAGGGGAAAGTCCTTTGGACATATGCCTTACCCACAGGTGGAGAAATTGACGACGCCTGGTTGATGTCCAATGGCCATATCATTCTCACACAAATGCTTGAATGTTATGAAATCACTCCCGACAAGAAAATTGTCTGGACCTACCAATGTCCTCCCGGCACCCAAATCCACACCTGCCAGCCCATGGGTCTCGATAAAGTTATGGTGGTCCAGAACGGATTGCCGCCGCACATGATCATCCTGGACAAAAAGGACAATTCGGTTGTGATGGAACACACGCTGCCTGCCGTCAGCGCCACAGATCCCAAGACTGTGCATCCGCAATACCGGAATTGCCGCGTTACGGGCCAGGGAACCTATCTCATCGCCTGTCTCAAGCAGGACAAAGTGATCGAATATGACAAAGATTGGGATCAGATCTGGTCCGTTGACGCGCAAACCCCATGGGCCGCCGTCAGGTTGAAGAATGGTGACACTCTCATCAGTGGCGACAATCACGCTTACGTTCACGAAGTGAACCCCGAAGGCAAAATTGTCTGGGGCGTCGAGAAGGATGAGCTTCCCGGCATCCAACTCCACGATGTCCAGACCGCCGATCGGCTCGACAATGGCGATACGGTCATTTGCAACCGTGGTGGTGGTGGCAATGCCCGTTTCGCCGCCCCGCAGCTCATCGAGGTCACGCCAGACAAAAAAGTCGTGTGGGTGCTTCAGGATTACGCTGATCTTCCCGCCTGCTCGGCTGTTCAATTCCTCGATCAGTCGGGTATTCCGGAAAATCCCGGCGACGTGCAAAGGTAAAATTCGAGCTTCGAATCAACTTATCTTACTATCTAAACCAAAAATGAGAACCAAAGTAATCCGCTTCGTCATGTTGTTTGCTCTGGGCCTTCCGCTCGTGAGTGCCGGCCAAACCGGGGCGCCTTCAAATTTTGTATCCTTATTCGATGGCAAGACACTGGATGGCTGGATTCAGGACCCGACCAACTTCACGATGTTTTCACGGGGCGATTTCATTGATCTGCCGTCACTAGCGCAGAAGCTGGCGGGCAAATCCGGTCCCGTTTCAACGTTTCTCTGCGAGCACTTGGATGAATCGACCCAAACGGCCCTGACCAATTATACATCTGGTAGCGGCAGTACGAACCGGTTTGGAACCGAGTTGGCCAAGAGTTTCAACCAGATCATTTCCGGGCCTTCTCTCTATGACGCGCAACGATTTCGTGACGTTTCGTTGCGGTCCGAAACCCAGGAATTGCTCAACAAAAATCCACAAGGTCCGGCGCTGATGCGCCTTAACCGCCTGCTGTTGGAGGATGCTTATCCGGCAGATTTGGCTAAAAGCCCCGCCACCGCGTGGATGGTGAATGATGATGCCATCGCCAGTACGGGCGCGGGCAGGGGAACTCTTTACACTGCCGGGGACTACACCAAATATCGCATTTTATTTACGATGCGGCATGTGTCAGGAAAACCCGACCATCAAGCCTGTGTGTTGATCTTCTGCACACGCCCTCCAGACGGTGAAAAGGGTTTGGACGCCCTGGGTGGCATTCAATTCCAAGTTCCCAATGCCGGTCATTGGGATTACCGCTCAGGGCACAACAACGGCGGCAAAGGCGAGTTCAAAGACCTGCCGCATCCCAAGTTCGATCCGCATCAATGGAGCCGTGTTGAGCTTTTGGTGGACGCCACGAAAGGGACCGCTCGAATGGCGGTCGCGCAACCGGTCGGCAGTAAGGCGGTCGAGGTGCTTGATTTCAACGTCCCCGAAGCCGGCAAAACCGGACCCTTTGCCTTGCAGATGCACAATGCCGGGCTGTTTGACGAATACAAAGACATTGAGATTGAAACGAATCCGGCCTCGGACGATTTAATGACGATAAAATAACACGACTATGAGCTTATTTAGCGCTGGAACTTTTACGGCCGGCAGGATTATGGTGCCTGCTCGAAATTTATTGGCGACGCTTCTGATTGTTGTTGCCACAATTGCGGCGGGTTTTAGCAGCCATGCCGATACGCCAACCAACGCGCCAGCCTCCAGCGAGCCGCGTTTCAAAAGTCTCCAGTCCTGCCTGCAGCCAGCGGTCAAGAATGGCGGATTTCGCATGGACGGCTACATGCTGTGGTGTTCGTCGGTCATCAAGGTTGATGGCGTTTATCAGATGTTCGCCTCGCGATGGCCGGCGCAATATGGCATGGGGGGCTGGACGCAATATTCCGAATGCGTGCGCGCGACCTCCACAAATCTGTTCGGGCCATACCAGTTCCAGGAAGTCGTGCTCCAAAAACGGCCGGGCAATTGGGACAAGTCCCGCGTCCATAACGTCAAAATCGTCAAGGCCGGCGACGAGTATGTGATCTATTACATCAACACCGCGAACGAAACCGGCTATGCCACCGCCCATTCCATTACCGGCCCGTGGACACGCATTGACCAGCCCATCATTCACGCCAGCAACCCGGCGCCGCTCGTCCGCCCGGATTTGAGCGTCTATGTCTTTTGCCGGTTGCGTGACAGCGCCAATGCCAATCGTGGCATCGCTTTTACCGCTCCCTCCTATCAAGGACCCTACACTGTTGTGGACCACGGTGATAATCTCCTGCCCGGGGGCGGCGAACTTGAAGACCCCACCATTTGGTGGGCGGACAATCAATACAACCTTCTGGTCAACGACTGGAACAGCCACGCCACGGGAATCTTCAAGGCGGGCGCGCAATACTATTCCAAAGATGGAGTTGACTATCATCTGGTTTCGCGCGAGCCGGTCTTCACCAAAACTGTGGATTACGACGACGGCACCACCGAAACTTTTCTTCGCCGGGAAAGGCCGTTTGTTTATGTTAACGAAAAGGGCGAGGCCCTGGCCCTGTTTACCGCTTGTCTGCCGGAGAACGGCCCATCACGGGTGGTCGTGCAGCCGATCAACCATTATTATCCCGGCACTCCGTAAGCCGGAAGGCCATTGGACAAACCATCCATTCAAATGAAAAATCCCACGGGCCTGTTCCAGATAATTTGTTTGAAGTATTTTCTCGCCGCGCTGCTGCTGGTGAACAGCGGCTATGCCAGTCGCGCGGAAAACCAGACGAATGCGCCGCCTGCCACCGTGACCGCCCCGGAAAATTCGGGCGGCATTTCCGACGCGGAAATCCGCGCCATCATCGAGCGCGTGGCGCGACACCAGCTTCAGCCGGTCGCCGATGGCGGGTATCCTGCGGTCACGAACCTTGCTGAAGCGGAAGCCGCCCCGCCGCCGGAGGGCATCGCCTGGAATTATCCGCAAGGCGTGATGCTCTATGGCATGGAGCGTTCCACCGACGTGACCGGCGACAAGGAGGTGGACCAATTTGTCGTCCAACACAATTTGATTTGCGCCCGCTATTACCAGTGGTTGGCGGGGCTGGAGCAGCAATTTGGCGACTCTGGCAAACGGTTCGCCCGGCGCACAAAAATCGGAGGGTTGATTGGGTTGGGCAGCCTCGACACTTGCGGGGCGATGGGCACCGAAATGCTCGTGTGCATGATGCGCCATCCTGATCAGGTGACGCCGGACGAAAAGGCCGTGTTGGCGCGCATTGCCGACTGGGTGGTTCACAAGCAGGATCGCCTGCCCGATGGCACCCTCTGGCGGTCGAAGGAAATGGGCGGCACCGTCTGGCCGGACGACCTTTACATGGGTGGCGTTTTTTTGGTTCATTACGGGCTTTTTACGCACGACCAGGAATACATTGATGACGCGGCGAGCAACATCATTCATCAAGCCGCGCTGGAGCAGGACAACGACGGGCTGTGGTATCACGGTTATTTCATGCCGGAAAAGAAGCCCGGGCCATTCAAGTGGGGCCGCGGCAATGGCTGGGCGACGGTAACCCTGGTGGAAGCCCTCTCGGCCATGCCGGAGAACGATCCGCTTCGCCCGCAGGTCCTGGCCATCCTGCGCCAACAGATCGCCGGCCTGGAAAAAGTGCAGGCACCCGATGGCATGTGGCGGCAGGTCCTCGATGAACCGCAGTCGTGGGAGGAAACCTCCTGCACGGCGATGTTTGCTTACGGCATCGCACGCGCGGTGAATCGCGGCTGGATTGAGGCCACGAACATGGCCGCAGCCCGCCGGGCCTTTGCCGGCCTCGCCCATAACGTCAAGCCTGATGGTGAAGTCGGAGGCACTTGCCAGGGTACTAATATTGGCACGACGCTGGATTTTTACCTCGACCGTGAACGGCCCCCCAACGATCCGCATGGCCGCGGTCCCGTGATGCTTGCCGGAACGGAAATCCTGCTGGGCGGGAAATACTGAATCGCTGTTGAGGGCAATCCCCGACTGAACTAGAACAAAGGTACAGGTGACAACACGGTGAGTGGTTGCGAAATTGTCATCCATTCATTTTTGCTGAAAACCAAATGATGTCTTTTTTGCAACGAAAAGTTTTTCTTGCCTCAGTCGTTTGCGGCCTGACGGCGATGCCAATCCTGACCGCCAACCCCTTTACACCGCCTGAATTTCCTGCTCCCGCGTTTCCCGCCCGGACTTGGATCGTCAGTCAGTTTGGCGCCCCTGGCACGGGGATCACCAATGAAACGCCGGGCATTGACAAGGCCATCGCCGAATGCAACGCCAACGGCGGCGGCGTGGTTTTTTTCCCACCCGGCAAATATCTGGCGGCCTCCGTTCACTTGAAGAGCAACGTAGAGTTGCTGCTCGCCCCCGACGCGGTCATCGTTGGCGTACAGGGTGGATTTGAATTGCCGGAACCAAATCCCTATAGCCGGTATCAGGATTCCGGGCACAGCCATTTTCACGATTCGCTGATGTGGGGTGAGAACATCACGAACTTTGCCATCATTGGCGGCCAAATTGACGGCGGCTCCATTGTTCACGGCGAGCCTAAACCGGGCAACGGCGACAAGCTCATCACCGTAGTTTCCGGTAAGGACCTGTTGTTCCGAAACATCACCCATAACAAGGGCGGACATTTTGTTTATCTGTTGGACGATTGCGAAGACGTCACGCTGGACGGCGTGGTCATCAAGGAATCACGCGACGCGGTGGATATGATGGGCTGCCGCAACGTGAGGATTCACAACTGCCGCTTTACCGGGTGCGGCGACGATACCATCGGTGTGAAAAGCGATTACGCGCTGGGGCGGAAGATCAACAGTGAGAACATTTACGTCTGGGATTCCTATTTTGAATCCGGCTGCAACGGCCTGCAATTCGGGTCGGAAACCGCAGGCGACTTCCATAACGTCAACTTCTGGAACATCCGGATTGGCCGGGCAATGAAGGCAGGCATCGGCATCACTTCCAACGACGGCGGCGTCATTGACGGCGTGAATTACAGCAACATCGTTATTCACGGCGCGGCCAGCCCCATTTTCATGCTCATCACAGACCGGCTCCGCAGCGGCGACCCGGACAAAAAAATCGGCGCCATCGAGAACGTCACCCTTGACGACGTGACGGTCACTGATTGTGAACCGGGCCGGCAGGGGCCGGTCTATCCCTGCACCATTTCCGGCCGGCCCGAATCGTCCCTGCACAATATCACTTTGGAAAACATCAAGATTGATTATCCCGGCCCGGGGACGGGCCAGAAAGCGGATGTCGTCCCGCCGTATCCGCGGGATTATTCGCCCCGAAGCATGGGGCCGCGTCCGGCGTCGGGGCTTTATGTCCGCCACGTCAGCGGTCTGACACTGAAAAACGTCACTTTCACGTTCGACCAGCCGGTGTCTTGCCCCCCCATCATGGCTGATGACGTTGATGGGTTGACCCTGGATAACTTTAACTCTCTGAAATCTTCGGGGGGAACGGTAATGCGTTTGGAGAACGTCAAGAATCTGAATGTGGAAAACTCGGCGGGCTTGAAAGATCAAGAATCCGTGGAGATGAAGGACGGACGCGAATGAACGCGCCTAATTCGTTAAATCATATGAAAGAGAGCAACTCGATATCCAAACGGGACCTAAAAACTTGCGGGCAGGTTTTTCTCAGGACGTCCCGCATAATATTCGCCGTCCGATGCATTGTGGCCGCCATCGTTCTGGTACCATTGACAGTCGCTTTCACCGCTTTGGCCGATACCTATCCTCCCCCGGCAATTGTAGATGGCCAGGTCGTGGTGGTTCCCGGCAAAATCCAGTCACTGCTCGAACTTGAGTCCTCCAGCACCCAATTTGTGGATGTTTTCAATTGGGCGAAAACCCAGGCCCTTGCTTATGCGCACGATGATGGCGACCCGGTCGGCCCCTGGTGCGAAGCCGTGGAACCTGGGCGCGAAGGTTTCTGCGTTCGTGATATGTGTCATCAGTCGCTTGGCGCCCAGGCGCTGGGCCTGGCGCGCTTCAACCTCAACATGCTCCGCCATTTCGCCGAAGGCATTTCCGATTCCAAAGACTGGTGCAGCTATTGGGAGATCAACCGTTTCAACGAGCCTTGCCCGGTGGACTACGAAAATGACACAGCCTTCTGGTATAACCTGCCCGCGAACTTCGACCTGCTCGACACTTGTTTCAAGATGTATGTCTGGACTGGCGATCGCACCTACATCAATGACCCGGTGTTCTTGAATTTTTACGACCGCACGGTCAATGATTATGTGCAACGCTGGGGCATTGGCGTGGATCAAGTCATGACCCGGCCGCGCCTGTTGAACGTCCGCGGCATTCTTTCGACAAACCGCTTTCAGCATGCCCGTGGCATTCCCAGCTACAACGAAGCCAATCATTCTTTTGTAGTCGGCTTTGACGTGCTGGTGACCGAGCGCGCCGCCTTTCTCGCCGACGCCAATATCCAACAGGTTCGGAAAAACTGGGAATTGTCAGAAGAACTCATGAATAAAGCCGCCGCGGTCGAAAATCTCATCACCACTGTCTGGTGGGACAAAACCAACCATTACTTCTACCAGCGGCTAAGCGAGGATTACCAATTGGAAGGGCGTGGACGCACCAATATAAACCTCTCTTCGGATTGGCATCTGGACGTGACCTCTGACTCCGGTGGATTTGCCCGGCCTGACGATTTTAATGCCTCGATGGGCCGATTGCTGAACCTCAACCGCGGGAACCTCCAGTATCCCGAAGTTGCCTTCACCAGGATTGGCGACATTGTCAGGGATGCTTTCGGCATTGGCCTTGAGTTCAATCCGCCTCAGAACTCCACGAGACAGGGCGGATGGGTGGAAGTGACGCTTCAAACCATGTCTGGATTGGGAACCAACGTTGATTGGGCCGAACTGCGCAACCTGCCGATTCGCGACAACAGGGTAACAATCCGGCACGATGGCATGACGAAGACCACTCTCACCAACCAGAGCGGCCCGGCGCTGATCTGGTTCGCAAAGTTTATCGGGCGGCACCCGAAGGCCTTGGTCAATGGCCGGCCGTTCAATGCCAAAATCGAACTGGACGACCTGGGACGATATATTTCCACCGTCAGAGTTATCATGGGCGCAGGTGGAACCGCGACCGTGGAAGTTTCGAACGACGAAGGAACGGCCACGCTTTGATGACGCCTGGGTGGACCACCCTCCCATGCGCTTGAAAAACTCAACTCACAATAAAAATTCAACGAATTCTTATTTATGAAACTCCCGCTTATTTTACCGGCCGTAACGATTTGTTCTCTTCTCTCACTAAAGGTCACGGCGCAAACGCGGTGGCACATCACCGGTGACGGCGGCATCGTATGGGACGTAAAACGCGGAGAGGCTCACAAGGATAATATCGAGATGACGGGCAAAAAGGTTTCCGTCATCGTCACTTACGGGGTGGACACGAATGCCGCGTTAAGCTTGAGCGAATTTGTGATTTTCCCGACGTTTCAGACCGTGCCGCAGGACACCCGCAGCCACATCGCGGAAGTTTTTGGCGACGATGCCCAGCCGGGGACCCTGATCAATCGCGCTCCGCCGCAAAATGACGTTGTTCAAAGTTTCCGGCAAAAAGGCATCATGGAAATCAAGGGATGGATGGGCTCAAAAAAACGGGCTGTTGAATGGACGCGGACCATTTTTCCCTCCACGGACAAGCCGGCCATCATCGAAATGATTTCTTTCACCAATACTTCGCCATCGGGGGTGACGGTGGAAGTGGAAGATACGTCGAAAATCGTCCGCACGTCGCCCGCCCGCAGCCTGGAGGGTCCTTATGTGATGTCATCCCGGGTGCTTGATCCGGGCGAGCGCTCGCTCAATCCGGGTGACGGCACGACGTATGCCGTGGTCTTCAGTGCGCGAAAGGACGCCGACCCGGATGCGGCGATTGACGCGGAGGCGGAACTGAAGGCTCGGGCGGATTTGGTTCAAAGTTACCTCGACAATCTGCAACTGGTCACCCCCGACAATATTCTCAATACCGAATTTGCCTTCGCCAAAATCCGCACGACTGAAAGCGTCATTCTTACGAAAGGCGGACTGATGCACGCGCCGGGTGGCGGGCGTTATTACGCCGCCATCTGGGCCAACGACCAGGGCGAATACGGACCGCCGTTCTTTCCGTTCCTCGGCGACACCACTGGAGACCTCGCCGCGTCCAACGCGTTCCGCCTATTCGCTACTTACATGAATCCCGACTACAAACCGATTCCCAGTTCCATCGTGGCCGAGGGGGTTACTTACTGGAACGGCGCCGGCGACCGGGGCGACATGGCCATGCTCGCTTATGGCGCATCACGCTATGCCCTTGCCAGTGGTGACGAGGCGGTGGCGGAGAGGGAATGGCCGCTCATCGGCTGGTGCCTGGAATATTGCCATCGCCGGCTGGATACAAATGGCGTGGTCGAATCGGACGCGGACGAACTGGAAAACCGTTTCCCATCCGGCAAAGCCAATCTCTGCACGTCGTGCCTTTATTATGACGCTTTGAATTCCGCCGTTTATCTCGGCAAGCAATTGGGCAAGCCGCAGTCGCAATTGGATGATTATTTCAGCGAGGCGGCGGCCCTCCGGGCGGCGATTGAGAATTATTTTGGCCGCGAGGTGGCCGGATTTCACACTTATCGCTATTTCGATAAATCCGTCCCCAGTGTGAACAAAAGCGCTCTGAAGCGTTTCGCTCATTACGAAAACGAGCCCGACAAACTGCGCGCGTGGATTTGTATTCCTCTCACCGTCGGGATTTTTGATCGCAAGGATGGAACCATCGATGCGCTGTTTTCCACAAATCTATGGACGTCGGACGGATTGGCGACGGAAGAGGGCGACAAGGTTTTCTGGGACCGCTCGACGTTGTATGCGCTGCGTGGCGTGTTCGCCGCGGGCGACACCGAGAAGGCGCTGAATTATTTACAGTACTATTCCGCGCGGCGGCTGCTCGGCGAGCACGTGCCGTATCCGGTCGAAGCCTATCCCGAAGGCAACCAAAGCCATCTCGCTGCCGAGAGTGCGCTCTATTGCAGGATTTACACCGAAGGCCTGTTCGGCATCCGGCCGACAGGCCTTCGCACATTCAACTGTACTCCGCGTTTGCCGAAGGAATGGCCGTCCATGGCGCTGAACCATATTCGCGCCTTCGGCGCCGATTTCAATCTTGCCGTCAGCCGGACAGGGGACAATTTGGACGTGCAAATTTTCGAGAACGGAGAATTATTCAAGTCCTATCAGATCAAGGATGGCGGCATGGCGGCGGTTGATTTGGAAAATTAATCTTTCTTTGAAAGATCATGCCACCGGCGCGGGCAACCCAGGTATCACGTTTAAAGGATATTTCATTTTTATATTGCTTACGTGATAAACCTGCTTTATTATGTATAGGTGATATGAATGAATATTCGATCAAAACACCGCAACAACTCGGCGCCATTCTTGCGGGATACCGGAAGCAGTTGAGCCTGACTCAACAAGAAGTTGGAAAGAAGGTGGGTCTCGCCCAGAACGTGGTCTCGTCGCTTGAAAAATCTCCCGACCGGGCCGGATTGGCGCGGATTTTCAAGCTGCTCGCAGCACTGGACCTGGAGCTGGTTGTCCGGCCACGAGGAAAATCGGTCCGTCAGTCGGGATGGTGACGTATGGGGCGACCGCGCAAATCAAGGGTGCTGTCCGCTTGGATGAACGGGGAGCACGTGGGTAACTGGCGGCGTCCGGGAGAGGGCAAACAAGAGTTTCAGTATGCGGAATCCTGGCTGGTTTCGTCATCGGCGAGACCCATTTCATTGCGCTTTCCGTTGCGCCCGTCACAGGAGCCATACCGGGATGGGGTGGAGGCCTATTTTGACAACCTGCTGCCTGACAACCGGAACATCCGCGAACGAATCCAGCGACGCTTCCATACCGGTTCCATCGGGGCCTTTGATTTGCTCTCCGAGATCGGGCGCGACTGCGTAGGTGCTATGCAGTTGCTGCCCGAAGGGGAAATACCGCAGAACCTGCGCCAAATTACGACCGTGCCTTTGTCTCGCATTGGCGTTGCCGGGGTGTTGAGCGGGTCCCTGGGAGAAGGTTTTGGCCGCCAGAAAGCAGCCGACGATACGTTTCGGATTTCCCTGGCTGGGGCGCAGGAGAAGATCGCGCTCCTTTATCACGATAACCGCTGGCATCGGCCCACGCATGCCACACCCATCACCCACATTCTGAAGCTGCCTCTGGGAAGGAACCTTCAAGGGATTGACCTTTCCACCAGTGTGGAGAATGAGTGGCTCTGCTCCCAGATTGTGCGTGCTTACGGTATCGAGGTGGCCAACTGCCGGATCGACACCTTCGGAGAATACAAGGTGCTGGTTGTTGAGCGGTTTGACCGCCACCTGGCCTCCGGCGGCAGCTGGTATCTTCGCCTGCCGCAGGAGGACCTTTGCCAGGCGACGGGAACGCCTCCTGGACTGAAATATGAAAGTGACGGCGGCCCGGGCATCCTTAAAGTGATGGAGTTGCTTCTGGGATCAGAGCAACCTGCCCAGGACCGCCGCGATTTCATGCAGACGCAACTGGTCTTCTGGCTGCTGGCGGCCATTGACGGGCACGCGAAGAACTTCAGCGTATTTTTGCTGCCCGGCGGCGCCTACCGATTGACGCCTCGTTATGACATCCTGTCGGCTTACCCCGTGTTGGGCCATGGCCGCGGAAAATTGTCGCCTGAAAAAATCAAAATGGCCATGGCGGTGCTAGGGAAGAACCGGCACTACCGCTGGAACGAAATTCATGGCCGCCACTGGCTGCAAACGGCCAAGCGATGCGGGTTTGGTGAAATGCGATCAATCACCGAAGACGTTATCACCAGGACACCGGACGTCATTCAGAAAGTCCAAAGCCTTGTGCCGAAAGGCTTCCCAGCCCGGATCGCGGATTCCATTCTGACCGGCATCAAAGAATCCGCGGCATTGTTGAAATCGGAACTCTCCGCCGAAAGCTGATGAGCCGCGCATTAATGAGAATCACGATCAGGCAAGATCAGCCTTTAACTTTACAAAATCAGCGTGGTGACCTGGCGTCTGTCGTCAAACGCAGACTGGCAAAAGCTGCCACCGTTTTTCAAAATGAACATCCTGACGCCAGACCAGTTAACGGCGCTGCTCAACCGACTGATCAAACCCGGCTGATACTGGCATCCGCACGCAAATCTGATTTCGAATCGGACGCTCAAACGGGGACCGGCCACGTCATTTCATCGTAAGGCCCGTTGCTGCCAGTGCAACGAAAGCCCAACTGTTCGTAAAGGCGGGCGGCGCGGTTTCCTTTCAAAACCTGCAATAGAATCGGTTTTCGCGTCTGCCGGGCTTCCTCCTGCAATGTTTGGACCAGAAAGGCGCCAATTCCCCGGCAACGCGCCTCCGGCATTAGAGCCATGTCCACCAGCCGAATTTCGTGTTCGCCCCGATGGATGACGATCCGGCCAATGGCCTGGTCCTGGCGCAGCACAATGGAAAATTCCCCGCGCGAGAACATGGCGGCGTAACCCTGGCGCATGGCCTTGAACTGCATTTTAATAAACCCCGAGCGAGTGGCGGCGTCCCATTGGGTCAGATCCAGCTCCTGCTGCCGGGTGCTGGCGTAAAGTTCGAGCAGGAACGCCTCGTCCTCCGGCTGCTCCGGCCGAAGAGTGACCGGCGGTCGGCTTGATTCCAAAGCTGGTTTGACGGGACCGTCCATCCGGGCGGATTTTACTCAGAAGACGGGAACATGACAACTCCGCCTGGAACACGCGTCAAAACCCGCCTGCCAGACCCAATAATTTACGATAATCAATAAAACTGGCTGGTATGAAATTGACAATTAAAAGAACAACTGTTATCCTTAAGCTCGACTGAAGGACCGTCGCAGAGACTTAAAACTGCAAATAATACCGCACTGATGAGCAGATTTTTGCCATGACCAACCGCCGGCAATTTCTTTGGAGCTGTTCCGCCCTGACACTCGCGGTCGGTCTTGCGCCCGGAGTCTGCCTGTCTGACCGGCGTCCGGTCCGGAAAGTGGCGCTGGACCAGATCAGCTTCGCGGTCTTTTCCGCGCAAGTTGGCACCGTGTTCTACCTGGCTCAAAAATCGGCGGCGGCGATGCCGCTGAAACTGGTCGAGGCGAAGTTGGCGCCACCAGTCCGCCCATTGGGGCAACGCGCCGAAGACGCGAGGAATGAAAAATTTTCGTTGTTGTTCACCGGGCCGAAGGAACCGGCCTTGACGCAGGACACGCACCGTTTTGAACACGCCGGGATTGGCCGTTTTGAAATGTTCATCACGCGGGTGGAGGTCAGGGATTCAAGCCGGACCTATTATCAGGCGATTTTCAACAGACCGGCGTCGGAAACGTCAACCTAAAACCAAGGCAAGCCATGTCCCAACCTTATGTAGGCGAAATTCGGATCGTCGGATTCAATTTTGCGCCCGAAAACTGGGCGCTATGCAACGGGCAATTGCTCGCCATTTCGGAGTACGACGTCCTCTTCAACCTCATCGGCACCACCTATGGCGGGGATGGGCAGACCAACTTTGCGCTGCCTAATCTTCAAAGCCGCTTCCCCATTCATTTCGGCAACGGGTTTGTTATCGGCCAGAGCGGCGGCGTGGAAACCGTGACCTTGAACATGAATCAAATCCCGGTACATTCGCATCCGGCCCAGATTAATTCCAGTGGCGGCGCCTTAAACAAACCCGGCGGCAATTATTGGGCCAACTGGACGGGCAGCCAATACAGTGACCAGGGGACCACTTCGGCGATGAACGCCGGCGTGATCGGTTCCATTGGCGGCGGCCTGCCGCACGAAAATCGGAAGCCCTATCTGGCGGTGAATTTCATTATTTCCCTCTTCGGGGTTTACCCATCGCAAAGCTGATGCAAATCCATCTCAACTCATCCAATAAGTCATGGGCACACCTTATTTAGCTGAAATCAGGATTTTCACCTTCAACTTTGCGCCGAAAGATTGGGCGTTCTGCGATGGCCAAATAATGCCGATCAACCAGTATCAAGCCCTCTTTTCGCTGCTTGGCACCACCTATGGGGGCGATGGCATTTCCACTTTTGCGCTGCCCAACTTGCAGGGCATGATGCCCGTTGACCAGGGGAACGGTTTTGTCATGGGCCAGACCGGGGGCGAGCAGAACCATACGCTGACTCTCCCGGAAATGCCGCAACACACGCATCCGGCGATTGCCAGCAGCAACGCCGCTAACCTGGGGGTTTCCACAAACAACTTTTGGGCCAATGGCGGCCAGCCCGCTTATGCTCCCACTGCCAACGGACAGATGGCTGCCGGCGCGGTCAGTTCCGTCGGCAGCGGCCAGTCGCATCCAAACATGGCGCCTTATCTGACGCTGAATTTTTGCATCGCGCTGTCAGGAATTTTTCCATCCCGAAGTTAATCAAAATAAACACTTATGGCGGACAATTTTCTTGGTGAAATTCGCATCGTCGGATTCAACTTTGCGCCGGTTGGCTGGGCCTTCTGCAGCGGCCAGTTGCTTCCCATCTCCCAGAACTCCGCGCTCTTTTCGCTGCTCGGCACCTACTATGGCGGCGATGGCATCAGCGACTTCGCGCTTCCCAACCTCCAGGGCTGCGCTCCCCTCAATTTTGGGCAGGGAAACGGCTTGTCGAGTTACAGCGTCGGACAGTCAGGCGGCGAATCCACGGTGACGCTGCTTCCGTCGCAGATTCCCTCCCACAGCCACGTTGTGTCCGGAAACAGCGGCAACGGCGATCTGAATAATCCCACCGGCACCACCTGGGCCAAACCGCACCTGGGAAAGACACCAATCAATATTTACAGCGGCACTGGCCGGCGCCGGGGTGGCCATGAACCCGACCGCCTTCGCCCTGGCCGGCAGCAGCCTGCCGCACAACAATTTGCAGCCGTATCTGACGCTGAATTTCATCATCGCGATGACGGGGATATTCCCGCCGCGAAGCTGAAAGTAAAACCATGAAAAAAAACTTTTCTGATTTTACCCGGGCGTCCGGCCGGCTGGCGGTTCTGCTCTTGCTCTCCGCGCTGGCCAAACCGGCGGAGGCGGCGGGACCCTTCACCGTCAATACCCCCAGTGACACTCACGCCGTAAACGCCGGCACTTCCCCCGATGACGGCAGCGGGAATATCTCGTTGCGTTCGGCGATCGAGGCGGCCAACGCGCAGACCGGCGCGACGACCATCAATGTTCCGCCCGGCATCTACAATCTAACCCTTGGTGAACTCGACCTGGCCACCAATGCCGGGAAAAATATTACGGTCCAGGCCGTCGGCGGCAACGCCGCGAACACCATTGTTAATCAGACCAACGGCACCGACCGCGTCTTTAATATTGATACCAATTCGCTCGGCAGTGATACGGTGACGCTTTCCGGGTTAACCATCCAGGGCGGGCATGACGGAAGAGACGTTGCGGGTGGCGCGGGCATTTTGGCGGGCAGCATCACCGCCACGCCCGAAGACGTACTGGACTTGAGCGGCTGCATCATCGCCAACAACCACTGTTCGCCGCCGAACGTTAATTACACCGCGCAGATCGGCGGCGGCGTCCAGATGGCGGGCGGCAATCTGAACGTCACCAGTTGCACCTTCAGCAACAATACCTCCGGCGCGAGCCAGGGCGGAGCCATCGCCTTCTTCGTGCAAAGCGTTGTTTCCTCGCTCACCATCAGCAATTCAGTCTTCGCCAACAACAGCATGACCAATACTTCCGGCAGCGGACCGGACGGCGGCGGGGCGATTTTCATCGGGTCAACTTCGAATTCAGTTCACACGGTTTTGGATTCGATTTTTTCCGGCAACCACGCCATTGGCGTTTTGGGTAATGTTTACGGCGGCGCCATTGAAATGAACACCGGCACTTTGGACGTCACCAACTCGACGTTTACCGGAAACATGGCCACCCCCGCCTACCCTTCGGATGGCCTGGGCGGAGCCATCTATGTCGATTCCGGAACCAACAACCTCAGCTTCTGCCGCATCGTCGGCAACACCGCTCTCGATGGCGGCGGCGGCATTTACAACCACAACAGCAATGGCGCAAACACGCTGGCCGTAAATAATTGGTGGGGTTGCAACGATGGACCGGGCGCGAGCGGCTGCGATGTGGCCGCCACTGACCTCGGCGGACTGACCGACAGTCCGTTCCTTGTGTTGTCCAACTCGGCCAGCCCCGCCGCCATCCCGCCCGCCGGGGCAACCACGTTGACCGCGAGCTTCCTTCAAAATTCAGCCGGTGCAATTTTGACTCCCAGCCAGGTCAGCGTGCTGGTGGGTTTGCCCGTCACCTGGAACAACGCGGTACTGGGAACGCTTTCAAATCCCCAGACCACCCTTCAAGCCAACGGCACGGCAACCGCGACGTACACCGCCGGCAACACCAATGGTCTCGGCCTTGCCAACGCGACTGTGGATAATGGCGTTGCCACCGCCGTCATCGACATCACCTGTCCGGACATCACCGCCACCGTGGACGGCGGCGAATCAATCTGTCCCGGTGAACCGGCCGTCATTATCGTCTCCGTCAGCGGCGGGGTTCCGCCTTACAGCGTCACGTTGAACAACGGCGGCGGGACCCAGACCGGCAGCAGTCCGTTAAGCTTCATCGTTACCCCGGCCAACACCACCATTTATCAAATCAGTTCAGGGCAGGATGTAGATGGCTGCCCGGTGGCAGGAAGCGGCAGCGCCACGGTGACGGTACCGATTGCCTCAATTACTCCCTCGCCGGCCAGCGTGCTTGCGGATGCCAGCGGCAATCAGGCGACCGCGTCGCCGGGCTTCGCGAATTATGGCTGGACGGTTGAGAACGGCTTCATCATCGGCCCGACCAATCTTCCAGTCGTCAGCTACATCGCCGGTGTGTCCGGCGCCGTGACCCTGGGATTAACCGCCTATGCCGATTCCGGCTGCAGCACCAACGTTTCCCTCACTGTGCCGATCCTGACTGCCTTGTCCGTCCATACCAACCTTGCGTTTACGAACGCCATCGTCACCACGATTATGGGCATTGCATTTGACGGCACGAACTATTGGGATTGTTCAGGAGGTTTAACGACTGGAATCCGGCTGGGATGCTACCGTTCCTCCGGGGCATTGATCGCCACTTACTCGCCCGGGTTGGATTTCCGGTCCATTTTCACCACGGCAAACGGGACGGTGATGGCCCGGACCTATGGCAGCCCAATCATTTATCAGCAGACCAGCCCGGGGGTGTTTTCCGATTCAGGGATTTCACTGGCAGGTGGAACATTGAATGTACAGTCCTCTGTGGTGTTGAACGGGGCAGGCACGGAATTCGATGCCATGAGCGGCGGGGTGGTTTCCCGTTGGAACACCAATGGCGCTTACCTCGGCAGCGTCAACCTGCAAGGGTTCGGCTCGCTAAGCGGTGAAAATACTTCACCCCAAAATCGCGGGCTGGCCGCCTATGGGAATTTCTGGCTGACGTACAATGGCGGTGGCGTTCTGTCGGCGTGGGATTACTCCGGGAATCGCGCCTTCCAGACCGCCCTGCCGGGCGCCGGCACAAATTTTGATTCCGACTACAGTTTTAGTTGTTGCAACGGCAAGGTCTTCATCGTGGATGTGGCGGGCGGACTTTGGCGGGCATTTGACATTTTCAACGGCGCAGCCGTCGCTGTGCTGGCCGCGGAAAGCGACGACGCCTATAACGCCGACGTGACCAATAAAATCACCGGCGTGGGCTCCCTTTCGCGGGTGGATTTGATCCCCGTCATCACGGGAGATCCCTTGCCGACTCCGGCCCAATTGCGGGCCTATCAGTCCGTGCTGGTTTATTCGGATGAGGGCTTCAATGATAACGCCGGATTGGGGAATGAACTTGCGGATTACGTGGACCAGGGAGGCGGCGTGGTATTGGGCACTTTTGTGTTTTACAGTTCCACCGCCCTGGGCATCCAGGGCCGGCTGGCCACCGGTTATTTGCCGTTCACCCAGTCCGGCCAGGCAAAACCCGGCAATTTAACTTTGGTAAAGGACTTGCCGGCGAATCCCCTGCTCGATGGTGTGAATTCGTTCAGCGGAGGAACATCCAGTTACCAGAATAGTTCCATCAGCAATGTATCCGGCGCAACCCTGGTGGCGCATTGGAGCAACGGCCAACCCCTGGTGGGGGCCACAAACCATGCGCCGGGCCGCGTCGTCGGATTGAATTTCTTCCCGCCCTCCAGCGACGCGCGCAGCGACTTCTGGGTATCCAGCACCGACGGCGCGAAGCTCATGGCCGATGCCCTGTTGTGGTCGGGCCGGATTCCCCCGACGATCATTACCCCGCCCGCCGATCAGGTGGTCGCGCCCGGCAAAACCGTGACGTTCAGCGTGGTTGCCGCGGGCGCGTCTCCCTTGAGTTATCAATGGCTGCTGGACGGAACGAACCTCCCGGCGGCAACCAGCAGCACTTTGAGTTTCATCGCGCAGTCGAATGACTGGGGCAACTATACCGTCGTGGTTTCCAATGCTTATGGCCAGACTTTCAGCGTCAATGCAACCCTCAACCCGCCCCTGCGCTTCCTGGCCCCCTCTTTGACGGGTGGACACGCGTTGCCGTTGCTCCTGACAGATTCGGATGGCAGCCTGGTGGCCTCGAACCGGGCAGCCCGCGTGCAACTTTTTGCCACCACGAACCCGGCGTTGCCCTTCAGCCAATGGATGCTGCTGACCAACCAGGTTATTCCTGCCAGCGGACTTCTTCAGGTGAACGGCTTGACGACGACTAACCCGGTCAGCCGCTTTTACCGTGCCGTGGAAATTCCATGATCGGATTGAAACGCCGTGTATCGATACGCTGGCTGTGTAAAACGATAATTCTCCGCAATCATTAATTTAAACCGCCAACATCCCAATACATCCTATAATCAGAGCATGAGCAACATTGCAGAGGCAGGTGGCGACATGAGCGCGTGCAAGATAGGACACAGGAATTTGGCCAGTTTTGATAGTTTGGAACGAAAATACCCAGCACCAATTCGGAGCAATTGGGGGGTCAATGGAAGCCTCCATGCGAGTTTTGAGGTGTGGGTCTTATTGCGACCCTCGCCTTCATCCGCTACCCGATTGTCATGGCAACAGTTGTGAGCAAGGCCTCCATAGAAAATGGTTTGCCTAACACGGCATCCGCTTCATTTGTAGATTTGCTATGGGCGGATAATGCATCGCCGTAAGCCGAAATCATGAGGATCTTTTGTCCGGGCCACTTACGTTTGATTATCATTGATAACTCATCGCCCTTCATGTCAGGCATGTAGTAGTCGGTAATAATCAGGTCGAATTTCTCCACATTACACAATGCAATG
Organism: uncultured Verrucomicrobiae bacterium; assembly: GCA_963797825.1. Taxonomy (GTDB): domain Bacteria; phylum Verrucomicrobiota; class Verrucomicrobiia; order Limisphaerales; family UBA11358; genus UBA11358. The sequence goes on from CAWCRR010000055.1 coordinate 76,050, forward strand.
GCCGATTCCCCAGTATCGGCTATCCAAGCCTCATGTCCGTGATGTTTGAGCATTATTTTAATACTCGCCGACACCATTGGCTCATCATCCACCACCAATATTTTGTATTGTCTTTTTGATGGCCCGTTCATGGTGTTAATCATTACTTTTCCAATGTCTCCTCTTAAAGTCGTTGAGGTTGCCGCTGATAATTTAGCGGTTTCGTGGCCGTGCGCCAGAGCCAAATTATTGAAGGCGGAACTCAGATCATTTTCAGGCGCGATGTAAGAGCCTTTTTTACACAGGCATGGGTTTCTTCCGGGAACCTTGAGGGCAGTTGCTTTCAATTGTATTCAGTGCGGTGTCAGCAATACATATGCCGCGCTGATGTGGACATTTCCGGGACGCGCATCATCACCGAGCGCGGCGCGGCGTGTTTTGATCGAACAAAAGTTGCGCCAGGCCATCGCTCAATTGAGCCAGCGGGATGTGTGATTGAATCCTGGAATCGGAAAGCAGGTTCGATCCCTTTCACCCGCCGCAATCATGATCGAGGCTTTGCAGAGAAGGCTGTCAAATGAAACCGTTTGGCACGCCACCAGTGTTTGATTATATTCCGCAAGTCTCCAGACTGTGAAGCGGTGAGGCCGAACCATGTCTGTGGACAGGAGCAAAACCAGCAACCATGATTCCAGCCAATCCAATTCTCGGCACGGCCTTGCATGCCGTCGGCGCGGCCTTTGCCGCACTTTGTTACACGCCGCAGAGACGCATCAAAGGCTGGTCGTGGCAAAGTTACTGGCTGGTGCAGGCGGCGTGTTGCTGGTTTTTGCTGCCCATCATCGGCGCGTGGTTGACCATCCCCCAACTTGGGTCGGTGTTGCAAGAAGCGCCGCACGGGGCGATGCTCAAATCATTTGTGCTCGGCGCATTTTACGGCATCGGCGGCACAGCGTTTGGTATTTCGATCCGGTACATCGGCTTTTCACTGACGTATGCCATTGCCATCGGGCTTTCGACCGTGCTGGGAACCTTGATCCCGCCACTGGTCCACGGCACGCTAGGCGACACCTTGAGCAAGCCGGGGGCGGACTGGGTCATCGCAGGCATCGTGATCGGCATCATCGGCATCGCGTTCACCGGGGCGGCAGGACGGATGAAAGAACGCGATTTGAGCGCGACGGCGAGCCTCGCGGGATTTTCGCTGGTGAAAGGCTTACTCCTCTCTCTCCTGGCTGGTGTGCTATCAGCGGTCTATGGATTCGCTTTGGATGCGGGCGAACCGATCGCCGACGTCGCCTCGACACATGGCGCCGGAGTTTATCGCGGTAACGTGGTCTACATCTTTTCGAATAGCGGCGCCTTCCTTTCGACGGTGATCTATTGCCTGTGGCTGCACCGGAAACACAAGACGTTGGGGGAGATCGTGGAACTGCCCGCCGGAGCGGAGAAGGCTAATTTGCCGGTCAACTGGGCGATGGCAGTGCTGACGGGTTGCCTGTGGTATGGGCAATTTTTCTTCTACAACCTCGGCCATGTGCGGATGGGCGCTTACCAATTCACGAGTTGGGCCATCCACATGATCATGCTCATTTTATTCAGCATCGTGGTCGGCGTGGTCCTGCGCGAGTGGCGCGGCTCCCGCCTGACAACCAAGACCGCCGTGGGTCTCGCATTTTCCGTGCTGCTGGCCGCGGTGCTGATGCTGACGTATGGCAACCATCTCGCCGATGTCGCCGCGACGCACTGAGCCTAACGGAAGAAATAATCGCCTTATACTTTCCGCTTTATTGTTTGTGCTTTGCGCCTGCAAGGGCCTCCAACGGCGTTCCAAACTTGACAGCCAATCCGGGCGTGGTTGATTAGTGCGGCATCCAATCCATGTGCGAAATCAAATTGAGCGATTACAGCCTCGTCGGCAAAGACACCACTCTGGCCATTGAAACAGGGCTGGCCGAGGCGACATGGTATACCTCGCCGGTCCCCAAGGATAAAATGCGCGAGTTGCTGCAGCGGCGCGACTGGCCGGCCATCCGCGATACCGTTCTTTGGTTCGCTCTGATCATGGGTTCGGGTTGGGCCGGTTACAAATTGTGGCAGGCATGGGAAGTTGGTGGGCGGTGGCGCCGTTCATGATTTACGGCGCGCTTTACGCCTCCACTTCGGATTCGCGCTGGCATGAGTCCAGCCACGGCACCGCGTTCAAGACTGACTGGATGAACAATACCCTTTACGAGATTGCCTCCTTCATGGTCATGCGCGAATCCAGCGTCTGGCGCTGGAGCCACACGCGCCATCACAGCGACACGATCATCGTCGGTCGCGACCCTGAAATCGCCGTGCCGCGTCCGCCTGACCTGATCGGGATTTGTCCTGAGTTTTTCGCCTCAAAGTCATCCCGAAATATTTCCAACATGTCTTTTTACATGCCACCGGCCGGCTGAGTCCGGCAGAAAAAACTTTCATCCCGGAATCGGAATATGAAAAGGTCTTCCTCCGCGCCCGCATTTATCTCCTGATTTATGCGCGCGGTCATTGGCCTGGCGATTTACGAGCGCAGCCTTCTGCCGCTCATGTTCATCGGCCTGCCGACACTTTACGGTTCCTGGCTGATGCCCATTTACGGCTACACGCAGCACGCCGGCCTGGCGGAAAACGTCCTCGACCACCGGCTCAATTGCCGGACGGTGTAGATGAATCTCATCCACCGGTATCTGTACTGGAACATGAATTACCACGTGGAGCATCACATGTTCCCGCTGGTGCCGTATCACAACCTCCCCAAGCTGCATGAAACCGTGAAGCCGGACATGCCGGCGCCTTACCGCAGCATCTGGAACGCCTGGCGGGAAATTGTTCCCGCCGTTCTGCGCCAGGTCAAAGATCCCGCGCTATTGCGTCAAACGCAAGCTGCCCACGCCGACGCTCCGCGCTGACGCGCCGCCGACATCGCATATTTTCACGGCCAAGGGCCAGCCGCGCAACGGCTGGATCGAAGTCTGCGTCAGCGCGTTCCTAAAAACAGAGGATGTCATCCGTTTTGACCACGAGAAGAAAACTTACGCCATCTATCGTACCGCCGAAGGCGCGCTTCACGCGACCGACGGCATCTGCACACACGGCAACACGCATCTCGCCGATGGATTGGTCAAAGGCAGGCTAATCGAATGCCCGAAGCACAACGGGCGCTTCGACATCACCGACGGTTCGCCGCAGCGCCCGCCGGTTTGCGTCGCGCTAAAAACATACCAGGCGCGCGAGCATGACGGAAAAATTTTCCTCGATCTGAATTCCGCCGGTGGCTGCGGCCTCAAGCAAGCGCCGGCGACTTACAAGTTCCGCGTCGTGGGCAATGAGAATGTCGCCACCTTTATCAAAGAACTCGTGCTGGAGCCGGAACCCGGCTCGGCGATACCCCCTTACCAACCAGGAGACTATTTGCAGTTCGATATCCCTGCCTATGGTGAAATCTCCTTCCAGGAAATCGCTGTGAAGCCGCCGTTTGCCGAGGTTTGGAAAGCGCAACACCTCTTCGACTTTCGTGCGGGAAATGCCGCGCCCATCCGCCGCAATTACTCTCTTGCCACGAATCCCGCCACCGATAAGCAATTACGTTTGAATGTCCGTATCGCCACGCCGCCACGCGGGCAGGATTGCCTGGCCGGAGCCGGTTCGGCATATGTCCATCGGCTCAAACCCGGCGATAAAATCACAGCGATCGGGCCGTTTGGGTCCTTTCACATCAAGCCTGGCGACGCGGAGATGGTTTATGTTGGCGGCGGCTCGGGCATGGCCCCGCTGCGCTCGCATGTGTCGCACTTGTTTGAAACGCTCAAAACCGGACGCCGCGTCAGTTTCTGGTATGGCGCCCGTTCGCGGCAGGAAATCTTTTATCAGGACTATTTCGAGAACCTGGTAAATAAGTTTTCCAATTTCACTTTTCAGCTCGCGCTCTCCGAGCCGCAGCCGGATGACCATTGGAGCGGAGACACCGGACTGGTTCACGAAGTGCTGTGGGAAAAATATCTAAAAACCCACGCCGCTCCCGCGGGTGTTGAATACTACCTGTGCGGCCCGCCGGTGATGGTGCAAGCCACCCTCAAAATGCTCGGCGAACTGAAGGTCCCAAAGTGCCAGATTGCCTCTGATGAATTTTAATTTTGAGTCGTGGGATTATCCATGGCGAAAGAACTAATTACCGATCTGAAAGAATGAAACTAAAACTTGTCCGGCATCTTTGGGGCGTGGACGGCACACGAGCTTACGACCATTGCCTGCAGCCTTGGCGGGAGGCCGGTTATGAGGCGCTGGAAGTATCCATCCGCTATGTTCATGACCGGGAGGAATTTTTGCGCTTCCTTAAGGAGAGCGGTTTCCAATGGATCCCGCAAATTTATAGCCGCGACTTTGTCCCGGGTGGAACCGTACGCGAGCATCTGGATTCGTTACAGCAACAAATCGATGAGTGTCTGGAACACCAACCACTATTTTACAACGCGCAGAGTGGTTCCGATGCCTGGAGCCCGACGCAAGCCGAGGATTTTTACGGTGCTGTCTTGGAAATGGAGCGAAAGATCGGTGTCCCCATCGCCCATGAAACGCATCGGCTGCGCTATTTTGGCAATCCGTGGACGACGCGCCCAATTCTTGACCGCTACCCCACGCTGAAACTGACCTGTGATTTCAGCCACTGGGTTTGCGTTGCCGAGCGGTTACTGCCCGATTGCGGGGAAATCATCCAACGGGCGGCGCAACATTGTCATCACCTCCATGCCCGGGTCGGTTTTGAGGAAGGCCCCCAAGTCTCGGATCCGCGCGCGCCAGAATGGTCGCAGCACCTTGCTGTTCACGAGGACTGGTGGGATCAAATCTGGAAATCCCAGAAGCAGCGCGGTTTGGCCACATCAACCCTCACGCCTGAATTCGGCCCCGCGCCGTATCTCCCCCTGTTACCATACACGAAAGAGCCGGTGGCTAATCTGGCGGATATTTGCGACTGGATGGCCCGCCGCCAAAGCCGGCGTTTTTTAGGTGAAATCAAATCGACTCTTGAAGCCAGCCAACAACCGCGGAAGAATACGGGTTAGGACCTTTAGGTCTGTTGAAGTTTGGTGGTTTACTTCGCACAAAAAAACTCAATTGTAGAAATAGATCTGCACTAGAATTCAACAGGGACAATATTGGAATTACTGGAAATGGATCGGAATCCGAAATAATAAATTTAAACCGCAACATCCCAAAACATCCTATAATCAGAGCATGAGCAACATTGCAGAGGCAGGTGGCGACACGAGCGCGTGCAAGGTTCTGGACAATACGGGCTAAAACCCCAAAAATGCATGAGGGATCACCTTATTGCCGGTGTGGCGAAATGGCAGACGCACAGGACTTAAAATCCTGGGACCTTAAAAAGTCGTGTGGGTTCGAGTCCCACCACCGGCACCAGATGAGTGCAGAGTGCAGAGTGTGGAAGGCGGATGGTGAAATAATACTTTTAGCCGCAAAAGAACACAGCGCGGCGAAGCCGCAACCAAAGAGGATGGAGGATAGAGGATGGAAGATTATCTGCTGGTCTGCAAAGTGTTGTTTAAAGACTTCGACAAAATGAGTGATTCTGACAGAGTGCAGTGCAAAGATCACAAAGGAAAACATCGAACGTATCCACCCGTGTTAATGGTGTTTGACAAAGTTGGCCAATGAATACAAATTGTCTCCGTGCGCATCATTAAAGAAGCGTTCCTCGTGGCGGCAGGGCGGGAATATCCACCGGCGGCTCGCCAACTGGACGTTTGGCGCAAGACGGTGAAACAGGCAACGTGGCGCAACCTGGTGCAAGTGCGGGAAAGTTATCCTGACACGGACGCCGTGAAAGTCCGCAGTGGCCGGACGGTGTTGGTGTTCAACATCCGCCGGAACGACTACCGGCTGATTGCGGCGGCACATTTTAACCGCCAAATCGTCTATACGCTGCGCTTTATGACGCACGCGGAATACAGCAAAGACCGATGGAAAGAGACATTATGAAAACGACGCACGAACAAATTGAATTTGACGGACTGCCAAAGGACTACGCCGGATTGTGCCGATTGCTCACGCCGCGCCCAATTCACGACAAGGCGGAATACGAGAACGTGACGGAAATCACTGACGCAATGGCTGGCCACAAGCTGACGTTGGATCAAGACGATTATTTCGACTTGCTTTGCCGCCTGATTGAAGATTACGAAAAGGAACAGGGTTTGCCCGCGCCAAAGGCCAGCGGCTTGGATGCTTTGCGTCACCTTTTGGAAGCGCATGACATGAGCGCGGCGGACCTGGCGCGGCTGCTGGGTGTTCACCGGACGCTGGGCGCAATGATTCTGCGCGGCGAACGGCAATTGACGCTGGCGCACGTCAGCACGCTGTCAAAGCGTTTCAAAGTATCAGCCGACTTGTTTCTTCCGTAAAAGCGCCGGCCTCGCAGCTTTCGATAAACGCAAGGATGCCTGGCAAGGTGAAAAAGCCGGACGCCCCTGACCCGTCCCGGTTCATGGATGGAAACGGAGGGTTCAACAACCAACATTCAACATTCAACATTCAACATCGAACATCCAATGACCCAAAATGGTGAAGCTAATTTATTTGGGATCGCTGATCTTATAGCCCAGGAGTGAAAGCATTTGCACGGCATAGCGCGTTCCCAATTCACGGTAGCCTGCCGGAGTGAAATGTAGCTGCTGGGGTGGAATGCTGGGGCAGCCTTTCGAGGAGATGACATACGCGGTGGGAATCGTTTTTGGCAACTGGTCAATGATGTTGTTCATGCTGGCGCACATGCCTTTTTGATCGGCATTTACGACTTCACCGGCGAGGAGCGGCACGTCCTGGGCCTTGAGGTTCAAATCGTTGAGAAGGTTGTCGTAAACGCCTTTGACTTTATCAGGCCATTGCTTGTCGCCGGTGTTTGATTCGCCTTGATGCAGCAAAATGCCTTTGATGACGCCATCTTTCTGCGCCAGTTTCCCCATATTGACCAGATACTGATAAGGGTTTCCGTCATAGGCATTGATGGCGCCCTTCATCCACTTTGGCGCCTTTGCCACATAGGCCTGGTACGCATTGGTTTCGAACAACTCAATTTTGCAACCGCCCACAGCGACCACGACGAGACCAATCTTGATATTTGGCGGAAGGTTGGAAACCATGGTTCGGCCAAAATAATCGGCCGGGCAAAGGCCGGTCGAGGGCCGGCACAACGGCGGGACCGCCGGATACCAGTGATCCTTGGTTCGGCCTTGATTCGGAAAATCAACCGCCGCCAGAAGCTGCAAGCGGGGGTCCACCGGCCCCTTGTCTTGCGGGACAATTCCCGGAAAGCCTTCCATGTTTGATTGTCCAAAGCAGAGAAAAATCCAAAAATTCGTGTCCTGGGAAAAAGCGTTCACGTTGAATAAAAGCAATCCGGCCAATACGAGCAATCGAGGTGTCATTTTCATATACGTCAGGGTGCGATGTCCGCGTATGCTGGCAAGTTAATGGTGCGCGTCAAGCAGGCAGTTCCGCTGGTCGCACCACCGGGGGCGCATCTCAAAGTTTGAGAGGCTCGACGCATTGATGCGATTTTTCATTAACACCCTGCTTTAGCAGGGTGAGCAATGTGGCTTGGATGTCGCAACCGCTTCAGCGGTTTTATCTACCTATTAAACCGCTGAAGCGGTTGAAAACCTCAACTTGCCCTAACACCCCGCTAAAGCAGGGTGTTAATGAGACCTGGGGAAATTTTAAATTTTGAGATGCCGCCCGACACCGGGCCTTTTATGGCGGCCTCGATCCGTTCCTCACGCGGCACCGAACACCTCGTCAAGAATCTGCTCGCGGCGCGCTTCCGTCATGCCGCCAAACCAAACCCGCATGCTGACATGGAGTTCTTCCAGCGTCGCTTCCACGTCCGCCAGGGTGACGCCCAATTTATCGGTGACATCATTCTGACGCAGTTCCCGGACCAGCCATTCGCCAACATTAATGAGCACGGAAAGCATGTGTTTCTGCGATTGGCGTTCCGGTTCGGTCGGGGTGCCGCGCGCAACTTGTTCCGTCTCGGCCTCGTGATAAAGTCTCACTGACTTGAACCACGGCCAAAGTTCCTGAACCGGGTTCGGTTTCGCCGAGGCCATCTGTCGCGCATTCACTTCCGCAAAGAGGTCGGCATCTTGCCAACGAACGCTGAAGGGCAATTCGGGAATTGCAGTTTTACTCATGCTTGAAAGCTATCTCATCTCGTACTAATTGGTCAAGTTCGGTCGCGGCACGGCCGCTCCCCCGGTAAGGGTGGAGAGGATGCCGTAGATCAGATGCGCGCTATCGCGCGGCTTCGCAAATAGCGGCTTGGTTATGGGCGGATATACCCCAGGGCGGCGCTTCCGCCTTCGCCTGGCTACGGCGGGACAGGCGCAGACTCGCTTGTCCAGGGCTTTGATTTTGCTGCTACGCAGGCAGTTGGGATCGAGCAGAAAAGAAACATTCAACATTCATCGTCCAACATTAAGATTAAGGCACTGAACTGGCGTTTACGTCCAGGCGCAAAGTTGGTTCACGAAGTCAGCCGAGCCGTCGCGCAGCCAGCCGTCGAGTTGGGCCTGGTCTTTGAGCTGCTGGCCGCGCAGGCGGGGCACCACGGCAAAGCGCGTCTTCACTTCCGGCAGCGCGGTCATGTCCACCCACAATTTCTCGAACTGGCTCACGGGAAACACGTCTTCCTGCCCGTGGCCCCAGCGCTTTTTCACGTCCTTGATGGTGATGTAAGTGGGCATCCGCGCCGCGACGGTCCGGACGGCGGCGGCCACTTTTTCCGCGTTGGCCAGATCGGCGCGGCTCAAACCAAAAACGGCGAGCAGCCGGTCAATGTGGATCCAGCAGGTGTTGGAATTATAATAGCGCAGTAGAAATTCATCTTCCTCGCGCGGCATGGCCAGCCCTTCGATGAGGCGCACCTGGCCGTTGACGCGCGCCAGGCCGCCGCCGCGGTCCTCCAAACGGCGGGTGATGACTTCAAAGGTGAGGCAGGCGTCTTGTTTGAGATGCAGGCCGAACATCGCCGGGTCGGCGTCCGCGCCAAGCGTGTCAATGTTATGGAGCATCAGATGCTGCAATTGCGGCCGGTCGGCGAGCAATTGCGCGAGCACGCCGTTGCGCAAGAGGTTCGGCACCTCGAACCAGTGGCCGACGGGATGCAGGCATTGCGCCGGGCAAATTGTCCGTGTAATCGCCGCCTTCGCCCGCCGCGCGCGCCCAATTGAACAGCGCGGCCCGCAGGCTCTCGCGGACTTTCTGGGCCTGCTCGTCGAGCCGTTGCTGCGGCATTTCTTCCCACAAAAACCGCAGGTCGCGCACCATCGGGACCATGCGCAGGCCGATGGAACGTCCGGGAGACAAAAGCAGCGGCCCGGCGTAATGATAGAATTCTTTCCGGCGCAAAAATTCTTCCGTCGCCGTGTGTGAGAGATAGCTCGTGGTGAAAATATGAGGCAACGCCAGTCCGGCGAGCTGGCCGATGCGGCGGCTTTTGGCGAGGTGCGTCTCGATAAACGTCCGGTGCGCGCCGTTGAATTTGCAGAAGGGATGGAGCGCCTTCACCACGCCCGCGCCCTGCGTCCAGCGGCTGCCCGCGCCGGCGGCCAGCGTGACCACGGCGAGTTCGCCGCGGGCGATGGCCGCCAGGCCGGCCTCGCGCCATTCCGGGGCGGGCGCGGCGGTGGCATTCAGCACGTCGCCCTCCTGCGCATCCTTGATGTCCGTGCTGGCGGGGAGGCGGTTTTGGGAAAGGCCGATCCGGCCATTTTTCAAATCGTCGCGAATCTGCTCGTGCTGCAGGCGGTCAAAGCCATTTTGTTCAAGCAATTCCGCGAGGCTCTGCTGGCGCAAATTGCAGGCGGAAACCGAGGCGGAACTGGAGCAAAGCAAACGAGTAAAATGAACACGGGGGTTTAACTGCGAATGGACAAGTAAACACAGATTTTCAGACCCAAGTGTTGATACAATTCAATAAACCTTGCGGAGGTTCGAGGGCAGGATGTTGAGTTCCTCGCGATATTTGGCGACTGTGCGGCGGGCGATGGTGATACCCTTTGCGGCGAGCATCGCCACGGCTTCCTGATCGGACAGGGGCTTGGCCGGGTCTTCGTGTTTGAAAATCTCGGCTATCATATCCTTCACGCTGGCGTTGGAGACATCAGCGCCGTTCGTGGTGTGCAAACCGGCAGTGAAGAAAAATTTCATCTCAAACACGCCCTGTGGCGTCTGCATGTATTTGCCTGAAACGGCGCGGCTAACGGTGGTTTCATGGACACTAGACAACCACGGCTATCTGGGCCATGGTCATGGGT
>CAWCRR010000056.1:0-58843 GCA_963797825.1 uncultured Verrucomicrobiae bacterium
TTCGAATGAGACAGAGAAGAGTATTGAGGAAACCACACCGATTTCGCGCCGCCACCGAGCTTTACAAACCGCACATCATCGGCATGAGCGCATTGCTCACCACGACGATGACCTATATGAAGACGGTCATCGACGGTTACAAGGAGCGCGGCATGACGCAAAAATTCGCCATCGGCGGCGCGCCCATCAGCCAGATGTTTGCGGATGAGATCGGCGCGGACGGATACGGCGCGGATGCCTCGAGCGCGGTGGACCTGTTTCTCTATTTCGTCGGCAAAGGCCCGCCGCCCAAAGCCAAATCCAAGATCGAATCCATCAATGAAGTCAAAGCCGAGCGCGAGAAATCCCGCGCCATGACTCCAGCCGGCGCCAAATCGAAATTTCAAGTGCTCTACTGGCAGGACATTCCCTCGCAGGTCAAAGCCTGGGACGATTTCGACGAAATCAAACTCGACCTGCCGACGCGCTTCGCCGACCGCATCGATGCCTCCGCGCAAAAACAGGGCTTGGTTTCGCAGGATGCCTATTCCGCGCACTACCGTTGGAGTGATGCCATCGAGCGCTCCGGCGGACCGCAGGACGTCGCCGAAGCCATCAAAAAGGAATTGGAAGCGAAGTTCTCTTGATTCTCTTCATCCCGCCTGGGATGTGCTTCTGACGAGCTTAAGAATTTGCGTCTGCCAACGGCCCGCAAATTCGCGAAGCGTCTGGACTGCGCGCGGTTGACCGCCGCTTTCTTTCGCGAACTATCGCCTCAAATCGGCGAATCTCTCCTTTGTTGCAACGCCATCTCCAAAAGCGATGCTGAAGCCATCGCAGTCCAAACGCCGCGCGATTGCCGGCTGTCCCACAAATTTACAGTTACAATTTTTGCGGAACCACCTTAGCCGCGGTTAAATTTTCCCACCACCTCACGGATCGCCCGCGTGTGTTCCGGCGTGCTGCCGCAGCATGAGCCGATGATGTTCGCGCCGGCAGCAATCGCATCCGGCACTTTCGCCGCCATGTCCGCCGGAAGCTGTTTATAGACCGCCTTCATGTTTTCCAGCACCGGCAGGCCGGCGTTCGGCTGCACCATCACCGGCAGATGGCAGCTTGCGCGGTATTGTTTGGCGACCATCGCCGCGCCGCTCATGTCCATGCCCGTGCCGCAGTTCAGCGCGATGATGTTCGCGCCGCGTTCCTCGGCAAATTCCGCCGCGCGCTCCGGCGTCACTCCCATCATCGTCACGTAAAAAGTTTTGTCCTGCGAAAGATCGTAGGCAAGCGACGCGATGACGCACGGCGCGCCCGCCGCCTTGGCCGCGTCGATCGCCACGCCCATTTCTTCGAGCGAAGTCTGCGTCTCGATGATGATGGCGTCCACGCCGCCCTCGACCAGCGCGCGCGCCTGTTCTTCGTAAGCGGCCTGCGCCTCGGCGTGCTGGCAGATCGCCGTAAGGTTCCAGAATCGCGCCGAGCGGTCCCAAATCGCCCAGCACAAAACCTTCGCGTTGCCAAACGCCTCGCGGGCAATGCGCGCCCCGGCCTGGTTGATGGCGCGCAAATCGTCAACGTGGCCGTGGCGTTTCAGCATCAACCGGCTGCCGCCAAACGTGTTCGTGATCAGGCAATCCGCGCCTGCCTCGACGTAATTGCGCTGGATTTTCAGAACGCGCTCCGGATGCGTAAGGTTCCACGCCTCGCCGCAATCGCCATTCGCCAGGCCGGCGAGCATGAGTTGCGTGCCCATCGCGCCGTCGCAGACCAGCCGCCGTTCGCGCAAAGTTTCCAGAAGAGTTTTTTTCATACAGATTCGGCAGGATTGTCCCCTATCCGCCGCCCCTTGTCCATACGCGCGACTGTTCGGTATCTCCCGAGGATTGTCCATTTCCGCGGTCTCAAAACTTTGCTAGGTTGGCGGATAGTAATGCAGACGTTGCACGAGAAATTAATTCAATCCTCCCGCTTCCTGGTCGGGACTGAACTGGTTTCCGTGCGCGGCTCGATGGCCGAGGGCAACGCGATCAAGGCCCGCACCTTTGCCAACGAACTCGTCGCGAGTCCGGACATCGACTGGATTTCCATCACGGACAACGCCGGCGGAAATCCGCAACTGGCCCCTCTCGCCCTGGGCCGGCCCATCCTTTACGCGGGTAAAGAAGTCGTCATTCATCTCACCTGCAAGGACCTCAATCGCAACGGCCTTGAAAGCGAAGCCTGGCTCCTCAACAGCGAGGGCTTCAATAATATCCTCGCGATGACCGGCGATTTTCCCGTCACCGGAAATGAAGGCATGGCCAAGCCGGTTTTTGATATCGATTCCATCGGATTGATTTCGATGCTGAATAAAATGAACCACGGGTTCGATCCCAAGGCGGCGCCGGGAAAGACCCCGCCCCGGCAACTGGAAAAGACACAGTTCTGCCTTGGGGCCGTCACCACCAATTTCAAATTGCGCGAGGGCGAAGTCATGCCGCAATACTTCAAGCTCGAAAAAAAAGTCGGGTGCGGCGCCCAATTCATCATCAACCAGATCGGCTTCGATTCGCGTAAAATTTCCGAACTGCGCCAATACATGGACCATCACGGCATGGTGCGGACGCCGCTCATCGGGAATGTCTATCTCTTGAGTGGGCGGGTCGCCCGGATCTTTCACGAGGGAAAAATTCCCGGCGTGGTCGTGAGCCGTGAGCTGTTTGAGTTGTGCGAAAATCAGGCGCGGGGGGCCGATGGCGGCAAGGCCTTCTTTGTCGAGTTCGCCGCCAAACAGATCGCGGTCTATCGCGGGCTGGGATACCGGGGTGTTTACCTGGGAGGCGTCCATGATTTTGAAGTCATCCAGCAGATTCTCCGCATTGAAAAAACCTTTGCGCCGGACGATTGGAAACAGTTCGCGCGCGAGATCAAGTTCTCGCGCCCGGGCGAATTTTTTTATTATGCTGAAAATCCGGCGAACGGGCTGGCCGACCCGGAGCGGCGCGGTTCAAATCCACCGGTCGAGTCCAAACACCTTTCGTCCGCGTATCTGTTGTCCAAGTGGACCCATGATAACCTGTTCGCTCCGGGCACAACCTTCAGCAAATGGGGCGCGAAGATCTGCGCCAACGCCGAAGATTCTTTCCAGGGACCGACTCCCTTGCGGACGCGTGGAGCTTTTGAGCAAATCGTTCCTCTTCCATTGCAAGGACTGCGGCGATTGTTCGCTGCCGGACATCGCCTTTCTGTGCCCGGAATCGCAATGCGCTAAGAACCAGCGCAACGGTCCCTGCGGCGGCACACGCGAAGGACGCTGCGAAGTGGACGGCTACGGCGATTGCATCTGGTTGCGCGCTTACGAGCGGTTGAAGAGCGACGGCATCGAACAGGACCTCTTGAAGCACGCGCCCGTCATCCAGAACCAGGGCCTGCGCGGCACCTCCGCCTGGGCCAACAATTGGCTGGGCCGCGACCACGCGGGCAAGAAGGCCAACGGCTGCGCGAAAAACGCGTCGGATCAGCTTGTCTCGCCATCCTCTCCCGCCAACACGTCCGTCGTAGCTTTAGCGAAGATGGAAGCCTTGGCGACGGCGGAAGCCTCTGGCGACGGCGGAAGCAAAGTGAAGGCAGAAGCAGGAGCATCCAAACCGTGATTGTTTTATGAAAAGCGCATCCCCCAGCTTCCTCACACACTCTCTCTCGGGCCTGTCTGCGAAGCAGCAAAACGAAAGCCCTGAAAGGGCGAACGATAGTAGCCCAGGGCAAGCGAGTCTGAGAGCGCCGCCCTGGGTATGTCGGCCCATAACCCAACCGCCATTTGCGAAGCCGCGCGGTAGCGCGAATCTCAACTGCGGCTTCCTCTCTGCGCCGGGGACACCCCATTCCGCCAAAATTTAAATGACCAAAAAATTGAACATCATCGGGGAGTTGATGAACAATTCCTACGCCCGGGCGAGGGAAGCTTTCAGTGCGCGCAATGTCGCGGGTTATCAAAATCTTGCGCGCATCCAGAGGGACCTGGGCGCGGCCTTTCTGACGCTCAATGTGGACGGCACCCAACGCATCCAGGTGCGCATGCCGGAGATGCTCGCGTTCCTGCCCGACGTCATCCCGGCGATCCAGGAGGCCGTTTCCACACCCATCAGCTTCGACAATCCCTCCGTCGAGTATCACAAAGTCGCGCTCAAGCACTATGACCGCAAGAAAAGCGGCGGCCCATCCTGAATTCGCTGGCCGCCTCCCGCCAGCACCTCGATGAGATGATCGAACTCGTGAAACATTACGATACCATGGCCGTCGTCATGGCGTCGGAACATATTGTCAACGGCGGTTCGTCGCAATGTCTGGACCCGAAGGATGCCTATGCCGCCGCGAAATATTTTGTGGAATTGCTGGTGACCAAAGCCGGCCGCCGACTCGACCAGATCATCATTGACCCGGGATTGGCGCCCGTGGGCGCGGACACCTATGGATTGGTGAACATCGGTCTCGACGCCATGAAAATGATGAGCGCCGACCCGGACTTGAAAGGCGTCCACATGATCGTCGGCCTTTCCAATTTCGCATGGGGAACGCCCAAGGGGGTCCGGGAGGAATTGGAAAAAGCTTATCTGTCGCTCGGCATGGAGGTCGGCCTGGATTTCGCCCTCGCCAATCCGGAAAAATCTCCCGGACCGCTCCCGCCGGACCATCCCATCGTCGCCAAACTTCGCGCCGCGCTGGCGCAGGGCAGGGTGGTCGGGGACGAAACCCCTGAGACCGCCGGATACCGCCAGGCCGAAGCCATCATGGCCATTTGCTCCGGGGCCCAAGTCGCGGAGCCGTAAAAGTAGGAGACGACGCAAGGAGTCTCTAATTAATGCATAACAACAAAAATTACAGCCGTGAATAAAAGCACGAATCGAAATTCCGCGAGGTCCTGGAGTGCGGCGGCAAGCGAAGCGCGACGCCGCTTTGGGGTGGCGCAACATTTTGGCGGACATTTGAAATTTGGAAATCGCCTTCAATTCAAAAGCGGTGCTAAAGACACCGCACTCCAAATGCTTCGCGAATCTCAACATCATTTGCGGTGTTGCCGCTTTTCTGTTCTGGGGGGAACGGGCTACCCGTCCTCCGTAGCAGCACTGCGGAGGGTGGACCAGCCCGTTACGGTCGGCAACCTGCCGACCGTTACATAACTCATGCAAAGCCTTTCCATTCCGCCAGCAACGGATGGCCATCGCATTTGGCTGCGGGTCGCGACCTTGCTGGACGGTGTCTCCACCAAGCCCCTTCGCAATGCCCACATCGTTTATGACCAGAAGGGCATCCGATATGTCGGCGAAAATTCTCCGCCCGCGGATTTGCTCTCTCCCAACCAGCGCCAGCCGGATCTGGAGTTGCCGGATGGCACCCTGTTGCCGGGATTGATCGAGGCGCATGCGCATTTTTTCCTCGAAGGCGGCGAATTGAATGCGGAGAAGCGCGCCGCCTATCTCAAACAATCGCCGGAAGAATTGTTGAAACTGGCGCATCCGCGCCTGGAAAAATTGGTGCGGCTGGGAATCGTTGCCGTTCGCGATGCCGGCGACAAAGACGGCGTGGGACTGGCCCTCGCCAAATTGTACATCTCGGAGGGACGCCCTGCCCACCATAGCTTTAGCGAAGGTGGGAGCCCGCGACGCCCTAAACAACTGATGCCCTACGTGGACAGTCCCGGCGCAGCGATCCATCACCTGGGGCGCTATGGCAGTTTTATGGCTGATCCATTGGAGAATTACGCTTCGCTGGAAAAATGCGTGGAAGCGCGCGTGCAGGCCGGCGCCTACCGCATCAAATTGATCCCGACGGGCATCATCAATTTCAAAAAGGGCGCGGTGACCGCCGAACCGCAGATGACGACGGAAGAAGTTTCTCGATTGGTCGCCGCCGCGAAATCTTTTGGCAAACAGACCTTTGCGCACGCCTCCGGCGACGCCGGCATCGACCGGGTGCTCGATGGCGGCGCGGATTCCGTCGAGCACGGGTTTTTTGTCCGTGAAGACCAGTTGGCGAAGATGCGCGACCGGCAGATCGCCTGGGTGCCCACCTTTGCGCCCGTGCAGAAGCAGGTCGATCACGCGGACATCATGGGCTGGGATGCGGAAGTGGTCTCCAACCTGAAGAAAATTCTGGAGCAGCACGCCGCCAGCCTGGTGAAGGGCCATAAGATGGGCGTCCAGATCATCGCAGGCAGCGACGCCGGCTCTTACGGCGTGGCCCATGGCCTCGGTTTCTTGTACGAACTTGAACTGATGGAACGCGCGGGCCTTTCTCCTTTGGCCGTCATCAACGCCGCCACCGGAGCCGGTTCCAATCGCCTCGGCTTCGCAGAGAAGTTCGGGCAGATCAAAGCTGGCTATCAAAGCCGCTTTATCCTCACGCGCCATTCGCCGCTCGAAACCGTCTCCAATCTTCGGAAGCACAAATGGGTCGTGTTCGATGGTGAGGTTCTTGAAACCGGGGAAAGCCTCGACACGGCTGGGCTTTGAAAGTAAACGCGCAAAAGGCGGACTAGTGACCTTGTCTCCCCGCGGTTGAGCGGGGAGAGAAATGAAGAGATGGGAGATCATAAACTCTGTTCGCGTCAATTCGCGTCAATTCGCGTCAATTCGCGTCAAAACACGTCCTTGCTCTTTGAAATTCTTATAGTCGGATTCACTCGGATTGGGTCGGATCGAGTCGGATTTGGTGGACTGGATTGGACCCGGTTAAACGTTACTTCGCGTAATTTCGCGTAACTTCGCGTAACAGGGAAGGTTCGCAGGATTCGTGGATTAACAACAAAGGAACAAAGACACAAAGGAGAAACCGCTAATAAATCCACCTTCGCCAAGCTACGGTGCGACAGGCGCGAATAGACGCAAATTGGCAGGGCAACGCTGCCGCGTTGCCGCTTATCCCGGAGGGTCAAGCTCCGCGAGACCCTGAATAAAGCCCTAAGAGGGCGTTCGAAAATAGCCCGCAGTTTCAACTGCGGGTAAACCGTCCAAACTGCCAAAGTCCCGTAGGGACGACAGAACAGCCTTTTCCAGCCCTTCAACTGGCATTTTACTGTGCAGAAAGCCAAAAGTTTGGGTTCGTTTGGGTTCGTTTTTTTTGAGAAAGCTAATAACGACGCGGGGATTTTGGGTTCGTTTGGCAAAAAATGGGTTTTATAGACCCGTCTTCGCTGCGCTTTGACGCGGCAAGCATTTCGCAGATTATTTACCTTACTACCTCCACCCTCCGCAGTGCTGCTACGGAGGACGGGCCTGCTCCCGCCAAAACATGTATGCACATTTCGCATGGGGTGATTTTAGCATAAAATGGAAAAGCGTAATGTTGCCCAGAAACAAAATCGTCAACCGCGAATTGGCGGCTTCCTAGAGCGCGGTTTGCAACATCACGATGGGTCTTTGCCGGCATCTGGTGGCTTTAAATTCCGTTTGCATAATGAACCGTCAGACGGTTCGATGTGCAAATGGCAGGACGGCTCGACGGAGTCTCCGCCCCACCTTGGATGTTAATCTGCCGCCTACGGCGCCACCGAAATCTCCGTATCCGTGACCTGCAACTGCACTCCCGCCGCCTTGGCCGCTTCCTGGAGGGCGGCTTGCAGCATCACGATGGGATCTTTGCTCACCGTGAGCCGGCGCATCAGGCCTTCGCCTTTTTTGGTGCCCACCGTGAGGGTGACTTTCAAGCCGCGGCGTTTGCAGGCCACGCGGGTGCCATCGGGCAGCTTGGTGTTCATCGGTTTGATGAACGCATCCACGTAGTGCGATCCGATGCGGGATTTTTCCGCGAAAGTGGGTGGAAGTTTTTCCTTCGCCGTCTGGTTCACATCACAAAGTTTCGTCATAAATTAAGGGCAGAATGCAGAATTAAGAATGAAGAATGAAGAAAAAAATGATGGTTTGACGGTAACGCTTTGCACTGGCAGCGGCGCGCACAGGAGTGACGCGCCCTACCGGGTGTCGTATAAATGTGTGGCACAATTTCATTAACACTGGAGGCTCGTCTCAATAGCTTGCAACCTTGGATGAACGGGGGGGATCGCACGCGCCCTCGCGTGCTTCCGACCGCGCCTCGCGGTCGGAACGACGCGCGCCAACGCGCGTCGAAACGAGCGCGTTGGCGCGCTCAAGCGGTTGACGGGGCGTCAACCGCTGCACGCGGAGGCGCGTGCGCTACCCATTTCCTTCTCGCGTCGCGCCAGCGCAAAATGGATCACTTCATACGCCAATCCCCACTTGTGCTCGCGACGGGCCGCATCGCAAAAACAACCGGAAGGATTATACGGGCGCTCCCATGCCAGAATATCGTTCAGCGGTTTTCCCAGCAGCGGTTTTTCCGTCGCGATTGCGCGCATGAGCGATGCCGCGTCGTTCAGGTATTCGCACTGGTATTCGTTGCCGGTATCTTCCGGCGACGGCGCGCAGCTTGCCTCGAGGATGGTGTAATTATCCGGGCTTAACTTGACACGATAATCAAATTCCAGGGGGCGTCCCATGTTCGAGCACGTGGTCCCTTCGTAACGAAAATGCGCTTCCACCGAGCCGTCATGCAAGAATTTCAGGCGCAACCGTTCCTGCGACCATTTTTGCAGTGCCCGAGAGTTCACGCTATACTTGGCGTTATGGGTCAGATTGGAACCGGGAATGGCGGCGGCCTCACCATTTTCATGGTCTTCATTTTGCAGAAAATGAACGTCCTCGATCTGCGGCAGCGCATGTTTGTATGGGCCGCGGCGGTAATCGCATCCGGGCAGGGAGCAGTTTTCGCATGGGATCAATTTCACGAGGCTCCGCGCCTTTTCCAGGTTGCGCGTGATGCCAAAAATCGCCAGCAACGATTTTTTCGGCTGCAACATTCCTGTGTCCAGGACGCTGAGATTTCCGTTCAAGTGGCAGGAGTTATTTTGGCGGACCAGGTTCCACAGCTTGTTTTGATCTGAAACGTCCCAACCCGAATACCCAGGGCTGTAATGGGGCAGGGCCATCATCTGATGGTGGTCGGCCCAACCGCAAATCCGGCCGCTGGCGACCGTGACCAGGTGCTCGACGGTCGCCGACCCGAAAATTTCCATGAAAAAATATTCATCGGGCTTGGATTGCTCCCAAAGCCGGCGCGCGTTTTCTTCGCACTCCGGCCCGGCGCTGACGACCATCAGGACGGCGCTCTCCGCCTGCGCTTCCGCAAACTGGTCATGGAGTTGTTTTGATGAAAATTCTGTGCCGCCGATGCGCAACCGTTCATTGGCCAGCTCCAACCCGTCCAGTTGCCGCACATAAAACCAGGGCCGTCCGTTCTGGGCGTACCATTGGCGCGCCGCATTTGCGAGTTCGAGAGGACGGCCTTCGAGCGCGTGATTTTTCGGATAACCGAGCAACCGTTTGTACTCGGCCTCCTGCACGTTTACCGGCGGATTGGTTTCCAGTAATTCGAACATTTTAGGAGGTCGCATGGGGTTGGGGAGCGCACGCGCCCTCGCGTGCAGCGGTTGACGCCTCGTCAGCCGCCGTCGAGCGCGAGGGCGCGCCCGACAACACGCGAGGGCGCGTGTGCTCCCCCTCCGGTAATGGTTCCAGCGGTGATGAGGACTCCACGGGATGGAACTGGCAGCCTTCAACAAAATAATTGAAAAAGTTCGGGTGCGCTTCGAGGCGGCAATGGGTCACCTTTCTCACAAGTTTTTCCAGTTCCATCCGCTTCGCCCGCGAGAGCAGGGCGATGCACGCGCCCTCGACCGACGCGTTGCCGATCTGCAAAATCTTCGAGCCGTCGATGTTCGGGATCAGGCCGATGCGCTTGGACGCTTCCACGTTGAGATGCCGTCCAAAGCCGCCCGCCAGATAAAAAACATCCAAATCCTCAAATCGCAGCCCGTAATCATGAAAGATGACCTGTAATCCCGCGACGTTCGCGCCCTTGGCCTGCGCCAGTTCATTGATATCGCTTTCGGTAAAATAAATCGGCGCATCACTATTCACGTCCAGGATGAACCGTTCCCGGCCATCCTCGAACCGCCCCAGGCGATTGATCTGTTCCGTTCGCAACAGTTCGCCCATCAAATCCACCAGGCCGGAGCCGCAGATGCCTTCCGCCGGGACATCGCCGATGACCGTCGTCTGCATCGAGCCGTCATCCTTGAGCCGCACTTTTTCGATGGCTCCCGGCAGGCCGGGCATGCCGCAGGAAATTTTTCCGCCTTCAAACGCCGGCCCGGCGGGGCACGATGCGGCGAAGATTTTATTTTTATTTCCCAAAATCAATTCCGTGTTCGTGCCGATGTCCATGATGCAGACGGTCCGGTCCTCGCTCGCCAGGTTGACGCTCAAGATGCACGCGGCGGCGTCGGCCCCCACGTGGCCGCTGATGATGGGCAATCCATAGACGCGCGCCTTGGGATGGATGGGCAGCAAAAGTTTTTTCGCCACCTCGCTCAAGCTGGTCGTCGTCCGCTTGCCCTCTTCCATCTCCAATTCCGTGATCGAGCGATAGGGGCTTTGCCCGATGGAATAAACACTTTGCCGGAAGAAAATGTCGCGCATCGTGGAATTCCCCGCCACCACCAGTTCATAGATGGTTTGCGGGTCCACCGGAAATTCCTCGATGGCCCGCGACAAATATCCGGCGAGCGTTCGTTGCAGCAGCTTGCTGCTGTCCTGCGTGTCGAAATGGATGCGCGACATCACATCCGAGCCGCCAAAGCGCTGGGGATTTTCAAAGGACGAGTCGGCGATGACTTCGCCCGTTTCCAGGTTCAAAAGCCGGATGACGATGGTTGTCGTCCCCAAATCCATCGCCAGCCCGTGGATCGGCGCGGTCGAGCGCGCGATCTCCTCGCCATCAAGCAGGATGCGGTCGCCGTCGCGCGTCACCGCCGGGTCGAGTTGCCATTTTTGGTTTCCGGCCGGCAATTGGAAGGCATGCCGCTCTATCCGCATCTCACCGCGCCGCATCGTGTGGCAATGGATCACGCCGGAATTGGAAATGACCTTGCTGCAGCACGACAGCCGGAAATTGTCCCGCAAATGTTTTTCAGGCTCCGACAACGGCGAGAGGCATTCCATGCCGTCGGTCACTTCCACCACACATTCCTTGCACTTGCCGTTTTTACGGCAGGAAGTCGGCACATTGATGCCCAGCGTCTCGGCGTACTCGAACAACGAGGCGCCCGGGCCGACGTTCGTTCGTTGTCCGTTAAAATGTAATTCAACACTCATCAGAAATTTCCACGATTATAACCGAAACCAAATCTTATTTTCCTTTCTTGAATTTCGCCGCTTCATCGGAACCGCTCGTGGCATTGCCCGCGCTGTACGAGTGCGCGCCCGTTCCAGCCAGTTTGCCGCCTTCCACGATGAGATATTCCGGACGGATGGGTCGTTTCTCAAACCAGCATTCCAAAATCTCGCGGGTGCCCGCGGCATAACGCGCCTGCGCCGAGAGGCTCGTGCCGGAGATATGCGGCGTCATGCCGTGATGCGGCATCGTGCGCCAGGGATGGTCCTTCGGCGCGGGCTGGGGAAACCACACGTCGCCCGCGTACCCGGCGAGCTGCCCGCTTTCCAGCGCCCTGGCAATGGCATGGCGATCGCAAATCTTTCCGCGCGCGGTATTCACGAGATACGCGCCGCGCTTCATTTTGGCGATGAGCGTTTCGTTGAAGAGATTTTCCGTTTCCGGATGCAGCGGGCAATTGATCGTCACCACGTCGCACACTTTCACGAGCGATTCCACGTTCGGATGGAACGTCGCGTTCAATTCCTTTTCGACTTCCGCCGGGAGCCGGTATCGGTCGGTGTAATGCAATTTCACATCGAAGGGTTTCATCCGGCGCAACACCGCCGTCCCGATGCGCCCCGCCGCCACCGTGCCGACCGACATGCCCTCCACGTCGTAAGAGCGCTCGACGCAATCGGCGATGTTCCAGCCGCCTTTGACGACCCAGTTGTAAGAGGGGATATAATTGCGCACGAGCGACAGGATCATCATCACCACGTGTTCGGCCACGCTGATGCTGTTGGAAAAAGTGACCTCCGTGACGGTGATGCCCCGCGCCATCGCCGCCGACAGGTCCGTGTGGTCGGAACCGATGCCCGCCGTGATGATCAGCTTCAATTTAGGCGCCTTGGCGATCCGCTCGGCGGTCATATAGGCGGGCCAGAACGGTTGCGAAATGACCACTTCGGCATCGGGCAATTCCCGGTCGAGCACGGAATTCTCGCCGTCCTTGTCCGCAGTCACCACGAACTGATGGCCGGCCGCTTCCAGGTATTTTCGCAGGCCCAATCCTCCGGAGACCGAACCCAGCAGTTCGCCCGGCTTGAAATCAATGGCCTTGGGCGTTGGCACAGTCTGGCCGCCGGGATATCGCTCCAGTTTGGGAATGGAATCGATCGCGTAGGATTTGGGATAGCCCGTCACGGGATCGTCGTAAAGAACGCAGATGATTTTTGACATAACATTATTGTGGTTTTTGTGATGATGGGTATCGGCCAGAATGTGGCAAACCCCAACCTTTATCTATTGACGATACTCGAAGAATTTGGCCGGTTAAGTCAATGGACAAAGCTCCAATTGGCATGGAGAATTCTCCGGCGATGCATGGGGATTGACGCAGAGAAAACTTTAGCCACGGATGAACACGGATGGACACAGATTCAGTAAAGAAGGCAGATTATCAACGAATGCGACGTCCTGCTTCACCCATTGCGTCTTTGCATCTTTGTGCCTTTGCGTTAAGCCTTTTGTTTTTATCTGTGTCCATCCGTGTTCATCCGTGGTTGTCATTGGATTGTTCCCCGGTTGAGTCTTATCGTCACTTAAAATCTACACTTGACGAATCAAGGCTTTGCCAGCTAAACCTCTTCACCGCCTTGTTCCAGAACCTAAATTTATGACAACACGAGATTCATTTGGCCTGGTGATGCTGTGTGTATCAATCTATGACCAGGGACTCATCACCAAAGACCAATACGACCAGAAAGTGACCCAAATCATGGGTTCGCTGTAAACAAAGGGTCTCCTTTGGCAGGGCGGCGTCGCTCCGTGAATCCCAGTTGAAACGCGCGGGCCGGAGGACTGCCCGCCCTGCCGAAAGTTATGTTTGCCATCGTTCTGAACTTGCCCCCGATTTTGCCCTTGGCAGGGCGGCGTCTCTCTGTGATCCCGATTATGGCACAGGGCCAGAGGACTGCCCGCCCTGCTCAAAGGCAGCGGCCTGTTCTTCCAAAATCATACATTGATGTCCATCCCGGCGTTCAGGTTTGGGACAGCTTGCAAATGACCAGACGCCTGGGCGTCGATTAAAATCGAGTGACGTTCAGCCGCCGGCGGCACCACCTTTGTCCCGGTGCGTTCGCTTTCGCAGCCTTCTATCAATAATCCCACCAGCATCAGCACGCAGCCGATGATAATGGCCACCACAGTCTTCTTGAACCGCTCCCGACGGCGCTTTTCGGCCTCCATTTGAAAGCAAGACGGAATCTGAAAAGGATTTACAGTGCTCATTTTTGTCGGAAACATGAGAAAGCATAGGCGATGCCAACTTGGAAACAGGTGATGGGTGATGGGTGGAAGGGTTGAACGGAGAATGGCTTGCAACCGGGGCTGATTGGATGATGATTAGGGTATGTCAGAACAAAGATGCCCTAACTGCGGAAATGTCATGCCGGAGGATGGAACAAAATGTCGCTTCTGCGGAAAGAAATCCATGGTTGGCCTCGCCGTTTTGCTGGTGATTGCTCTCATCGCGCTCGGTATCGTCCTGGTAATCATTTTTGGCAGACCGGCCGGGTGAAATCGCGGCTCGATTGGGAGTCAACCTGTGTTCGGAGCGCGGGTCTGCGACCCGCAGCAACTTCATCAAACACAGGATTTTTGAACAACCATGGGCGTTTTGAAAATTCGGACAATGCTGCGGGTCACAGACCCGCGCTCCGGGGGGCGCCGTGAACCGGCAAGCCCGAATTTCAATCCGCAATCCGCAATTCTCCCCCCCTCTCTGTTTCCGTTTGCTCCTGTTAAATTTTAAATCCGTGTTTATCTGTGTTGATCCGTGTCTAACGTCTTCTTGTTTCCCGCCGCATTTGACGTTCCTCCATTCTGCCCGTAATTTTGTGGTTCATGTTCAACCTGGTTGCGCCATACGAACCCGCCGGTGATCAGCCGCAAGCGATTGCGAAGCTGACGGACGGCATTTTGTCCGGCGCGCCCCACCAGGTACTCCTCGGCGTGACCGGCTCGGGCAAAACCTTCACCGTGGCCAGTGTCATCCAGAAGGTGGACCGCCCAACCCTCGTCATCTCCCATAACAAGACACTCGCCGCGCAGCTTTACGCCGAGTTCAAAAGCTTTTTCCCGCACAACGCCGTCGAGTATTTCGTCAGCTACTTCGATTATTACCAGCCGGAGGCCTACATCCCGCGCACCGACACGTTCATCGAAAAAGATTCCAGCCGCAACGAGGAGATCGAGCGCCTGCGGCTCTCGGCCATGAGCTCGCTGTTCTCGCGGCGCGATGTCATCGTGGTCGCCAGCGTCTCGTGTATCTACGGCATCGGCAGCAAGGAGGATTACGAGGAAATGATCATCCCCCTCCGCGTCGGCGTCACGCTTTCGCGCGAACATTTCCTGGCCCGCCTCATCAGCCTCCAGTACAGCCGCAATGACATCGCGTTTGAGCGCGGTGATTTCCGCGTACGCGGCGATACGGTGGAAGTGCGGCCCGCCGGACGCGAAGACGGGCTGCGCGTGGAGTTTTTTGGCGACGAGATCGAGCGCCTCACGCGATTCGAGCCGTTGACGGGCGACAAGGTCGAATTGCTGGATGCCGTCGTCGTTTTTCCCGCCAAACAATTTGTGACCACGGATGAAAAGATGCGGAGCGCGCTGCTGACCATTCGCGAAGAACTCGGCGAGCGCATCGGCTGGTTCGAGCGGAACGGCAAATTGCTGGAGGCCCAGCGCATCAAGCAGCGCACGGAATTCGATTTGGAGATGATGCAGGAGATGGGCATTTGTTCCGGCATTGAAAATTATTCGCGCCATATCTCGGGTCGCCCGCCAGGTTCGCGCCCGAATACGCTGTTCGATTTTTTCCCGAACGATTATCTGCTGGTCATCGATGAATCGCACGCCACCGTCCCGCAGATCGGCGCGATGTATGAGGGCGATCGCTCGCGCAAAACGGTGCTGGTGGACCACGGATTCCGGCTACCGAGCGCGCTGGACAATCGGCCGCTGAACTTTTTGGAGTTCCAGGCGATGCAGAATCAGACGATTTACGTCAGCGCCACACCGTCAAAACGGGAAGTCGGCTGGGCGCAGGGAAAAATCATCGAGCTGGTCGTGCGCCCGACCGGGCTTATCGACCCGAAGGTCACCGTGAAACCGCTCAAAGGCCAGATCGACGATCTCATCGAAGAATGCCGCAAGCGCGCCGACCAAAAGGAACGCATCCTGGTGACCACGCTGACCAAGCGCACGGCGGAAGAGCTTACGGATTATCTGCGCGGCATCAGCGTGAACGTCCAGTACCTGCACAGCGAGATCGGCGCCATTGAGCGCGTGGAGATCTTGCGCTCGTTGCGCAAAGGCGAATTCGACGTGCTCGTCGGCATCAACCTGTTGCGGGAAGGCTTGGATTTGCCGGAAGTCTCGCTGGTTGCCATCCTCGACGCCGACAAGGAGGGCTTTCTCCGCAGCGAAACCAGTTTGGTGCAAACCGCCGGGCGCGCCGCGCGGCATTTGCATGGCGAAGTCATTCTCTACGCCGACGTGATGACCGACAGCATCAAGCGCTTCCTCGCCGTCACAGAACATCGCCGGCAACGGCAAATTGATTACAATCGCGAGCACAACATCACGCCGCGCAGCGTGAGCCGCGCCGTGGAGGACAGCCTGGCCGTCTATGAATCCAATCGCGAGGAAGCCCACGGAATTTTGCGCGAAGGCGGCGGGGACATCGACCTCTCTTCGACTATCCAGGAATTGGAGACTGAGATGTTGAAAGCCGCCGAGGAATTGCACTTTGAGAAGGCCGCCCTGCTCCGCGACCAGATCAAGGAATTGAAACGGATGATCAACGGCGAAAAGCCGGAGGCCAAACCCATCAGCTATTCCAAAGTAAAGAGAACGCGGAGGTAGGCCAAATCAGCCTGTCCATTTTGATGTCCGCTACTCGTGGCCACCGTGCTGGCGCAGTAACTTCACAACATCCTTGTGGCCGTTTGCCGCCGACGCTGATCCAAGCCAGCACGACCAGTGTAACGACAATGCGGCGGGCAATAGAGGAATGCATAAATTCGATAGTCGCGCCGACTGACCTGGAACGTCAACCTGTAGAGTTCTCCGTTTCAAGGTTCAAGCGACGAGCGCTTGTGCCATAAGGGGTCATAAAGGTGTCAATCCTCGTATCAATCCCCAGTATTGACACAACTTTGCGATAAAAAGTCAATCCCGATATTGAAGGTAATCTATTCGAGGCGGGGCCGAATCATTCCGCCATTGGACGAATCCACCGCGCGTGTTGGAGCACAGCTCTATTGCGCTGCCAGAATTCAATCTCCTTGTGACGCGCGCGAGCCACGATCCCCATGCGTTGCGCCTGGGTATTGAAACGCGGGTGTTTAAGGAAACGCCGCACGAAATGCGCTGCATCATCCGCCCGCACATTCAGCCAGACCAAACCGTAGGCCGGGTGACAGAGCGTGGCATGGAAAAAATCCAAGTCCAGGGTGAAAAATGTCACACCACGCTGCTGGTGCAACAGCGGAATAATGTCGGGGTCTTTCACGCCAGGCCGCGCTAAGTCCCGCCCGATGAGGCGGAAGGGAATGTGCCATTCTTTCAGCAGCGGCAACTGGTCTTTCGGGAAGTTTTCGTCCAGCAGATTCAAGCGATGGCCGGTTCGGAATGTTTCCGTACTGGCCGCCGCGCGGCGAGGCTGTATCGTTCGAGTAACGCTTCTTGCGCGAGCCGGACGGCTTCGGCTATCGCGCTCAATGGGATGCGCCCGCCCCAGCGCTGGTTGCAAATAAAGTCCCATGACCGGCCTTCGGCCACGTCCTCCAAGACCTGCCAGACCATTATGCGCGTGCCCTTAAACGTGGGTTTGCCGTGGCAGATTTCTGGATCGGCCACGATGTATTCGCCCAATTCAATGCGCTCTGTTGGTTGCTTGCCGTTTTTCATTGTGTTAAATCATAACCGAGCCGCAGGGAAATAACAAGATGCACATCTTAGCCTGTTCTGATGCCACCTCCACACTCAATTCCTTGATTTCATCCGCGAGCTTTTCCGCCTCTTCCGACATTGAAGCAAAATTATTGAAGGCAATAGTCGGAACCGACCTACGGCCCAGCAGTCTTGCCCCGTGCAGCCGCCGATTTTTTCAACGAGCGTTGCTGAAACAATTGGTCCGCCAAAACGCCGATCAACACGACCGCGCCCATGACCGCGAAGTTGCACTTTGAGAAGGCCGCTTTGCTCCGCGACCAGATCAAGGAATTGAAACGGATGATCAACGGCGAAAAACCGGAGGCCAAATCGGTCAGCTATTCCAAACTAAAGAGGACGCGGCGGTAAGCGGAATCCCAAAGGGATGCAGGCCGGTAGCCACGGGGGGAGCGCAGCGGAACCCGTGGACAGGAATTCAGAAAAAAACCGCCCCAGCCGGGGCGGAGGAAATGGTTCCCTAAACTGATGTTGATGAGCGGATTCATTGATTATAAAGTTGTGTCATTACTGCGAACTTGACCCCTTGATGGAAAAAAGACTTGCAAAACTCCGGAGCAGGAAGAAAATCGCAAAAAATAGCCCACACCCGTCGTGGACGAGAAACCATATTGGAAATCTCAAATTAATTATGTACTTACGGCTCTGTATATTATTTGCCGGTTTATTGGCCTTACGCGCCCAACTCGTGTTTTCTCAAGAGCAAATCAATTCCGCGGCATCTGTTCCAATTGGAAAACTTGCATTTGTGACGAGTTCGGGCTTTGGAACCTCTGGAACGATTTATGTAATGACCGGCAATCATGAAACGATGACGTCGTCTTACAAGACGAGAGACCTTGAGTTTTTGCCAGACGGAAAGCAAATTATTTATTCCGCAGACGACTTTCGATCAGACATGGTAATCGATGGAATATTCCTTTACGATTTGGCGCAGCACACCAACATTCTCCTGATGACCAATGTTGAGAGCGGTGCGGAACCGGCATGGTCGCCTGACGGCACCAGGATCGCCTTTGTCAAATATGAAATTGGCCGGAAGAGTTCGCAGATTTTCACAGCTAATCCTGATGGCTCCCAATGGAAGCAGTTGACCCGGGGTCCGTATTATAATTGGACTCCGCGCTGGTCGCCTGATGGCAAGCAGTTGGTATTCGAAACCACTCGCAATGATAACCAGCTAAATCATGTGAAGAATGGCGGATACCGTGACATCTATGTGATGGATAGCAATGGACAAAATCAAATAAATCTTACCACGAATACTTACGGCCATCATCCGTCATGGTCACCCGATGGAAAATCAATCGCATATATGTCGTACGGCGAAAATCACAAGGCGAACATTTTTGTGATGAACGCTGACGGTTCATCCAAACACGACATCAGCAAGGGTTCAACGCGCGATTCGGAACCAGTCTGGTCACCTGATGGCCAGTGGATAGCTTTCACAAGAACCTCGAACAATCCCCCCAATGAAGGAGCGATGGATATTTGGATCATGAAAAGTGATGGGACGCAGCAACAGCCAGTTACATTTAACAAAAGTACTTTGACTTCCTATAGCCTAAGTTGGACCGGGCAAATTGGCAGATAGGCTAAATTGGAGGGATTGGCTGGGAATCATCCTGCGGCCCCGCCACTTTCCCCCGTGCATGTTATTGTCAACGATGGCGATCAACTGACTGTCATTGATCATCTGGCACTGTCTGCTTTTGAGGATCAAGGTTTTGAAAACGATACGATGTAGCTGTTGCCCAGCGAGTCATCGTAGGCCATGAAAATCTCCGAGACATTGGTCCAGTTCACGAGTGAAGTCAGGGTATTACTGGTGACACCGCCGGTCAGTTGAGGTGAATTGTAAATCCGCCCGCCCTCGATGCCCTCGATTTGGACTTGAATGTCGGTTACGAAGGCCGGGGTGCCGCTCAAGGCCGCCCCGGTGGTGGCGTTCTGGTAAGTCCAACTCACACTTTGCAGCACGTCATTGCTGAGAGTCACGCTGGGCAGCGGAACCACCAGTTCCGTGGACGTCTGCGGATCGGCCACCGTGAACATTTCATTTGTCCCTTTATAATTCACCGTCCAGGCACCGCCGGGGGGCGAGGCGGGACTGGATATGAAAGGTGATTGATACGACCCGTCTGCGACATCAGAGTTGTTGGTGTCCGCCATCGTGTCGTTCAACCCTGAACCCGCCGGGCCGGTGAAAAAGACATTCGTGGCCTCCGGCGGATTGTCGTCATTGTTTTCATCGAGTTCGGCGGAGTAGCTGTTCAATGCTACCGGGTCGCTGACAGTCGGGGTAGTTCCGCTGCCATAGCCGCCGGCATTGGCATACAGATGAAAATTGAAATTGAACTTGGGGCCGATGAGATTGCTGACCGTCGCGCGGTAAAACAACGGGGAATTGATGAGTCCCCGCTTATCGGTCAACACCAAACGATTCGTGCCGGTGCTGCTGGTGGAGCCTACGGGAGTCCACGCCAGCAAGTTGGAGGAAGTCTCAATGGTATAAGTCTGCCCGGGAACCACCGCGAGTGAAAACTGAAACTTTCCGGTGACCACTGCCGGCTGAGTGAATGCGGGGGGTTGCAGGCTGTTGGGCAGGATCGAGCCATAAACCGTCCCGCCCGCTAACCCGGTTACGTTGCCCGAACCGTCCAGATTGAAAGTGCCGAACGTGGCCGTCAGCACCAGGCGGTTGCCGTCATACAAAACCCCGCTCAACGGCAGCAGCGGCGGGTTTGTGCCCTCGGTCGGGAATGGGGTGAAGATGGGACCTTGGAAATTGCCGGAACGGTCCAACCAGGCGGCATGAATGGTCGTGTCGCTGTTGGTCGTGAATATGTCAAATCCCCAGACCATCAGATAATTATTGCCGTCAAAAGCCAGCGCGGGAAGCGCTCCCAATTCCGTCACCAACGCCATTTCACTGCCTTGAACCGCCCCGGCGGGAGAGACGAACCGGCCATAAAGTTCCCAGTCGGGCCACCCCGCGCTCGCGTATTGCGTGTCGATGTTCCAGACCACCAAATAGTTGGTGCCATCAAAGGCGATGGCCGTCGGATTGTTGTCCAGCGAGGCCGTGGTGTTGATTTGAAATGCGCCGCCGGGGGTGCCGCCGGGTGAGATGAGAATCCCGTAAACATTGTTGCTGTTGCTCGAACCGTTTTGCCAGGCAAACAGATAATTCGTCCGGCCATACTTCAGCGCCAGGTTCCGCTCCCCGATGCCGCTGGTGGCGTTAGCCAGCAGAAACGGCGACCCTGCGAGCGTGCCCGTGCCCGTCACCCGCTGGCCGTAAAAGTTACCGCTGTTGCCATCCTGCCACAGCACCAGATAATTTGTGCCGTCGGACGCCGCCCCTTGAACATATTGAAAGCCGTAACTGCCGGGCGATGCCACGAGCGCAAATTTGCTGCCGGCCGGACTGCCGTTGGTGGAAAGAATCTGCCCGAACATGGTGGCTACGCCCGCGCCAAGGGAATTATCCGACCACACCGCGAGGCAATTGGTTCTGGCGCCTGCCAGTGCCGCCTCAGGCGGGAATCCGGGATTGGCCGGCCAAATGGACGGACTGCCCACCAAGGTCCCGTTGGTCGTGAACAACTGGGCGGCCAGGTTCGTGCCCGTCACATAGAGCGCCAGATAATTTGTCCCGGCCACCACCGCACCACCGGAAAATTGCGTCACGGCGGGATTGGTCGCCAGGGGAAACACCCCCGCATTCGCCCGTAGCGCGATTGCTGCGACCAGAATGATGAAGACAACCCAATGGTGCAAAATCTGGACTTTAAGGTTTCTCATAAGCAGTATAATTTGATGTCAAGCTCAGGCTGGCGTCAAGACCCGAACAGAACTTCCCCCCCCGGTAGATTTCCCAGGTGCGCCCTGAAAGAGGAGCAATATCAATTTTTGCGGTTGCTGGGTCAGTTGCCAGCCCCGTTTGACAGCAGAGCAGGCGGCCTGGGTGCTGAATTGCCAGCCGCATGACGTGCCAATTCTGGTGGCTGCCAAGCTGCTCAAACCGTTGGGCATTCCTGCGCCGAATGGCATCAAGTTCTTTGTCGCATCAGAACTGCTGGAATTGGTCAAAGACCGGGCGTGGCTCGCAAAGGTTACGAATGCGCTGAATCAGCACTGGCAAAGGAGAAATGCCAGTAAGAAAACTCTCTACCGAATGGTCATGGTTTGTCTGTTCGCGATATGGCGGCGGGTGCGTGATTTTGCATTGGTAATGAACTTGTCCCGTCGTGCGGTATTTGTCGTTTCCATATTTTAGCCTTCTCTGACATTTAAATTGTTCTGGACAAAAGAGAAAGGCAGAAATAAGGTCGAATTTATGAGAAAAATAGTGCCGCAAAAATGCGGCCTAATACCAGGTTAGGCCATTCAATTATGCCAAAACCACGAGAAATTCTTCTGCTCGGCTTCGAGCTCCATTCCACCGAAAAGATTCAAGAAGCATTGGCGGCGGGAATTGATGTCAACGGTTTCCTCGACGGTAAGACGCCGTTGACGCTGTTGATGGAAATGTATCTTCGATCACCGAAGTTCTCGGATTGTGTTCGATGTCTGGTTCAAGCCGGAGCGCGGTGTCCGGACGCTGGCCTCCTGGCGGTTCTGTTGGCTGATGCGGAGTTGCTGAAGGCGGAAATTCGTGAGAATCCGGCCTTGATTCACCAGCAGGTGGACATCCGATGTGCGTTTACTCCGTTGCTTGGTGCGTCGTTGTTGCATGTGGCTGCCGAGTTTGGCCTTGTGAACGCCGCGAGAGTTTTGATTGAAGCAGGGTCAGATGTGGAAGCGAAGGCTGCCGTCGATGATTATGGATTCAACGGGCACGCGCCGATATTCCATACCTTGTGCCAGAGAGGAAACCATTGTCAGCCGGTGCTGCGGCTCTTATTGGAACATGGCGCGAGGGCGGATACCCGCCTTGCAGGGATCACATGGGGGAAAAGTTTTGAATGAGAGACCACGATCTTTGATGCTACGCCGGTATCGTATGCGCAGGCCGGGCTTTTACCGCAGTTCGGACGTGACGAGCTTGATGTCTATGAGAACATCAAGCTGCTCACCCAGGCAGCGGGCCGAGTCATTCCCAAGGAACTGAATGTGCCGAATAAGTATCTGCTTTCTTAAAGGCAGCAGGCCTCCTAACACATCACTGGAGCCAACGGCTTTTACGCTTTCGGTTTCACGCTTCGACATCAGGTTCACGGACGGTTTCCATGGCCGTGGCTGAGTTTTTGGTCGTTAGGCAGCATTACACCATGACCACAGCAAGTTCAGTTGACTGGCGATTCATGCGAAAGCACTTTCTGATTTCGTTCGTCGGTGCTTTGCTCTTTGCCATCGTCATCTATTTTAGCGGTGATTTTGTCAGCGAGAGCAGTCAGGGGATTTTGCTCGTTATTGCTGCCAGTTTATTGTGGTGTGTTTGCGCTTGGAGGAGTTCGCAGCTATCTCGCATTTTGTATGTCGTTGCGGTGGCCACAGGTTTGACTTGGGGATTAATGTTCTCGATGTCAGCGGCCATCAGCATTCAGAATCATCGTGTGTCAGTTTGGTGGCTGACGATGATTCCGGGTTTGTTGCTGATTCCGGTCGTCGCCACAGTTACGGTTTTGCCGTTTTGGTATTTTGGCAGGAGACGACACCATGCCGCCTAACACCTATATTTGGATCGATAGGCCACAAAGAGCGCCATGAAATCATTTACTCTTTTTTATCCGGCGTGCCCGACCTGCAAAAGTCGGGCGACGCGACTAGATTGGAAGCAGCCATCGAACTATTGGCGTATTCCAGTTGCCACAGTCACGGGTTTCATTTTGTTTCCTATTGGCCGTGTGGGATTGATTTGTAGCGATTGCCACGAGCGATTTCTTTCAGCAGCCGCAGAGCAGCCTATGAGGAGTTGATTTGAGCATGAGCGATAAGTTTTCTATCACCGCGCTGGACTATACCGCTCCTGATGGAGCTTGGGATCTTATTTGCGTTGGGTTCTACAAAGATTTCGCGCCTACGGCGCTGGAGGGCGACGGCAGGAACAGCGACCATTTCGAGATTAGAGCGGTTCAAATAATTCTGTAGCCGCCACGTTGGCGGGGATTGACCGAAAAGCGCGCCAGTCCTCGGGCGCTTTTCAAGGACGCCCGCTGTGGAAAGGAAGTTGAAGGGTCTCCAGGCACAATTCCATCGGCGAAAGTAAAGCGGTCCCAACGCGTCGGGGCCGCAGTCCAAAACGCAGGCGCAACCGAAACTTTAACCACAAAGAACACAGCGCGGCGAAGCCGCAACCAAAGAGGATGGAGGATGGAGGATGGAGGATTGAAGATGGTAAAAAACAGAGGTCACAGCTTGACCTGGTCATTGCGAGCATTCTTTCGACGACAAACAAGACCATGTGGCCTAACGCCTATTAAGCACGGGGTGTCAACACCGCGCTGGAGCTATTAAGGTATAGCTGTATCGTTTTTACCGGGAAGGCGATGTTGACTGGGCCGTAACTATCGTGTTTGCCCAGCCTTTCTGCGCTTGGCCTTGGGGGACAATCTTGAAGGCCACGTCGTCGCCAATGTTTTCAGCATGACTTTCTTTTGACTGTAACTCAGGCACCTTGACAGAAAGCACTCCTCCGACCGCGGTTGCGGTCATCGGGTCGAGATACTCGCCGCGCCAAGTTCGATATAAGTAGATTTTATATTGACCATCGGCCAATCCGGGTACTGTGAAGGTTTCATCGGCAACCCCGTTGACGGGATTGACCACCCAACCGAAAGTCATCGCCTTGCTTTGCATCGCCCAGCCATCCCCATGGCTGACTTTGAGTGCGACCGGTTGCCATGGTGTGCCCGCAAAATTAATATCCCGGACGAAGGCAGAGAAGGATGACATCGAACCAGTTAGGACTGAACCATTGATGGTTGGGCCGTTTGCCCACCAAAATGGCGACGTGCTCAGACCATTTGCGAGGCTCACCCATAGAGCATTGTGATACATTGCAAGATAACCTGGCGTTCCAGGCTCGTAATAGGTATGGTCCCAGCCGCACTCGCCAATTATAGCGGGTTTGTTGAAGCCGCTCCAAAGATTTTGTGTCTGTTTGGCATAGTTCAGATAACTGAACTTCAAAGGGTTCTCATTGATCCAGTCAACTTTCCCACTGGGTGGCATGGGGTGTCCCTGCGCTTCATAGAGTTCCCGGGCGGCAATGTCAAAAATATTGTAACCATCTGACCACCATTGTTTTATTCCACCGCTTTGCGTTCCCGTTGTAGGGCGGCCATAGGGATCGTTCGCTTTCAGCCAGTCATGGAGCTTCAGGCACCACTGCTCGGCTACTTTGTCGTCGCCTTTCGTCCAGCCTTCAGTTCCATTGATTTCATCCACTGTAAACCAAAGAAACAGGGAAGGGCTGTAGCCCCACCGCGCCACCATGTAGTGGAGAAGTTTTTGGTTGTAGCGCCAGGCTTCGTCGCTGCCGAAAAATTGGTCGGCGCTGGTAATTGTTTGATAGGGCGTTTCATGAAATCGAGCGCCTGTGGGGGCCCAAACGGTCTCGGATAAATAAGCATGGAACCAAATGTTCCAACTGACCGCGATATGCCGCTGCTCGCACCATTCAAAGATTTGATCCAACCGTGCCGCGCGGTCCTGATCGTAGCGCCCCAACCCTGTCCGCATCGTTTCTAGCGGAGTGGAGTAGAAACTGATGAAATTGGCCCCGTGCGCCACCAAATCGTCGAGACCAGCCTCGGTAATTTTTCCATGGTTCGAAAATTCGAAAGCGTCGTTATACCACATGCCAACACCGTAAAACGGCGTCCCGTCTGTGTATTGCAGATAGCGCCGATTGGCGGCGATGCTTATGAAGCCATGTTGTTTACTATCCGTAACATCAAATGTGTCCGGCGTGCTTTCGGCGATGCCTTTCAGATCCCGAACTTTTACAACATATCGCCAGGTTCCAGTTTCCGTGGGCGTAAACCGGATCATCCAATGCTCTGGCGAACTTGAAAGATTATAGAAGCCCCAAATTTCCCATTTTTTTCCTGATGGCGACGTAAATTCAGCCGACAAATCCAGTTGGTCAGGGTCATAAGGGTTCTGGTAGGTTGCCTTCAAGTCCACCCCCAGTTCCAGTTTTTCGTATAGCCCCACTGCCGTGGTTTGTTTTCCGCCCATTTCGGTTTGCAGACGCAAATCAGGGGGCAAGATCTGCCGCACGGAGAGAATTTTCGGCTGCGAGGGAATAATGTTACCGGCAGAAGCGGACGTCATCGCGAGCATCAGCATGACCGCAAACCCCAAAAGCGCCGGCCTTACAATTGCGGCGGAAAGATGCGAGCGGCGAATTGAATTAATCATTAGGAAATGCTTCGTCTTCATAACACAGAATTTTTATTGTAACTCCAGGCGACTTCGCTGGAATGCTTTGGACGACGTTGCCGCCGTCAGGAAAATTCAGATGAGACAGATTTATGCGGAAGAATTTTTCCAACTGCCTGGGACCTTATTCCAATGTTGCTTTTGATAAAAGTCCTTTGGCGCGGCGAAATGGCATCATCAAAGCCACGGCACCTCCGAAAATAGCCAATGCCAGAACGGACGGTTCGGGTACAGGTATTACATCGCTATAAGTGTCGCCAATATTGATTTCGTCCATGAGACCAGTTGCTGTGCTGCCACCACGTACCATGAACCAACCGTCGAGGTCCAAGTCGCCCGTCACGGTCAACTCTGTGCCATCGGGAGAACTGCCAAAATCAGGGTCAACCCACATATTCTCGACATCAGCGCCAGCTCCGCCGTTATTAATGAATTGCATGACAACCAAATAGGTTTGGTTTTGGTTGATTGAAAGCGAAGCGCCGGTTACGGGATAACTGGAAGTAGTGCCATCGGCCCGGATTTGCGGTTGAATCGTCCATGTGGTTGAATAGGCCAAATAAGCGCCAGCACCGTATTGGTAGTTGGGAGTAGCGGCTACTTCGTTGGCGAAGGGCAGGACGAATATCTTGTTTGCCACACTGGTCGGGTCAATCAGGAATGAGACCCAGATATCGCCGCCAACGGTTGCGACGGGGCTGTCGGCGAAGTCCCATTCACGCATGGCTGATTTGCCGCCGATGCTCAACGAGCTGCCAGCGCTGTTCAAAGTTGAGTAGGTCAAACCTGGGGATGCAACCGGCGCATCGCTGTTGCGATTTGCTATGGGTGTGGCACTCCAAGGGGGCGCTCCACCGCTTGCCGGGTTTTGCCAGGCACTAAGCCAGCCGGTGCCGCCGTTGTCTCCCACAACGTCTCCGGTGGAATAATTGAACTGTTCTTGAGCCACCTGTTGCGCTTGAGTTGCTGGAACGATGGCGAATAACAGGATGGCGGCCACTCCAGCGACAATACTGAGGTTTAAAGATAAAAGTGGTTTTTTCATGATGTAATTTTCTGTCCGATTTTTACTTGCACAATTTCATCAAAACAATTTCGTCAGTTGACTTTGATTGTGACTTTTAAAAATCTACATGAATGGGCGAGTTTTCGTAATCATCAAAATTAACTATGTTAGTCACGCATATTTTAAACCTGAGTATCTTATTAATCCCACAGCAGCAAATGAAATGTCCAGGTCTAGTCAATTTTGACGATGGCAAGTTGGTTGATTTGATTAAATTCCTGTATTAAAGTGCTTTGGCACTCATCAATTAATTTACTTATGTTGTTGGATGTTCAAAAATGGGCAGTCTCTTAATCGCTGTGCTACAATCGCTTATACAAAAACACATGACAGATGCCACTTGTCGAAAATGGACTGTGAAATTAAACTGAAAATGACAATAATACACACAATGGTTTTTGCAGCCGCGGCTTGCTTATTTGTTCAAACCTGCAGTGCTGATGATTATGTCAAGGTCGAAGGGAAGAATTTTACGATTCAAGGCAGACCTTATTATTACATTGGCTGCAATTATTGGTATGGAAGCATTCTTGGTTCCACCGGGGAGGGCGGCAATCGAGAACGTCTTTTGAAAGACCTCGATTTAATGCAAAAACTGGGAATCAATAACTTGCGGATTCTGGTTGGCGCCGAAGGACCAAACGACGAGCCGTTTCGGGTGACTCCCGCCTTGATACAGTCGCCCGGCAAATATGATCAGGCGTTGTTGGACGGCCTGGATTTTCTAATGGCTGAAATGGGCAAACGCCACATGTACGCTGTTCTTTATTTGGGAAACGCTTGGGACTGGTCGGGTGGCTTTGCACAGTATTTGAATTGGAACGGTCATGGCCAAATACCTTATCCAATGGTCGTACACAGTTGGACGCCTTTTCAACAATATGTCGCGCAGTTTCAGGGCTGCGACAGTTGCAAAGAGGAATTTAAAGAAAATATCCGTTTCGTGCTGGGGCGAACGAACGCGTACACAGGGAAAAAATACAGCGATGATCCGACGATTATGACGTGGGAAATCGTCAATGAACCCCGCCCTTTCGGAATGGACAATATTCCGGTGTTTGAAGCATGGATTAAAGATACGGCTGCCTTCATAAAATCAGTGGATACGAATCATCTGGTGACGACCGGCAGCGAAGGCAAGGCCGGGTGCGAAAAGTCGCTGGAGGTCTATCAAGCCATCCATGATGACCCGAACATCGATTATCTGACGATGCACATATGGCCAAACAATTGGCGGTGGATTGTCACGAATGACATTCCCGGCACACTCGAAAGGGCGATCACAAACACAGATGAATATATGAGAGAGCACATGGCGGTGGCCCGTAAGTTGAACAAGCCGCTGGTCATGGAAGAATACGGTCTTCCGCGCGACCATCACGGTTACTCGCTGGCCGAGCCGACCACCTGCCGCGACCGGTATTACGAAAATGTGTTTCAAATTGTGCTACAGAATGCGAAAGACAACGATGTTCTGGCGGGTTGTAATTTTTGGGCATTTGCGGGCGAGGGACGCCCGGTGGCTGGGCAAACGTATTGGAAAAAAGGTGACGATTATCTTGGGGATCCCCCCGTTGAAGAACAGGGGCTAAATTCGGTCTTTGATACGGATACGACAATCAAAGTGATCGAACGATACACACACCTCGTTGAAGATGCCGCACATACAGTAGCTAATCCGGAGCAAAAGGCGATCACGCTCAACGTTCAATGACGTCCAAAACCCCTGACAAACTGGCAACCCAAATGACAGGCAATTATGGCGCAGATTCGGCAATTATAAGCAGCGTGGGTCTAACATCGAATAATTCCATTTAAGCCATAATGAATACCGTGCCCACCCGCTATTTTTTCGCCGTCTCAAGGATATGGCTGTTATTGCTCATATGTGCCGGCTCGGTTCAGGCCCAATTTGTAACCAAGTCAAACCGGCAATTTATGTATCAGGGAAGCTCAATTACCTTCTATGGGTCCAGCTTTGACCCGGCAGCCGAAGGCTTTGCCAGCGCCTGGCACAAAAGCAGTTTTACCAATACGATTAACGCAGATATTACGCATGCAATGGCGGCCGGCCAAAACATTTTGCGGCCAACTGATTATTGGGACAGCAGCACTCCGGGCCAGACTTACAACGACCCGGTTTTGTGGTCCAATATGGATTTTCTTGTGGCCGGCTGCAAGAACAACGGCATGTTCGTACTCATGGACATTTCAGCGTGGAAGCAGGTGCTTGACCAGGAAGGTTTAAATGACATGGATACCAATAATTGGTTGTCATTCATTGATTATGTGTCGGCAAGATACAGGACCAATACGGCCATCGCATATTGGTCGATCGCAGGTGAACCGTCGGTTCCAACAAATTTATCCAGCGCGGCCAGCCTGGTTGCTTTTTACAGCACACTCACCAGTTATCTTTATAATGACGATTCCAATCACCTGATCTGCGCCGGCGCATTCATCCATATGGAAGAAAACACGAACCTGAACTGGTGGCAGGACATATATGCTCTTCCGCACAATGACGTGGATGGTTACAAGACCTATTCGCAGAACGATTTGAACCTGGCACCAACCATTGGCAGCGTGGCGGCAGCGGGCAACAAAATTTTGGTGGATGAAGAATTTGGAATGCCGCAATACATGGGCGATGGCGTCTGGTCCGGATCCAACTACAACAGCATCGTCACGAGTGTGTCAACTTTTTATACCAATGTTTATAATGCTGGATTGTCAGCCGGAGCGGCTGGTTTCGTATTCTGGAACCTGGACGACAATCAGGGCGGCAACAATTATGACGTCTGGCCGAGTTATATGCCCGTGACGTGGGGGACCATCCAGAGTTATTCGCCGCCGCCACAGCCACCGTTGAATCTCACTGCCACGAATGCCGGCCCCGCTCAGATCGATCTCAATTGGACCAAAAACGCCGAAGCGACTGTGATTGGCTACAATATATATGGCAACACCACTAACGGTTTTACCATCGCCCCCGGCAATCGTATCGCAAGCAGTGTGACAACAAATTACTATTCAGACACGGGATTATCTTCGGGAACGGTGTATTACTATCGGGTGACGGCGCTAAATCAGTTGGGCCATGAGTCGGCTCCGTCTGTCCAAACTGTTCCAAACGCACCACTTATTACTATGCAGCCGCAATCCGAAACATTGAACGTCGGGCAAACGGCCCAATTTACTGTCGTCGTTTCCGGTGCTCAACCACTCTCTTACCAATGGCTGGCGGGAGCGACCAACGGCGGCATTTATACCAATCTTACTGACGGCGGCCAATTCTCCGGCTCGGCGACCACCAATTTGTTGATAAGCAATGTCACATCTAACAACACGGGCAATTATTTGATGGTAATAACCAATTCGTTTGGCTCGGTGACAAGCAGCGTGGCGACACTCATTGTTATTCCGCCAGCGCCGCCCAACGTCAATGCCCTGGCCTACGAGCCGTTCAATTATCCGACGGGTGATTTGACGGCAAACAATGGCGGGGGTACAGGCTGGGTGGATGCAAGTTGGTCCGATCCCACCACCCTGCCTTGGAAGTCGGGAACCGTCCTCAACCGCGGCAGCGACCCCTATGTCGTCAATTCCGGTCTGACTTATTCCAATCTGTCAACAGCCGGTTTGGCCATCTCCAACAATCCTGCTGCTGGGTCATTCACGGCCATCCGCGCCTGGAACCTCAATGCCAGCGGCTTTATGCCGCTGTCGGCAATACCCTCTGGTTTTCGTTTTTGTTTTCCTCTCGGCACAGCCAACAATCTGGACATTGGGCCGCTCGTGAACACAAATCAGACCGATTATACCCGGCGGTCGGGCGCTTAATATTCAATATAGCGGCGGCGTTTGGCAGGCCAGCCCGCGCATCGAGAACGGAGCGGATCGGCAACAATTCCTACTCACAACTTCCGGGCCTTGATTCTGCCCGCAGCGGGACTTCTTCATTGTAGGCCGATGACTTACAACGGCGGCAGCCCCGCCGACTGGTGGACACAATCCGGCTGTGGGTCAACCCGACGGTCGGGGCGGCTCCACAGGACACCGATTCGAACAGTGTGAGCGCCTGGTTGCTGGACAAGGGCGGCTGGTGGATGATTCGCGGCGCCAGCACATTCCTTGGTATGCTGGACGAGATTAGAATCGGCACCAATTCAGCCAGCGTGATGCCGCCCATCCCGCCGGTCACATTGAATACACAGACCGCTTGGCGCCAATTTTCAGTTAACGTGGTCTCTGGGCACCCTCCTTCAGTCAACCAATCTCGGCGGCCCCTGGTTGACCAACCCCGCGGCTTCCCCTTACACCGTCTGGCCAACCAATTCCCAGATGTTTTACCGCGTCCGAGTGCAACAAACAACTGTATTTTAAAATGAGCAAATGAGGCGTGAAATGACAATCCATCCGAATGCGGCGGATGGCCTGCGCCATATTCGCCATTTTTCCTCGGCAATGACGCAAAATTCCGCCCGCTCCAACACCATTGAGTATAATGGTACGAATTATTTTCTCAACGGCATCAATCTGGCGTGGAATAAGTTCGGCAATGACTTCGGGGCCGGGGCGTATAATCCGAGTTTTTTCGAACAGATGTTCAGCAAGCTACAGAACTACCATGTGCGTGAATTGCGTTACTGGGTGCATTGCGGCGGATACCACGCAATGAATTACCCACACACAAACGGTTATGTCACGGGGCTGTCCTCCGGCTTATTTCAACGATTTCGATGACTTTTAGGCCGCGCGGCAAGCAATCAAATGTGAAGGTGCTGGTGATGTCTGTGGTCGTTTGACATGTGCAAAGACGAAGGCCAGATCAGTCCACGGCGGCGCCTTCTGACCAATCTAATTACCGACACCAACGGAACCCTGTCCTACATCAACAATGCATTGATTCCAATCGTGACTCGTTACGCGAACCATCCGAACCTGATCGGATATGAGGTAATTAATGAACCGGAGGGAGCAATGATCGGATACAGTTACACCGGGGTTGATTATCCGGTCTCGCAATCCAACATGCAACGATTTGTGGCGATGATCGCGTCAGCTATTCACCAGAACAGCTCCAAAATGGTGACCGTTGGGTCCGCCTGCCTCAAGTATAATTCTGACGTGTCGCCGTCATTGGGAAATTTTTGGAAGGATTCAGCTTTGCAAGCCGTTTACAATTCGACCAATGCTTTTCTGGATTTTTATCAGATTCATTTTTATGACTGGATGATTTCGAATGGATGGAATCCCTTTGACCTGACCAGGCCGACAACTTATTGGAAACTGGACAAGCCTTGTTTGATCGGAGAATTTTACGGAACCAATGACACCGAATTGAATCTGACGGTGGGGCAGTTATTTACCAACGGTTATGCGAACGGCTACATCGGCAACATGCCGTGGACTTATAATTCCGATTGGACCAATTGCAATGTCCAACTCAAAGCCTTTGGTGATTCGCATCCCGAAGTGGATGGACTGCCGGTTGGCACTGCAACGATCAGTGCGCAACCGGTGGATCTGATGTTGTCGGCCGGACAGACAGCCTCGTTCACAATAAGCGCTAACGGCGCGGCACCGCTCTTTTACCAATGGCAGGCCGGAGCGACCAACGGCGGCATTTATACCAATCTTACCGAGGGCGGCCAATTCTCCGGCCCGGCGACCACCAATTTGCTGATTAGCAATGTGACCTCCAACAATGTCGGCAATTATATTGTCGTGGTGACAAATATATTTGGTTCGGTCACGAGCAGCGTAGCGACACTCGTTGTTATTCCGCCAGCGCCGCCAAACGTCAATGCCCTGGCCTGCGAACCGTTCAGTTATCCGACCGGCAGTTTGACCAACAGCGGGAACGCCGGCGGGGGCACCGGCTGGCTCGACACCAACTGGTCCGATCCCACCATCGCGCCTTGGAGCGGAAACAGCTTTATCAACATTGAATCGGCGCCCATCGTGGTCACCCCGGGCTTGAGTTATCCGAATCTGCTTACTTCCAGCAATGCCCTTTCGATCAGCACCTCGACGACCTTGCGCGCCTGGAACCTTGGTGCCAGCGGCCTGTTTTCGCAGATGGGCAATTCGCTCTGGTTCTCCTTCTTGTTTTCTCCCGGAGGCACGGCCAACAAACTTAACGTGATGCCTCTGGCCAACACGAACACCAGTGACTATACCCGTGGCACCGGCACGCAAATTTTTTACTCCGCTGGTGTGGGAACGGTTAATCCCTTCATTGAAGACGGGGGCGGCTCAGCCAATGACACTTACTTCACCAATAGCGGGCCGGTTTTGCCGGCAAGCGGAACAGTTTTTATTGCGGGCAAGATGACCTGGAACGGCGCCACGACCAGCACTACCAATGACACGCTTTCGGTATGGTTGAACCCGGTACCTGGAACCATACCCCAAGCTGGTTCGGCCAACAGTCTCACGGCGAAAGGCGTGCTCGACAAAGGGGGCTGGTTTGTCATTCGCGGCGGCAGCACGTTTGTGGGCCAGATTGACGAAGTGCGGGTGGGAACAAATTATGCGAGTGTGGCCCAGGTCATCCCGCCGGTCACTTTGAATACGCAGACTCTTGGCGCCAATCTTCAATTAACGTGGTCTCTGGGTACCCTGCTTCAGTCAACCAATCTCAGTGGTCCCTGGTTGACCAACCCTGCGGCTTCACCTTACACCTTCGCGCCGACCAATTCCCAGATGTTCTACCGGGTCAGGATCCAATAATGGTTATTGAATTTTTACGGTGAATTTGACTCTGGTTCCTTTGCCCGGCTCGCTTGAAATTTCGCAATGACCATTAATTTTTTCAATTCTACGAAGCATATTCGGCAGGCCGTTGCCGGGAATAATCCGGTGAGAATCCTCGGTTTGTTGTCCTAACTCAAATCCTCGACCGTTATCCTCAACAACAAGCACAAGATTTTGTTCGTTCGATTCCAAAACTATCGAAATATTCACCTGGGTCGCGTCGGAATGTTTTACTAAATTATTCAAGGCTTCCTTGAAGGCGAGGAACAAATTATGGCGCAATTCCGCTGACAAGACCAAATGCGGCAATTCCGTGGGTACGTCAAACCGGCAGCGAATGCTGGTTGGACGAACGATGTCCTGCGAAAATTTCATAAAATAAGTGGCCAGACTGTCCAAAGTGTCATACTTGTAATTTACGGCCCACACAATTTCATCCATGGTGCGCGTTAGTTCGCGTGCCGTCTGATAGATTTGATCCATATAAGCCGCTGTTTTCTCGGGCTGAGTCGGTTCCTTGCGGCCCGCCTGGCTCAGAAGTGCGATATTTGTCAGGCTGGCGCCGAGATCGTCATGAATGTCCCTGGCAATTCTAGCCCGTTCGCGTTCCAAGGCATGCTGGCGTTCCAGTCTTTCTGTCTTTAATTTAATCTGACGCCGGATGATTAAATGGACGAGGCAACCCGTGATGAGCATAACGAATATACCCGTAAACAGGTGGAACCACCAAGTCTGCCAAAATTGGGGCAGGACTTGCAAAGCCAGATTGGCGCCAGTCATGTTCCAAACGCCGTCATTGTTGCAGGCAATGACATGAAACTTATATTTTCCCGGCGGCAAATAATTATAATCAGCTACGCGCTGTCTTTCCGCATCAATCCACGCCCCGTCCACGCCGTCAAGGCGATATTTGAACTGAA
The DNA here is from genome assembly GCA_963797825.1 of uncultured Verrucomicrobiae bacterium. GTDB lineage: Bacteria > Verrucomicrobiota > Verrucomicrobiia > Limisphaerales > UBA11358 > UBA11358. The sequence continues at coordinate 34,348 of CAWCRR010000056.1, forward strand.
CTTTTTCGGGCATTTTTAAACTTATCGCTGTGAAACGAAATTCCAGCCTGCCTTTGCCCGGGGCGACAAAGAGAGGCGAGCCGTTCGTCGGGATGGTCGCCAGATGCCGATTGACGAGAACTTCTTCAAGGATGACGGCAGGCGGAAGCGCATTGGGGTGAACAATGTCTGGGTTTATTCCCACCAGGCCTTTGCGTGTGGGGAACCAGAATCGGCCATCAGAAGTTCTGCCAACAACAGGTTGAAATCCACCGGAACATTCCAAAGTAGGCAGCCCATCACTCTCACCATAAAGAAGGCAATGTAACACGGTCGCTTTTCCATCAGCACATTGATTCAATTCGGCCTTGTCAACCCTGAATATCCCATTGTAGGAACTCATCCAGAAATGCCCGGAACCATCGTCCACAATGGCTAGGATGACGTTATTGGGCAACCCTTGTTGAGTGCCAATGGTGGCAAAATTACCTTGCTTGAAGCGGACTAATCCGCTGCCGAATGTCCCGATCCAAAGCGAGCCATCCGGGTCCGCATACAGTGATTGAATGAAATCATTGGCTAGACCATCAGGTCCGTGAAAAAGCCGCACTTGGCCGTCTTTGATGTAACCCAACCCGTTTCCCAACATTCCAAACCATATTCTGCCTTCCCGGTCTTCAGTAATCGTGCGGACATTTGTAATACGGTATCCGTCTTGAGACTGATACCATTTAACCGCGTCGGACGAAATACACAGCAAGCCGTCCCCTGTGCCGGCCCATAAAAATCCATGGCTGTCCTGAAACAACGCTACGATCGGCGTGGTGATATTTTTCAGCCTCTCCGGCGCCATAAATTTGTCACCGTTGCGTTCGAGCAGTCCGCCACCCCAGGTGCCCACCCAGAGATGGTGGTTGGTGCTTTCAAGAACAGCCCAGGTGAACAAATTGGAAATTCCATTTTCTGTTCCGAAACTTTCCCATTTCCCATCGAGGAAATGATACAAACCTGCGCCTTCGGTGCCTATCCACAAGCCTCCGTCTTGCGCGGAGCAAACCGATAAAATAGCGCGGCCTTGCCACTGATCCGGTGGGTTAATTTTCCAAACATGGCTGGCTCGCAGGACGTTCAAGCCGCCATTTGCCGTCCCCGCCCATATATCGCCTTCGCGGTCGCAAATTAAAGATTTTATCCAATCGTCGGAAAGACCATTCGTATGGGAATATTGCCTTGCTTGCCCGTCTGGAAGGGGTAAATAAATCCCTCCTCTTCGAGTGCCCATCCATATTTCCCCATTGGGAGCCTCCAGCATAGTTGTTACAAATCGCTGTGGTAATGGGCATTCCTCCTGATTAGTCTGCCAACTTCCGTCGAGCCATTTCCTTAGATATCCCCCGGCGAGAACCCACAAACCGCCATCACTGCTGGCAGAAGCCGTCTGCACAAAAAGGCCGCTTTGCCCATTTTGATCAATAAGAACGGGTTTGCCATTTTGGATAAAGCCCAATGTCCCACTGCGAGTGAACCAAAGCTTGCGTTCACGATCTTCTGTAAAGCTTATATCGCTTCCCGCCACTTCCTTTGCGGCTGGCGGCGGGACGGAAAAGCCGTCGCGTACACGAATCAGGAAGCCGTCTCCATCCAGCAACCAAATTTCGCCGTCTTGATTTTCGCCAATACTAAGAATAGCGGCATTATTGCTTTTGTGATTAATATCCACCGGATGAAATTGGCCTGTCACGTATCGCGTTACTTCTCCGGTTTCATGGCCTATCCACAAGCATTCTTTTGAATCTTCGAACAGACTGGTGATGCGGTTATTTGTGAGAGCCGGCGAGTTATCCGTGTCAAAAATCTTGAAGCGGACTCCATCAAATCGCACGAGCCCGTTATAGGTTCCGAACCAAATGTAACCATCGTGTGTCTGAATAACAGCATTGACAGAATTCTGCGGCAAACCATTTTCAACCTGCCAATTTTGAACGAGATAATCCGGCTCACCCGGTAAATCTGCCCGACAATCAAATACAACAAATATCGAATTGATGATTCCCAAAATCATCAAAAGGAAAAGGCGTGAAATTTGAAGGCATTCTTTTAGCACAAATAAGACATATTTATGAATCATTCATTAGGTGTTTTGAATTCCGACCAATTTCGGAACAGGGTCGAGGATTTTACGGCTTAAAAATATAGTTAATTTTGACGAGATTGTCGATTATTGAAAGGTGTTATGCTTTTGTCAATTCAAGAGCGCTCTTGAAACACTTTAAAATGTATTCTCTGATTTTTGAAAAGCGAGAGTGCGAGTCTGTTAATGCCTGCAAACTGATTAAAAATGTTTCCGGCCTGGCAGACATTTAATAATATGTACGAAACGAAAGCCATCAGGTCCGAATCCCTCAATCAAATGGGAGAATTAAAGAATGTTGACATGAAGCAAGATCCACATTCAGACGTTACTGTTTCTATCGTCGAAGATAACGCGCGATCGCGCCATATTTTTGGCAAATGGATTCGAGAGTCGGAAGGCTTTAAGTATGTGAGTGGGTACAGCACCGGAAAAGACGCGTTAATTCACCTTCCCAATGACAAGCCTCACGTGGTGCTAATGGACATTAATTTACCGGACTTGAATGGGATCGAGATTGTTCGCCGTCTCAAGGACATCATGCCGAAAACCCATTTTTTAATGCTGACGGTGTATGAAGATGCCGACCACATTTTTGAGGCTTTGACTGCTGGCGCAATTGGTTATTTGCTTAAGGAAACCCCGCTGGAAGAATTGCTTGACGCTTTGAGATCGGTCTATGCCGGAGGCTCTCCGATGACCGGAAGCATCGCGCGAAAAGTGGTTCAATCATTTGGCCATAAAGGGGATCTCAAAAATTGTCAATCCCTTTCCCCGCGTGAACAGCAGGTGCTCGATCTGCTGGTCCGTGGTTATCTTTATAAGGAAATTGCCGATACTCTGTCCATCAGCGTGCCGACCGTCAATGCACACATACGGCATGTTTACGAAAAACTTCATGTCAGCTCTCGAGGCCAGGCTGTCGCTAAATACAAGCATTTGAGTTAGCTCTCTGATTGGTTTTGCCATTTAAAGTGGTGATTGCTGGCCGACATGTAAGAGTCGAAGAAACATATTAGAACCGAAGAAACACATGCTCCCAGACATCTCCTAAATGCCGCCAATTTTTTGACAAGCACCACTGACAACATTCCTATGCGTTCGATCAAATCCATTCTCGCGCTGCCTCGAATCGTTCAGGCGATTCTGGTGACACTTGCGCTGTTGAGCAGTCAGGCAAGAGCGGCGATTACGGTGCAGGACACGACGGGTGGTTTAGCGTATAGCAATAGCGTTGCCATCAACCGGACGGCCAATGTTTCCTCTGGATCCAGCGTGCTTGTGGTCTTGGTGGCCTACAAGGTCAACGCTTACGCCGACTATAGCGACGCAGACCCCATGACCTGGAACCCGCCGGGACAGCCCAGCCAGGCCATTACCCGGGCCGTCGTGGAGTGCGCCAACAACTCCAGCTACCGCGCAGTAGCCGTCTATTATCTCTTTAACCCGACACCGGGCACTGGAGGTACCGTTACAGGCGCCATTCAAAACGGCAATGGGGACACTTGGTTTTCAACTTACACTCTGAACGGTGTGAACACTTCCGTTGTTCCTTTGACAAATTCCGCCAATGCCACCAGTGCCTCAAGCGTAAACTTTACCATCGCAGGCGTTCCGGCGGGCGGACTTGCCGCCATCAGCGCCATGGATGGGGGGGGTGGAAACACCCTGACGGGCTACACTGCCAGCCCTGGGGGTAACACGCCGGTCCAATGGCAGGACCCGGCCAAAACGACTTCTTGTCAGCCGGACCAGGGTTACCTATCAGGCCTCACCGGCGGCTCCACTGCTTTCACTTTTACGATGAGTGCCAGTACCAAAATTGCTATTTCCGCTGCTGTCTTCACGCCGGGAACGACAACGGCTTTTGTCAGCCCGGGGCAAACGAATGCGGAGTGTGGTGGCACGGTGACGTTCACCGCCAATCCGGCGGGAACCAATGCGCCGTTCAGTTTCCAATGGTATGACAACCAGACCAATCTGATGATGGGCCAAACCAACATTACGCTGACATTAACTAATGTGCATCCGGACAATGCGGGTAATTACGCCGCAGACATTGATGATGGCTTGGGAAGCAACTCGACCGCGATCGCGACACTTACGGTCGTGGACACCAAGCCGCCAGTGATAACGCTTAACGGGTCGAACTCGATGACGGTGGACCGCTACTCTACATTTACGGACCCCGGCGCGATAGCGGTGGATGGCTGCGCGGGGCCAGAGAGTGTGAATGTGGTTGGCAGCGTAGATACACAGACGCTGGGAGCCTATACACTGACTTACACCGCTAACGACGGCAACGGCAACAACGCAGTCGTGACGCGAACTGTGAATGTAGTGGCGCATCCGTACATCTCAGAATGCATTTCGACCGGGACAAACTGGATGATTTGCGGGACCAATGGCATAGAAGGGGGAACCTATTGCATCTTGAGCAGCACGAATTTGGCGCTGCCTTTTAGCCAGTGGGTGCCGGAGGCGACCAACCAGTTTGACAGCAGCGGCAATTTCAGTTTCACGATTCAACCTGACAGCGGTGTCAGTGCGAAATTTTTCGTTGTGGCCAGCCTCAATTCCAGCGGCTTTGCCCCGCAGAACCTCCTGGTCCTGCCGCAATCTGAAACCGAAACGACAATGGCGCTGCTGTGGGACAAGCCGGACAATTATGACAATGTCGCCGGCTATGAGGTTTACCAAAACGGCGTGCTTGCGGCCACAACTTCTCCCGGTCAAACCTTCTATTGTGCGACCAACCTTGCCCCCGGCACATCATACTCGTTTTACGTCGTCGCCGTAGATACCAATAACAATCTCTCCACGCCTTCCACCACAGTGAGCGCCTCCACTTGGGCCGCAGGGGTTGTCCTGGACGTCAGCGCCCCGCCGTATAACGCCAAAGGAGACGGGATCACCACCAATACAGCGGCGATTCAACAGGCGATAAACGATTGTCCATCCGGCGGCACGGTTGAAATTCCTGCCGGTACGTTCCTGACGGCTCCTTTGGTCCTCAAGAGTAACATGGCGTTTTATGTCGCCGCAGGCGGCATCCTGCAAGGCACAACCAATGCCAGTGATTATTCTCCAAGGATATTGTCTCGTTCCATGGGGGTGGAATCCAATGTTTTCCAGCCCCTGATTCGAATTGGCACAATGGATCATAATGCCGGTTATACCTGCGGCAATGTCACGCTCTATGGCGATGGTGAAATCATTGGCGGTGGGAATGCGTTGCAAAACTCTGAGAACGACTATGATTACATGAGCAGACTGGTGTTGATTCAAAATTGCCAGAACGTGGCGGTCATGGGGCTTCATTTGGTAAATCCCGTCCAGTGGACCATCCATCCCATCTATTCGGACAACATCACCGTCTTGAATGTATGGATTGAATCCTGGCAACAGCAGGAGAGCGGCGACGGCTTTGATCCGGATTCATCCACCGATTGCTATCTGGTCAACTCGCTCCTTCATACCTATGATAATGCTTTTTCACCCAAATCCGGCCGGACTCTTCAGGGCTACCAGATTGGCAGGCCCACCCAGCATGTCCGCGCCGTCGGCTGCACGTTCGAAGGAGGAAGTCCTTGCCTGGGCAGTGAATGTTCCGGCGGCCTCGATGACATTGTGATCAGAGATTCAACCTTTCAGGGAACTACCATCCAGTTCAGAACCAGCGAATCCCGTGGAGCCTATATGAGTAACTTCACGATGGCAGATGATGTCTTTACCAGCGGCAGCAGCTCGCAGTCCATCTATTTTTGGACCTCTTGTCCCTATCGCACCAACGCTCCCTGGGCTCCGCCACCCGATACGATAATCACCAATTTTCTCTTTAAAAACATCACCGGCATGGGTGGCATCTACATGGACGGTACATTTGGACTGACCAACGGTCCGCCGCTGATATCCTATATCCAGAATACTGTTTTTACCAACTGCACGATGGCTAACGGCAAAAGCATTTTCATGGAATACTGCAACGGAATCCAGTATAACAATGTTCGGCATATAGACGGGACTTTGCCAGCGATTTCCTTTGCCGGCACCAACTATAACATCTTCCGGGATAACGTAGCTTTGTCGCCTTGACCTTATTAACAAAAACAAATCATTGCCCATAATCAACCAGTTCACTTGTATGACCCGGACTCTGTCAATCGCCACCATCCTCTGCGCCATGGTCTTGGCCATGCTGCCAAAGACCAGCCATGCGGCGTACGTCCTGCCCGCGAGGAATCTGATGGTATTACCGCAATCCCAGACGGAAACATCGGTGGCGTTGCTGTGGGACAAGCCGGACAATTATGAAAATATCGTCGGCTACGAAGTTTACCAAAACGGTGTGCTGGCGGGTACCACAGCTTCCAACGAAACGTTTTACGGCGCCACCAACCTTGCCCCGGACACCTCCTACTCATTTTATGTTGTGGCAAAGGATGGGGAGGGGAATCACTCGGTTCCCAGCACCGGGGTGACGGTCTCAACCCGTCCTGTGGGCACGGTCATAGATGTCAGCGCCGCGCCATACAACGCCAGAGGGGATGGAACGACCAAGAATACGGCGGCCATCCAGAAGGCCATAAACGATTGTCCAGCTGGAGGCACGGTTAAAATTCCCGCCGGCACTTTTTTGACCGGCGCCCTGGTCCTCAAGAGCAATATGTCCTTTTATGTGGCTTCCGGCGGTATTCTGAAAGGTTCGACGGATACGAATGATTATCTGCCGAAGATCTGGACGCGGTATATGGGGGTGGAAGCGTGGTGCTTTCAACCGTTGATTCGGGTTGGCACGATGGATCACAATGCCGGTTACACGACGCGCAACGTCACGATTTATGGCGAAGGGGAGATTCATGGAGGTGGAGATGCGCTGGCATTACAGGAATCCTACGACTACCGGAGCCGGTTGATATTGATTGAAAACTGCCAAAATGTGGCGGTAATGGGATTGCATCTGACCTATCCCGGAGGCTGGACGGTGCAGCCGCTTTACTCTGATAATATTACGGGATGGGATTTATGGATAGAATCATGGGATGCGCCCCAGGGTCACAGCGGGGACGGTTTTGATCCTGATTCATCGAGCGACGTTTATCTGGTCAAGAGCTATTTGCACACATGGGACAACGCTTTTAGCCCAAAATCGGGCCGTGGGCTTGAGGGTTACACTATCGGCAGGCCCACCCGGCACGTCAGGGCTGTCGGTTGCACGTTTGAAAGCTCGATTTACGGCCCGCCTTGCATTGGCAGTGAAGTTTCGGGCGGGATTGACGATATTGAGATCAGAGATTCGAAGTTTGCCGGGACACATTTGGAATTTAGAACAAACGACGGACGAGGAGGGTTTATCAGGAATTTCCGTTTAGAAGACATCGAGTTTACAGGAAGTAACCCGAAGTCAATCTACATTTGGACCTCTTGTCCCTATCGCAATTATTTCCCGAAGGCGCCGCCTTATACAACGTGTAACGATTACGTTTTCAAGAATCTTACTGGTTGTGGGAACATCGTTATTGACGGCAGTTTTGGCCTGACGAATGGGCCAGCACGGCAATTTTATGTTCATAATGTTTATTTTGACGACGTCGAATTGAACACAAACGCAAACATTTATCTGCAATACTGCGACAACGTCCATCTCAACAATGTCCGGTATGCTGACGGGACCAAACCGGCTTATACACTGTCCGGCGTCAATTATGACATATCGGAAGGTGACCTTATCATCAACAAATGACAATTCAACAACAAGCTATTGCTAATCCTATGCGTTTTATCAAATCCATGACCATTATTTTCTGGCTTACAACGTTCAATTTTTTTCCGAGCGCGGCGCAGGGCCTGCCGGTAATGTCCGCGAGGAATCTGATGGTATTACCGCAATCCCAGACGGAAACATCGGTGGCGTTGCTGTGGGACAAGCCGGACAATTATGAAAATATCGTCGGCTACGAAGTTTACCAAAACGGTGTGCTGGCGGGTACCACAGCTTCCAACGAAACGTTTTACGGCGCCACCAACCTTGCCCCGGACACCTCCTACTCATTTTATGTTGTGGCAAAGGATGGGGAGGGGAATCACTCGGTTCCCAGCACCGGGGTGACGGTCTCAACCCGTCCTGTGGGCACGGTCATAGATGTCAGCGCCGCGCCATACAACGCCAGAGGGGATGGAACGACCAAGAATACGGCGGCCATCCAGAAGGCCATAAACGATTGTCCAGCTGGAGGCACGGTTAAAATTCCCGCCGGCACTTTTTTGACCGGCGCCCTGGTCCTCAAGAGCAATATGTCCTTTTATGTGGCTTCCGGCGGTATTCTGAAAGGTTCGACGGATACGAATGATTATCTGCCGAAGATCTGGACGCGGTATATGGGGGTGGAAGCGTGGTGCTTTCAACCGTTGATTCGGGTTGGCACGATGGATCACAATGCCGGTTACACGACGCGCAACGTCACGATTTATGGCGAAGGGGAGATTCATGGAGGTGGAGATGCGCTGGCATTACAGGAATCCTACGACTACCGGAGCCGGTTGATATTGATTGAAAACTGCCAAAATGTGGCGGTAATGGGATTGCATCTGACCTATCCCGGAGGCTGGACGGTGCAGCCGCTTTACTCTGATAATATTACGGGATGGGATTTATGGATAGAATCATGGGATGCGCCCCAGGGTCACAGCGGGGACGGTTTTGATCCTGATTCATCGAGCGACGTTTATCTGGTCAAGAGCTATTTGCACACATGGGACAACGCTTTTAGCCCAAAATCGGGCCGTGGGCTTGAGGGTTACACTATCGGCAGGCCCACCCGGCACGTCAGGGCTGTCGGTTGCACGTTTGAACGGGGTGCACCTTGCATTGGCAGTGAAGTTTCGGGCGGGATTGACGATATTGAGATCAGAGATTCGAAGTTTGCCGGGACACATTTTGAATTCAGGACAAACGACGGACGCGGAGCCTATATCAGGAATTTTCTCATGCAAGATGATGAGTTCACTCGTGATTCTTCAAGGTCTATTTACATTTGGACTTCATGCCCCTATCGAAATAATTTTCCGAAGGCTCCGCCTTACACCATTTGCGAAAACTACACTTTCAAAAATTTAAAAGGTTGTGGAAGCATCATCATTGACGGCAGTTTTGGGCTGACGAATGGGCCGGCACGGCAATTTTACCCTCACAACATCACCTTCACCGATATCGAATTTAACAAGGGCAGGAACATCCGAATCCAATATGGTAACGATGTCCAGTTCAATAATGTCCGGTGCGCTGACGGGACCGTACCGGCTTATACGTTTTCCGGCACCAATTATGACATAACCGTGGACGGCAAATCATTGGCAAAAGAATGATTAAGACATTCATCTTTGCGTGGCTGTTAATTATTCTACAAGCCGATGTAGTGAATGCGGACGCTGTCGGTACGCAAAAAAATGGTCCGTTTGACATCAGTGAGTTCGGCGCTAAAGGCGATGGCCATAGCATCAATACATTAACTATTCAGGAAGCCATTAACCGGTGTCGTGATCAGGGTGGTGGCGTGGTCGTGGTGCCCAAAGGTGTTTATGTGTCCGGAACACTGAAATTATTTAACAACATCCACCTTCACTTAGAAAGTGGAGCAGTATTGAAAGGGTCGGACAAAATGTCCGATTACAACGTTGATGGCGTTTATCTGGGCCTTATTTTTGTCCAGAATGCCACCAATGTCAGCATTACGGGAAGCGGGACAATTGATGGAAATGCCGATGCGTTTATCGATCACACGCATTTACAGGCCATGGATTCAAAGAATTTTCAATACACACGGCAAAAGGAGCATTTCCGTGAAATCAAAGCCGGCATGGGCGATGGCCCGCTGAAACCTCTTGAGCGACCGGGTCAAATGGTGCTGTTTTCCAACTGCCGGAATATTATCGTCGAGGGAGTGAAAATTTCAAACTCCCCTTACTGGACGCTTCAACTGATTGACTGTGATGGGGCGATTTTGTCGAAGTTAAAGATCCAGAACAGCCTGATGATACCAAACAACACAGGCATCATGGTCTCTTCTTCAAGCAACGTTCGGATTTCCGGCTGCAACGTGCGATGCGGCGATACCGCGCTGGCCCTGTCTGGCGCATCTCACTTCAAACATGATCCCGGATATAATAACCTTCAACATGACTCGACGAACATTACCGTCAGTGATTGCGTTTTGGAATCGCGCTCAGTTGGAATTCATGTCGGCGGATGGACGGACAACAGCTTGAGACATTATGCCTTCGATAATATCACGATAAATAACTCACTTCGTGGGATAAAGATTGGTGTGAGAGACCAAGGCTCGGTGGAGGACATGACCTTCTCAAATATCACGATTACGACGCGGCTTTTTACGGGCAATTGGTGGGGAAATGGCGAACCGATTTTCATTTATGCGTATCGCGCCGACGCCAATGTCCCGATCGGCCGGGTGAGGCAGATCGTTTTCAATAACGTGACCGTCAGGGGTGTATCCGGAATGCTTGTCTATGGCTGTCCCGAAAGTGTAATCGAGGACCTTTCATTCTTAAACGTTTCGTTTCTTATGAAGGAAAGTCCTTTGAATTCTGTGTCCGGCGGCAATTACGACCTTCGTCCCATAGCCGACCCCACAAAACAAATCTTTAGCCACGATATTCCGGCTTTCCATTTTGAGCATGTCCGCAATGTCCAATTGCGCAACTTCCGCATAAGATGGGACGACATGCAGGAACCGTATTTTACCAATGGCCTCGATTTTTCTGATTTCGAGGATGTTTTGATTGAAAACTACATCGGCAGCGGCGCGCCGCGGAATACCAACGCAGCCGCCATCTGGCTTGATAACGGCAAAGGATATCGAATCATCAACTCCCACGTATCTAAAATTGGAGCCAAATTTCTGGAGTTGCGCAATGTGGCCGCCAATTAGACTGCAATCTTTAAGTCATCACGGTTATGAGAGTAAAACTGATTTCAATTCTGGCAGCAGTTCTTCTGAATGCCACATCCAGTGTTCCGGCCGCCCCGCCACCGGCGGCCACTATGGCCCTGATTCCGGCAGGGGCGTTCCTCATGGGCACTCCATCCGGCGCAGGGCTGTCGAATGAATCCCCCCAGCATAAGGTTTATGTCAGTGTCTTTTACATGGATCGGTATCTTGTAACAAAGACATTTTGGGATGATGTTTATTGCTGGGCAACCAATCACGATTACAGTTTCGATAACGCCGGTTCAGGTAAAGCTGCAAACCATCCAGTGGAGACCGTTAATTGGTACGACATCGTGAAGTGGTGCAATGCGCGGAGTGAAAAGGAAGGGTTAAAGCCATGTTATTATACAGATGCCGGCCATACGGTTATTTATCACCAGGGCCAGATCGATCTAACCAATGGGTGCGTTGATTGGTCGGCCAACGGCTACCGCCTGCCGACAGAAGCAGAATGGGAAAAGGCGGCGCGCGGCGGTCTTCAGGGGCGGCGTTTTCCGTGGGGGGACACGATTTCTCAAAATCAGGCGAACTATTACGGTTCCACGAACCTCGCCTATGATACCGATTCGACACGCGGTTATCATCCATCTTTTCACAATGACATTTATCCTTTCACAAGTCCGGTGGGCTATTTCAAGCCGAACGGGTATGGCCTGTACGATATGGCCGGCAACTTATGGGAGTGGTGTTGGGATTGGTATGATGTTGGTTGGTATAAGGAGCCTGGCGCGACACTGAATGACACTCAAGGGCCACCCGTCGCTCCCTCAGTCTATGCCTTCCGCGTGATGCGAGGCGGCGCGTGGCACAGACCGGCGAACTTCGCGCGCTGCGCACATCGCGGCGGTGATGCTCCAGACCTTGGATGGATTGTCTTTGGATTTCGCTGTGTGAGGATTCCATAATTTGATTCAACCCGCGACCACGAAATTCTTATGCGTACTAATTTAAAAATAGTTTCTGTTTTGGCGGCGGCCTTTTTGATTGGGGCGCCGAACCTTAAGGGGAGCCTCGCAGCCATCACGAATATGGTCCTGATTTCCGCCGGGCCATTTGAAATGGGCGATACTTTCAATGATGGCAATGCCAGTGAGTTGCCCGTGCATCAAATCTATGTGAGCGCCTTTTATATGGAGCGTTATGACGTTACCAAGGCGCTGTGGGACGGCGTCTATCACTGGTCCACCAACAACGGCTATAGTTTTGATAATGCAGGTTTGGGCAAGGCCCCAAATCATCCTGTGCATTCGATAAATTGGTATGATGCAGTGAAGTGGTGCAATGCGCGGAGCGAGAAGGAAGGGCTAAAACCATGTTATTACACGGATGCCGGCCATACGGTTGTCTATCGCCAGGGCGAGCTGGATTTGCCCAATGAGTGTGTCGATTGGTCGGCCAACGGCTACCGCCTGCCGACCGAAGCAGAATGGGAAAAGGCGGCGCGCGGCGGTTTTGAAGGGCGGCGTTTCCCATGGGGTGACACGATTTCCCAAAACGAGGCGAATTATTACAGTTCCAGCCGCTACGGGTACGACCAAAGCCCGTCGCGCGGATATCATCCCGCTTTTAACGATGGCATTCCGCCTTACACCAGTCCAGTAGGCTCTTTCGCTCCGAATGGGTATGGGCTTTATGATATGGCGGGAAATATCTGGCAATGGTGTTGGGACCGGGTTGATAACAACTGGTATAAACAGCCTGAAGCGGCTCAAAAGGACACTCGCGGTCCGGATACCGGTCACGCCAGGGTAATGCGGGGGGGATCATTCCACCGGTTTGCATTCAACTGCCGTTGTGCTAATCGGTCCATGGCCGGCGATTCCCCGGATTTTGCCTTTCTCGTTTTCGGATTCCGATGTGTCAGGGGTCCATAGTCCTGGTGCTCATGCCCGGTGTTGCTGGTCGGAAGCGACCGCTTTGTCCATTCAGCCCGAGCGGATTTCTTAGTTCAACGGACGATCCATGGAATAACATAGGCACAGAGGGTCGTTACCACGCCGATGAGGATGACGAGTAGGACGCTGTGCCAGAACGTGAACCGGAACAATTCGGATTCTTCCGATGGTTTCATGCCCGTGGCGGCCGCAGCCACGGCAATGCTTTGCACACTTATCATTTTGCCCATCACGCCGCCGGTGGAATTGGCGGCAGCGGTAAGAATCGGATTGAGGCCGAGTTGTTTGGCCGCCGTCGTTTGCAGGTTGCCGAAAATAAAATTGCAGGACGCATCGGAACCGGTAAGGAACACGCCTACCCATCCGAGCAAAGGGCTGAAAAATGGGAAAAGCACGCCCGTTGCCGCAAAGGCAAGTCCAAGCGTGGATGTTGCGCCCGAGTAATTCATGAGTCCGCCCAGTGCCAGAACTGTGGCAATGGTCACCAATGGCAGAAACATTTGCCGGAGTGTGCTTCTGAATACGGCGGCGAAACGAGAGGGAGACATCCTTGCAAAGAGGGCGGACAACATGCAGGCGATCAGGCATGCCGTGCCGGGACTGGCCAGCCAGTCGAAGCTGTACTTGGCCTCGTATGGAGTTGGAACAGGGACAACGGGTGGCATTCGCAGGACGAGTTGATGAAGCGATGGCCATTCGATAATGATGCTCGTTTTGAGCAGGGCCGTGCTGATAGCCGGCAGGCCCCAGCAAAGAACACAGATGGCCAGGATCACATATGGCAGCCAGGCCCAAATCATTGTCGAAATGTTATAATGAATGGATGGCAGGGACGCGCCATTGGCTTTGTCACTGTAAAGGATCCGTTTCGGCTGCCAAATCCGGAATAAAATAATCAGGCAGACAATAGTCGTGATCGCCGCAAGAATATCAGGTAATTGAGGTCCGATCAAATTGGAGACCAACACGTGGACCAGTGTGAACGACGCGCCACAAACCAGGACACCCCAAAAGACGCCACGCAGTCCTTTCCAACCCGCTACAAGCAAAACGATGTAAGCAGGTATACAAAACGAAAGCGGCGCGCTAATCCGGCCAACGGTGGCGCTAAGACTCATCATGTCCAGGTTGGTGGCCTTCTGAAGCATGATAATCGGCAAACCTATCGCTCCAAAAGCGACGGGAGCAGTATTGGCCAGCAGGGAGATGCCGGCGGCATTCAGTCGTTTGAATCCCATTCCTGTCAGCATGGCCGCGCAGACCGCAACCGGAACACCAGAGCCGGCGGCCCCTTCGATAAATGCTCCAAACGCAAATGCAATCAGCAATGCTTGCAACCGGCAGTCGCTCGTCAATCGGGCCAGGGAATTTTTAATTACTTCGAATTGGCCCGTGTCCAAGGTCAACCGATACAGGAAAAGCGCATTAAACGTAATCCAGCCGGTTGGAAGTAGTCCATGGGCCATCCCAAAAAATGTCGCGGAAAAGAGTATCGCAATGGGCATCTGATATACGATCCAAACCATTAGCATCGCCGTCGCCAAACTGGCGATTGCCGAAATCCAGGCAGGCTTGCGCTGGATGGCTAATAAATACAGGAGCACAAACAATGGCAATGAAGCACATACTGCCGACCAGCCGACGCTGTGCGCGATCGGCGTGTAATTTTGTTGCCACATGGAAATTTTATCGCCCCAGCGTCATCAGTTGCATGGCTCTGGATTCTATATGACCGGACGAAATTCCGTATTTGCGCAGGAGCGCGTCGTAGGCCCCTGATTCGGTAAATGTGTCTTCAATTCCTATCATGCTGATGCGGGATGGAACGCGCTGCGATAAAACTTCAGCCACGGCGCTGCCCAGACCGCCATAGATTGTATGTTCTTCGACAGTCAGAATTTTACCAGTTATGGCGGCTGACGCGGCCAATGCCTCGGCGTCAATCGGTTTAATCGTTGAAACTTCCAGCAGATCCACCGACACACCCCGTCGGGCAAGCCGGTCGGCGGCCTCGATCGCCATGCTTGTCGGCACACCGCAGACGGCAATCGTAAGATCGCGGCCATCCCGAAGCTTGCGGATCTTCCCCATTTCGAAGGGCGGTGCGTCCGCAAAAAGTACCGGGGTGGGATTCCGGCAGATGCGGATATATGTCGGACCGTTCCTGCTCAAAGCGTCAGCAAGCGCTTGACGCACCTCGACACTATCTGCGGGAACGATGACGGTCAGATTAGGCATGGCCCGCATGATCGGCGATGTCCAGAATGGACTGATGGCTGGCGCCATCATAGGAATCCGAAAGCCCCGCGTAATTGCCCGCCAGTACGACCGGCAGTTTGTTGTAGCAAACGATATTTCGCATCTGGTCCGCGCCTTTCAGGGTCAGAAACAGCGCGAAGGTGTTGACGACCGGACGCAGGCCGCAGGTCGCCATGCCTGCGGCAATGTCCACCATGTTCGCTTCCGCAACCCCGACGTTGAAAAACCGATCGCGGATGCTGCTTGCCAAAAGCCGCCGTGCGCGTGCTGGTGGACACGTCGGCATCGAGGACGACCATTTGCGGAACACGCGATGCCAGCGCGAGCAAAGCCTCGCCGAACGCATCGCGCATGGCCGCGCTTTTGGCGCTCATGATAAGTCCTCCAGTGTTTGAAGAGTTTGGAGCAACTCCGGGCGCGCTTTGGCATAAGTCTCGTCGTCTATCGGCGCGCCATGCCACTGGGCATTGTCTTCCATAAAGGAGACGCCCCGTCCTTTATGCGTCTGGTAGATCACGGCCGCCGGCCATCGATTTTGTGATTTCAGCCAATCGAACGATTCCAAAATCTCGACGGTATCGTGGCCATCGTAAACACGGGGCGCGACATTCCAGTTAAACGCGCGGAATTTTTCCGGCAGCGGGTCCATGGGCATGATTTGATCGCTGGGACCGTCGAGTTGAACCTTGTTGTAATCAATCAGCGCCACGAGACGTTCCGGCTTGAATTTCGCCGCTGCCATGATCGCTTCCCAGGTCTGGCCTTCATTCAAATCACCATCGCCAAGCAGCACGTATGTCCAGTAATTTTTCCCAAGCAAGCCGGGCCGCCAGCGCCATGCCCAGCGCCACCGAGGCGCCATGTCCCAAAGCGCCGGTGGACATCTCAACGCCTGCGAGTTTTATTCATGCAGGGATGGCCTTGTAGTCGGCTGTCAATCTGCCGAAAGCTGTCCAACTCCGCTGGAGGGAAATAGCCTCGATGCGCCAGCACCGTATAGAGCATGCACGAGGCGTGTCCTTTGCTGAGGACCAGCCGGTCGCGGTCGGGCCAGGCTGGTTCAGTCGGACGGATATTCATCGCATCGAAATAAAGCGCCACCAGCAACTCCGACGCCGACGCAGCGCCACCCCAATGTCCCGTGCCTTTTGCGTGCAAAATATCCAGGACCGTGATACGGAACTCCTGTGCCAGTTGCTGGAGCAATGCCGCTTTTTTCGTCCTGTCCTTTTGCTGAAGCACCCTTTGAGACAGATGTTCCTTGGCATCGAAAATGCCGTTCATCGCGGTTAATGGATTGTCCGGCATGCGATTCAATTGACCAGGTTGATGGGCTTGTTCGCTATAAACGCCCCAACGTTATCAGCGGTGACTTTCATCAACCGGCGGCGCGCTTCCAATGCGGCCCAGGCGATATGTGGCGTGATGGTAATATTTGGCGCGCGGAGCAATGGATTGTTCGCGACGATGGGTTCCGTTGAAATGACATCCAGCGCCGCTCCGGCCAGCTTCCCGGTTTGCAAGGCTGCCGCGAGATCAGCCTCATTCACCAGGGGGCCGCGGGCTGTATTGATGAAGTAAGCCGTAGGCTTCATCTGCTTGAGCAAAGCAGCGTTGACCATGCCGGTATTTTTCGCGGTCATCTGGCAATGCAATGTGATGACGTCGGATTCTGAAAATAATTCCGGCAGTTCGCGCCACTCAAATGGATACGCTGGCGGATTCTGGCGGGAAACATCGTATGCCAGAACTTTCATTTTGAAAGCACTCGCAATTTCCCCGACTCGCTGGCCAATTCGGCCAAAACCGACGATCCCGATAGTCCGGCCCGCCAATTCATTCAGCGGCGTGCGCCAAAAGCTCCATTCACCTGTTTTCGTCCATTCACCCGCTTTGACTAAATCGCCGTGCAATTGGGGTTGACGGAAAAAATTCAAGAGATAGGCAAAGACATACTCTGCCACGGCGTCGGTGCCGTAGCTGGGAACATTGGAGACAGGAACACCACGCTCACGGGCGGTTTTTACGTCCACGATATTGTAACCGGTGGCCAGCACACTGATAAATTTGAGTTTGGGCAACTTGGCGAGTGTTTCAGCCAATAATGGCGTTTTGTTCGTCAGAAGAATGTCGGCGTCTTGTGCGCGCTCGACGATGAGTTCGGCGGGTGTGCGGTCATGGGAAATGAACTCGCCAAACCTTGCGATTTCATCCCACGGATTGTCGCCGGGGTTTAGAGTGTAACCGTCCAATACTATGATTTTCATGGCGCAGGGTTGGAAAAATTTATAGGAAGCGAAAAATCAAATGACTAGTTTAGCCCAGGCTTCGCGCAGTTTGCGTTTCGCGCCGGCAATCATCATCAGTGGATCTTCATTGCCCACCGGTTTGATCTCGAAGGAAACGATGCCACGCCGGGAACCATCGGCCTGGAGATAGCCGATGGCAAAAAGTTCGCTTAAAAAAGCAATAATCTCCGGCACGTCGTTCGCGCTGCCGGGATAACCAAAAAGCGGATGTTGGTCGCCCCAGGCAGGGTCCTGGCGATCCTTAAAACTGGCATTGCCAATGTGAATGTGGGCAATATGTTCACGCACCGGTTGAAGCGCTTGCGCTGGCGATTCACCCAGAAGCGGAATGTGGCTCAAATCCACCATCAGGCCAAAATTCGGACAGGAACTCTTGACCCGCCTGGCAATTTCCAAGGCTGAATCGGCCGGACCAATCAGACACTTCTTGTCAATTTCACGGTCGAAAACTTCCAACGCGATGTTGCGGTTGAAATCCGCCGCGTAACGGCAAAGTTGCACCAGGGAATTTTCCAGCCGATCCATCGCGGCGGGCCGATCCGCCGGAAGCCTGTCACGACCACTTAATAGGCCAATATCAGAAATGTTCATTTCCACAGCCTCATCCACGGCATGTTTGATCTCTTCAATCGCCCTGAGACGGGCAGTTTCATCCTCGGCATTGAGATCCAGTTTTTGTGAGAGCAACCGGGGCTGGCCTCCATGTTTGGCCTCGACACCCGAGCTGGCCAGCAACTGCTTCAAGCGCACCCGGGTGGCGGGGTCTTTAATGTGGGTTATTTCGATTACCTCAAAGAAATCATCAGCCAGAATCTGACTGCAGGTTTCAAGAATCGGTCCTTCACCTTTCATCGTTGAAGGAAAAGCCATAAAATGGACAATTCCGGGACGGATGACGTTGTGGAGTGGTATATTCATAAATATGACAAAGGTTTGGCAATGGTTACTTAGGCTCAATGGCGATTGCCCAATAATCGGTATTGCCGAGATTATAGCCGCTATGAGTGCCTCCAAGACGCCAGGCAATTTCATCCGTTTTGAATGTTGCAGGTTTTTTTGTGCCATCGAGCAGGGTCAGCTCCAGCTTCGTTCCTGAGAGGCATATGACAATGCGATCGTGTTGAGTATGCAATGGCTCATATTTTCCAGCAGGAATTTTAATGTCGTAAACCCGGCCATATTTATTTTCAAAAAGCACGTTACAATTTGGAACAAGCCCATTAGTACTCCAGATTTCGGAACTGCCGCTTCCACAGTATTCTGTCCGTATCACCTGCAAGGGTGCGGAGCCAATATTTTTCAAGGAACCGGCGTGCGGAGTCCAGAACACCACATCGCCTCGTTTAACGGACGTTGTATGAGAAGATCCATCAGGCGGATTTGATTCGATGGATCCAGCGCCCATATAAACGATGACACCAGGTTTGTCAGTTGGGATGGAAATCAAATCGCCCGGCGCAAGGGTTTGCTGTGCCACGACCACCTTGTCGTTGGAAAGCTTTACCATTTGATCGTCCGCACGAACGCCAGCGATTGACAGAAAAATCACGGCAACTCCGCAAAAATGGCTCAAAAACATATCCGCGAAACGTTTTTTCATAAGGTTCTGCGTAGGGTAGCCATGATCGCAACCGAACCGCATCCTGTTAAAATTAACTATGGAACGTTCCAGTCCATGACATCGCTGTGAATTCCTGCAACACCTGCATTTTGCCGCGTGTCACACAAAAAATCTGAAATCATCATCAATTATATTCAATCTCCACCCTGCCAATTTGGCCATCAGCGGGAAATTTGATTTGGAGATAACTGTTTTTAGAGCCTGCAGGCTTGCCTTCGTAAAGGACCGGCTTCCAGCTCAAAGGATCATCAGTTTCATAGGACTTTTTCGAGCATGGGATGTCCGTAAAATTTTGGCCGTCAGCGGAAGCCGAAAAGCGAAAATCAGCAATCTCCCCCGGGAAGAAAACGTAAAGCCGGCAACTCTCGATATTTCCATCAACCCGATAAACAATTGAGTCCCCGCTGTCGCCTGCCAACCGATGAGCGTCCTCCTTGGTTCGTTTGGAATTGTGGGTTTGAATCGTCAGATTGCCGTTGCGGGAGTAGATTTGTGAAAAATCGCTCATCTCATCTACAAAAGTAGCGTGCTTCACTTTCACGGGACCGACAATGTTTGACGGCGCGGACTTTCCCGCCGCATTTTTGGCGCTGACGCGGTAAAACCATTTGCCTTTGCCAGCGCTTGTGTCGGCAAAAAGCGGACGATATTGCACCGCTGTTTCGTCCACGTTGTCGCCTGCGATGATCCACGGGCCATTCCTGTCGGCGGCGCGCTCGACCGTATAGCTGGTGGCGCCGACAGAGCCTTGCCAGGAGATGGCTGCGGCATCAGTGATCGGCAGCAGCGTAGGCGGTGCGGGCGAAGTGATTTCGGGCACGGGCAGGCCGCGAATTTCATATGCCATCTCTTGCATGATGGTTAGAAGATTTTGTTCGCCGTAACGGTCGCCAGAAGGAAAACCGGGCCAGTGGAACGCCTTGTAAATGTCGCCGCCGCTGGGTTCGGTGTGCCAGTAAAATCCGCCGTCACGGTCCCGGAACCGCAGGCTCCATGCCAGAGCGCCGGATATGCCGTCTTGTTTGATGACTTTCAACATTTCGACGATCTGCGGCGTGTCCACAAATCCGAATTCGCCGACGACATAAGGTTTTCTTCCATGGTCTATGGCCCAGTTGGTTTGCACAAACGTGGCGAAGCTCGTGGAATCTTTCTTGGAGGGATAATGGTGGGACGAAACTATGTCTATTTCCGGCATGGCCAGCGATTCCTCGCGGAGATAGGTGGTAGTGTAGAAACCATCCATGAGAAGATGGTTGGTGTCCAGACTCTTGATGTAAGTCGCAATTTCGTGCGTCCAGGTCGCGGGCGACTGTAATTCATTGCCGGTTTCCCAGCAAAGGATGGCTTTATCATCGCGATACGGCACACCGGTCAGGGTATTGGTGCGCGTGAGAACAAACTTGATGGTCTCCTTGAAATCGGCGATGAGTTGCGGGTCGGTCCAGAAATCATCTTTGGTTTTGCCACGGTACGCGGCGTATTCGGGCCGGCCTCCCATGGAAAACCAGTTATTGACGAGCGGAATGATCAGGCGCACGCCGGTTTGATTGGCTACTTGCAGGACCTCGTCCAGCGTGCGGAACGCCTTCTCGTTGAACTTTCCCGGTGCCTGCACATAGCGGACCGTGCTCCACGGATCGCCGGGTTTCGCCACGGGAATCGAGTACGTGCGCGCCACCGTGCCGCCCGCCTGCTGGACGGACAGCAGTGCATCGGTTATCTCAAAGCGATTTGGAAGCCGCCAGGGATTTGGCTGCGTGAAGCGCATGTTGTCTTCGATGAGAAGAAGATTGGGGACGTTGAAGGAGATAAACCTGAATGGCTTATCGCCATCCATCAATTGGTCGCCGCGCGCCGTAATGAAGTTCTGCAAAGGCACGTCGGCGCAAAACGAATGAAGCGCTGGCGTTAACAGCAGGATGATGAAGAGCGGTATGAACTTTTTCATGGTATAAGATTTCGGGATCGGTGTTTAAGGAGAATTTGTGGTTGGCAGCCCTGGAGTAACTGTTCCAAAGCTTGCTTCATTGTCATGATAATAAAAATTTCAAGGATGAATTACATTAGTCAAAATTAACTACTTTCCACCCGGAATAATTGTCAAGGTGATGGTAATTGACAAAACAGTCATCTTCGAGCGCACCAAAGAACTTTGATTCCTTGCCAGGAATTGTCGCGTTGGCGCATAAAGCGCTGGAATAACAGCGGTTTTTGACATAGTCAATTTTGATGATTTGCCGATATTGGCGATTGTGGCATTATGTCCAAAGCAGCCTGTTAAAATATCAATGCCGAAGCTTTACTCACTAGCGTTTTTTAGAGACCCAAACCTACAACACATATGCGTTACCCCAAATCCTTCCTGATTCTATCCTGTGCTTTGATTTTAGTCTGTGGGTTACAGACCAGTCGTGGCACCACATATTATACCGCGACAAGTGGTTTCGACGAAAATACCGCCATTTGGACGAATGACCCCGTTGCGGCCACCAACCTGGCGCAAGCACTGAACGGCAAAGGCTCCTTGCCAACGGCTGGCAATGACTACGTGCTATTGTATAATGGCACGAACATTGACAACCAGGGCATTAATGGAATGACCTACGTTCGCGCGCAGAACCTGAACGCATTTTTCGGCGATTCCTTGACTCTGATGACCAACTGTGATGTGCGGCTCAAGAGCAACAACATCGGCGGCGGTGTTATGACATTTACCAATTCGACCACGCCT
Source organism: uncultured Verrucomicrobiae bacterium (assembly GCA_963797825.1). Classification (GTDB taxonomy): domain Bacteria; phylum Verrucomicrobiota; class Verrucomicrobiia; order Limisphaerales; family UBA11358; genus UBA11358. The sequence goes on from CAWCRR010000056.1 coordinate 56,284, forward strand.
GGGGCTCCGGGCCTGATCCTGGCTGGCGGCATGCTGGACAATGGTGATGCGAATTCTCTGAGCAACGCCAACATAGTTGCAGGCTCAATCGAAGCAGCGCCCAACACGCAGTCGTATATCTGCACCGGTCGAAATGGTTATCAACAAGTTGTGACCGGACAGCGGGGGACATACTTTACCGCCACGTTCACAGGCAGTGGCACTCTCGTGATGATTGGTAGCAAAAGCACTTGGACAAATATTCCCATCGCCAGCGTTTAGCCCAACAATACCTTTTCGGGGACATGGGTTGTGGAAGGCGGCTGGATCCGGTTTTTAACGCAGGGTTCCTTTCGGCACCAACGCCAGTGCGATTGTAGATTACAACTATCCCCTCCCGCTGCCTTGGGGATCGTCCGGCCCCACAAGCACTCGATTCGAACCGAATTATGATATCAATACCGCCGGCACCCTGGCTTTGACAAATGGAGCGATAATGGTTCTGCACCAGAATGTGATTTTCTCCGCGGTCACCATCGAGGGAACGCCACTACCCCAGGGCACACACCTGTATTCCGAATTGACTAACGACTTTCCGATTAGTTTTGATCCGAATGGAAAAGGGAGCATCTCGGTGCAGCCTTTTGGACCGCCGCCGATTTTCCTGCCGGTCATTCAGCAGCAACCTGAGCCGGAAGAAATATTCAGCGGGGATCCTGCCAATTTCATAGTGAACGGCTATGACCCGTTGGGCGGCCAGCTCACTTATCAATGGCAGACCAATGTTGTTAACATTAACAACAGCGCCAATGTTTCCGGGGCTACCAGTTCGAATCTGGTCATTTCAAGCACTTCAGCCGCCAGTGTGGCGAATTATCAGGTGATCTTGTCCAATGTGGAAGGTTCTACCACCAGCAGTGTTGCCCCTTTGACGTTTGTCTCCCCCAGTGGCGAAACTTATGAGCACGCTGTCTTGACCAACAATCCGGTTGCATTTCGTTGATGAAACAGGTGACAAAAGATGGCAAAACACATGGCTTTCGATTTTGTGGGAAAGGCATTACCAGATTTATGGAACGGGGATTTTCCAAAATGGGAATGCAAATGCTGATGGCGACGACGGCCTGAGTGGGGTTCCCAGGGGTTTCTGGCCAACAACAAGGCGGCCGCATTCGCGAATGGGAGTAGCGCCTCGCAAATGGCCGTGTTGGCGCCGTTGAATATCAATACCAATACCGTGACCATTTCCGCATGGATATATCCCAACGAAGCGCAGGCCGCCTGTGAAGGCCTCGATATTGCCATGGCCCAAATACGCTGGCCGGCTTGGATTATACTGCTTTCACCGATACTAACGGCAATGATACATTGGGAAACACTGGAGCACAAATGTTTGGAATTCCCGATTGGTGCCCCCGGCGAATCAATGGTCATTTGTGGCCGTGGTCGTGTCTATTACCAATGCCGCCATTTATATTAATCAATACAAACAGATTATTATCAGCTCACGTGCATTCAGCCACCCCAATCAGGCATTTGGCGGCACGACCTTGATCGGTGATGACGCCGCTGACAATGGCACGGGCGCGCGGGTTTTCAATGGCACCATGGATGATGTGGCGCTGTTTAATAATTCGCTTCGCCACAGCCGGATGAGTGAATATTTACAATGCTGCTTGCGGAGTTTCAGCGCCTCGCGCCTGTGATTGCGATTGCAGCCTACGTGCAACGTTGTACCCAGCCAGACAGCGCAATTCTAGTGTCAGGGCAACGGGTAATACATCGCCTCTTATCGATGGTACACAAACGGTCTGGGTGTGGGGAATGGTGGCAATATTTCAGGTTCGCAAACCCCAACCCTGACAATCGGCAACGTTACTGCGGCAAATGCAGGGAATTATACCGGTCATCTGGCCGATTCTGTCGGTTCAGTTACCAGTGGCGGTGTTAACCGTTTTGTCGGGCCTACCGGTTATGCGAACACCGTTGTTACCAACCATCCGGTTGCGTTTTACGAATTGAATGAACCGGTGATCCCGCTTCAGGTGGCCTGACAGCTTACCGGTCATATCGGTGGTATGATGAGATTACAGAAACCAAGATGCCCGAATGGCAATGCAAACTCCGACGTTATCGAGACAACGCCATGCACCATTTGCCATCATTACCGGCTAATAATACGGCGGCAGCATTCAGCTACGGCGACGTCGGTGGACGAATCGCATTTACGCGTTTAATCTGGATACCAACACGGTGACCCTCGGCGCCTGGATTATCCAAACGCCGGGCAAGTCCGAAAAGCGGGAATAGTCTTATCTGCCGCCGTGGAAACAGTACTGATTTGATCTTACCAGCACGTTGTTGGGTGGCTACTCACATTCAGTTATCAGTTGGAACGATGACTCTGCAACAACCGGTTGGAGTTTGGACTGGTACCACCTTTGGACCGATGGGGTTATTAGCCTTGGTGATAAGCTCCACAAACACGACGATTACTGTCTTTAACGCCAACGGCATTTATTCCGCTACGCACGTGGGTGGTACGCATCCTGCTCTTGCATTCGAGCAGGCCCGACGCTGA
>CAWCRR010000057.1:0-35309 GCA_963797825.1 uncultured Verrucomicrobiae bacterium
GTCCTGTCCTAGTTCGATGCCGCTTGTCCTAATTATAATTTTATTGCGCAAAATTGTACTACACAGTAGTACGAAATAGATGTTGCGGGCTGTTACATTGTGTGCTATTTTTTACCTATGCCCGACGATCTCTTAAACCTGGCCGCTATCGAAAAGCTCAAACGTGAGGCTTTTGTCGAGGGTAGGGCTGCATGCTTGGCAGCACTAGGCAAGGCTATGCGCGAAGCTTCAATGCCCATGCTTCCCACACCAAAAATGCCGCGTGAAGGGACAACGCAGCGCCGCGTGCTTGAAGGCATCAAAACATATCCCGGTCACCAGACGTCTGAGGTGATCGAATACGCGCAGCACCATTTTCACGAAGAAACTTCGCCCGCGTCGGTGCGCGTGGCTCTCACGCGCCTCAAAGCAAAAAACCTAATCGTTGCTCGGGGAATAAACGGTTTCCGGCATGAGCCAGAAAAGCAGCGGGGCTCCCTGCGCAAACAGGAAGCCCCGACAAGGTGATGTTGGAAGGATCGTCTAGTAGTCAGGCGCGGCCCCTACACGGCCGAAACGTCAATGCAAGTCTGGCTCTTTCCACCATCGCAACGAGTGGGTCCGTCCCTGCGCAAACAGCGGCGGACCCGGATCGCAACCTAGGGGATAAGCCCGTGGTCATGACCCACAAACCGCAATATGGCACCTTTCGCGCCTTTTTGCCAGTAGGTCGCCGTGGCTCCCCGCAACATGCCGGGATAAGCTGCCATGAAATACTTTCGCGCGACCAACAAATTCAAATTATTGCCAGTTTGACTGAGGGATTAGCTATTCGGGCAATCGAGCGCCTAACCGGGGTCCATCGCGATACGATCATGCGCCTGGGCCTCAAGGTTGGCCTAGGATGCGCCGCGCTACATGATGGCCTCATGGTTCGCCTGCGCCCCGCCCGCGTCGAGCTGGATGAACTGTGGGCGTTTGTTGGTAGCAAGCAATTAAACTCCAAGGGGCCGCGTGCCGTAGTTACGGGTGATCAGTACACCTATGTCGCGATGGCCGCTTCGACGCGAGCTATTCTCGCCTATCGCACAGGTAAGCGGAACGCGGATAATACCGAGGAGTTTTTGTATGACTTGCGCGAGCGCGTGATCGGCACGCCCGAATTTTCAACTGATGGATTCCCGCAATACAAGCGCGCCATTAGCCGAAGCTTCGGCAACGTGGCACATGGCGCAATAACTAAAACCTATTCGGTTCATCATCTTGCCGTATCGGAAGCTTCGCGCCGCTATTCGCCTGCGCAAGTAGTCAAAGTTGAGCGTGAACTCGTCAATGGCTGGCCGCAGGAAATCAGCACGTCCTATGTCGAGCGTTCGCACCTGACATTGCGGCAATCGTGCAAACGGTTTGCGCGGCTAGGAAACGGCTATTCAAAAAAGCTCGAAAACCACTGCGCCGCAATCGCTTTGTATGTCATGTACTATAATTTTGTCCGCGGGCATGAAACACTTCAACCCAACGCCGGCCGTCGCGCAAGGCGTGGCCGATCACGTTTGGGCGTTTGGCGAGTTGTTGGGACCGCGCTATCGGCGAGTTATGCGCGGAAGTTGGTGACGGCGTGAAGGGGTAAGGCGGCGTATCGTGGGGGTGTTCGACGCCTCCACTTCTCCACCGAAGGAGTGATACGCCATGACCCAGGATAATCTCATCAAGCTGTCCCAGCCAGGGGTGTTTTCCGATCTGTTGACCGATGTGTTGCGCAACGGCGCACGAGCGCTCCTGGCGCAGGCCGTGGAGGCCGAGGTAGCCGGCTTCCTCGGCGGCCATGCCGACAAGCTGACCGATAATGGTCGGGCGCGGCTGGTACGCCATGGGCATCTGCCCGAGCGCGAGATCATGACCGGTATCGGCCCGGTGGCCGTGCGTTGTCCCCGGGTTCGCGATCGTGCCGCCGATGGCACGGAGCGCATTCAGCTTTTCCTCGGCGATTTTGCCTCCCTATGCGCGCCGCTCAAAGAGCCTCGAAGTGCTGATCCCGATCCTCTACCTGAAAGGCATCTCCACCGGGGACTTCGAGGAGGCGTTGGCCGCCCTGCTCGGCAAGGACGCCGGCGGGTTGTCGGCTTCGACTATTGCGCGCCTGAAAGAAGCCTGGGTCGACGAGCACGCCCGTTGGCGCGATCGCGACCTGTCTGCCAAGCAATATGTCTACGTCTGGGCCGATGGCATCTACGTCCAGGCCCGGCTTGAAGATGATGCGCAGTGCCTGCTCGTGATCATCGGTGCCACCGCCGAAGGCAAGAAGGAACTGGTTGGGCTTGCCGACGGCATCCGCGAGAGTGCGCAATCCTGGAAGGAGCTGCTGCTCGATCTCAAGCGGCGCGGTCTCACGATCGCCCCGCAGCTCGCTGCTGCCGACAGGGGCGCTCGGCTTCTGGAAGGCGATCGATGAGGTGTGGCCGAAGACGCGAGCGCAACGCTGCTGGGTGCACAAAACCGCGAATGTCTTAAACAGGCTGCCAAAGAGCCTGCAAGCAAAGGCCAAGCGGGCATTGCAGGACATCTGGATGGCGCAGACCAGGAAGGGCCGCCGAGACTGCATTCGATGCGTTCGTCAAATCCTACGGCGTCAAGTACGACAAGGCCGTCGAGTGCTTGACGAAAGACCGCGAGGCGCTGCTCGCCTTCTACGACTTCCCTGCCGAGCATTGGAAACATCTACGCACGACAAACCCGATCGAGAGCACGTTCGCTACCGTTCGGCATCGAACGGTACTCAAGGGGATGTCTTTCGAACAAGACCGCTCTCGCCATGATCTTCAAGCTCGCACAAGCCGCCGAGAAAAGTTGGCATCGTCTCCGAGGCCACAACCAGTTGCCGAAAGTCATCCTTGGTGTAAAGTTCACCGACGGAAACGAGGTCGTCAGATCGCAAGCTCAAACCGCTGCCGCCTGACCCTTCGCGTCGCCAATACGACGATAACTCCTATCGGCACGCAGCCAATAACGTCGCACGAAAGCGCGCCGGATCGACGCAGAAAATTCCGCGTAATTGAAGGAGGGAAAGAATGATGCAAAAAGGAAAATGGTATTTTGTAATTAGGTGCGAGAAATGTTTGCGACAACACGTTGTCTCCGAGGCACCTTCCCCCAACAGCAAGCTTCCGACGCGACTTTTCCGCATAAGGTTGATTGCGATTGCGGGCTAAGCAAGGAATACCCGCCCCGGCAAATTTTGCAGATTCAATATCGCTAAGGGAATGCCCAATCACTGAGGCCCAATGGACGATCACCGTTTTGGTCCCACCAGACGAAACGCTTTTTTGACATTGCTCTGCACTCCGGTTAAATTGCTACCGGCTCGTGCAGAGCTAATAATCTCTCGGCCCACGGCGGCAACCGTAGGGCCAATTCCATTTAGCACGCCAAAAACGTAAACGCTATTTTAAATCGGGCACGAATGTGTCTGCAAAAAGCGTGCGGCCAAACCAACGAAAATTTTAAATCGTATGCGTGTAAATCCAGCCGCCAGGAACTCTAAATCTGTGGAACGTCTCGCCATAATCTCCAATGACGTGATCCTTAAAAACCTCCTCCGGTTGGTGAAGTTCAGCCATAGGCCTCTCCCGATTTTTGAACCATCAAAACGTAATGTAAGATTGTCCTAGTTTGAGGGTAATTAGGACAGGACCGGGAGGTCATACCTGGCCCCTTTCCACTTAGCCCCAAACCGGCGGTCCTTTTCGGTTCTAGGAGTAGCTTCTTTCCATCACGATCCGTGATGGCGGTTTCTTTTGAAACGACGAGTGGCCCTATTTGGTCGTCAGTACTGATACCGCGTTTGGGCCTTTTTGAATTTTGGAGTGGCCTTTACTGGGGTTGCGTAACGCCATGTAAGTAGTACTGTCCTCCATATTCTCTTTTCGCGGGAGTGGGAGCGCGTCGGGTGAGTGAGTTAGTTACGATCGCGGTCGTGACTGGTGGCGTTCTCGGCATTCTTTGGCTTGCCGCAAAAGTGATATTGAAAAAATATGCTCCGCCTTACCGCAGCTCCTGAATGCCAGGCCGCCCCCGTTGGCGGCCTCTTTCATTTCTGAAGCGCCGTCCTTCTCGCTCCGTCGCGGCCCGGCACACCGGCCACTGCGCCGGTATCGCTTAATCCCGTCTTTCGAGCGGCCTTTTTGCCCCTATCCGTGACCCCTTTTGCGGGTCTTGGCAGCCATCGCCGCCGCGCAGGGCTCGCTTGATACATCTCAATGCTGCAATGCAACATTCATGATTGTTTTGCGCCATCACACGTCGGGCTGGCGCAGGTGCAATCAGTCGTAAAAAACGTTCGGTGATGGTCGGTCCTCGCAAGACCAGCATCAGCCTTGAAAACGCCGCGACAGTTTTCGAACCAAAGCCGCCGCCCATGTATTCCGTGAGGACCCGGACCTGGCTGCGATCCAGGCCCAGCGCCCCGGCCAGTCCGTCCTGCACACTCGAAATGCCCTGCGTGGAAGCCCACGCGGTAAGGCCCTCATCCGTCCACGAAACCGTGTTGCCGTGCGTTTCCATCGGATTATGGATCTGCACCGGCGTGGTGTAAAAACCTTCGATCACCGCCGCGCATTCCGGGAATGCCGTGTCCACGCTGCCATTCTCACGGGCACGCGGCTTCGCGGCATTGCTCGAACCTTCCCACACCTGCGGGGAATTGTCCTTGAGAGCGTCGTCTTCATGAACCACAAAACTGAACGCCGGCTCCGCTTTGACTACGATGGCCCGCAACGCATCCAGGCACGCTTCCTTGGTCATGCCCGCCACCGCGGCGATTTCGTCGCCATAAAAACGGACGTTGAAGGGAGCATCGCGCACGACGACGGCGGCTTTGATGCCGGGAATGCCCAACGCCTTGTCCAAATCGACCGATAAAATTTTCGCCGCCGGCCATTTCGAACGCAGGATCATGCCATAAAGCCAGCCGTTGGCCTGGATGTCCGATGCATAGCGCGCGCTACCCGTCACTTTGGGCCCCGCGTCAACGCGCCGGGTGTCGCCGCTGATATATTTCATTTCCGCCGGCCAGCTAGGCATGGTTCATTCCTTCCTGTTTGTTGGCGGCGCTGATGCCGGCCGCCTCGAAGACCGCTTTTAAAATGTGGGGATGCGTGCCGCAACGGCAAAGATTTCCCGCGCACGCGTGCTTGGCCTCTTCGGCCGTCGGCTGGGGATTTCTGTCGAGCAAGGCCGTCACACTCATGATAAATCCCGGCGTGCAATAACCGCATTGCAAGGCGTCCTTGTCGATAAAGGCCTGCTGTACTTTTGACAGATTGCCGCCTTTCGCCAGGCCCTCCACCGTCGTGATCTCGTGCCCTTGCGCTTCAATGGCAAGTTTCTGGCAGGAATAAATCGCCGCGCCGTCAAACAATACCGTGCAGGCGCCGCAGCTCGCGCGGTCGCAACCTTCTTTGGAACCCGTCAGGCTGGAATAATTCCGCAGGGCGTCCAGCAGCGTCACGCGCGGCTCCAGCAGCAATCGCAGCTTCCCGCCATTCACGTTGAGCGTCACCGGCACCGCGCCCGGGCCGACGATTTTTTCCGCGTTCGCCTTTTCCAATTCCTGCGCCACCACGGCGGTTTGGGCGGCCACAGTGGTGATGGCCGTCACCCCCAGGCCTTTGATAAACGTCCGGCGCGAGACCGCCCCAAACTTTTCCTCACGATTTTTCATGGGCTATATTGGGTCATCGCTTGTTTGTAATCCTCCGGCGTGTTCAAGTCAAGTGACAGTGCGACGTCATTTACAGGATATTTGACGGTGGAACCGGGGATAAGTTTCAAAAAATCGTTCAAAGTTTGGGCGCGGGTGTTTTTTAGTCCCTCAAAAACCTTCCACGGCAGCAAAACCGGATGCCGGGCATGTCCGTCAAATTCCGGCTGGCAGACCGCCCCGGGGTGCTCGCCATGAAACTGGATGAGAGCGCGCAGCATGTCCGGCGGTAAATGCGGTTGGTCGCCCAGCGCAATGATTTGGCTCACCAGCCCTGCTTTCCACCCCGTCCAATTCGCCGCGCAAACAATGGAACTGAACATTCCCCGCTCCGGCTGCGGATTTTCAATGCGGTCTGATTGCGTGATGCCCAGGCGGTCCAATTCAGCAGCCAGGGCCGTGTCGTTGGGCCGATGCGCCACGGCGATTTGGGCCGATCCCAGCTCCCGCCATTGCCGGATGATATGCCCGACGATGGTGGTACCGCCCCACGGCAGCAACAATTTTGGCTGCCCCATGCGCACCGACGCGCCTGCCCCCAAAATTAGCAACCCAAAGCGGGGATGTTGGATGCTGGATGTTGGCTTCACCTTTCCGCCCGCTTCTGGATGTATTGCGCCATGACGCTCACGGCGATTTCGTGCGTGCCAACCGCGCCGATCTCCACCCCCACCGGGCAGGCGATCCGGTCGAATTCCTCCCCCGTGGCAATCTTCTGCCGGATGAATTGTTCCCGCATGATCCGCGCCTTGCGGCGGCTGCCAATCATCCCTAGAAAAGCAAACGGACGATGAATCCATTCGGACAGCACCAGCGCGTCGTGCTGATGCCCGCGAGTGACGATCAGGCCGAAGGCCGGAGATTTGGCCGGGGAATCTTTCAGCAATTCATGCCAGCCACCGACCCGCAATCGGATTTCCGGCGGGAAAAAATCATGGTTCGCCAACTCGGGCCGGTCATCGAAGATCGTCACGGCAAAATCCAATCTCGATGCCAACGGCGCCACCGCCTGGGCCACGTGGCCCGACCCTGCGATCCACAATTCAGCGGGCGGCGTGACCGTTTCCTGGTACAACCATTCGCCATTGCTGTTTTGCGCCAGGGGCGCGATTGAAAAATCCTTCTTCACGCCCCAACCGATCGTCCCTGTGGCGTTGGCCAGATTGCGCCAAAGCTCGCCGGCCTCCGCCGCGCGCGGCAGAATCAGGCCCGATACCCTGCCGCCGCAAATCAATCCATCGTCCCACCCGAAGTCATGGTCCAGGAGCATGTCAAAAGCGGCGGCCTGTCCTGATTGCAGCGCTTTTTTTGCCCGCGCATGCACCTCGGCTTCCAGGCAACCGCCGCCCAGCGTCCCCACCACTTTTCCGTCCGGAAAAAAAAGCGCCTTGGCGCCGATCCGTTGCGGGCTGGAGCCTTTCGTGCCGGAAATCAGCGCCAGCGCAAACGGGCGGCCTTCTGCGAGTGCGGCAACAAGTTGGTCAAAAAATCGTGGCATTAGAGCATTTTCATAAATATTGTACCATTCGGCCGGAAATGGAAGAGAAAGAGTAGCGGATTCGCGAGCCTCCCTACTGCTAACCTTGTAAATCTTGATTTTTCACCGTGCTTGATTTTACGTTCTCCAACAAATTCAAATTCTTCTTTTGCTTTATCGTCAATTTACGCGGAACGCAATGCGCTCCCAAAAACCCTTGACGTTTACTACACTGTGAGACATCATTGTATCACGATGAAAACAGCAACCGTCAGAGATTTGCGAAACCGCTTTCCCCGCGTCGCCGCGTGGATTGGTGAAGGCGAACCGGTGGAAATTACGAAATCCGGCAAACCATTTGCCCGCTTGATGCCCATCCCGCCGAAAAAGCCGCGCAAGCTCGTCAAGCCCGATATCATGGCGCAATTGAAAGAAACATGGGGTGACCGCGTTTTCTCTGCCAAAGAAGTCGCCGAAATGCGCGCAGCGGAATTGGAAGGCGAGGAAAGATGATTGCCTTTCCCGATACGTCATTTCTCTGCGCACTTTACGTCCAGCAAAACAATTCACCGGAGGCGGCGGCGCATTTCAAGGCCATGCCCGAAGCATTGCACGTTTCCAGCCTGATGTTTTACGAATTCCGCCAGAGCGTGCGTTTTCAAGTGTGGTTGCATGGACGGGACAAAAATAAAGGTTATCCGCAAAACATTGCGGAGGCCGCGCTCGGCAAGCTCCAAATCAATATAGAAGCAGGCGCGGTTCTGACCGTTTCCGCCGACTGGCCGGAAATTCACCGCCTCGCCGAAACGCTTTCCAAACGCCATACGTCCATCGGCGGACACCGTGCCTTTGACGTGCTCCACGTGGCAACGGCGTTGCACCTGGGGGCGCGGGAATTTTTGACCTTTGACGCCAATCAACGCAAACTCGCCGCCGCCGAAAAATTAAAAGTGAAGCCGTGAAATCGTGTGGCACTTGGCACTCTCTCCCCGTAGCGCGGATGGTCCCACAAAGGGCAGGGGCACTGATGTTTTGCCCGTAGTCCACAGATATTCGGCCAGCGATGGCAAGACTTTGGCAATTTAGGTTTATCCGCCAGATTCGGTTTCCAGTAAAATCACCCTTTCAGTTGGTGCATAAACCCATCGGCTGGAAAGGTTTAACCCATTAAATTCAACTGCAAATCACACTAATTCAAACGAGTCGCTCGAATTCGAACAAATTCGAACAAATTCCAATGAATTCCAATGAATTCCAATCTAGTCAAAATGAAAATCGCACATACCCTCAAATACTTCAGCTTAAGTTTATTCGCCTCCGCTATTATTTCCGCACAAGCCCTAACGGTGACCAATGCTCCCGTTCCCAAACCCATCTGGCATGGTTCCGTGTCGGCGGGCTTCACATTGACGCGCGGCAACAGTGACACCGCTCTGGCCACCCTGGCGGCGGTCACCGACCGGAAGACGGATGGTGATGAATGGACCCTCGGCTTAAACGGCACCTATGGCCGGAGTACGACCACCGTGAATGGCGTATCGACCGCCTCGACCACCGCGCAGTCCCTGGACGGGTCCGCCCAATTCAACAGGTCGATCACCAAACGGTTTTACGGCTTCGCGCGAACCGAGGGTTTGTACGATGGAGTGGCGGACATCCACTATCGCATAACGCTGAACCCGGGTGCCGGTTATTATTTCATCAACAACACGAACACGGACTTGAGCATCGAAGCCGGCCCCGGCTATGAAATTGAACGATTGGGCACGAATGACATGGACTTTGTCACACTGCGCCTCGGAGAAAAATTTCACCATGCGTTAAGCGACCGCGCCCGCATTTGGGAGAGGGCGGAGCTTTTACCGGAGGCCGATCAGTTGAACAATTATACCATCAACACCGAGATGGGCATAGAAGCCTACCTGACCGATGGCAAAAACCTCACCTTGCAATGCTATTTGGATGATAGTTACAATAACCAACCGGCTGCGGGACGGTTGAAGAACGACGCCAAGTTGGTCACGGCCATTGGCTTCAAATATTAATGGCGCCGTGAGAATGGGGAGATCAGAGAGACGGGAACGCAGTGACATCATGAATCGAAAATCTTCAAACTATGCCTGGAAATTTTTCCGGGTGGGCGGTTTTGACCAGGTCAAACTGGAATCCGGCGCCGATCTGGCCAATCTAGACCAGCTTGACCAGAAGCTTTGGGTCGCGCTCGCCTGTCCGACCCGCGGTTTGGAATTCGACGATCGCACCCTCGACTTGATCGATTCAGACAAGGACGGCCGCGTGCGCGTGCCAGAAGTCATCGCCGCCACAAAATGGGCGACGAGCCTGCTCAAAAACCCCGACGATCTCTTGAAAGGCCCGCCGTCGTTGTCGCTGACGTCGATCAACGACGCCACGCCTGAGGGAAAACAAATCCTTTCATCGGCAAAACAAATCCTTGCCAATCTCGGCAAAAAGGACGAGCCGAACATTGATCTCGAAGACGTCGGGGACACGGCAAAAATTTTTGCCGCGACGAATTTCAACGGCGACGGCATCATTCCCGCCGATGCCGCGGACGATGCCGCAACGAAGGCCGTCATTGAAGACACCATCGCCTGCCTTGGGTTTGAAACCGACCGCAGCGGCAAGCCGGGAATCAGCCAGGCCAAGGCGGACCAGTTTTTTGCGGAATTGCAGGCGCATTCCGATTGGTGGAAGCAGGCCGAGGGCGACAAGACCATAGTGCCGCTCGGCGAAGCCACCGCCGCCGCGTCCGCCGCCGTGAAAGCAGTGAAGGCGAAAGTGGACGATTTTTTCACCCGCTGCGACTTCGCTGCCTTCAACCCGCTGGCGACCGCGGCGTTGAACCGCCAGGAACCGGATTGTCTCGCGTTCGCCTCGAAAGATTTAACGGTCAACACCGCGGAAATCGCCAATTTCCCGCTTGCGCATATTGCCGCTGGAAATGCGTTGCCGCTGGTTGAAAACGTCAATCCCGCATGGATAGCGCCGCTCGCCACGCTGCAAACCGCCGCCGTCAAGCCGCTGCTCGGCGATAAAAATTCACTGGCGGAAGCGGAGTGGAATTCTCTGCAAACAAAACTCGCGCCGTTCGAAGCATGGGCGGCGGGTAAAGTCGGAGCGGTGGTGGAAAAACTCGGGTTAAAACGCATCCGTGAAATTCTGGCCGGCAAATCGAAGGAGGCGATCAATGCGCTGATCGCCAGGGACAAGGCGCTGGAGCCGGAAGCCAATGCGATAGCCGCTGTGGAAAAATTGATCCGTTTCAACCGCGACCTTTACACGCTGTGTGTGAACTTCGTCAGCTTCCAGAATTTTTACAGCCGCAAGACGCCCGCGATCTTTCAAGCCGGGCGTCTTTATTTGGACCGCCGCAGTTGCGATCTGTGCCTCACTGTCCACGACGCGGCCAAACATGCGACGATGGCCGGCCTGGCGGGGGCCTATCTCGCATATCTGGATTGCGAGCGCAAGGCCACGGGAGAAAAATTGAGCATCCTTGCGGTTTTTTCGCAGGGCGACGACGACAACTTGATGGTGGGGCGCAACGGCATTTTTTATGACCGAAAGGGCAAGGATTACGACGCGACGATCACCAGTATCATTTCCAACCCCATCAGCGTCCAGCAGGCGTTTTGGTCGCCTTATAAAAAGTTGGTCCGCTTCATCGAAGAACAGGTCGCCAAACGCGCTGCCGCTGCCGATGCCGCCGCCACCTCGAACCTGCAATCCGCCGCCACATCCACCGCGACCCCGGCTGCGACCGCCGCGCCGAACAAAATCGACACTGGCACACTGGCGGCCATCGCGCTGGTATTGACTACCTTGATGGGAGCATTGGGCGTTATTTTTACGAAACTTCTGGGTTTGCCGACATGGGAAATTCCGTTGGCGATCATCGGGATCATCCTGGCCGTTTCGACTCCGGCGGTCACGATCGCCTGGCTCAAATTGCGGACACGCAATCTGGGCCCGATCCTCGATGCAAACGGCTGGGCCGTCAATGCCCAGGCCAAGATGAATGTGCCCTTTGGAGCGAGCCTGACAAAGATCGCCGTATTGCCGCCCGGTTCAAAACGCGACCTGGCTGATCCGTTTGCGGAAAAGAAAAAACCGTGGGAACTCTACCTGACCCTCATTGTGATCGCCTTGCTTGGCCTCGGTTGGTATCTGGGAAAACTGGATGGAGTGCTGCCGGGACAAATCAAGAGCACAACCGTTCTCGGCACCAATGCTCCGGCCTATGTGCCGCCGTCCGCTGTAGTTTCGCCGGTCATTTCAACCAATGCGCCGCCGAAGAAATAAGGCAAAAAATAGCTAGACGATATGGCTCCAAAAATCCAGATCCCCGACGAATTAAAAAAAGATTTGTCGCAATCCAAGTGGGGAAAAATCCTCCTGGCGACACCCATCATTATTACCGTTGTCGCCACGATGCTTGCCGGTCTTGCTTCCAGTGAGATGACCCGGGGGCAGTATGACCGTTCGCTTGCCGCGGAACTGCAGTCCAAGGCGGGCGACCAGTGGGGTTATTTTCAGGCCAAGAAATTGCGCGGAGCTGTTGCGCTGAATACCCTGGATTTGCTGGCGGCGACGGCTGATGTGAAGCCGCTCGATGCCTTGGCTTTGCCGGATGCCGATGCGGCTACCGTAGCAGCGTTGACCAAGGATGAATTGCCGGTGATGCCGTCCGCCAAATTTGATGACAGCGTGAATGCCGCGCTGGCCGCCCTGGAAAATTCCGCGCCGGAAACCGAAATTACGGCTGACCTCGCAAACGTGAAGGATGCGGCTTTGGCGAATGCCCTCACCGCCGCACAACAAGCGGCATCGGATTACGACAATGCGACCAGGACGATCAATAAGACGACCGACGCTCTTGACGAAAAATTAAGAGTTGGCGATAAAACCGCGTATCGCGATTTCAGCGGGGCCAGGCTGCGCTACTCAGTGTCGCGTTATGATGCGGAATCAAAGTTGAACGCGACCATCGGCAGCATTTATGAATTGCAGGTGCGCAAAGCCAATCTGTCTGCGGACCGGCATCGCAATCGGAGCACAAAGTTTTTCTATGGGATGCTAATGTCGCAAATGGGGGTGATCGTCGCCACCTTCTCCATCGCGGCCCGGCAGAAGAACTTTTTGTGGTCGGTGGCCGCCGCCGCCGCGCTCGCCGCCGTGTCTTTTTCAGTTTACGTATTTCTCTGCATGTGAGCGAGGCGTCCTGGTTGTGCCTGGTCACTTGAAGCTTGCTTTCATCCACTTGAGGGCGACACTCCTTGTAATTCAAGAGTCGCAATTTTTTGTCAATGGATACCAACCGGCAACCCGAGTCCGAGGAAGTTAAATTGAGGCAGCTATTGGAGGACTTGCTCGGTTGCGCCCGCGTGCTGGAGGAAGTCACACGACCACCGGACAACCTTCCGCGCACTGGCGAGGCTTCCACAGTGGCCGTGCCACTGCGCGAAGCACTCATTCCCGGCTCGGTGCTCACCACGCTTTTTCGCAATCCCAAAACCGGGCGCACCGTTTCTTTCAAACGCGAGGAACTCGCCCAGCTCGACGACATGACGTGCGAGTACCTTCTGAATTATTACCAGTCCCAGTCCTTGTTCTCGGCGGACGACGCCACGCGTCTGCGCAACGCCACGGAGGGCCATTCGCGGCGCCTGCATCTCCTGTTGCGACACAGCGATTGGCGCGCAATGGTCTATCGCTCCGATGTTGCCAAGGAGGAAGCCATCCTGCGCAGCCTCCTCCAAATGAGCCTGCTCATCGAATGCGTCGAGATCCTTACCCCGCCCTTGATGACGGTTAAACGCATCAACGAACAGGAGTTTGATTTGATTGACGATTTGCGCGGCATGTTGCGGGTGCTGGCGTTGTCCCTGGCCCAGCGGCTGGCTGCCGACGACAAGAATTTGCAGGGCTACGGAGCGCTGGCCACTTGCATCGCGGGGCTGGCTGAAAAGGCCGAGGATGCCCAGGCTTTGATTGAATGCGGTTACGCTGCCAGTAAAGGCGACGAGGCCGCCTTCGCAAAGTGGTATGAGAAGAGTGGACGCAAGGCCGTCGAGCGCGTTGAGACCATGCTCAGGCCCGTGGAAAAACAAGGGCTTGACACAATTTTCGACGCCTTCACGCGGCACACGCTTGATTTGGGATTGCAGCCGGTGACGATTGAATTTATCCGCCAGACGCTGCAAACCCTGGTGACGACCCTCTCCAACATGGGAAGCGACCTCTCCGATGCCAGCCGCAGGCGCGCCGCCATCGTCTCCGCTCAATTCACCGAGGTGTCCCGTAAATATACCTTGGACTTCAACGCGCGCGCCGCCGATCCCGGCGTGAACGAGGAAGACCTCGAGGCCATTTTCAAAGAACTGGATGTCCTCGTGGGCCTCGACCCGGTCAAGACCGAGGTGCATCATGCCACCGATTTCGCGCGCATGCAGATCATCCGTCGCCAGCAGGGATTGCCCGTCGTGCAGGCGAGTTTGCACAGCGTCTTCTTCGGCAACCCGGGCACTGGCAAGACCACCGTCGCCCGCCTCATGGGCCGCATTTACAAATCTCTCGGCCTCCTCCGCCGCGGTCACGTCGTCGAGTGCGACCGCGGGCGCCTCGTGGCTGAGTACGTCGGCCAGACCGCCGTGCGCACCCACGCGATGATTGATTCAGCCCTCGACGGCATCCTTTTTATTGACGAGGCTTATTCGCTGGCCGGGCGCGGCGCTGAGGATTTCGGCAACGAGGCCATCGAGACTCTCCTCAAACGCATGGAAGACGACCGCGACCGCCTCATCGTCATCGTCGCCGGCTACACCGGGCCGATGAAAGAATTCATCGCGTCAAATCCCGGCCTCGAATCGCGCTTCACCAACTATCTGAATTTCCCCGACTATTCACCCGATGAACTGCTGGAAATTTTCCATCGCATGGCCGTTCAAAGCGGGCTGGTGTGCGCGCCGGAAACAGGGAAGAAAGTGTTATCCATCTGCAACAGCCTGCACACTTCCCGCAACGAACAATTCGGCAACGCCCGCGAAATGAGGAATCTCTTCGAGAGCGCCGTGCGCAATCAAAGCACCCGCCTGGTTAACAGCGGCCAACGCGACCGCGACGCTCTTACGACACTGTTGCCCGAGGATTTGCCCGCCGACTTTTCCACCGGCATGGGCAAACCGCCTGAAACCAAACCAACTTCGCGCATCGCCCCCAGAGGCGCTTAGAACTGCGTTATTCCAAAGGGCATTCGATTGTCCGTATCAAAGGAATTAATGCGCTTCCCTGGCAATTCAGTTTCGTTTCCCAGACGTTTTCAGGGACAATCGTTTTGCTGTGGGACAGGACGAGTTGTTGCCAGTCTGAATGATTTTCAAAAACTTTCCCCCGATCTTGCATCTCAACTGCCTTTAAGAATCCCAGGTAAACCAGGACCACTGGGATTCCGAGGGAGGCCAATTTCCAGGCCCAGACAAAGCGGTTGACCATTTGATAATGTGAATCCCTGCTTAAATTCCACCCCGGACAAATCGCGTTCAATTCGGAATTGGCCTCGATGATTGTCTGGCCGATATGTTCATGGTTTTTCAGGCTGTCTTTGGAAGGGTTGACTTCCAGGCGGCGTCCTTTTTCCTCTTTGGTGAGGCCTTTGTCGTGGGCTTTGGCTTCGATAAGCAATAATCCCTTCACTCCATCAATCAAGCATGTGCTGGCGACGTCCCAGTTCGGCGTCTTTAACTCAGTTGCTCCCGGAAGCCACCATTTTAACAGACCATTTGAAAGCTCCTTGTCCAGCAGCCAGGGCGCGCCCTGCCATTGTGCTTCCGCAGGTTTGCCAAACCCATCCGGCGTCCACAGATCAGAAGATCGAACTTGTCCCCACGGCGCGATCAGCATGGTCAAACGGGAGGCCACCAGGTCCCGTATTCCATGCGTGAGCAGATGACAGCGTGGTTTGCTTCCACGTTGCTTCTTTGGATTCAATTGTTGGATCAGATTTTGCCGGTTTTCGACCTTGTTGGAATCTTCGATAAACCAGTCCTCCACCTTCTCGCGCGCCCAGGGCGTTTTTCGCAGGAAAGTAAGGCTGGATTTTACCGTGGGATTAAATTGAAAGCAGCGGATCGGGATTTGCCGCCCCATTTCGCGCCAGCCGTGTTTTTGGACAAGCTGATTCAGGATTTTCTCCAGCGTGATGCCGTGCAAGGGGTCGCGAGGGTGAGAGAAGGTTTTTGGTTCGGCCATGATTTTCAGCGGATTTCTTTCGTTAATCACTTTTAAATTGGATTTTTATTTCCGCGGCGGCGAGCCAAATTATTTGTTGCGCGAAAGTGTGGTTCCCGATGCGCTGACGTTCATGTTTGTACGCGACCTTTCTCCAGCATTAATCAACTTTACCGCCGACTGGATCTCTTCGGACTTCATGAAAACCATCCAGCACATCCCCGAGCGATAATTTTCAATCATTGGCGCAATCGGGCCTTCGTCTATGCACAAATAGGTTTTGGACACCCAGTCGCGAGACAGATTGAACGAATCATAAAAGCCAAAAGGCCCCCATAATTTGGAACCGTACTTTTCATACATTTCAAGAAGGCAGGCAATGCTCTCCTCAGGAACGTAAGGCATTGAAGAAATGGCAGCAGTGGGAGCAAGCGTGCCGGTGTCGCGGATTCCTGGCGCAAAGGGCTTGTAACCGTCCGGTCCCGCGCTGGGTGTAATGCCCCAAAGCGGGCCATAGCCTTTATACTTATTACTTTCAGATTCCGCATACCGGATTTGCACGCGGCAAAAATCCGTGAAATGATCAAAATAAGTCCTGCCGTGAAACCAGATTTGATGTGGGTCCAGGCCCAAATAAGAAAAATGAGTCACAAAAAGTGGCGGCCCAATCTTGGGACGGCTTCCCAGCTCCAAATGAATTCCAAATTCAGTGCGCTCCGAACCGTACTCTCCCGATTCCCAGCCTTCCCAATAGGACCTGGGTTCGATGGGATGAGTAGGCGAGGCCAGCGCCAGCACGTACACGATCTGGCATTCGTTGAAACCATTGATATAAAGATCCATTTTCCAGCCGTAATGCGGAGACCAATGCCAAAGCAGGGCTGGGATTGGACCTGTCTTGTTGACAAACCAGTCCCACTCCACGTCCCGCCAGAGGTTGTCGGCCAGCTCCCGGATTTCCGCTTCTTCAGGGTCCGGTCTTGAAAAAAATTCGCGGGCAAATAAAACCCCTTCCATCAGGAACGCCGTCTCTACCAAATCGGCGCCGTCATCGTATTTGGTGAACGGAATCACCTTGCCGGTCTTGCCATTGATAAAATGTGGAAAGGCGCCGTGAAAGCGCTGCGCTTTTTCCGAGAGAAACTTCAATTCTCTTATGGCCTGGTCCGCCCCCTCGCGGCGGGTAATAAATCCTCTTTCGACACCCACTCCAAGGTTGAAAAAGCCCATGCCGCTCGCGCCAATGGCACAAACGTCGGGATCCCGCCTGGCTGAAGCACGGGCCAGCCCTGATATCGGATGGCCATACCGGTAGAAGTAATCAAAGCTTGCTCTTTGTACTTCCGTAAGCAGTTCATCCTGATTCAGCGCTTCTGAATGCCCCTCCACTGAATCCGACCAATCGGAAGGTAAAATTTTGCCTGCGCCATTGGTTTGGACGGAGCGAATCCGATAGTAGAAATCCGCGCCTCCGCTGCCGATGAAGTCGTCGAAGATCGTCAACTGTGGAAGTTTATTCGGCAACGTCTTGAATGGGCCATCTGGAGTGGCGCCTCGTTGAACTTCATAACTCATTGTCCCTGGGATGGGCTCCCACTGCAGTTCTACACAGAGTGGCCGGGAAGCAGTAATTAAATGTTGTGGCGGAAGCGCCGGTTTCTGATTCGATTCAATCGCCGCCCCCATGGCTGCAAAAGACAGCAGAACGAAACACAGGCTTCGTAGCATTTTCCCAGACGATTGCTGGAGGCTTGCCATTGCATTTAGCTTGGCACAGGGTCACCTGGCAATCAATGCTATCAACGAGGCGCTTATGCCTCGGCGATCACATTTTGATGATTTTCTAATTTGAAAAAACAGCTCTGGTTGGGTGGGATGATCCGCCAACCAGAACTGGAAGAATGAAACTGCAAGATAAGTTTCTGGCAGACTGCTTACAGAACTGTTGAACTCATGAACGCATACGACGTGCCAAATCTGATTCGTATGGAAACCATGAAATTCAACCAGTTCCCTTGTTCGGGATGATGCTTTTTGCTCTTGGCGAACAAAATCGTTCATGCGGATTTGGGAAGGAAATCGAATCCTTGTGTCAAAGGCCGTTACAAACACTCTATGGGACAAGTTGAACACGATAGAATCGAGCCGGCCAATTCGTCAGCGCTCCGGCATCAAGATAGTTGGTGGTCCCGCTGCCCGGAATGAGAATATTCGGACTGGTGTTGCTATAAGTGCCGTTCGCATTCAGCGCGGTTTGCACGACGTTGGTGTTGCCCGGACCAGCCTGCCAGGCAATCAGCACATCGCTGCCCTGCGGTTTAATAGAAGTCATTTGAATCAGCGCGTTGGTGATGGTGACGTTGATATGGGTCGATTGCGTCCACAGGGTGCGGTCAACGGTTGACAGTTGGAAAACATAGTTGCCGGCGGCGCTGACATAAAAATCGGTGGTAGGCGAAGCAGGATCGTCAAAAATGACCGTGGCTCCAGCGGGTTTGGAAATGACATCCCACCAATTTGCGATCCAATCGCCATCGGCGTCGCTGGTGGCAGCCTGCAAATGTCCGTGGCCGGGCGAAACATAGTTGCCGGCGGCATTGGTGATGACCGGTGCCTCGAGATTGGCAGGGTCAACAGTGACGATTACATCTTCCGAAACTGAAGGCGCCCCAGTGCTGCTGACGGTGACCCGGAAATCATAATCGCCAGCCACATTCAAATTGGTGGCGACACAAGCTGAATTCGTGGGCGTGGCGAGAATTACAGACACCCCGGCGGGTTGGCTGATATTTGTCCAGTTGTAAGTGAGCGTGTTACCTTCCAAATCATAGGCCACTTGATCCAGCAGCCACGCGGAATTTTGCGGGAGAGTCAAGAGCAGGGAATTGGTCATGCCCGGGGGCGAACGCGATTGGACCACATCGATGATCGGCGGCTGGTTGCCGACCAGGATGTTGAAGCCTACCGGCCTGGTCACGGTGTTCACGCCGTCACTAACGCTCACATTGAACAGGTAAAATCCGGCCGTGCTCAAACCATTGGCGGTCGTGCTGGCGGAGTTTGAATTGACGAAGGTCACGTTTGCGCCGCTGGGTTCGGTCGCGACGCTCCATTGGCAGGTCAAATTATTTAATTCCGGGTCCGTTGCCGCTGCGGTAAGGACGGTGCTGTTTCCTGCGCCTGTTTTCAAATAGGCCGGGTTGGCGCTGTATTGATAAACTTCGGGAGCCATGTTGGTTCCCGGATACGGATAAAGGGTGAGCACTCCATTATACAAATCCGTTACGGTCAGCGTTCCGGTCGTATTGGTTTGGAGTCCCAATTCCGCGATGCCCACGCCGGAGGTGGATTCGCTGACACCGTAAACGCCCGCCGGCAGGTTCGATACGGTCATGATGATGCTGGGGTCGGCAGGATTCGTGTTGCAGAGAATCACGGTCGGCAGGCCGTTTTTCATAAAGGCCATTGGCAGGACTGAATTGTCCGTGGAAATCGCGCTGACCCGCACGGCGCCAGGACGAACGTAATTCATCACCTGCCGCCAGTTCCAATACTGGCTGGGGACAGACATGCTCGCACCGTCGAGACCCGTATTCAGATATTGGATGCCTTGTCCGGCGGAATTACCTCCCAGGAAGTATTGGCCCCAATAGGAATTACCGCCGTTGACGAGGTCATCATACATCGTCTGATAGGTTGCCAGTTGCGTTTCCGTCTCGGCAGTCATCAGGTGGTTGGATCGGGCGCAGGAAAAAATCGAAGCCTTGGCCGACGAAGATTGCGTTCCATAATCATGCCAGCTTACGGTGGCGACATATTGCAAAACATCGCTGGTCATGTTGGTGTCCTGCACATAGGACAGCGTGTTGACGGCGTTCACACATTCCGCCAGTTGAACTTTCGTATCCAATCCCGCTGCTTGCAACATGGGGCCGGCCGCCTTGATGACCCTCGCTTCAAATGCCGGTGTCATGGCGTTGTTGTTGCCGGCTTCATTGATGATGGTCAAGTAATCGGGCGCAATCTGATATTTATGCGCGAGATACTCTGCCAGCGACACAAGGTATTCGGCGTATTCGCCGGTGTTGTATTGTATCCAGGCGGGCATTGGGCCGGTGCTTCCACTGTAATAAAAGGACGGATTGTCATACATTGTGAAGGGGTCGCCGTTTGCGAGCACCTGTTGCCGGAACGGGACGACGGTGTTTGACATGAGCAGGTCCACCGCTGTGGTGTCATATTGCACGCCGGGCAAGGTGTCGAAGTTCGCCCAATTAGTTTTGCCCGGATTCGTATAATCGATGCGGAAGTCCCAGGAGCGGCCCTGGGTGGCGCTATTTCCATTGAAGGGTAAATCCAGCCGCAGCGTTGTCACTCCCAACTCATTGACGCCCCGGCTTATCAACTGTTGTTGTTGAAATGCGGGCGGAAGCAATCCGATGCCAGTCACCGCCACCCATCCGCGAATTGTCTGATATTGGGTGTTCGTGTCCAAAATCACTGAACCCCCCTGCATGGTTCCCGGATTGAAAAGTACGATAGCCCAGCAAATCACTTGAGAAATACGTCGAGAATCCATGCGGCAATAACAAGTTTGATATTGAATTAACGTAGCATCTATTTGCAAAAGAGCGAATTCCACCATTCCAGAAAATTCCCCGTTGAATTCGCAAGAACCTTACTGCAGTTGCCGAAATTTGATTTCGCGCCGATGGCGGGCGGAACCGCTGAAATTCGTTGAAACGGCGCTTGCGCGGGCTGGCGCATGATGGTTGAATCGCGGGCGTTAGAAAAAATGACGAGAATCTCAATTGAAAAGTTCCATCCAATATCTCCAGGGCCTTGTCCAAAGCCGCCAAAATAATAATTTAAATGCGATCAGGCTCTTTCTGGCCATCCTGGTGATTTTGGATCACAGCTTTCCACTGGCGAGCGCACAGGTGGACGACCCTTTGTCGCTCTTTACCCATCAGCAAATGTCGTGTGGCATATTTGCGGTTGAGCTTTTCTTTTTCATCAGCGGCTTTTTAATAACTGCAAGCTGGTTCAACAGCAAATCCATGAATGATTATTTGCGCCGCAGAATCCTGCGCATTTTCCCCGGATATATCGCCGCCTTGCTTTTCAGTTTTGTGGTCGCCTCCGCCTTCGCCTCGCATCCCTTCGCCGATTTGCCTTCCAAACTGGCAAAATTCAGGGACGTTTTCTTTCTTGGCAATGCCGGTTGCGGCGGAGATTGGGTGTTTCCAAAAAATCCATTCCCCTTTGGCGCCAACGGCTCCCTCTGGACCATCGACCGCGAATTTGCGTGTTACCTGCTGGTGGCAGCCATTGGTTTGTTCGGCTTCTTTAAATACAGGTCCGCGCTCTTTGCAGCTTTTGTCTCAATGCTCGCTTATGGCGCCTGGACTCTCTTATCGAAAGGAGAAGCGGCCGTCCAATTCGACCGGGTATTTTTTACCCTGTTATTTTTTACATTATTTTTGGCGGGCGCTTGCGCCTGGCTGTGGCGCGATAAAATTCCCATCCACCCCGCCTGGACGGTCACTGCCCTGATCGTTTTTTTGGTCACGACCCAATTTCCACCGTGGTTCTTGATCCTCGGGCCTTTAATGGCTTCTTATATCGTCTTATGGGTTGGCTTCGGCTCCGGGGTCAAAATTGCGGCGTGGTGCGATAAAACGGATTTATCCTACGGAGTTTATCTCTTCGCCTATCCCATTCAACAAGCCTTGGTGGCCGCCTCTTTGCACAACCCGTGGATTCTGTTTGCAGTCGCCACTCCCATTTCGTTGGCCGTCGCCTTGATGAGCTGGACCTTTGTGGAAAAGCCATTTCTTCAAATGAAATCCAGAAATTTTTCCGACCACGACCCTTCTCTCAGCGCATCCCCGGAACCGGCCCCGCCGATTGTTCCCGATCCGAAAATTAGTTGGTGAACGATCAGTTGGATCGGGTGTGTTCGAAAAAAAACAGCCGTAAAATGGTTTTCACACGCTGGCCGCGTTGCCACTCGCCGCTGGCGAAAATTTTCCGCAACTTCGCGGGAAGGCAGAAGGCTTGAATGAAAAGCCGCGAGTGCAACCACGAAATCCGCGCCAGGTCACTCCAGGGATCAAAATGCGAAAGCCGCGACGTTGCCGCCATGTAATCGGCGGACACCGGCAGCGCGACGAGCGGCACGCCGGCCCATGCCGCTTTGACCATCACTTCAAGCTCATAGGCGTAACGCTGCGATTTCACGCGGAGCCGGTGGATGGCTTTGAGCGGATAGCTGCGATAGCCGCATTGTGTGTCCGCGAGCGCCACGCCGGTCTCGATTTTAAACCAAAAGGAGGAAATGTTGTTGGTGAGGCGGCGTTCGCGGGGGGCGTTTTCCTTCACCAAATCGCGTCCGCCTATAATTAACGCATCCGGTTGGCGGCGGCTCGCGGCAGCAAACGCCGGCAGTTCGCCGGTCGCGTGCTGGCCGTCCGCATCAATCGTGATGACGTGGGTAAAACCCAATTTTTCCGCCTCGGCAAAGCCCGCCCGCAGCGCCGCGCCTTTGCCCAGGTTCTGTGGCAGCGTGACGACGGTGACGCCGGTTTCCATGGCGAGCACTTCGCCGGTGTCGTCGGTGCAGCCGTCGTTGACGACAATGACAGGAAAATAATTCTTCGCCTCGCGCATGATGCGTCCAACCGTCAGAGCGTGATTGAAAACGGGAATGACCACGCAGAGGTTCAACGTGCCATTCATCTTAGTGTCACGAGCAGCGGGATTTGTTCACGATGGCACCAGGGACAGTAAGGTATGATAAAAAGTCGTATCACAATCCTCTTATAGCACGATATGGCCCATGGGGAAAGGTGAAGATGGAAATCGTAATTTTCCTGATGGTTACGGCATGGAACGGGTCCGGCATAAAACAACGGGTTTGACTCAATCGGGTTGGGACGGTAGATTCAAGCGAATGCTGGCTGCCGAAACCAAAGGGGCGGGGGCGGAGGTTGCCCAAGCGCCTGATCAAGACCCGAATCGTTCCTGGAAAAAAATCGTGGAACACGTTGAGCCTTTTCTTCATGCGGTTGGCGATCAATTGATCCAGCAGGTCAATGATTTTGACCCCAAAATCGCTCCCTATGCCCAGTATGCCTTGAACGGCAACGGAAAGCATTTGCGTCCGACATTGGTGGCTTTTTCCGCCAATTCCGTCGGCAAAATCTCCTCCGCGCATGTCACGGCGGCGGTGATCATTGAAATGGTGCATCTGGCCACTCTGGTCCACGACGACGTAATGGACGAGGCGCAGATTCGCCGCGGCAAACCCACGCTGGCGGCGACTTGGGGCAATGAAATTGCGGTTTTGTTCGGTGACTGCCTCTTTGCCCACGCGCTGAAGCTCGCAGCCAGTTTTCCCACGCCGGAAGTATGCCGCGCGGTGTCAATGGCCACGAATACGGTATGTACCGGCGAAATTCTGCAAACGCAGCATCGCAGGAATTTTGAACATTCGCGCCGTGAATATTTCCACGTGATCGAGATGAAAACGGCCGAGTTATTCACACTCTCATGTGATTTGGCGGCTTTTCTGGGTGAAGCCAAGCCGGAACATCGGAAGGCGCTGGGGCAATTTGGCGCGGCATTCGGCACGGCCTACCAGGTTTATGACGATTGTGTGGACCTGTTCGGAACGGAGACCGAGGCGGGCAAATCGCTCGGTACCGATTTGGCCAAGGGCAAATTGACCTGGCCGGTATTACTTGCCTGGGAACGGGCTAATGCGGCCGATCGCGAGCGTTTGGAAAGTTTGATTCGGGGCTGGCAACCGGATAATCTGCGCGGGATCAATGAACTTCTTGCAAAGTACGAGACTTTTGAGCCGTCGATGGAAGTTGTGGAAAAATATTTGGATTTGGCAAGGAAAGCATTGAATACCTTGCCAAAAGGGGCGGGTCGAACGGACCTGATCAATCTGGCTGATTTTTTAGCGCAACAAATTGAGATTTTGGCTGTTTGTGTTTAGAGCATGATTATGGCCGAACCCATAGAACGCGGGGAACCGAAGGTATCCGAGCCGGAAGAGGAATCCGCCTTGGTGGCGCGCGCGCGCCGGGGTGATTTGGCAGCCTACGACGAGTTGATCAAGCGCTATCAGGAGCGCATTTACGCGACGATTTACCACATGACCTCGAATCACGAGGACGCCAACGATCTGGCGCAGGAATCGTTTATCAAGGCTTTCCAGGCGTTAAAGTCGTTCAAGGGCGGCTCCAGCTTTTACACATGGCTTTACCGGATTGCGGTCAATAAAACCATCAATTTTCTCAAGCAACGCAAGAATCGCCAGCATTTGAGCCTCAACGACCTGGACTTCAATACCGAGCATGATCCCGACCTGGTGGCCTTGATTTCCGAGAAAACTCCCCGGCGGGACGCCGGGTTGACGGAATTGCAACAAAAGTTGAACGAAGCTTTGCTCAAACTGTCAGAACCCCATAGACTGGTTGTCGTTCTGCACGATGTGCAGGGATTGTCGCATGAAGAGATTGCGAAAGTCATGGACTGCAACATCGGCACAGTGCGGTCGCGGTTGTTTTATGCGCGGCAGCAATTGCAGGCGATACTAGCCGATTACTTGAAGTAGTTATGGACGAGAACGAGAATTTTGAATCATTACGGCGGCTGCTGGCACTCAAGCGGCACGAAATCCCGCCACCGGGATATTTCCACAATTTTTCCAGCGAAGTCATTTCCCGCATCCGGTTGGGCGAACATCGCTCAAAAGATGCCATGCAGGAAATGCCGTGGTATTTGAGATTCATCCAAATATTTGATGCCAAGCCCGCGTTGGCCGGGGCCTTCGCCTCCGCGCTATGCCTGCTGCTCGTATTTGGAATCGTGAACGCCGAGCGCCCGGATATGTCGGCGTCACAACCTTTGTTGATGCAAACGGCGGATAATACCGCGCCGGTTAGTTCAGAATTATCCACTGCTCCCTCGCCATCGGGACAGCCGTCCACCCAGCCGGTGCTGGCCATGAACAGCACTAATCCGATATTGGATTTTCAGACGACCGCCCAACAACCGGTTCCGGTCAACGTGCTTTTCGCCGGCCAAGCCCCATCGCCGCAAGAGGCCATCTTCACCCCGCCGGGGCAATAGTAACGCATTTTAAAATGAATCGTGTGCGCGCTTGAAAGAAGCGCGCACTTTTCATTTAATCGGATAGTGCCAACCAAAATCATCGCGGTCGCCAATCAGAAAGGCGGCGTCGGAAAAACCACCACCGCCGTAAATCTCGCCGCCTGCCTGGCGGCCCTGGGTCGTCGGGTACTGCTGTTTGACCTGGACCCCCAGGCCAATGCAACCAGCGGCGTGGGCTTGGAAAAGACCGAAGGCGCCAGCGCCTACCGCGTTTTGCTCGGGGAAGGAGCATTGCTTGATAAAATCAAACCGACGAGTTTTGAGCGGCTGGAGATCGTTCCCAGTGAAGTGGACCTATGCGCGGCGGATTTGGAATTGGCGCGAACGGAGAATCATTTGCAGGCCGTTTCCCGCGTACTCCAGCCGGTTATCAGCAGCGCCAGGTTTGATGTGGTGTTGATCGATTGCCCGCCGTCGCTCGGTATTTTGACGTTAAATGCTTTTGCCGCCAGTGACGGGTTGCTCGTGCCATTGCAGTGCGAATATTATGCGCTGGAAGGCATCTCGATGATGAATCGAGTGCTTGGCCAGCTTCGCGAGGCCGGGGTCAATCCGCACTTGGATATTTTTGGAGTGGTGATGACTATGTTTGACAGCCGGACGAAATTGTCGAATGAAGTGGTGGGCGAAGTCCGGAACCTGCTTGGCGAAAAAGTGTTTGAAACGACAATTCCGCGCACGACAAAACTTGCGGAAGCCCCGAGTTTCGGGAAGCCCATCATTTATTATGACAAATATAGCGCCGGGTCGGCCGCATACGAATTGCTGGCGCAGGAAGTGGTGAAAAGGTTGGAATTTGGAGCGGAAAACACGTAGTAAATGCACAAGGATGAGATTCATTCCACCCTTCCGGCTGGCACGAAAAAATATCGAAGGGCTTAAAGCTCATCAAAAGGGGGAAGCTTGACCGCTCGCGCCGCCTTTTCCGCCAGTGCGTCAAACTCCGGCTCATCGGTTAAATGTTCGATGTCCGGTTCCTGAACCACAATTATTTCATTGCGGGGATGTTGACGACGGACGATGACAGTGTCCTGGTCAATCATCTGAATTGTGACCGGAGACCTGGCCGGAATGATGTCCGGTAAAACTACCCGCCGCCTGTCATCTGTCATGGTTGCTTGCACAATGGGAGCTTCCCATTTAACGCGGGCGCTTTCAAACTACAATAGGTGCTACTTCGTCAGATAATATTTCCGGGTGTATTCCTTGACCATGCGGTCGGTGGTGAATTGCGGCACGAGGGTGGTCATGGCGGCGCGGACGCGCTGGAGCCATGCGCGCGGGATGCCACTGACATCGCGGCTGAAAAACTGCGGAATGACTTGTTCG
The DNA here is from genome assembly GCA_963797825.1 of uncultured Verrucomicrobiae bacterium. Classification (GTDB taxonomy): domain Bacteria; phylum Verrucomicrobiota; class Verrucomicrobiia; order Limisphaerales; family UBA11358; genus UBA11358. Next base: position 25,980 of record CAWCRR010000057.1, read on the forward strand.
GTGAGGGTCTTGTATAGATTTGCGCTGTCGAGGCGGTCTTGCTCGGCGATGTTATCGGGATGCGAATCTTCGCCGATGGCAAAACCATTATGGCCGTTATAACCCTCGCGCCACCAGCCGTCGAGGATGCTCAAGTTCATGCAGCCGTGGCAGCCGGCTTTCATGCCGCTGGTGCCGCTGGCTTCGAGCGGGCGGCGGGGATTATTCAACCAGATATCGCAGCCGCTAACCATTTGGCGCGCCACGTGGATGTCGTAATTCTCGATGAAGACCAGATTGCCCGCGAGGTCGCTGTGTTTGCTCAAATGGATGATCTGCTGGATGAAGCGCTTGCCATCATCGTCGCGCGGATGGGCTTTGCCGGCAAAAATAAATTGAATAGGCCGCTGCTTGTCCTTGCACAATTTTACGATGTTATCGAATTGCTGGAAAATCAAAGGCGCGCGCTTGTAGGTGGCGAAACGGCGGGCAAACCCGATGGTCAGCGCATCGGGATTGAGCAAACGGTCGAAGCGGATGTAATCGCCGGGCGTCGCCCCATGGACCTGCTGCAACAGGCGGCGTCGCGCAAATTCAATCAGTTCGCGGCGGAGGCGGTAACGCAAGGCCCATAATTCCTCGTCTGAAAGAAATTCAGGGTCGGTCATGCGCTGCCAGAATTCGCATTCATGGATTGTGGCGGACCAATCAATGCCCGCGCGAATGCTCCACATGGCGGTTTCCTGTGGCATTTCGCCGGCATTGCCATTCGTCAATTTTTGGCGCCAGAATTGCCGCACGGTCCCTTTCATCCAGCCCAGCAAATGGATTCCGTTGGTGATATGGCCGATGGGGACTTTCTCAACTGGTGTGCCGGGGTAAAGACTTTGCCACATTTCGCGGCTGATCTGGCCGTGCAATTCACTGACGCCGTTGGCGGCGCGCGATAATTTCAATGCCAGGACCGTCATGCAAAATGGCTCGTTGGCGTCCTTGGGGTTAACCCGTCCCAGCGCCATGATTTCATCCCACGACACCGGGAGCGAAGAGCGGTAAGTATGCATCGCATAATCCATCATGGCCGGCGAAAAGCGGTCGTGGCCCGCCTCCACTGGCGTATGGGTGGTAAAATGGCAATGCGCTTTTGTTTCGTTGGCGGCGTCGGAAAACTTTTGTCCTCCGGCCATCTTTTCCCGGATCAATTCCAACGTCAGGAAAGCGGCATGCCCTTCATTCATGTGAAATAACGAAGGCTGGACGCCCAGGGCGCGGAGCAATCGTACGCCGCCGATGCCCAGCAACATTTCCTGCATGATGCGCGTGGTGCTGTCGCCGCCGTAAACGCGCGCGGTCAGGTCGCGAAAATGCTGGTCGTTTTCGGACAGGTTGGTGTCGAGCAGATAAACAGGCACGCGCCCGATATTGATGCGCCAAACCTGGAAGGCGACGTTCTCCATGTTGATCTCCACGTTGCAGATCAGGCGTTCGCCCTCGGAATTCAAGACTGGCTCGATGGGCACGTTTTCTGGATTGATCAGATTATAGAATTCGGTCTGCCAATTATTCCCGTCGATGGCCTGTTGGAAATAGCCTTCGCGATAAAACAGACTGATGCCGACAAAGCCAAGTCCCAGATCGCTCGCTGATTTTGCGTGGTCGCCGGCGAGAATTCCCAGGCCGCCCGCGGAAATAGGGAGGGTTTCATGAAATCCGAACTCAGCGGAAAAATAGGCGACGGGATTTTTATGCAGTTCAGGGGCGTTCTTATGTCCCCAGGTGCTTTTATCGGACAGGTAGGCTTCGAAATTATGCAGCACGGAGCGCGCGTGCTGCAAAAAGTCGGCTTCCTGCAGGTGTACGCGCAATTCGTAGTCGGAAACCTCGCGCAAGACCGCCACGGCGTTATGATAAAGATTTTGCCAGGCGCGCGGAGATAATTCCTGGAACAAATCCTGTGCTTCCTGGTCCCAGGTCCACCAGAGGTTGTGGGCGAGTTTGTTAAGGCCGGCCACCAGTTCATTTAATTCTGCGCCCGTTAAAGGTTTCCTTGTCATAAAATTTAATACCGACCAGCAATGAGTAACGGGATGCGCGGCATTTCGCAAACAAATTTTCGATGAAAGGAAAAATGAAATGAGGAGTCACGGCTGAGAGAGATGATTTTGCCTGAAAAAGTACGGCAGGTTCATGGTCCCGAGGCATTCGAAAAAATTGAAAGGAGGCTTTCCGTGAACCAGGGCGCGCAGTCCTCAGCGCGCCGCACCGAAAAGGGAACGGCGAGAGGCGCGACGCTTCCTGATGGGTGCCAGGGGTTTGTCGTAAGATTCTGCCGCACAAGTTTTTGAGCTTAATTCTGTTTGCGCCGGCGGTTTTTTGGGCGCACATTGCCTGCTCCTTGCCTTAATGAAAGTGAATTGATATGAAACTACGAAAATTGGGAACTCAAGGGTTGTCGGTTTCCGCTTTGGGCCTGGGTTGCATGGGGATGTCCGAATTTTACGGTTCGCGCGACGATCATGAATCCGTCGCCACTATCCACCGCGCCATCGATTTGGGGGTCACTTTTCTCGATACGGCGGATATGTATGGTGTAGGTGAGAACGAGCGTCTGGTCGGGCGCGCCATCAAAGGCCGCCGCCGCCAGGTGGTGCTGGCCTCCAAGTTCGGCAATATGCGCGATGAAAAGGGAAATTTTCTCGGCGTCAACGGCCGGCCGGAATACGTCCGCCAATGTTGCGATGCGAGCCTGTTGCGGCTGGGCGTGGAGCAGATCGATTTATATTACCAGCATCGCGTGGACCCGCAGGTGTCCATCGAGGAAACCATCGGCGCGATGGGGGAATTGGTGCGCGCGGGCAAGGTGAAATATCTGGGAATGTCCGAGGCGGCGCCCGCGACTCTGCGCCGGGCGATGAAGGTGCATCCCATCAGCGCATTGCAGACGGAATATTCCCTGTGGTCGCGCGACGTGGAGACAGAAATCCTGCCTGCTTGCCGCGAACTGGGCATCGGTTTTGTGCCCTACAGCCCGCTGGGCCGCGGTTTTCTCACCGGTCAATTTAAGAAGGTGGAAGATTTGCCGAAAGGGGACCGGCGGCATATTTTTCCTCGCTTCCAGGGTGAGAATTTCAACGCCAACCTAAAACTGGCGGAGAAAATCGAATCGTTGGCCAGGCGCAAGAAATGCACCGCTGCCCAATTGGCGCTGGCCTGGGTCCTCGCACAGGGCGAAGACATCGTTCCCATTCCCGGCACCAAACGCCGCAAATATCTCGAAGACAATGTCGGGGCAGTGCAGGTGGAACTCACGGTATCGGAACGGGACGAGATTTCGGCCGCCGCGCCGCTGGGCGCTGCCGCCGGCCCGCGCTATCACGAACAGGCGATGGGCGCGGTGAACCGGTAGGGGCAATTTCTTTGAACAAAATTCGCTGGCGGCGGTCGGCTATTGCGATAGCATGATCGTCCTTTTCATGAATACCAAATGGAGATTGATCTTGATCGCCCTGGCATTTGCGGTGTCGCTAGCGGCCTTGCCGGCCCTGGCCGATGACACGAATTATGCCGGTGCGGAATGGAGCCTGGTGGATACGCAACAGGTCCTCGCGGCAGCGGCGCAGATTACCCCGGATAAATATGCCAATTGCGATTCCGCCGTCGTGGAAGAAAAAAGCATGCGTGATTACCGGGCGGACGGCACGGGCGCGTGCCAGGATGAAACATTCACGAAAGTGCTGACGGAAAAGGGCAAAGATGAAAATCGCGAGTTTTCCCTTTCCTACATGATCCCTTACTCGACGGTCGATGTGCCGAAGCTGGAAGTGATCAAGCCGGATGGCACTGTGGTGCCGGTGGACGTGGCGGCAAATTCCAAGGACGCCATCGATGACAGCCAGATGGCGGAGAATATTTACGATCCGCACATGCATATCTTTACCGTCAACATCCCACAACTGAATATCGGCGACATCGTCCACACGGTCGCGCGCCAAACCATCGACCGCTCCATCATGCCCTCTGAATATGACGAGGAAAATATTTTTGAAGGCACGAGTTACATCCGGCATTGGTCGTACGAGGTGCATGCACCCGCCAGCCTGCCGCTGGTGAGCATCGGTTTGCGCGCGGAGATCCCCGGAACGGTCACAAGCACAACACAAACCAACGGAGATTCAGTCGTTTATCATTGGGACGTCACCAACGTGCCGGAGATGTTCGATGAGCCAAATATGCCGCCGTACGACGAAGTGTTGCAACGGTTGTTTGTCAGCACGGTGCCGACGTGGCAGGACATCTCGAAATGGAATTGGAACCTGAACAAACCGCACCTGGACATGACCACGCCGGCGATGAAGCAAACCGTCGCCAAATTGACGGCCAACCAGCCGACGGATTTGGACAAGGTGAAGGCGCTGTTCCATTACGTCTCCAAAAATGTCCAGTACATGGGGGTAACCCCGGAAACGAACCGGCCGGGATTTGAGCCGCACGACGTCTGCATCACGTTTGAGAAGCAATACGGAGTCTGCCGCGATAAGGCCGCCCTGCTCGTGTCAATGTTGCGCCTGGCGGGATTCAACGCCTATCCGACTTTAATCAATATCGGCGCGAAGCGCGACGTCCTGGTGCCGCAACCCGACTTTAACCATGAGATTGTCACGGTGGAATTAACCAAGGGCCATTATACGTTGATGGACCCGACGGACGAGAACACTCGCGATCTCCTGCCGTCACAAGACTGCAACCGCAGCTATCTCGTCTGCAAGCCCGAGGGAGAGACGCTGCTCACCAGTCCCGTCCCGCCCGCGGATAAACATATGTTGCTGGTGACGACCACCGGCACGCTGGATGCAGATGGCAAACTCGCCGCCACTTCCGAGATGTCATTCCAGGGAGTGAATGACGATGCGTATCGGAATGCGTTCGCCCAGATGCGACCGGATGAGGAGAAACGTTTTTTTGAAGGACGCCTCAAGGAAGCGATCCCCGGTTTCAAACTGACGTCCCTGACCATCACGCCAGACAACATTCAGGACATGTCCGCGCCGTTGCATGCGGAGTTGCAATATACCGCCAACGGCCTGACCGCCAACGGCGGCGACAAATCCATCGTCAGCCTGCCGTGGATTGCGAAGGACATGGGCGTGGCCAACCGGCTCCTCCTACAGGTGGTGGGGCTGGCGGCCAGAAAATATCCGCTTGATACCGAAGTGACCTGCGGCGTGCGCGAGGACATGTCGTTGAAATTGACGGGAGGGTTTGCCGCGCCGGTGTCCATCCCGCAATTTTCCTCCGTCGATGACGACAGCGTCGCTTACAACGAGACGGTGGCCGTGACCAACGACACGTTGGATTGCACGCGCGAATTCGTCTTAAAGACTGTTGAATTTTCCCCCGAGGAATACCTTCAGCTCAAACAAACACTCAAGGACATGGATTATGGCTGGCGTAAAAGCCTCATCATGGGACTGAATTCAAAGAACGTGGGTGAGGCGATGACAGCGGCGAATCGCTCCGCAGTGCCGCCGGTGGATTCGAATGCGGAAATCCTTTACAGCCATAAGACCCTCGAAGTGAAGGACGCGCATACAGCGGTCTATGACGTCAAATATTCCAAGCGCATCTTGACTTACGACGGCAAAATCAGCGAGTCCAAGCTGAAAATCAATTACAATCCCGCATTGGCAGACGCTAAAATCATTAGCGCCGTGACGACTTCTCCTTCCGGCGCAAAGCAGGAGATTTCCGCGGATGAACTCAACCGGATGGACCAGGGATGGAACGCCGGCGCCGGCCGTTATACCGGCGGGAAGGTGCTCGTCGCCAGCCTGCCCGGCGTGGAAATCGGTTCCGTGATAGAGGTCGAGTACCAGGTCACCATGCATGATATGCCATATCTGTCCGATTTCGAATCGTTTCAATTTCCCGAGACGTTGGAAGAGAAATCTTTCACGCTCTCTGTGCCGGACAATATCAAAGTCCAGATGATGACGAGCGGCACACCGGGCATCATCGCTGGGACGGAGAAAACGTCGGCGGGAACCCGATCGATGGTTTGGGAGGCCACGAATGTCCCGGCGCTGCCTTCGGAGCAGCAATTGCCGCCGCAATGGAACTATGATGCCGGCGTGGAATATTACGTCGGCAACGTCGGGGAGTATTGGAAGGCACTCTATTCCGCGATGCTTGCTCATTCGCACAACTCCACGAACGCCGCCGCGCTCGCGCATCAGTTGACCGCGTCTGCCAAAACAAGATTGGACGCCGTGAAGGCCGTTCGCGATTATATCGCCCAAAACATCCGCAGCGCCGGGCCTTCGTTCACCGAATTGCCTTTGAGCGAGCTTTCTGATGCCGACACCACCCTCTCCGATGGTTACGGCCATGATGCCGACCGCGCCATTCTCTATTATGAGATGCTTTCCGCCCTTGGCTTTCAACCGGAATTTGTCATGGCGTCAGGTTTGCCGCCGGTGGAAGGCATCGAAAATATCGCCGGCTCATTTCCATTGCCGGATGATTTCCAAACGCCGCTGGTCAGGATTTCCGTGGACGGGAACGATTACTATCTGAACGACTCCGACCAGTATTCGCAATTGGGCACGACGGGTTCCAATGACAAGCTGGCCATCGCGCTGCCCGGCCAAAAAATGGAAACCATCCACGCCGCCAAAAATTGCGCCGACAAAGTTGAGACAGATTACGCGGTCACCCTATCGCCCGACGGCAAGGCGCGGATCAAAGTCTCAAAATATTTCTATGGCGAGGATTACAACGGCGCCCATAAATATTTTGCCGAGCTGCCACCGGAAGAGCGCGAACATTATTTTCAGGAAGCCGTTTCGCGCGTCGCGCAGGGCGCAAAAGCCGTCAACGGCCTGACGACCCGCTTTGACGCTTATCCGGGACTCGAGGAGTTTACCGTGGAATTGGACAATTTTGCCGTCGTGGACGGAAATTATCTTTATTTCAATCTGCCCTTCACGCCGTCATTCTTTGACACGGCGGCCGACCAGCGCTCGCTGCCTCTCTTCATCGCGGATGAAGATGAGAGCATCGTCCGCGCGGAGATAGGATTGCCTTCCGGCTATCGCCTGACCGACATCCTGCCGAAGAGCGAAAAATTCAGTGCGCCCGGCGGCTCGCGGGTGAAAATAGGCCGGAAGAGTTCGGATGGCAAATGTGTGATCACGGATGATTTTACGACGGTCCCGGCCGTCATCGCCCCACGGGATTATCCCAGGTTGCTGGATATTCAATCCGCCCTCGGCGAAAAATCAGAGAAGACTTTTCTGCTGGAACGGGAATAAAGCAAAATTTGAACCGCGTGCCGTTTTGCCTTTCGCGCCTTCGCCCTTTGGCATTTAATTAGGCCATGCCGCGCACAAGCCAGAATCTCGAACAGATCGAACGGCAGATTTTTGCGCCATTCGCCATCTTTGATTTGCGCGGTATCTCTGCGCAGGAATGGCTTGACAGATAAGATGATATTTGTGTTGACAAATGATGAAAATAGCATCAAACTTGTCCTATGAGAATGACCGTTGAATTGGATGAAAAAACAGTGGATGAATTGACAAAAGTCACAGGGATTAAAAAGAACAGTCCCGCCGTGGCCTTTGCCGTCAGGGATTTTATCAACAGGAAAAAAGCCAGAGACTTCGGCAGGATGTTGAGAGAAGGTAAATTCGACTATCCGGCCACAAACGAAGAACTCAAGGCGAGAGACCTTTGACCGTCATGGTGCTCGTGGATTCATCCGTGTGGATTGAAGGGCTGCGCCGCGAGGGAGACCTTCATGTCAAACTTGCGCTCGAAAATCTCCTGGAGGAATATGAGGCGGCATGGTGCGGGCCGGTGAAACTGGAAGTCCTTGGCGGCGCTCGACAGCAGGACCGGCAACAGTTGGAGACGCATTTTGAGTGCATTCCTTATTTCCAGATGAAAGATTCCGCATGGGACGCCGCAAAAAAAATCGCGTGGCAATTGCGCGACCGTGGTTGTAACCCGCCATGGAACGACATTCTGATCGCCACGCTTTCCTTGCTTGCTGAATGCCGTGTCTATTCGATCGATAAACATTTCCAACAAATGTACCAATCCGGCGCAGGCATCGTCCTTTACCAACCTGGTTATGGTGGCGCCTACAACCCAAAATAAAACAAATCCCATGCCGCGCACACGACAGGACCTCGAACAAATCGAACGGCAGATACTCGCGCCGTACGCCCAATTCAGCGGCGACTCCCGCGGTCGTGAATACAAGGAAACTCCGCCATCATGGCGCACGCAATACCAGCGCGACCGCGACCGCGTCATCCATTCACGCGCCTTCCGCCGGCTGGAATACAAGACGCAGGTTTTTCTCAACGGCAGTGGCGACCATTTACGCACCCGGCTCACCCATACGATTGAAGTCGCCGCCGTTTCGCGCAATATCGCCAGCGCGCTCAAACTGAACAGCGACCTGGCGGAAACCATCGCCCTGGCCCATGACCTTGGACATTCGCCGTTCGGCCACAAGGGCGAAACCGTCCTGGCGCGTTTGATGAAGGGACATGGCGGATTCGAGCACAACCAGCAGAGTCTGCGCATCGTCGAATTTTTGGAGCAAAAATACCCTGATTTTCCCGGGCTGAACCTTTCCTGGGAAGTCCGCGAGGGCCTGGCCAAACACGAGACTTCCTACGATCATCCCGAACGGAGCAAGGGGTTTGAGGCGAAAAACTCCTCGCTCGAAGCCCAGATCGCAAACCTGGCGGATGAGATCACGTATTACAGCCATGACCTCGATGACGGTCTCGACTCGGGATTGTTATCTGAAAAAAACCTCATCCGCGATGTCCGCATTTTTGCGCAAGCGGCGCGCCTCGTGAAAAAACGGCATGGCACCCCCCCGGACGAATGCCGCCGCTACTTCATCATCCGCACTGTCATCGACATGCAAATTCATCGTCGGGGGCGGCCCGCTATCGGGCTGCGGCGTGACTGTCGTGGAGTCGGGCTCGGTGCCGCTGTCGATGGGCGGCGTCGTCACCGGCGTGCTCGAGCTCGACGAGCACCCGTGGAACACCGCGACGAGCGACGAAAGACCGACGAGTCCGCAGACTCCGAAGCGCGTACTGAAGCTACTCTTATTCATATTCACGTGGATCGCTCCTTTATGTATTGTCCAACTTGGAAAAGAGTCCCGCCGCCGAGAAAACAAGCACCTTCAGCGGCCAAACCGCGTGGATCTGCAACGGCTCGCAAACTCGCTTGCGCCACCGGTCCATACACGTCGATATCCGTTTTCCGTCGAAGCAATGCGGCGCGCCCCCGGGGGCCAAGGAACGGGGCGGGACTCAGCGC
>CAWCRR010000058.1:0-11632 GCA_963797825.1 uncultured Verrucomicrobiae bacterium
GGACGCCTGTGCGTGCCCCCACCCCTCACCCACCGCATCTGCACGACGCTTGCGCGCTTTTCGGCCAACCCCAGCCAACATCGAGGTCACAGAATGAGTTGAACCGCTCTAGCTCGAGGGAATCATTGGCCCAGGGCGACCCGGCCGGTGTAATCCTGCCCAAAATAGCCGAGCAAAGTTTTGATTAAGAGCGGTTCGCGCCCAGGCGAAACGGTTTGGCCGGCTTCAATGCAGCCCTGCCAGGCGATTTGCAGGCCGGGATGTTTTTTGGGATTTGCATACAGATACAGGCGAATGCCTTGATCAGGATGAACATACTCGACCTGGACGATTTCTGTTTGGAGACCTGGCTGGCCGCCATTTTCCCTTTCCTCCGGGCTTAATGGATCAATACCAGGCACGTTTGGCGTCACCGTTGACGTGGGTGCATTCGAGTAAGGATGGATTGCCCGCGGAACTGATACAGATGTTGAATCGTCTTCGATCACACAGGCCAGCGTGTAATCGGCGTCGGTATTGGTCACGATATTAAAATTTTCGCGCGTCAATTCGGCAGTCAAGGCCCGGGCGAGGGCGGCATCTTCGGGACGGGAGTTGAGTTGCTGTGTCAGGCATATTCTGTCTGTTCGCGTGGGTGAGAAGGCGGGATCACGTTGGGCGGTAACGAGAATGCCCTGGGGCGTGGTTGACGCGCAGCCGGTAAAAAGCGCGGCCAGCGCCAGTAAAAGGACTAGATTGATGCGATTCTTCATAAGCCTGCACCATGCTACAGTGAGGCGCCGGAGAGAAAACCAAAAACATTGAGGGGAGAGGGAGGAAGCTGGCGAGTGTGCCTTTCATAAAACGGTTCGTGGCCCCGATGCACGTCTGAACCGAACGGAACTGCCGCGAGGTTTTGGACTGCGTTCGAATGGCTTGATGTTTGCGGATGCTAAAGCGGTGTGTGCCCCCACCCCCCTCACCCACCGCACTGCACGACGCTGGCGCGCTTTTCGGCCAACCCCCAGCCAATGTGGAGGTCACAGAATTAGTTGAACCGCTCTAAACGGATGCCCTGATCAGGGTTTTAACCCAATTTGTAGCGCCGCATTTTCGTATCCACCTCCTGCGCCCAGGCGTCGAGGCCGCCGCGCAGACAGCGGACATTTTGCAGGCCGTGTCCCATGAAATAGGCCGCGGCGTCCATGCCGTTCTTGCCGGCATGGTCCACCACCACAATGGCATCGGTGTTTGACCCGCTGGCCATGAGTTGCTGCATCACGGGCTGGGACAACAAAATTGAACCTTCGAGGTGGACCGCTTCAAACTCCTCGCGTGAGCGGACATCCACGAGCTTCACCGATTTGTCGCGTTGCAAAAGTTCGGCAAGTTCCCTGGGTGAAATCAGCACTTTTGCGTCCTGCTCGTGGCTGGATTGGATATGCGCCAGCACTTCACTCACGTTCAGATCGCCGTTGCGCGCGCAAACCTGGGCCAGGGTTTCCTCCGGGCCAAACCCGCAACTGCTGCATCCGCCGATGTGATAGCGGCGGAACAAGGCGCGCTGCGCGCCGGGGAAGGCCTCCAGCACTTCGCGCATGGGGGATTGCGAATCGATTTTTGTCATAACAACGGTTCCATCAACCGACGAGACAGATCTCTGGCGCCGTGTATCAAACGTTCAGTGTGCCTCGGCAACAAGCTGGCCGAGTTGTCCTTGCGCTTCATGAATGGAAACCGCTTTCATAAAGCCAATTTACTCCGAGGCGGGAAAATTCCAAGCGGGAAGTTCTGTCGTCCCTCCGGGACTTAGATCGGTTTAAATCGCCACCCGGCGTTGAAACGCCGGGCTATTTTCATTTGTCCCTCCGGGACTTTGACATGTTAGGCGCTTTACCCGCAGTTAAAATTAAAACTGCGGGCTATTTTCAAACGCGCCGTTGGCGCGAAGGAAACGAAAAGGGCGTCCATCACTGGACGCCTGTAAGAATCAAGATGACGAGACGAAATTTACGCGCTTTCGCCGACCTGGAAGCGGACGAAACGGCGGATGGTGATTTCGTCGCCCAATTGTTTGGCGGTCTGGGCGACGTGTTCTTTGACGCTGACTTCGGAATTGCGCTTGACGAAGCCCTGGTCCACCAGACAGTAGGTCTGGAAGAATTTATCGAGGACGCCTTGAAGGATTTTCTCCATGGCCTGCGCGGGCTTGCCCTTGAGCCGGTCGGATTGCGCGGCGATCTCGCGCTCTTTGGCGATCACATCGGCGGGGACTTGCTCGCGCGAAACGGCGTGGGGATGTCCGGCGGCGATCTGCAGGGTGATGTCTTTGACGAGCTGTTTGAATTCCTCCGTAGAGACGGTCTCGCTTTTGCCGGCGCCGACTTCGACGAGCACGCCGACTTTGGCGCCGGTATGGATGTAGCCGGCGATCATGCCGTTGCCACTGACTTCCATTTTCGAATGGCGCGCGATCTGGATATTTTCACGGATCTTGGCGACCATCGCCTGGCGCTCATTTTCGAGGTCAGGATTCGCTTCGGCCGCAAAACGTTTGGCCACGTCCTCGCAAAAAGCGCGGAAGATTTCATTGCGCGCCACGAAATCGGTCTCGCTGTTGACTTCCACGAGTACGCCGAGTTTGCCGTCCGGCGCAATGTATTGCGCGATGGCGCCGTCTTTGGCCACTCGGGCGGCCTTTACGGATGCCGTGGCCGCGCCTTTCTTGCGCAGAATATCCACGGCCTTGTCGAGGTCGCCACCGGCTTCGGTGAGCGCTTTTTTGCAATCCATCATGCCCGCGCCGGTCATTTCGCGGAGTTTGCCAACTAATGCAGCAGTAATTTCAGCCATAAATTTCGTTGAGTGTTGAGAGTTATTGGTTGAGGGCAAGGCGTCAGCGATGTTACCGCTGCGTGCCGCGATGCCCTGCCATAGATTCTATCCGTTTGAGTTTGCGGGGGAGCTTTCGGGGGTGGTCGGGTCGTCGCCCGCGGCGATTTCCACCGCTTCCGCCGAATCAAATTTTTGCTCTTCGGGCGCGGCCGGCTGCCCTTCCGCGGGCGCATCGGGCACGCGCGCGCGTTTCGATTCAAATTCCGCGCCGGCCTGGGTGATGGTTTGGCCGACGGTGGCCATGATCATGCGCACGGAGCGGATGGCGTCGTCATTGGCGGCGACGGGGTAATCCACCAGGTCGGGGTCGCAATTGGTATCGACGAGGGCCACGATGGGGATTTTCAATTTGCGGGCCTCGGCCACGGCGTTGTGCTCGCGCTTGATGTCCACCACGAACATCGCCGCGGGGATTTTGTCCATGGCGCGGATGCCGTCGAAATATTTTTGGAGGCGGGCGGCTTCGCGGCGGATGACGGCCTGTTCCTGCTTGCCGTAATGGGCCAGCGAACCATCGGCGTCCATCTTCTCGATTTCTTTGAGGCGCTTGATGGAGGTCTTGATGGTGCTAAAATTTGTCAGGGTGCCGCCGAGCCAGCGTTCGGTGACATAAAATTGTCCGCATTCCTTGGCGGTGTCCTTGACGCATTGCTGGGCCTGTTTTTTGGTGCCCACGAAAATGACTTTTCCGCCCCTGCGAACGGTCACGCCCAAAAAATCGCACGCCGCTTCAAGTTGCGTGAGGGTTTTGGAGAGGTCGATGATGTGGATGCCGTTGCGGGCGTCGAAGATGAAAGGTTTCATCTTGGGGTTCCAACGCTTCGTCTGGTGTCCAAAATGGACGCCTGAATCCAACAATTCTTTTACGCCGATACTTAACATATTTCCTTTGGTTAAAATGCGCTTTTTGCGCACATCCCGCGGAACACGGGATTAATGTTTGATGTTGTTATGGTTCGCCTGCCGCGCTTTGGCGCAACAGGCCGCATCCACTCGATGCGAAATGAACCGTTAACCTTCTGCCGATTTCGGCAAAAGGGATATTTAGAATATCAGGAAAGGGGAAAGTGGCAATAGGTATTTTGCTGTTGTCGGAACTTAATGAGAATGTCCCTATTTGAACTTAATGGAAATGTCCCTATTGGGAGAGGATGGCGGCAGCCATCCTGTCCCGGACATGGAGACATTGACAATGAATCGGAAAGAACGGAATCGGATCACGATCATGGCGGGGATCAAAAGCAAAGCGCTGAGCCAGGTGGAGGCAGCGGGACTGATGGGGGTGGGCTATCGGCAAGCCAAGCGGATCTGGCGGCGGTATCAAGCGCAAGGGGATGCTGGTTTGGTGCATGGGCTGCGCGGCAAACCGGGGCTGCGGCGCAAGGCCCCCGCCGTGCGCACGCTAGTGCTGGCGCGTTACGCTGAGGAACGCTACGCGGATTTCGGACCCACGCTGCTGGCCGAGGAGTTGGCCAAGGAAGGGATCGTGGTGGATCACGACACGGTCCGGCGGTGGTTGCTGGCCGAGGGGAAGCTCACGGTGCGCCGACGCAAGCAAGTGCATCGGCAATGGCGGGAGCGCAAGCCCTGTTTCGGGGCGATGGTGCAACTGGACGGCTCGCATCACGACTGGTTTGAAGGACGGCGGGAGAAGTGTGTACTGATGGTGATGGTGGATGACGCGACCAACCGGATGCGGGCGCGTTTTTCCGAGGAAGAAACGACGCGGGCCAGCTACGATGTGTTGGAAAGCTGGGGACGCAAGCACCGTTTGCCTGGGAGCTTGTACGTGGATCGGGACAGCATCTACCGCTGCGAAGGGGCGGCCAGCGTAGCCGATCAACTGGCCGGCAAAGAACGGCAAACGCAGTTTGGCCGGGCGATGGCGACGTTGGGGGTGGAACTAATTTTGGCCAATAGTCCGCAGGCCAAAGGCCGGGTGGAACGGATGAACGGAGTGTTGCAAGACCGACTGGTCAAGGCATTGCGACTGGCCAAGATCAACGACCTGGAAAGTGCGAACCGGTTTCTGGAAGAAACCTATCTGGGAGAGTTCAACCAGCGGTTTGCGCGGAAGGCGGCCAGCCCGATGGACGCGCATCGAGGGCTGCCCCGGAACTTGAACGAAGTTTTGAGTTGGGAAGAAGAACGGGTGGTGCAACGGGATTGGACCGTGGGCTGTGAAGGAAAATGGTATCAACTGGACCAGCAACATGAGGCGTTGAGCCTGGTTGGACGCAAAGTGGTGGTGCGGACGCTGCGGGACGGGCGGGTGCAACTGGTCTATCGCGGGCAGAAACTCAAGTGGCGCCAACTGCCGCAACGGCCCGCGCATCTCAAGCCAGTCAAGCCCCTAACCGCCAGACCCGCGAATCAACCGCCAGGGGCAGGCCACCCGTGGCGGCGTCCGCTGTTGGCGGGCGGGCGGGCAGTGCGGTTTGGGTTGGGGGATTCCGGTCGGCCTCCGCTACGCTCCGGCCTCCCTCCATCCCCCAACCCAAACCGGGAAACAAACAAACAACATCAACCAACAAAAGGGGACATTTTCTCCTAAGTTATCAAGGGGACATTTCTATTAAGTTTTGACATAGGTATTTTGCTGTGGAAAATAAGCCGCTAGGCACAGTGCGGCAGGGGAAAGGGAGGGTGGAGGATAGCGGGCGGATGATGTGAGGCCGCAGGGAGGAGGGGCAGTTTGACCGCGAAAAGCACGAAATACACGAACACGGATATTTTAGCCGCCAAAAGACACAAAATGCACAAAACGGAGAACAGAAAATTTAGCCGCAAGAGAACACAAAGAGCGCAAAAGGAGCATTCAGCGGGAAGACAGATTTTACACCAAGATAACGAAGGGAGCGAAGAGGATTTTAATACGAAGGGTAAGACAAAACAAAAAATTTAGCCGCAAGAGAGCACAAAGAGCGCAAAAAGGGAGCATTCAACGGGAAGCTTCGGCGGACATGCTGCCAGCGCCAACCGGCGTTGGTGCCGGTGATGTGTTAGGAGGAGGCCCCACGGTCATGTTTAGATAATCTGACTATCAACCAGAAACTCAAAATAAAAAACTGCATGAAAGCCAGAAAGAATCCGAAAAGGACTCCCCCATCGCCGAACATCAAATTGCTGACATAAAGCGACGGCCATAAAAGATAAATACCAATATACGCAAGTGGTCCAAAAAACACGCCACCACTCATCAGCATCAAAACGCACAGTGCTTCAATGACGAAGGCGAACAGCACTGAGACGCAAATCTTCTGGAACATCGTCATAAATCTCCGCGTGGCCTAACAGGTGGTTAAGAAGAAGTGGGCAGAACCAGAGTTCGGCCTAGTTCCTTTTGATTTCATGGGAAAAGTTTAGTGTTTTTTCTGGAACTGTCAAAGGTTTGAGCACGTGTTGGAGCGAAAACGAACCAAAAGAATCAAGTCTCGAAGGCGCTAAAATTCCTGTCGCCCCTCCGGGGCTTTGTATTTTTCGTTTTTGTCCCCCGCAGTTAAAACTGCGGGCTATTTTCTTTTGTCCCCGCGGGACTTGGCAACGCTGGCACGCAAATAATTTCCAAAAAAAATTCACGCCTCGTGTCAAAATCCACTTCCCCCGGCGTTCATCGGACTTGTATTTTATTTGTAAAATAGCGATGAGGAAAGCCGGTCAGTTTTTTGATGGCGGTATCCGTGTGCCATAGTTCGATGTTTTCCAAGTCGTGAAGAGATTTCTGCAAAAGTGCAGCAGCCCCGCGAAGCGGGATGAGTCCGCTCTAATTCCATTCAAGAATCGAAGAAAAGATGGAGCCGATTCACATCGGCTGCTACGCAACTGGAGTTTTGCGGAGGTCTCAAATTCGAGTTGACAAAGAGTTTCACCGGGAAGAAAGTCGAGCAGATGGACAGTGAGGAAAATTTTATGAACCGCGGTTATTTGCTGCCGAAAGGTTGCAAGGACCTGATTGATATGCTGAAGCCGAAGCTGCGTCCGTTAGTGATGCCATATTCGCCAGCACAGCTTTTGAAGTCCAAGCCGATCCTGCCGTCACTGAACCATCCTCCAACTCCTTTGCCGCCAATTGTTGGCGAAATGGTTATTCCCGACCAGACCACAGTAAGACAGTTGGCAGTGCTTCTTAATCAGAAGCCATTTCAGATCATTGGCGACTTGATGCAGTTTGGTTTTTTTGTGACCAATACAAACAAGGCGCTCGGCTTTGAGGTTATTTCCAGCATCGCCCGAAAGTATGGATTCATCGCAAAGCGAGCGGTGTGAGCGGGAAAGTTGATATGGATTTCTTCCAATTTTATTCCGCCTTGTTTGTAAAATAGCGATGGGGAAATCCGGCCAGTTTTTTGATGGTGGTGTCCGTGTGCCACAATTCCACCCGCTCCACGGCGGCGGTCGCCGCCAGTAGTCGATCGGCCGGGTCGCGGTGCTCCCAAGGCCATAAGGCTGATTGGCGGGCAATAGGGACCGTGACTGGCAGAATAGTCCATGAAGGCAATGTAAAATCCAGCCATTCATCAGGATCATCTGTCAACCTCCCAGCCCGCCAGAGCCTGAAAATTTCAAGCACAGACACAGGAGAGAGACAACGAACAAAAGATTCATCATCCAAGGCGCGTTCAACCTTTTCCGGCAACGGCTGGCGGTGACAAAATTTTATGAACAAATTTGTATCAACTAAAATTTTCATTCCAATCATCCATGACCGGAGATTGCAAATCACCAAAATGCGAAGGATCGGTCGGCTTTTCAACACGCCACGGCTTTCCTTTCTTTTCAACCGGCACGATCACCGCCTGCGGACGGCCATGACTGGTCAGGGTCACACGAACGCCGGATTGAACCTTCTTCACCACGCGACAAAGGTCGCTACGGGCTTTGCCTATGGGCATCGTCAAATCTTTCATGGGCATAATTTTGCCTATATTTTCATGATTGTCAACCGACAGAATTTATCTTTTACAAAGAGTGAACCTCAAGGGACAAAAGGGACGGAAGGAACAAAAAATGGCGGCGCGCACGGAGTGACGCGCCCTACCTTGGATTCAGGCCAACGCAAACGCCGCCAGCGGCGTATGTTGTGCGCCGTTTTGGGATAATTCGCTTTGGACAATTTCAATCTCCTGCGCCGTCCATTCGCCAAAAAAATGGGCGCTCATCGCTTGAACGCGTTGCAATAGAGCTTCAATGTCCCGGCGGTGATATTGTTTGAAGCGGGCGAGGGTCACGTGCGCGGAAAAGTTTTCTGATGCGGTACGGTCCAGCGAACAGCGGCGGACGGCGTCAGATCGCGTAATTCGGTTTGTACGCGGGCCATCTCGCCGCGAATCGTTTCGGGGATCGAAATGGCGACAAAGAGCCGGAGCGAATCAATTGATTTATTACCTGTCATTGTTTCCACACCGGACGATATTTGCCGATTGACTTCCAAAAAATATACCTAATTGTATGTAAAATATATTTTAAAGTCATGCTCCCGCTGGTCGCCAAAAACAAAAACGAAGTTTCCGCGCTTTGTAAAAAGTTCAAAGTGCGCCGCCTTGATTTGTTCGGTTCGGCGGCCGGGAAAAATTTTTCGGATGACAGCGATTTGGATTTTGTCGTTTCTTTTTCCGAGGAAGAACCGGATGAATACACGCGCTGCTATTTCAGTCTTGCGGACGCGCTCGAAAAATTATTTCGACGGCGCGTGGACTTGGTCACGGAACGCTCCATCCGAAATCCTTTTTTCCGCGAAGAAATCGAATTAACCCGCCAGACGGTCTATGGAGCGTGAAGCCAAAAAATTGCTGCTGGATATTCTTACGTCCTGCCGCGCCATCCAGGAATTTACCGCCGGCAAATCGCAACGTGATTACGAACAAAGCCGGCTGCTTCGCTCCGCGACTGAACGCGAATTTGAAATAATTGGTGAAGCGCTCAATCGTTTGGACAAATTTGCGCCGGATATAGCCGTGAAAATTTCCTCAAAGGAACAAATCATCGCTTTCCGCAACCGCATCATTCATGGCTACGATTCGGTGGACGATGTGATTGTCTGGAGTACGATTAAAAACAATTTGAAGGTCCTATGCGCTGAAATCGAAAAATTGGTTGGAAACCCTTTTCTTTGAGTTGAATTGAGGGTTCGCTTGTCAAAACCCATCAAGTCCGTTATTATCTGATAATGTCGTTAAAGAAAAATTTAATTTTGTCGGCGGGGATGGTTTTGGGAATGCAATTTGCCTGCGCCGATACGGTGCAGTTGCAAGACCAGGCCGCCGTCACCGGAAAAATCCTGACGGAAAAGCCCGATGCCATCGTGATCGACGTGGGCTATACGGTGCTGGTGATCCCCAAGAGCGCGGTCACAAAAATTTCCCGTTCCGGGGAGGTCCTGGAAAAAAATTCCGCCAACAGCTCGGTGCTGACGGCGCTGACGCCGGAATTCTACACGGCGGGCCAGGTGAACGCTCCTTCCGCCATGGTGCCTGACCTGGTCAAAAGGCTCGGGCAGGCCGTGGTGCAGGTGAGCACGCCGGAAGGCCTGGGTTCCGGATTTTTCATCAATGCGGACGGGTATCTGATCACCAATTTCCACGTGATCGAGGGCGAGACGGAGATATCGGTGGAGGTGTACAGCCTGGTCGATGGCCAGCTTGAACGCGACAATTACAAGAAGGTGCGCATCATCGCCATCAATAAATTTCACGATCTGGCCCTGCTCCATATCGAGGACAAGAACGCGCCGAAATTCAAATATGTCTCGCTCGGGAACGCGGACGCCCTGAGCGTGGGCGATTCGGTGTTTGCCATCGGCAGCCCGATGGGATTGGAGCGGACGGTGACGCAGGGGATCATCAGCACCAAGACGCGGGAGCTGGAAGGCGAACTTTATTTGCAGACGACGGCGCAGATCAATCCGGGCAACAGCGGCGGGCCGTTGTTCAACCTGGCCGGCCAGGTGGTGGGGGTGACGAACATGAAAATCACGTTCGGCGAGGGCCTCGGTTTCGCGATCCCGGTGGAATTGGTAAAAAACTTTCTGGATCATCGCGATGCCTTTGCCTATTCCACGGATAATCCGAACAATCCGTACCGCTATCTGGATCCGCCGGCCCCGACGGTGCAACATCCGGCGGGGAAATAGTTAATCAGGCGAGAAGTGCCTCAATGAACCTCAAAGGAAAGAGAAAGAAACATCCAACATCCAACATTCAACATTCAACACACAAGGGCGGCGCGCCCCCTCACCCTGGCCCGTGTCACTGGAATGGTCCTGGCGTTATTATTTTTCTCGTTGTGCAGCAGCCGCGCCGCGATTCCGCCGGCGGAGAATCTATTGCCGGCAGACACGTTGTTGGTCGTCACCGTCCCGAATTTCTCGGCGTTGCGGGCGGATGCGCGCCAGTCGCCGCAATGGCTTTTTTGGAACGACCCGGCGATGAAGCCGTTTCACGACAAATTTACGAGCAGCCTGAACGACTCGTTGATCGGCCCGCTGGAAGCGGATTTGGGAGTAAAGATCGAGGATTTTGAGAATTTGCCGCAGGGACAATTGACGTTTGCCATCACCCGGAACGGTTGGGATGGCAAGGACGACAAGTCGCCGGGGATGGTGTTCCTGCTGGATGCCAAGGACAAAAAAAATCTGCTGGCGACCAATCTCGCCGCCCTGCAAAAAAAGTGGACGGACAGCGGCAAGACGC
This sequence comes from uncultured Verrucomicrobiae bacterium, assembly GCA_963797825.1. Taxonomy (GTDB): domain Bacteria; phylum Verrucomicrobiota; class Verrucomicrobiia; order Limisphaerales; family UBA11358; genus UBA11358. The sequence continues at coordinate 10,563 of CAWCRR010000058.1, forward strand.
TCCGCACACAGTTGATCCGCGGGATTCCTTTCTCGGTGGTCATGGTTTCGAGCAATGATATGCCGGACGCGCTGACGAATATTTTCCATCCGGGTCCGCAAACGCAGGAACTGGGCAAAGCGCCGGCGCGGGAAAAGCCGCACGAGCTGGTGGTGGGACAATTTGATTCGCTTTTGATCGCGGGCAATTCCGTGGAAGCGGTGGATCCGGTTGTGGCGCATTTGACGGGGAGCGAAATGCCCGCGTTAAGCGATGACTCGACATTTGCCGCCGACAAGCTGGCGCAATTTCACGGGTCGCCGCTGTATTACGGCTGGTTCGACGCCAAAACTTTTTTTGGGATCCTGGCCACGATCCCGCCGCCGGAGCCGAATCCCGAGGCGCCCACGGTTTTTCCCCAGATGGATGCGGATAAGATAATCACGGCGATGGGTTTGACGGCGGTGAATAGCGTCAGCTTTTGCTATTTCGATTCGCGCGCGGGCGCCCAGGTGAATTTTTTCATCGCGGTCCCCGAATCAGGCCGGGAGGGGCTTCTGAAAATGTTCGCGCCCGTATCGGAAAGCGCCTCGCCGCCGGTGTTTGTTTCCGCGGATGCGACGAAGTTCTTTCGCGCGCGCATTGATGGGCAAGAGGCCTGGCAGACCTTGCAGGACATGCTCAAGAACATCTCGCCGTCGGCATTAATCGCCCTGAATGCCGCGATTGACATGGCCAATGCGAACGCGCAACAAAAGGACCCGGGATTCGATATCCGCAAAAATCTGTTCGAGAACCTGGGGGACGATTTTATCCGCTATGAAAAAGCGCCGGGCAACTCATCCGCGGACCCGGCGGGGGCGCCGGCGCTTTTTTTGATCGGGGTACACAATGGCGACCGGGCGGTGGCGGCCGTGGCGATGTTGATGTCGTTGTCGCCTTCGGGGCAAAAGGCGCCCGATCCGCGCAATTTTCTGGGGCACAAAATTTATTCGATCCCATTGCCCGGGGTCAGCGTGCCGGGCGCGCCGGCGCAACGGTATCTGTACTGCGCGACGAGCGACGGTTATGTGGCGATGACCACGGATGTT
>CAWCRR010000059.1:0-47561 GCA_963797825.1 uncultured Verrucomicrobiae bacterium
CCGCGAGAAGGATTGATAAATAACGTTTCATTGCCACCTTCATAAACCTTGGGGAACCCTCACCTCACCCTGACCCTCTCCCCTCCCATCAGAATGGGAGCGGAGAGGGGACAGGAAGAGGACATCAACTTTTTGCTCAAATGCCAAGCACGATGCGGCAGGTTCATGGTCCCAATGCAGGCGAAATAGCGCGAGGAGACTCTCCATGAACCGACCGTTTGGAGTCCCGCGTTTACGCGGCCGCCTGAAGGCGGGACACCGAACCGGTTCATGGTCCCGATGCAGGATTCGAGAATCGTCGAAACTTTCCATGAATTTCCAGGGACAAAAGGGACGGAAGGGACAAAAGGCGGCGCGCACGAAGTGACGCGCCCTACCAGTACTTGGTTCACGGTCACGATGCGCGACGTTTATCATCGTTTGAATGGCTGAGATCATACGGCAGGTTCAGGATAACATATGAATCGCTCAAAACGGAATCCGTCCGGATAAGATGACGTTGCGATGGACGGTGGCATGGTCGGAAACGGGGAATTGGCATCCCAGGCCGAAGGTGAGTCCGATACGGCCGGAAATGGGAATCCGTCCGATCATTAATCCCGGAGTCACCAACAGTTGGCTCAGCCCTTCATGTTCGCCGCTTGGAAAATAGGTGTAGTTGGCTTCCACTTCGGGCCAGAAGTATTTATCCACGCGATATTGGAACGCCGTATTGTTTACCAGCGAATTGCCTGTGCCGTTATGCACAAAGCCGTTGTCGGGCACGGAAAAACCCAAAGTACTTTGGATGTCGAAATTACCCCATCCCTTGCCGCCGGCAATGGTCGGGGTAAAGTCATAATGATGGGACGAGAAATCTTCACTGCCGCTGGGAACCGACAGGCCCATGAAGGCGGTCAGGATATAATTCCCGTGGTCCGCATTTCCGGCGAGAATCCGGTATTTGACGAGGAACGTTTCATCGGCCCATCCGAATTGGCGGGGCGACCGGTTCTGCTGCTCATAACCCGGCACGCCAATGATGATTTCAACCGGATCAAAGGGGATGAGTTCCAGTCCTTTGTTGGAACCGTAATTATCCACCGCCGCGTGATTTTCTTTGGTCTGCCAGGATTGGTCATAGCGAAACTCTTCTTCGAGGCGCGGCGTGACGGTGACGAGGGGCGTAATCCAACGCGGTTGTTCGGATTGAATCCGGGTGACGCGCGGAAACCAATCGCGGAAATAATTGTTGAGCGGCGCAATCCCGGGCGCGTTGGTTGAATCATCCGCGCGGCAGGGCGTCGCGGCAAACAACAATGCCGCCAGCGACGCGCCGGCGGCCATGTTTATGATTGTTTGGGGAACCGGGCGATCAATCCTTTGCACTCTCCGAGAATAACCAATCGTTATATTTTGTCAAATATAACGAAGTCGGGCCATCGAACGCGGGGTATTTTAGCCACTGCAACAGCCACACAAAGCCCCACTGACAAAAGATCGAGAGGAGGCTTTCCATGAACTGGTGGGAAAGAAACATTCAACATTCAAAGAAGGCGGAATGAAGAAAAGCGGAGGTTGGAAATTGCGGGCGTCTCGCAAGTACGTTGACCATGCCGTTATTAACGCCGCACCCTCACCCTCAATCCCTCTCCCCCATGGGGGAGAGGGAAGCCGTATCGACGCCCAACATTCAACATCCAACATCCAACATCCAACATCCAACATTCAACATCCACCCCCTGACGGGGCTTGCTGACGCGCCGGATATCTTGTCTCAATGGCGCAACAATTTTCGCAACTTCCGCCAGTCTGCCTGGACAGACCTGAGGCCGGTCGCCTCCATGCGGCGGTATAATTTCAGCACTTGATTTCCGGACGCTGTCAGCCTGGCGCCGCCGTGCCGGCGTCCGCCGCGAACGGCGCTCACGAGCGGTTTTCTAAAGCTTTTGTTCATGGTGCGGATGAGCGTCCAGGCGCGCATATAGGACATGCCCATGCGCGAGGCGGCGCTGGTGATGGAACCGGTCCCGGCGATCAGCTCCAGCAAATCGGCTTTGCCCGGCCCGAACGCGATTTCCCGGCCCAGCGTCAGCCGAAAACGCGGGAGTAATATTGCCGGGCGTGGAAGGATATGGCTCTGTTTCATAAAAGACACAGGACTCGCTGAAAACATTTTCCCAAACGAATGGATTTTAGGAGGAACATTCGATTGTTTCAATTGCCAAAATCACTTGGAATCCTGGGTTTACGACCGCAGAGGGGCGCGAGCTAAGGCTCGAAGCTCGCCCCTCTGCTCGTTTTAACTCGCTAACGAAAACCACAAATTGTATAAACTTTTCCCAGCCGGAAAATGAGTCTAAAATGACCTGCTTACTCAGAACCCTCCGGTGTCTTTTTTCAATGAGTCAACGGGGCGGGCCGCAAGGGGTCGAGCGCGCTGCCGATTTGGAAATCGGCGACACAGCCCGTCCCCCGTAGCCGTCCTCCGAAGCATTTCTGCGGAGGGTGGACAGTACTGCGGAGGGTGGACAGGTTTGGAAACCCGCGCTACGGTGCGTGAGTCGAGTCGGTCCATGGGGTTCTGCCGCCCCTGCCGGGGGCTTGAATCATTTTTGCCTGTGAACCCACGGTTTCACCATGGGCTACTATCGGTCGCGCCATCCGGCGCTTAAACAATCGGATTTTTGAAAGCACGCCTTGGTTAAAAACTTGAAAGTTGAAACTGGAAACTGGAGACTGGAGGCGTGCCTGTTCCAGTCATTTCTATTTCCCAAATGCGCGCCTGGGAAAGCGCCACCTGGGCAAGCGGCCAAACCGAAGCCGAAGTGATCCGCCGTGTTGGCAAACGGATCGCCAAGCGCGTCCGAAAACTGACCCGCGCGGCGGACGCGATCCTGGTCCTCGCCGGCAAGGGCAACAACGGCGCGGATGCCCGCGCGGCCGCGGAATTTTTGGAGGACCGCAAGGTCGAGATGCTCGAGGTGGCTTCACCCGCGGCGGATTTGCCGAAACTTCAGGAATTCCTTGGAAAAGATTTCGAGTTGATCATCGATGGCCTTTTTGGCATCGGCCTGGACCGGCCGCTGGACGATGACTGGCAAAAAATCGTTGCCGCGGTCAATGCCTCAAAAATTTCCGTCCTGGCCGTCGATGTCCCCTCCGGTTTGAACTGCGAAACCGGCGAGCCGATGGGCGCGGCGATCCAGGCAAATCTGACGCTGACGGTTGGCGCGCCCAAAACCGGGATGCTGGCGCAATCCGCCTGGCCATTTGTCGGGCGGCTGGAGGTTTTGGACAGCGTCGGACTGGCGCCTTGCCCGGTCAACGCCGAAGTGAATTGGACGCTGCCGGACGATTTTAAACATTTTCCCCCGGCCCGCTCCGTTGCCGGGCACAAAGGTTCATTTGGACACCTGGCAATCGTTGCGGGCAGCGCGGGGTTCCACGGCGCGGCGGTACTGGCCGCGAAAGGGGCGCAACGGGCACAGCCGGGTCTCATCACGGTGTTCCCCCAGGAAGCGAGCTATCATCCCATCGCGGCGCAATTGCAATCGCCGATGGTCAGTGTCTGGAAGCCTGACGCCAAGCAGTTTGATAAAGCCAGCGCCATTTTGTTTGGTCCGGGCCTTGCGGCGGCGGATGTGCCGGATGATTTGAAAAACATGGTGCGCCGTTTGTGGCGTGATTTTCCGCACCCGATTATCGCCGACGCCAACGCCATGGATTGGATTCCGGCCCAGGCCCTGCCAAAGAATCTTATTCGCGTGGTGACACCGCATCCCGGGGAAGCCGCGCGGATGGCCGCATCCACCAGCTCAAAAGTCCAAGCGGCCCGCGTGCAGACGTTGCGCGAGATTTCCCGCCGATACGGCAATTGCTGGGTGGTTTTGAAAGGGCACCAGACCCTGGTGGGCCGAAGCGTGGGCGAGATTTTCACCAATCCCTCCGGCAACCCGCATCTGGCCCAGGGCGGCAGCGGGGATGTCTTGAGCGGTCTCATCGCCGGGTTTCTGGCGCAGCCGGGATTGCAGCCGGAGTCCGGGCAGGCGATCCGCTATGCCGTTTGGAGGCATGGAAACGCGGCCGATGAACTGCAATCGGAGGGTGGAAACTGGGTGGTGGAAGATTTGGTGGAAGAACTGGGCGCGTAGCGTCGGGCATCTACCCATGAACCGGCTGAGACGGGAAGTGGGCCTTTCTGTTATCTCACCCCTCACCCTCGGTCCCTCTCCCCGTTAAGGGGAGAGGGAGGAAGCTGGCGGGTGTGCCTTTCATAAAACGGTTCATGGCCCCAATGCACGTCCATTCTTGGAGGTCGGTACTTTCCATGAACCTTGGGGAACCCTCACCTCACCCTGACCCTCTCCCCTCCCATCCGATGGGAGCGGAGAGGGAACAGGAAGAGGACATCAACTGTTGTTCAATGCCAAGTCGATGCGGCAGGTTCATGGCCCCGATGCAGGCGAAAAATCGAGTGGAGGCTCTCCATGAACCTCAAGGGAAAGAGAGGGGTAGTCTCTGGTTTATGTTTGCCCCGACCTCCCCTCCCCATGAACCCTGCGGACCCTCACCTCACCCTGACCCTCTCCCCTCCCATCCGATGGGAGCGGAGAGGGAACAGCAGGAGGATGCTCGTTGTAGCTCTAATACACGGCAGCAAGCGACTGGTTCAAGGATTCAATGCGCGAAACGAATCGGGGAATTCTCACCCTGGCCCTCTCCCCCGGGGAGAGGGAACGGCGAGAGGACGTTCACCGTCATTTGAAGGCCAGATGGCATACGGCAGGTTCATGGTGCCAATGCAGGCGAAAAATCGAGTGGAGGCTCTCCATGAACCGACCGTTTGGAGTCGCGCGTTTACGCGGCCGCCTGAAGGCGGGACACCGAACCGGTTCATGGTCCCAATGCAGGCGAAAAAATCGTATGATTCTCGCCTCTTTCCGCCGGGCAGGAAGCCCGGCTCTACGGCAGCCAGGATGGCTGCCGCTACGGTGCTGAAGTTTGGATTGCCGGTCTAAAGAGATTAAACTAAGATTGTTCCATGCTGCAAACGGTGCTCGAAGCCAGGCCGCAAAATAGTTCCGCCAGTACGCAGGAGCTTCATGTCTCTGCCTACCGTTTTATGCTGCTGGCGCGCCTGCTCGATGAAAAATTTGCCGCCCTCTACCGCGCGGGAAAGATCCATGGCGGCGTTTTCCTCGGGCGCGGTCAGGAAGCGTTGAGCGCGTCCATCGGAATTTCATTGAAAAAAGGCGACGTCTTTGCGCCGTTGATCCGCGATGCCGCGGGCCGGCTGGCCTTTGGGGAAACCGTCCTGGATGCCGTCCGGACTTATCTCGGTTCGGCGCTCGGCCCGATGCGCGGACGCGACGGCAATGTCCATCGTGGCAAGCCGCATGAGGGCTATCTGCCGATGGTCAGCCATCTGGGCGCGATGATTTCGGTGGTGAACGGAATTTTATTTTCGCGCCGGTTGAAAAAAATCTCCGGAACGGTCGGGGCCGCCTGCATCGGTGATGGCGCGACCTCCACGGGTGCATTCCACGAAGCCCTTAATCAGGCGGGCGTCGAGAAATTGCCGCTCATTTTGGTGATTGCCGACAATCAATATGCTTATTCCACCCCGACCACGCTCCAATTTGCGTGCGAGAGTCTGGCGGATAAAGCCGCGGGTTATGGGGTGGAAGTGCAAACCGTGGACGGCACCGATCTGGCGGCATGCTTGAAAGTGCTGGGTGAGGCCGTTTCGCGCGCGCGCAATGGTGGTGGTCCCCAATTGGTGACGGCCAATCTGCTCCGGCTCTGCGGACACGGCGAGCACGACCCGTCCGATTACATCGACCCCAAATTAAAGAATTCTCCGCTGGGCCGTGACTGTCTCAAGGTCGCCGAAGATTATTTGTTGCAACAAAAATGGATGGCGCCATCGCGGGTCGCAATGTTGCGGAACGAAATCATCCACGAAATCGAAGAAGCCGTCGCCCAGGTGCAACGCGAACCTGCGCCGGACCCGTTCGCCGAAGAATGGCAAGCCATCTCGACCCAACGTTTGAACGAAGGGGCTGAAGGGCGTTGAGCCGATAATAACATGAGCCTGACATACCTCGAAGCCATCCGCGAAGCGCAGGCGCAGGCCTTGCGCGATGATCCGCGTGTCTTCATTTATGGGCAGGATGTCGGCGCTTTTGGCGGCGCTTTCAAGGCCACGAAAAACCTGGCGCAGGAATTTCCCGGGCGCGTGCTGGATTCGCCGATCTCGGAGGATGCCATGATGGGCATGGCTGTGGGCGCGGCGATCGAGGGGATGCGGCCGATCATCGAGATGCAGTTCGCCGATTTTTCCACCGTTGGTTTCAACCAGATTGTCAACCAGGCCGCCACGCTTTTTTGGCGCACAAAAATCCCCTGTCCCATCACTGTGCGCCTTCCGTTCGGGGGCACGTCGGGCAGCGGGCCGTTCCACAGCCAATGTATCGAGGCAATTTATGCGCATTATCCGGGCCTGATCGTCCTGACGCCGGCCACGGTGGAGGACGCGTATGCGATGTTATTGGAGGCAGTTGCGCTCGACGACCCGGTGATTTTTTGCGAGCACAAATTTCTTTATTACCATTTGAAGGCGGAGAAATTGCCGGCGGAAGCGTTGCCTGTGGGCAAGGCGCGGATCGCCCGCGAAGGCCGCGACCTGACGATCGTTACTTACAGCGCCATGGTGCATGAAGCGCTGGAAGCCGCGAGGGACCTTTCCACCGAAGGGTGGGAGATCGAAGTGGTGGATTTGCGCTCGGTCAAACCGCTCGATACCGACACCATCATGGCCAGCGTGGCGCGGACGGGAAAATTGCTTTGTGTCGGCGAAGCGTGGCCATGGGGCGGCGTCACGGCGGAGATCATATCGCGCGTGACGAGCGAAGGATTCGGGTTGCTGGACGCGGCGCCACAACGGCTCAACGCCAAGGACACGCCAGTGCCGTATCACCCGAATCTCTGGGCCGCGCACCGGCCGACGGCCCGGAGCGTGGCGGCGGCAGCGAGGGATTTACTACGCGCGTAGAACCTCCAGGAGAAATGAATACCCGCAATTATACAAAAACGAAGATCGAGGATGGAAGATGGAGGATAGACTGCCACCTGGGATTTGCGTCGCTCGTAAATATGATTCGCCACGTCCACAATAAAGCGAAGAATCTATCATCGCCGCATTTTTGATTTATGCCGCAAATTCCCATCATCATGCCGCAACTTGGCGAGTCCATCGCCGAGGCCAACATCGTCGCGTTTCTGTTCAAGCCCGGCGACATGGTCGCGGCGGATCAAAATTTGATCGAGGTGGAAACAAACAAAGCCACGATGACCGTCACCTCGCCCTGCGGCGGCAGGATTGAAAAGATCACCGCGCAATTGAACGAGAGTTACGCGGTCGGCGCCGTACTCGGCTACATCGAAGCGACCAAAGAGGAGGCTGCGCGCCTCGGGCTGGATGCGCCGCCGCCGAAAACTTCAGATACCGACCGCATTTCCAAATCAGACGCCAATGGCAGCGGCACACGGGTGCAGCCGACGGTACGCGGGTTGCCGGTGCCGGCAAACGCCGCCGGCGCAAGTTATTTATCGCCGCGTCTCAAGGCGCGCATGACCGATCTGGGTCTCAGCGCGGCGGATTTGGCCGGGGTGGCCGGCAGCGGCGCGGCGGGGCGCGTGACGATCGAGGATTTTGAAAAATTCATCGCCCGGCTGGAGCAGCACAAGATGAGCGACGCCTCGTCCATGCGCGTTTCGGTGGCCGATGCCATGCGCCGAAGCTGGACGCGCCCATCGCCAACGTGGGCATGCCGGTATGCCTCGATCCTCTTTTTGCCTACCGTAAAACGGCGAGGCCAAAACCCGGGCCGGCGCTTTGCGCCTTGCGGGCGCTGGCGGTCGCATTGGCAGAAAACAGCAAACCCGCCGGGCGTCTCGTGGGCATGAAAATCGTCCATCCCTCGTCCATCGACATCGGTTTCGCGGTGGAGGCCGAGGACGGCGTGCTGGTTCCGGTCATCCGCGATGCGGACAAAAAATTGTTGAAGGATTTGATCGAGCCATACAGCGAGCTGGTGGAACTGGCGCGCCAGCGGAAATTGCCCGCAAACGCCACCGGCGCATCCATCGCCACCGTGTCGAATTTTGGCACGTTTGGATTGGAATGGGCCACGCCCATCCCGCTGCCGGAGCAGACCCTGGTGCTGGGGATGGGCGCCGCGCGCCACGAACCGCACTGGGATTCCAGCAAAGGCCAGTTCGTGCCGATCATGGAGGCGAATCTCACCTTGAGCTTCGACCATCGTGTGCTGGATGGCGGCGCGGCTGGACGTTTGCTCCAGCGCATTTCTGAATTGATGCAACATCCGGAAAAATTGTAACCCAGCATCATCTTAAAATGCTTAAGGCCGTCACAACCAAAGCCATCCGATCCAGCGGCACTTTCGCCATCGTCGCCTCGCGTTACAACGGGGAATACGTGGACGCCATGTTGCACGCGGCGCGCGAGGAATTGATCAAGGCGGGGGCGCATCTGCGCATTGTACGCGTGCCGGGCGCGTTTGAGATTCCGGCGGCGGTTTCCAAACTGGCGCAACGTATGCGCGGGCGTTATTCCGCGATCATCTGTCTTGGCTGCATTTTTCAGGGCCAGACCAGCCATGCGCAACATATCGGCTGGGGGGTGACCCATGCGCTGGCGCAGATCCAAGTGCTCCACCGGATTCCAGTCATCCACGCCGTGTTCATGTTTGACAAGGTGAAACACGCCAAAGTCCGTTGCCTGGGGAAGAAACACAATCGCGGCACGGAAGCGGCGCAGACGGCGCTTGAAATGGCGCGGGTGATGAAGGGGCTGTAGGGAAGACAACCTGATCCTTTTCATGGACTGGGGAAAAACCAACATCCAACATCCAACATCCAACATTCAATGAACTGGGAAAGGAAGGCGGGGCGAGGGAATGGAGTCGTTTAACCGCAAAGAGCAAAGGAAAGCATCGAACATTCAACATTCAGGTTGAATGTTGGATGTTGGATGTTGAATGTTGGATGTTGTTTCATCCTCTATCCTCCGTAATCTCCCCACAAATTGCTTGCGCCACTGCCCTCATCCCAATGAAGCTATTGGTTCATATTAATGAACCGGCAGTCAAAACCATGAGCGCGGATGCGGCAGCAGTACCATCGGGCGTTCGCCCGGCAAAGAGGAGCCTCTTGCAGAGCGGCATCATTTTTTCCGCCGCCAATATATTTGTGGCCGTGGGAAACTTTGCCTTTCAAATCCTCATGCGCCACCGATTGGACGACTATCAATTCGGGCTGGTCAACACCACTCTTGGTCTGGTTTTGTTGTTCAATTTGCCCATGAATGCCGCCACCTATGCCGTGGCCCATTACATCGCGCGATTTCACTACAGCGGGGATGACGCTCGTTTATTGGGCCTTTTCGCGGGCTGCCGCAAATTCCTTTTTCATCTGACCATCGGCGCTTGCGTCACGGCCACGATTTTGATCGTCCCCTTGAGCCACTTTTTCCATTTTCCCGCCATTCTGGCATTCGCCGCGTTTTGCGTCGTTTTGATGATGTGTTGGGGCACCTTCGTCAACTCCTTGTGCCAGGGGCTGGGATGGTTCAACCGGCTCGCCGCCATTGGTCTTCTGGCGGTCATCCTGCGGCTGGCGTTTGGAGCTTTGACCGTGCTGCATCCGCTGGCAATCGTCGGTGTGCTGGCTTCGGCTTTCATGCTTTTTTCCAATCTGGTCTTGCTCGCATGGCGGAAAGACCTCTCGCGTAAGGCTGAATCCGTGTCCCCTTGGACGGCAGAATTTGTCCAGTTCCTCACCGTGGCCGGGGCATTTTCCATCGGCAATTATTTTTTCACCCAGGGCGATTTGCTCGTCGCACAGCGTTCCATCCCGTCCCATTCTAACGATCTGGCCGCCTTTGTCGCCGCCGGCGTTTTCGCGCGCAACCTGCCACTCGCCGTTGGCCCTTTGCTTACCGTTCTCTTTACCCATCGTTCCCGCAGCCATCATCACCATGAGGGCGCCTTGCGCGAGCAATTAAAACTGCTCGGCCTTTATACCATCGTTCTGGGATGCGGCGTCGCCTTCCTCATGGTTTTTCGGACGCTATGCCTCAAAATTCTTGGCAAATACACGCCCGAAGCCGCCGCCATGCTCGAACCGTTCTCCGTCACCATGGCTTTCGTCGGCCTTTCGTGGGCGATGGCCATGTGGGCGCTCGCCAGCCGCTGGACCAAAATTTCAGTGTTGTATGGAGCGCTCGGGGTTGGCTATTGGGTGGTCTTGTTCATTTTTGGGAAAAACGCCAACGCGCTGGTGCATACCATGCCCGTCGCTGCTGGAATAGCCTTTGCCGTTCTCTTCGTCACCTGGCTCGTGCAGATGAAACAACATCGTGATCCTCCCGCGCCGGAGAACCCCCTTGAATGTTGAATGCCTGCCGCGCCGGCTTGTCTCGCCATAGCTTTCAGCGGTGGCGGAAGCCAGGCGAAGGCGGGTTGGATGTTGGATGTTTTCCGCGTTTTGTCTTGCGCTAACGCCGCTATTGTCTTACGTTTTTTGCGTGAAAAGTTTGACCATTCGATTGCCGGATGTTCTCGTCGCCGAGATTGAGCACGAATCGGCTTTGCGCCGCGTCTCAAAATCCGACGTGGTGCGCGAACGCCTGCATCAACCCCGGCGCGCCGCCGATTTCGGTGAAAGCACGCGTGAAGTGATCGGCGACATTTTGCGGAAAAGCTGGCAGGCCAAAGTTCCTGCCGGACCGCCGCGGTTTCGCTCGCCGAAAAAACAAAGACTGGCGGAAATCATTCGTGGAAAAAAACTGCGTCATTGACAGCGGCCCGCTGGCGGCGCTGCTCGACCCGCGCGAAGAACACCATGTCTGGGCGCGTGAGACGCTCGCCCGCCAGCCTTTGCCGTGGCTCACCTGCGACGCCGTTCTCTCCGAGACTTTTTTTCTTTTGCATCCGCCCCACGCGCTCGCACTGGAACAGCTTTTGCGTCGCGGACATTTGCGGCTCGCGTTCAATCTTACCGATGAACTGCTTCCGGTGCTCGACCTGCGTGCCAAACATGCCGGTGTGCCGATGAGTCTGGCCGACGCCTGCCTGGTGCGCATGACCGAAACGCTGCCCGAACCAATCATCATCACCCTGGATGCTGATTTTAAATTCTACCGTCGTCACAGCCGGCAAGTCGTCCCGTGTTTGATGCCGTGACACCCAATCCCATCCATCCGCGATTGGTCTGCTTCGTCAATGATATTTATGACGAAAGCATGGCCGGGGGTGACGTTTACTTCTATTTCACGGCCACCGGCGGCATCCAGGCGGGCCACCCCATCCATTTTTTTGGCGGCCATGCCCTGCCCAAATATCTCGAGCGCTGGCGCCTGCCAAAAAATTATACCCTCACCGATTCCGCCCCAGGCCATCTCGGCGATGTCTCCAAATTATCCGGCCAACTCCGGCTCTTGTGGGATTTCGGACGCCGCATGTTTGGAACCTTTCCGCACCTCAAGGAGATCAGCCCGGACGACATCGCCTATGCCATGTCGGATTTCTGGTTCGATACCATCCCGATGATCCGTTGCCCCGCGCGCCGGAAGATTTTGTATGTCGGGATGATGGCGCCGACCTTGAAACAGGTGTTGTTCCGGCAGCGCGCCGATGTCACCTCGACCCGGCTAAACTCATTTTATTTTTGGTTGAGCCAGCAGATTTCATTGCGCTGGTTCCGGAATTGTCCGGGCGGCATCGTCACGTACAGCCATCCGGAGATAAAGGATTACCTGCTGCGGTTCGGTTATCGCGAATCCGACTTGTGGTTTGTTCCCAACGGCAGCGATGCGATGACCGCCGACCGCATCCCCGCGCAGCCCAAACAATTCGACGTCGCCTGGACCGGCCGCGTCCATCCCCAGAAAGGCATCGACGACTTATTGTCCACCTTTGCCTGGCTCAAGCAACAATTGCCGGATTTCAAGGCGGTCGTCATCGGCAACAGCAAAAAATGGCTCGAACCGGTCATCCAACAGAGGGGCCTTTCGGAAAACGTGACTTTCAGCGGGATGGTTTCCGAGGATGAAAAATTCCGCCTGCTCAAAAGCAGCCGCCTGTTTTTGATGCCGAGCCGTTATGAAAGCTGGGGCATCGTCGTGGGGGAAGCGATTGTTTCCGCCGTGCCCGTTCTGGCCTACAAACTCGATTGTTATCCGGCCGTCTTCGGCGATTTTGTCCGGTACGTCCCGCCCTTCGACTCCGACGCTTTCAAGCGCGCCGCCGAGGACGAAGTCTGCAAACAACGCGCCGGGCAGAACTACATGGCCGCGTTGGATTGGCCGGCCAAGAAAGAACAATTGAGCTGGGAAACCGCCCGCAAAAACTTCCGCAGCCTTCTCGACAAACTGGCATAAATGCCCGGAGGGTCGAGCTCCGCGAGACCCTGAAACAACCCACACCGCCCAAAAAATGTTTTTGTCTTCTCTGAGGTAGGACGTCCCGCGACTGCGGGATGCGCGCCGGTGGGGCGAAAGTACTCGTGAGCCGTGCCTTTCCCCATGGTAGGGACGACGCGCTGCGTCGTCCGACTCGCCCGGAGGGTCGCCTGTCTCGTCGTAGCCTTGGCGAAGACGGAAGCTCCGTGAGACCCTGAATAGCGCCGTAGGCGCGGCATATTTGTAGAAATCAATTCAACCTCGTTCTAAGCTCCGTCAGGAGCGACATCATCCGGAAAGCAAACGGAAGATGCCGCATCGATGGAGCTAAGGTAAATTTGGTTGCGTAAACTACAAAGATGCCGCCCTATGGAGTTGCACCCAATGTCCCGCACCTCGCGCCTTTCTTTGACCAATCACGGTGCGCCAACCGCCTCGCCTTTACCCCGAAAATGCGCCGAACAGCGCGCGCATTTCCTCGTCCACGTCGGCGGCATCAGCCAGCGTTTGCGCAATCTCGTCGCGGAGAAGTTGCCGATAGCGTTTGCGCAGCCGATGCACCGCCACGCGGACGGCGGTCTCGTTCATGCCGAGTTTTTGCGCGGCCTCGGCGTGGGACAATTCACCTTTGCCCACCGTGAGGAAAACTTTTAACTGCTCAAACTGTTTCCCCTTTCCCTCCGCCTCGCCTTCGGCCTGCAGCCGTTCGATGACTTTGGCCAGCAGGGCCACCGCCCATTCGCGGTCGAACGCCCGGTCGGGGGTTGGCTCGTGGGTGGCGGCCACTTGAAATTGCGTGTCGGCGGTCTGCCAATCGAGAGACAGGTGCGTGATCTTCCCGCCGCGTTTCTGGCGTTGCGATTTGTCCCATTCGTTGGCCAAAAAATGTTTCAATGACACCAGCAAAAACGCGCGAAACCGCCCGCGCTCCGCACTCAAGCCCTCCAGATAATTCCTGGCAAGGAAGCGCGCGAAAAAAGCCTGCGTCAAATCTTCCGCGTCCTCCCGGGTATAGCCGCGCCGCCGCACGTAAGCGTAGAGCGGGAACCAATAGGCCCGGCACAATTCCTCCAGCGCCAAATCAGACTGCGGGGTCGCCCGGTTGCCCGCCGCGAGCACGACCGTCCACTGCGTCGTGGCGAAGATGTCGCCCGGCGCGGTCGAAGCCGATGTTGTATGTTCCGGAGTCAAATGCCTTTAGCCAGTCTTGCAACCCGATGAGCACGCTTCATTGATCATGGCCTTTCAAGTGGCTGGCCGTTTGCGCCCAAAATAAATCAATGGCCAAAACAAAAGGCAAATGCCAAATAACATCGCTGCCGTCACGCTAACTTTGAAGGACCACGAGCGCGGCTGGGTGGCAACAGAAATGTTGGCGAATTGCGCGGTGCCCGAAGCCCAGGGTTCAAAGATGTTGGCGTTGACCCAAACATCAGCCATTTGGGCTTTCCGCGGAGCCTTGATGCCGGTAACCGTGATGGTCCGGTAATCGGTCATGCCCGAGTCGCCCGTGCGTGCGCCCACAGGAATGACCCGCTCGGATATAAAACCAGTGTAGGTCGAATCGAAGAAACGCAATTGGACATGGATGTTGTTTCTATTGGTTACAACATTGGGAAGTTTATAAGCGAAGGAAAAGGTGATCGGTCTTGCTCCCCCGGCCGCGGGTCCAAGTGGAAACAGCGGGCAGCGACATTCCGCATTGTTCGCCGGACCGGCAACGGCATTGCTGAACACGAAATCCCAGCCACCCTTGGTGGCCGGGTCGGTAAAATCAACCGACACGGAGCCTTCGCCTTTCGTGTCCGGAATCCAGTTTGCACCAGCACTCGAAGCATTGGAATCAGGCGGCCCGAGCATGACGTGATTTTCGAGAAGGAACCGGATGGCAAAACCAGCGAGAACCACACAAACGGCCATGCCTGCAAACATGGCGGCCCCACGCCAGACTGATTCAATGGCGTCCGCATTCATGGTTTGAGGGGAAGATTGTGATTGATCGGAAGACTCCATTGGACTGAATGAAATGGCTGGCGCGCTTCGACGCCAAAAGAGGACCAGCAGAACGATCAAAGCGTATGAGACCATTAAGGCGCCAGTGCTGGCACAAGACCTCAAAAGCAAAGAATGCGCCGTGGTTGTGACGGAAATGTTGGCAAACCGTCCGGTGCCCGAAGCCCACAGCAGGACAGGATTTACATTGGCAAGGATGGCAATATACATCGTCTGGGCTTTCGGCGGAACCATGATGCCGTTGATTGTCAGTGTTCGATAGCGGGTCATGGTTGAATCGCCGGAGTAGGCGCCTACATCAATATCTCGCTCCCCCAAGAAGTTGTTGCCGGTTGAATCCCAGAAGCATAACTGGACGCGCAAGTTGTTTTTCGCGGCCACGAGGTCCGGGAGCTTGTAGGCAAAGGAAAGGGTGATGGGCCTCGCTCCGCCGGCAGCCGGGCCAAGAGAAAAATTTGGGCAACGCCAGTCCGCGTAATTATCCACATCGGCCACGTAGTTGCTGGTGTTGTTGAGCGCAAAATCATAACTACCCTTATTCGCCGGGTCGTTGAAATCAACCGACACGGAGCCTCCCCCTTTCGAGTCCGGAAACCAGTTTGCGCCGGCACTCGCCGCATCGGAATCGAGCGGCCCGAGCAAAATTTGGTTTTTGAAAAGAAGCAGGATGGCCAACACGGCCAAAACAACGCAGGTAGCCACACCGGCAAACATGACCGCCCAGCGCCCGAATGATTTGATGCTTTTTGCATTCATGGTTTGAGGGGAAGGTTGAGGTTGAGCAGAAGGCGCCATCGGACCGGGATCCATCGCCACGATGGTTTCCACCATCGTTTTCACTTCGCTAACCTGCTGGTAACGGAGTTCCGGCTTTTTCTCCAAAGCGTGCAGAACAATTTCATCCAGGCGCACGTCGATATGGACTTTTGACGACGGCGGCTGGAGTTGTTGGCCGGGCAGTTCGCCGGTGAGCATCTGGTAGAACACCACGCCCAGCGCGTAAATGTCCGCGCGATGGTCCACGGCATCGGGATGTTCCTTTTGCTCCGGGGCCATGTAACTCGGCGTGCCCATCACCCGGCCCGCGCCAGTCAATTCGCCGGCGAGGGCGGCGGCTCCCCCTGGCTCGCCGACAGGCCAGCCCGACCATCGTTCCCGACAATTTTTGCCAGACCAAAATCCGCGACTTTCACGCGACCGCGGCGGTCGAGCAGGATATTCTCCGGCTTGATGTCGCGGTGGACTACACCGAGATCGTGCGCGAATTGGAGCGCGTCGCAAATCTGCGGGACAATCGCCAGCGCCTCGCGCGGCGAAACACGCCCAGCCCGGAGCAATTGCCGCAGGTTCACGCCGTCCACAAATTCCATGAGGAAATAAAACAGGCCGTCCGCGCGGCCGAACTCGTAAAGCGTGACAATGCCAGGGTGGTTTAATTTCGCCAGCGCCTTGGCTTCGCGGGCGAAGCGCTCGGCAAACGCAGCCTCCTCGCCGATGCCAGGCGGAAGAATTTTCAGCGCCACGATCCGGTCCAGCTCTTTCTGTCGCGCCCGGTAAACCGCGCCCATGCCGCCCTGGCCGATGAGTTCGAGAATTTCGAGTTGAGGAAATTTCGCGGCCAGTTCGGCGACAGATGGCGGTTGAAACGGTGGCTGTTTCGCGTCGGTCACGGTATCCGCCGCCGCACCCTGCTCGAGCAGGCAGGCAGGACAAAGACCCGCCGGCGCGTTGGCAGAGATTGACGTGCCACATTGCGGACATTTATTTATGTCGGGCACAAGTTGACTTGATTTTACCGCGTCCACAGCCTCTTCAGAAGCAAAACCGGCGGAACGTTACCTGATTTTCAACTGCAAAGAACGCAGAAACTTGAAGACGAAGTCCGCAAACAACGCGCCGGGCAGAACTACATGGCCGCGTTGGATTGGCCGGCCAAGAAAGAACAATTGAGCTGGGAAACCGCCCGCAAAAACTTCCGCAGCCTGCTGGAGAAACTGAATTGATTGGAATTCGTTGGAATTCGTTGGAATTCATTGGAATTGATTGGAACAGGGCAGGCATTTCCTTCCTGGACGGTGCGCAAAACTTGTGTTATCATTTTGCTATATGGCGACGCTTTTAATTCGAGATTTGCCGGACGAAATTCATGAGCGCCTTGTCCAATCCGCGCAGGCTGCGCGGAGGAGCAAGGAAAAACAGGCGATGTTTCTGATTGAGTCCGGTTTGCGGCGCCGGCGTCCGCATGAGGAAGTGGTGAAAGAAGCGCGGCGGATTCACGCACTATTCAAAGGCGAAGTGGCCATGAAAGACGTGCTCACCTGGACAGAGGCGGAGCATTGATTGTCGCCGACACCAATTTGATCCTCGCGCTGGCCTGCAAGACGGACAATTCCGCCCTGGCATTGGCGGTCCACAAAAGGGACGGCGATTGGACCGCGCCGGTGATTTGGCAAAGCGAATTTCGCAATGCGGTCCTGGGAATGATGAGGCAGGGAAAAATCGGCGTCGCCGCCGCCAACTCCGCTTTTATATTTGCCGCAAGCGTGGTCGAAACATTTGATGTTTCAACGACGGCGGTTTTAAGATTGGCCGAAGCGCACGGGCTTTCCGCCTACGACGCCGAATTTGCGGCGCTCGCGGAATGGTTGGATTGCAAGGCTGTTGCATTTGACCAGGATTTGCTTAAACCCGGACTGGCAATTCATCCGAAGGATTTCTAGAGCAAAACAAATTAAACTGCGGCCACAAAGGACTGCAAAAACACAAAAGAAGACAAGCGGCTTTGCGATCTCCACGGTCTTTTGCGGCCAATCAGCAGGCATCATACTTTTATCCGATGACTCTGGCGGCGGCTTTGGATTACATTCTTTGCACCACAGAGATTGCATGAGCATTACGATAGCCATTGTTGAAGACCAGCCCGAGATGCGGGAGAGCCTCGTGGAGTGGCTCGGCTCGGCCCCGGGCTTGCGCTGCGTGGGCGCCCATGCCACGGGTGAAGAGGCTTTGAAGCGCATCCCCCACGAGAATCCCGACGTGGTCCTGATGGACATCCATCTGGAAGGCATGAGCGGCATCGAGTGCGTGTCCCTACTCAAGGAGCGCATGCCCAAGGTCCAGGTGTTGATGCTCACGACCTACGATGACGGGGACAAGATCTTTGATTCATTGCGAGCGGGCGCCAATGGTTATCTGCTCAAGAACATGCCCTGGGAGGAATTGGTGCAGGCTTTGCAACAGGTCCAGGCCGGGGGCGCGCCGATGTCTCTCTCGATCGCCCGGAAGGTGATCAACTATTTTAACAAATCGGGAAAGCCCTCGGAGGAATTGCGGCAACTCACCGGCCGCGAGACGGAAATCCTCAAGTTGCTCGCCAAGGGCTATTTGTATAAGGAAATTTCCGACCAGCTCGGCATCAGCATGAGCACGGTTCGCACTCACGTGACCTCGGTTTATGAGAAACTCC
Organism: uncultured Verrucomicrobiae bacterium; assembly: GCA_963797825.1. GTDB lineage: Bacteria > Verrucomicrobiota > Verrucomicrobiia > Limisphaerales > UBA11358 > UBA11358. Next base: position 17,946 of record CAWCRR010000059.1, read on the forward strand.
ACGTGCATTCCCGCACGGAGGCGGCGATGAAATTGGCCGGGCATAATTCCTGACGCTAGAGCAAAACAAATAAAACTGTAGCCGCAAAAGAACACAAAGAACTGAAAGGAAATATTCAACATTCAACATTCAACATCGAACATCCAAGGATGAAGATTCACCTCCTTTCCGTCTTGGCCCTGTTCGGCCTGGCCATCACCTTTCCGGCGGCGTGCGCGCCCACAACTGCCTTTCCAGGCGCCGAAGGTTTCGGCGCGCTGGCCTGCGGCGGCAATGACGGCCAGGCTTATTCCGTCACCAACCTGGCTGATTCCGGCCCGGGCACGTTCCGCGAGGCCGTGAGCGCGCCGCATCGCACCATTACTTTTGCCGTCGGCGGTGTCATTCATTTGAGCTCAAACGTCGCCGTCAGCAGTGATGTGACCATCCTCGGACAAACCGCGCCGGGCGATGGCATCACCCTTTACGGCCATTCCATCTCGTTCAGCGAGTCCACGAATATCGTCGTCCGCTATTTGCGTTTCCGCGAAGGCATCAACGGCGACCGCGGCAAATGCTCGGTCAACATCGTGGATGGCGGCGAGATGATCTTTGACCATGTTTCGGTGGAATGGGGCCGATGGGATTGCCTGGGATTGACCCACGGCAGCCACGACATCACCTTCCAGAACTGCATTTTCGGCCAGGGCATCGACCCGCAGAAGTTCGGCGCTTTGGTGGATACGGTCACCAATATCACCTTCAGCCATAATCTGTGGATCGATAATGACAGCCGCAATCCCAAGGCCAAAGGCACCGTTCAATATATCAACAACGTCGTCTATAACTGGGGCGTCAACGGCCTGGTGGGCGGCCATTCCGAAGCCGACCATCAACTGGATGTCATCGGCAATTACTTCATCAAAGGCCCGTCGTCGAACGCCCATTTCGTGGGCCTGTTCACCGCGACGGACCATGTTTATCAAAAGGACAACTACGCGGCCATGAATGCCGATGGGCGCCTGGATGGGCGGCTGATTTCCAACGACGACTTCAGCAACACCGGCGGTCCGGCTGTCTTTGCCACGGCGCCGTTTCTTCAGCCACCGGTCCCCGTGACTGTGGATACGCCGGTTGATGCCTGGGGAAAAATTGTCCGGGACGCGGGGTGCTCGCTGCATCGGGATGCCGTGGATCGGGCGCTGATTGCGGAATTGAAATCATTGGGCAAGGCGGGGCGCATTATTAAATCCGAGCCGGCGGCTGGCGGCGATCCAGTGGAAGCGGCGCTGAATAACTAGATTTATGCCCGGAAATGTCACCAGTTTTGGCTATGCATATTATGCAGTCTCGGATAAACATCCGATGGACTTCTTACGCAAAATAAGGTTTATTATCATCAATCTAATCACCTGACCGGATGGAGGGCCATAGCCTTTCATGTTCTCTCTGCGTCCTCACGGATGTTTTGGAAACGGACGGCGGTGATTGACGCGAACAAACCAAAATCAACCGTTAACTCATCCCATGCGCGCAAAAAACCTTCTCCAAATTGTATCCCTGGGCACCTTGCTGCTGGCGCTCACTCCGGCAACAAGCCAGGCGCAGTTGACTGCCAATTACATCGGCCCCACCACTGGCGGTGAATGGAACGCCGACACCAACTGGGACCTCGGCGTACCGGGACCGGGAACCAATGCCTTGATCGGTCCGGGCACGAACGTGAGTTACAATTTGGAGATGACCAACGGTGGTTTCGGGATATTGACGAACAGTGGCGTCCTCAATGTGAACACCGACATGTTTAGTTGCACCGGCATTGCCGAGGCAATCAATTCGGGCGGTGACAAACTCTTTTTAAACGCAGGAGCCAATGTCACTGTTAACGGCAATGTTACTTTGAGCACAAACGCATCGGGTGCGATGACTGCTGGCTCGACTTTGACCATCAACGGCGCATTGGATGTATCTTATGGATCTTCATCGAAGGCGAGCGGCACCGCGAGTTTTACGAATAGCGGCGGTGTATTGATGGCTAACAGCACGGCGGTGAACAATAACACAGGAACCGAGGTTGGACTGTTGGTTATCAGTGGTGGCACGAACAACCTGGGAAATACTGTCGTCGGCAGGCAAGGCGGCAGCAGCTTCTCCACCCTCGGCACCGAGGGACTCATCATCTACAACGGATTGGTGACGATGACCAATCTGAATGCCGGGAATAGCGGCCAGGGTAATTCCTCCTTAACCGTATTGATTGCCGGCGGCATAGTGACGAATGTCGGAAACGTCTACATCAACCAGGGCACTTCAGGACGCGGTTCGCGTGTCTTGCAAACCAGCGGCTTTTTCGCAATACCCGATCCCGGTCTCATCAACCCCGACCCGACGGTGTCAGGTTCACTAAACATCTTTTCAGTGACTGGGGGAACCAATGTCTCCGGTGGATTATTTTTGGGCAACGGCACAGGTGCCGGCACCGTGAACTTCACCAATTCAGCCGTGATGTATATCGGCAGCCAGGGTATCTCCTCAAACGGCGCAGTCGTCTTGAACGCGACACTGAATAACGGTGGTATGTTCGGCGCGACCACCCCATGGGAGGGTTCATCCACCATGAGACTTGGCAGCGGTACCTTTACCTTCCAGACGGCGGACATGACCGGCATCCCTAATAACATTACCCTCATCAATCCACTCATTGGCAATGGTGGCCTTAATGTGACCGGCGACGGCATCCTCACCCTGGACGCGACCAACACCTACGTCGGCAACACCGTGATCAGTGCCGGCACCTTGTCCCTCGGCCAGTCCGGCCTTTTGGCCAGTCCTGGAATTTATATCGCCAGCGGCGCCACCTATGACATTTCCGAACTGACCAGCCCATATAGCGTGAATTCTGGCCAAACTCTCGGTGGTTACGGCACTGTCACCGGTGCTGTCTATGTCGCCTCCGGTGGGACCATTGAGGCTGGCAGCAATACTATCACTGGCACACTCACCCTGCAAAGCGGCCTGATCGAAACCAACGGCGCCATCAATGCGTTCTGGCTCTCCGGCAATCCGCTCGGCGCGAACAACGACTTCATCAGTTCGCCCGGCGGACTGACCGTTAGTGGTTCTAACACGATTAACATCACCGGTGGATTGCAAAGTGGTGGCGTCTATCCATTGATTTATTACGGCAGCGGCGGCTTCTCCGGCAGCTTGTCCGATTTCAATGTAACCGGCGGCGTCACCGGCTCGTTGTCCAACAGTGTTACTGCGGAAACAATCTATTTTATGGCGCAGACGAGTGTCCGCGCGGCAACCAACATAGTCTGGCTTGGCAACTCCGTGGCGAATAACTGGGACGTCGAAAATACCACCAATTGGCTCAATCAGGGCACTGGTCACTTGGATTATTTTGTTCCTGGCGATAACGCCCTCTTCAGCAATCCTGGCGTGACCAATAATTCTGTCAATATTGTCAGTTCCGTGGCACCCGGCACCGTGACCATCAATACCACGTCCAACTATACTTTCACGGGCAATGGTTACATCACCGGCGGAAGCTCTCTTACCCTGAGTAATGGCCTCCTGACCGTCTTGACGACCAATGCTTATACTGGACCGACCATCCTGGATGGTGGTGTCCTATCCACCCCGATCATCGCCAATAGCGGATTGGGCAGTGGTATCGGCGGCGCTTCCTCGGATCTGGCAATCTCATCTTTAATGGCGGCGCGTTGAATGTCTATGCCAATTCCGGAAGCACCGACCATGGCATGACCTTGACCAACGGAGGGGGCATCTTTGATGTCTCGAATAGCGTTTCGTTGACTCTCAACGGCAATATCGTCGGCCCCGGCACACTCACTGCCGTGGATAGCGGCACATTGATCCTGAATAACGCCAATTCCTACACTAATTCCACTATTGTCGAGGCGAGCACTTTACAGCTTAACAATGCCAGTGGCGCGGGTACGGGTACTATCGACTTGAGCAATTCTGTGTTGAGGTACTACCCCAGCGGCGGTATTACCGTGAACAATCCGTTTAACTTTGTTGGCACCACAAATATGATCATTATCACGTCCGGCAGCGGTGGTAATCCCATTAGCTCGGGAAACTGGACCGGCTCCGGCGTCATCATAGTCAGCAACACCTATAATCCCTATACTTTGAACGGAAACCTTGATGGGTTCACCGGCACGATTCAATACGTCACTCCGAACGCGGCAGGCTTCCGGTTTAATAGCGGCGGCGGCAATAGTTGTTTCGGCAGCACCAATGCCACCTTCGACCTGGGAATCGATGGTGTGCTCCTCTGCCGAAATGCCGGGACAATGAATCTTGGAGCATTGGAGGGCGGCGGGCAAACCGCACTACAGGGACAAAACGCCGATTCAGGCACGGTCACTTGGGCCGTAGGTTGGAATAACCTAAGCACAACGTTTGCCGGCGCTATCGAGAATAATACCGCTGCCGCAAACCGCATCGCCGCACTCACCAAGGTCGGTTCCGGCACATTGTCCCTGGATGGCGGATTGGTGACCAATGTCGTATCGGAAGGATTATTTGACACTACCAACATTGCCTATATTGATCTGTTGACTTACACCGGCAATACCACCGTCAGCAACGGCACGTTGTCCCTGGAAGGCGCGGATGCGTTGACCAATTCGACTGTGATCACCCTGGCCTCGCCTTCAGCCGTGTTGGACGCCAGCTCATTGGGATATAACAGCAACGTCGTTGATATCGTCGATGACACTACCAATGCAATTCTGGTGACCAACAGCATCGTCGAAAGCCTTTCTGGCCAGACTATCGCCGGCGTGGGAACGCTCAACGGCTTCCTGCTGCAGGATTCAGGCTCGTCCTTTAATCCCGGGTTGCCGACCGGCGCATTCAATGTCACGAGTAACGCCAACCTGTCGGGGGCTGTTAACATGAATCTCTATGGCAACGCCAGCAGCGAATTGGTTTCACCCTCCATCATCATTAGTAATACCGCCACCCTGGTGGTCACCAACGCAGGCCTCGGCTTGACGAATGGAGTCACCTTCACGCTGTTCAGCCACCCGGTTTCCGGGTTTGCCTCCGTGACATTGCCGCTGACCGATCCGACGGGGACGACCAATTATCTGTGGGCCAACAACCTCTCCGTAAACGGCTCGATCACCTTGACGAATGGCGGCCTGATTGCCATAACGCCCAGGCCGACCATCGGCTTCAGCCATAGCGGCAATACGTTGAGCTTGTCCTGGGGGACGTCCGGCTTCACGTTGCAGATGCAGACGAATGCGCCCAACGTGGGGATCAGCACGAATTGGGTGAATGTGCCCGGCAGCACGTCGATCACAAGCACCAACATCACGATCAGCCCGACGAACCCGTCCACGTTCTATCGGCTGGTGCAGTAGGATGGCTGCTGAAAAGCGGCTTGATAATTTCTCCCGTGGTTGGGAGAGGATTAGGAATGAAAAGCGGCTTGGAGCAATCCAGGCCGCTTTTTATTTTTCTCCAAACAGTGAATTTATCTTTTTCCGCACCGCCTCATCCATCTTGATCAGCGGCGGCCAGGGGCGTTTGAAACCTTCGCCAGGCAATTTCCGGGTCGCGTCAATGCCCAGCTTGCTGCCGATGGCCATTTCGCTGGTCGCGTGGTCCAGCACGTCAGCGGGTCCACGCGTCATGATGCTGTCGCGCTGCGGGTCGGTGTTGGCGCACAGATGAAAAAGCACTTCGCTGGTGTTGTGAACATTCACACCGGCGTCCACCACCACGATGTATTTCGTAAACATCATCTGCCCCATGCCCCACAGGCCGTGCATGATCTTGTAGGCCTGCATCGGATAGGTCTTTTTGATGCTGACAAAAACCAGGTTGTGGAAAACCCCCTCTGCCGGGAGCGCGATGTCCACAATCTCGGGGAAATTCATCTTGAAGATCGGCAAAAACAATTTCACGCTCGCCCCGCCGATATAAAAATCCTCCATCGGCGGGATGCCCACGATCGTCGCGGGATAGACCGCGTCTTTGCGATGCGTGATGGCCGTGATGTGAAAGACCGGGTAAGGCTCCGGCAAGGTGTAATAACCGGTGTGGTCGCCGAACGGCCCCTCGTCGCGCAACGGCTCGGTCGGGTCCACGTAGCCTTCGATGACGAAATCGGCGTTGGCGGGCACTTCCAGGTCGTTCGTCTCGCATTTTACGAGTTCCACGGATTTCTTGCGCAGATAACCCGCCAGCAGAAATTCGTCCAGCCCGTCCGGCAACGGGGCGGTGGCCGCAAACGGAAACATCGGGTCGCCCCCGATAAACAGGCTCACCGGCATCCGCGTGCCCGTCTCGTAATAACGGCGCCCATGCCGCGCGCCGACTTTTTGCAACTGCCAGTGCATGCCCGTGGTCTGTTCGTCGTAAATCTGGATGCGATACATGCCCACGTTGCGCTCGCCGGTGTCCGGGTCCTTCGTGACCACGCACGGCAAGGTGATGAACCGTCCGCCGTCGAGGGGCCAGCATTGTAAAATGGGAAGTGCGGAGTGCGGAGTGCGGAGTGTGGGGAGCACACGCGCCTCGCGTGCGGTCGTTGCCGCCCCGGCAACGACGGTGCCTAAAATGTCGGGTGCTTTCGGCCAGGGTTCCTTGCGCGAAGGGGAAGCCTCAAATTTATGGATGACTTCCTTGCAGGGGCCGCTTTTGACGATTTTCGGTTTGGCGTGGCGCAAATCGAGCGCCTGGCCGAGCAGCTTGATGGCCTCGCGAAAGCTCGTCGGCGGTTTGGCTTTCATGAGCGAACCCAGTTCGTTCGCGGCTTCGTCCACCGAATTGACGCCCATGCTCATGGCCATGCGCTTGTGCGAACCCATGGTGTTGATGGCCACGGGAAAGGGCGAGACGACGCCGTTGACGATCGGCTTTTCGAACAGAAGCGCCTTGCCGCCAGCGGGCGATTTCATTTCGCGATCGGCGATCTCGGTGATCTCCAGTTCAGTGGCGACCGGCTGCGAAATGCGTTTCAATTCGCCGGCGCGATCGAGCGCATTGACGAAATCGCGGAAGGAATCAAAAGCCATACCCCTGCGAAACTGACAGAAAAACAGGCCGCTGGCAATCCGACTCTGCGGTTTGTTCATTACCCATTAGCCAATTCCTAAGCTGGAACGATTCAGTTAAAAACCAAACCTCACGCAAAGAACGCAACGGTCGCAAAGGGTTGCCAAAAGAACGAGTTTAAGAAAATCTCACCAAAAAGCGTTTATTTTTCTCCAAGAAAATATTTTTAAATCTCTTTGCGGCCTTCGCGTTCTTTGCGTGAGATTAAACCGCATGATTCCGGCTAAGGCAAATAGACGACACGATAAAACTGCTGGGACAGGTTCAACGCATTCGTATCCTGGAAACTGAACGGCGACGCATTGGTGAATACAATCTGCCAGTTTATCAGATCGGTTGAGACCTCGATGGCATAATTGAATCCGGGGACACCGGCCACGTTAAATGCCATTCCGCTTGCCGCGGAAAATGAAGCGCCATTCACGCCCGGCATCGCCGAGGCATAAACCGACAACGTGGCATTTGAGCTGATGAGCGAGCCGAAGACATTTGTCACTTGCACCGTATAATTTCCGGCATTGATCAATTGGGGGTTAGTCAGCGCGAGCACAGCATTCGTGGCACTGAAAATATTTGTCCCGTTATAACTCCATTGATAGCCCGGCGCAGGCACTGCCGAGGCCGTCACCGTCATGTTGGTGCTTTGATTCACCAACACCACTTCATTGGTTGGCTGGGCGGTGATTGATGGCGGAAGATTGGAATTAATTATCGTAGGCGTGAGCGGAGGCAGGAGGGCGGGGTCGTCAAAATTAGTATCAAATGACCAAATACGCTTAGGCACATTGTAATAATAGGCGGATTGTTGCCACCAATTCGTCGCGTACTGGCTGGGAAACAGAACGGCGATGGAGCCATTGTAGGTCAAAGGAGTCGAAGCGCTCCAGTTTTCCAATAAGCGCAGGAAATTTTCCAATCCGCCGCTATAGCCGTTCACACCGCCGACATTTGAATAATTAGTAGAAGACGGAACGTTTCCCATAATGCAGGCGGCAGTAATGGCAGTGGAAGAAGGGTTTCTTGAACTCAATGCCGTGGCGGAAATATAGTTGTCTTTCCAGTTGGCGGAAAGAACTGTGATGGCGTCGGCCACTAATGCGGCTGGATACGTATGGGCCATGTTAGTTGTGCCGAGCAGACTAGTGGGAGAATCCCCATCAATTTGAACATTATAATTACCCCAAACATAAAGTGGTTGGGGAGTGGCGACTGTGAGGCCGTACGTAATAGCAGGGAAGCTATTAATGAAATTGGTGCTGTTGGGCAAGCGGAGGCCGTTCACCATGCGCACCGCCGGCAATTGGGAAGAAGTCAGCGGAACATTGTTGTAAACGTACACTGAGTCGATGCCAATGCCTCTATCATAGGCGAGGGCATAATTCCAATTACTGCCGCCGGTGATGGAGGAATTGGTTATCCATGTCCGAAGTAGCCCCACATCAATCTGGACTGCTTGCACCGTTTTGGCCTCGCGATAGTCATAAAAGGTTGTATTTGTTAGCCATGACCAGCCGGCGTATTTAACGCCGTAATGGTTTGTGCCCGATGTCCAAGTGATATTGACATTGGCCGCGGGCGACCATGGATCGCTCGTGCTTGGAATGGCCGAGGCAGTAAAACCCATATTTGAAAGGCTTAAAAGACTGTTGACAACATAGGTTGAGGTGGAGTTGGTCACGATATAGAAGTCATTGGTGAGTTGGTTCCAGTGGCCGGTGATCGGAGCGTGAAAGAAGGGATTTATCGAATTATCCTGCAAATAGACTGCGAAATTGTTGCCCGTTGGCGCCGTCGCGTGGGTGCCGTTCGACCAGTTGGAAATGATCAAGCTGGCTTCATTAAATGTATAAATCTGGTTGCTTGCCGCATAAGCGATTTCCTGTGGTGCAGCCACGTTGGCCGGCGGCAAATTCAACATGGCTTCAAGATTATTCGTTCCAAAACCCGGAAATAAAACCGGAGCCACGCCGGAAACCGGCTGGCCGGGCGCTAGAAAATTTGCCGCCGGCGTGCCGCCACTGACGGTATAAGTCGGAAGAAATGGGTCCGCCCCGTTGGTATTGACCTGTCCCGCAGCTTCGACGGTTGAAGCATAAATGGGATTATTACCACCCGACCAGATACCTTCATTTGAAAAAACCGGGCCGACAATCGGCATCGCGGCGCCAGGATCAACTTCCAGGTTGATGTTGTAGAAAATGGCGTATTGAAAAAGCGGGGCATACTGATAATAGGGGGAATAAATCTGCGAATACAACGGAACGCTCGATCCGACAAGAAGGACGCCCAGCAACAGAAAACCTCGCACCCGTTGCCACATCAACCGTTTAAAAAGCAATTCGTTGCCCTTCATACGCCATTCCGATTCAATGGCATAGTAGCAGAGTTTGCCGCGCCAACAATCGAAAATTGGCCTGACTTTTTAACGATTCTGCGACCATTCGCCGGCTTGGGCTTCGCGCTTGCGGCTGAAAATGACTGATATAATCTTTTGTTGTGAGCGATAAACAATTGGCCTTGGATTCGATTGAGCGTTTGCCGGAAAACGCCAGTCTTGATGTCATCGCCGAGCGAGTAGAGTTTCTGGCAGCCATTCACAAAGGACTTGACCAAATTGAGCGCGGCGAAACGGTGCCGCATGAGGAAGTCAAATGGCAACTGACTACAAGGTTTTCAAAATAATCTAGTTGGAGCGCTCAAAACGCCGTTGCATTTTTCGTCATTGTCAGCGAAATTCCATTGATGAGCGCCAAGCAACTCGCTTTGAATTCAATCGAAAGCTTGCCCGATAATGCAAGCTTCGAGGAAATTTCCAAACGCCTTGAAGTCATCGCCGCGATTCAAAAAGGGCTGGATTCGCTGGATCGCGGAGAAGGCAAATCCATTGACGAAGTTGAGAAACTCATGGCGTCATGGATTACAAAATAATCTTTTCCGAGCCGTCCATTGACGATCTTCAAGACATTGTCAGATTCATTGCCCGGGACAACCCACAAGTAGCCACGCGGTTTGGTGGAGAATTGATTGGAGCCGTCCGTCATCTGGCAAAATTCCCGCGTTTTGGGCGCGTTGTTCCGGAGAAAAACAACGCAGACATCCGCGAGATTATCTTCAAACCCTATCGAATTTTTTATCGCGTCAAGGATGAGGTTCACTTGATCGAGATCATCCGCTTTTGGCACGCAGCACGAGGTGCGCCGGATATTTGATCTGCCTCCACGCGTCAAATTTAAGCGAGAACTGTGCGGACGGCCTGCGGCAATTCAATTTTTCGCCACAGAACCCATAAACCAATGCCCACTGCCGTTCCGCCCAGATGCGCCAGCGACGACACGGCGCTGAATCCCGAAATTTGTTCGATAACGCCGATGGATTGCAGCAAAAACCAAAAAATAAAGACGCTCCAGGCCGGTAGTTGAAGCCAACTCGGAACGAACACAAAACCGATAAACGGCCTGAAGCCGAGCTTGGCGTGTGGAAACTTAAAGGCGTAAAACGCTATCAGTCCCGCGATGCCTCCACTGGCTCCGATGCATGGAATGTCCCCGTGAGGATCAAATGTAATATGAAGGATATTTCCCACAAACGCGGCCAGGCCCACGAGTATCAGCCATCGCCTGGGCCCGAGATAATTCTCAACATGGACGCCGAACACGATCAGGAAATACAAGTTGCTGGCGAGATGAAAGATTCCGGCATGTAAGAAAAATGAAGTCACGAAGGTCAACCCCCCATCTCGCAACGCTTCATTGGGAATCAGGCCGAAATTTTGGACTGCGTCGTTGAGATGGGAAAATGCCAGAACACTGATGGCTGTGATCAACAAGGAGAGCGAATACGTTGCCACCGGTATTTGTGTCAGCGGATCGGATTCCATTTCTACCGGCAACCCGAGTAGGGCCGGCACAATCTTCCAATTTGAATCCGGCTCCGTGTTTTCCAGCCTGGCTTCATCCTTTATCTGTTGCGCCCGATAGATCGCCAATTCCTCGCGGGCCGCTTCCGGCAGCTTTGCTATTTCCAATCTGGCTGTTTCGTTTGCATCGGGCGCGGGCGGGATGGCTTCATATTCACAGGCATCAAACCAGACAAATTCGCACCGTTTGCAAACATTCAAATCCAGTTCTTTTCCCGGAACCCCCATAGTAACCGGCGACATCGCGCGCAGGCAAATTGGGCAGGACTTTCCGTTGTTTCCGGCTCTGATGGCTTGCGCCCAGAGAGTCTGCACCCGGCCTTCGCCGATGGTATGGCGCAACAATGCTACGCTCACGGCCTGGCCGCCGCAACCCGCACAAATCCAAAACAAACCCGCTTCTCGAGGCGTCCTCGTCAACCCGCAACCGCAATTAGGGCAGGTGAACATGAGCACGCCGCAGTCAACCCGGCAGCAATTCGGCCACCATTCCCCGCTCTTCCTTCAATTCATTTTCTGTGGCGGCGATCTTCGCCTTGCTGAATTCATTGAGGGGCACGTTCTGCACGATCTCCCATTTGGAACCGGTGCTGCGGATGGGATAGCTGAAGATCAATCCTTTCTGGATGCCGTAATCGCCCGGCGAACAAACCGCCACGCTGAACCAATCGCCCGCTTTCGTCGGCGTGGTGAGATTGCGGACGGTATCCACCACCGCGTTGGCCGCGCTGGCCGCGCTGCTCAGTCCGCGCGCCTTGATGATGGCCGCGCCGCGTTGCTGGATGGTGGCGATGAATTCACCCTTGAGCCAGGCCTCGTCGTTGATGACGCCGGTGAGGGGCTGGCCGGAAATCTTTGCGTTGAAAAAATCGGGGTACATGGTGGCGCTATGATTGCCCCAGATGGCGAGGTTGCTGAGGGCGGTGATGTCCGCGCCCGCCTTTTTCGCGAGTTGCGTCCGGGAACGGTTCTCGTCGAGCATGGTCATCGCAAAAAAGCGGTCGCCCGGCACGCCTTTGGCGTTGTTCATGGCAATGAGCGAATTGGTGTTGCACGGGTTGCCCACGACGAGCACGCGCACGTCGGGCGCGGCATTTTTGGCGATGGCCTGCCCCTGGCCGGTGAAGATTTTGCCGTTGATGCCGAGCAGGTCCTTGCGCTCCATCCCCTGCTTGCGCGGAACGGCGCCCACGAGCAACGCCCAGTTCACGCCGCGAAAGCCCTCGTCCAGGCTCGATGTTGGCACGACGCCTTTGAGCAACGGGAACGCGCAGTCGTCCAATTCCATGACCACGCCGCCGAGGGCGGCCAGGGCTTTTTCATCGGGGATTTCGATGAGATTCAGGATGACGGGCTGGTCCGGCCCGAACATGGCGCCGGAGGCGATGCGGAAGAGGAGTGAATAACCGATCTGGCCGGCAGCGCCGGTAACCGCCACGCGAACGGGTGTTTTGCTCATAATAAAGAGAAGCGAGTATAATTGCCGGCGGTCATCCCAGCAAGCGTGGAACGGCGGAACGATTCAATTGAAAATCAAACCTCACGCAAAGGGCGCCAAGGACGCAAAGAGGAATTCCTTGCTAAATGTCACAATTTTTTTCTTTTCTCGATTTTCTTTTCAGCGTACAAAGGAGGGGTTCTTTGAAAATGGCGGGAAGGTTCCCGCCCCCAGCGATCAAATGTCAGGGAACTCCGTGAGAATCGGAGACGGTTGCGCCACTGTAACGGCTACAAATTCCAAAGCCACCGGGAAACCGGGAAGGCGGAAGGCGGTCTGAAGCCGAAGTCAGGATACCGGTTTGATTGCGCTCGTCGCCACAGCAGTGCTGTCGGCAACTTCTCCGCAAAGAGAAGGATGAGGCCAGCCAACCGATCTGTTTTCGATTGGATTCGTGAATGCCTTCATTCTCCGTCTTGCGGGGCCTGGAGGTTTTTTTATTTCCCGCCCCGCTCTGGTCTCTCAACCAAAACCACCGCGCAGAAACTCTCTCGCGGACAAAATGAAAGACCAAAAAATGAAAAAAATCCGTTCCGCCCTGGCGCTGGCCGGCCTGCTTGCCTGCGTCGCCATCCGTTCCGATGCCCTGGTCATCGATGAAAATTTCACCAACGACCCCGCCCTCGACGGCTGGCAGGCCTTTGGCGACACGAATCTCTTTCAATGGGATTCCACGAACCGGGTGCTCGACGTGACATGGGATTCTTCGCAGTCCAACAGCTATTTTTTCCATCCGCTGGGGATGACGTTGAGCGATACAAACGATTTCATGCTTGGCTTCACCATTCAACTGCAAGACATCGCCAGCGGAGTGCAACCGGGTTATCCCTCGACGTTTCAAGTCGCCATCGGCCTGTTCAATCATGACGAGGCGACCAACGAAAATTTTATCATTGGCACCGGTTACAACGCCCCCGACATCGTTGAATTTGATTATTTTCCAGCGTTCTCCAGTTACCCCGATTCCTTTTCCACCCCCATCATTTCCAGCGAAAATGCCTATCCCGAAACCTTCATCACCAAGCCGTTCACAATGTTCACCGGCGTCGCTTATCATGCGGTGATGACCTACGTGGCCGCCGACCAGACCATGTACACCACCATAACCAGTAATGGCGTGCCCGTCGGCCCAGCCAAGCCACCACCATCCTGGGGCCTGGTTTTGACGATTTCGCCGTGGACACTATTTCGATCAACAGCTACAGCCAGGAGGGCCAGGACACCAACGAATATGGAGGCATTGTTTATGCCGGTTCAATTCTCGCGCATGGGACCATCGGCAATATGTTCTTTGCCAACCCGGTGCCCGTCTTGAAGATCGCCGCCGCCGGCCCCGGCGGCGTCCAGTTTACCGGAACGACCAATTGGATTTACACCCTCGAACGCTCGACCGATTTCCAGACGTGGCAAACCGTCTCTTTGCATGTCGTCGGCGTAAGCGGGACCATCAACATTGACGATACAAATCCGCCGCCGGTCACTGCCTTTTATCGCGTCCGCGCAGATTTGCCTTGAACACCAACTCATTCAATCCAGCGGCTTGTCCTTTGTGCGTCGGCGCGAACGAGTGCCAACTCTGTTCGCCCGTCACCCATAAAGGTCCATGCTGGTGTGTTCAAGAGGAGATTCCCGCCGATTTGCTCGCGCGGGTGCCGGAAAATCTCCGGCACCGCGCGTGCCTCTGCCGTTCGTGCATCGAGAACTTTCACGCAAGACATAAAGCCGCGCCGCGCCCGTCCCATCGCGCTGCCGCGTTCACGCTGATAGAGCTGCTCGTGGTCATCGCGATCATCGCCATTCTTGCCGCGATGCTCCTGCCCGTCTTGAACAGCGCCAGGGGCACCGCCAAGCGCGCCGACTGCACCAGCAACCTCCGCCAGCTTGGCTTGGCGGCGCAATTGTATTGGGACGATTATCGCGGAAACAGCTTCAGTTATGTTTTGGGTTCGACCAATTCCGGGGTCTTGTACTGGTTCGGCTGGCTGGGCGATGGCACCGAGGGTAACCGTCCCTTTGACCTGTCAACCGGCGCGCTTTACCCCTATTTGCACGGCAGCGATGTGCGGCTTTGTCCCGCGTTTGAGGCGACGATGGCGGTGCTCAAAATCAAAGGCACCAACCTCATCTTCAGCTACGGCTGCAATTCTTATGTGTTCGGCGGCCCGGGACAGAAGACCCTCAACGCCGATAAAATTTTGCATACGTCCGGCACAGCGCTCTTCGCCGATGCCGCCCAGGTGAACAATTTTCAGTACCCCGCCTCCCATAACAATCCCATGCTCGAGGAATGGTATTATGTGGACGTGGAAAGCGGTTATGGCCTCCCCAATAATTATCCCAACGGCCATTTTCGCCATGACCGGACCGCGAACGTGGCCTTTGCCGACGGCCACGTGGGCCAGGAAAAGCCCGTTGCCGGCTCGATCGACCCGAAGATGCCCGGTGCCTGCGTCGGCCAATTGCGCCCGGAGATTTTAAATAATTTTTAAAATTATCCGCGCGTGCCTGCGGCCAATCGCGGTTGAAATAATTTCCAGATCAAAACGAATGCCGTCGCGAACTCTTCCGGCTTTTCAGACGCCCATCGCGAAACCTTTTCCGGGATAAACCAATCGCCCGTCTCGATCTCCTCCGGATGCAATTGAAACGGCCCCTCGCTCTGGCAGCGATACACCCACACGAATTCCGCGTCCGTTTCCTCACACGCGTCAATTTTGAACAGTTTTTCCGGGGTGGATTTCAACCGCAACCCGATCTCCTCGCCCAATTCGCGGACAGCCGTCTCATCGTACGTCTCGCCGGAATCCACATGGCCTGAGCAGGATGAATCCCACACGCCGGGTTGCCGGTCCTTCTTCATCGAACGCTTCTGCAAAAAAATTTCGCCGCGCGAATTGAAAACGAACACATGCACCGCGCGATGCAGCAAACCGAGCGCATGCACCTCACTGCGGGGTTTGGCATCGATCACCTCGTCGCGTTCGTTGACCACGTCAAAAATTTCTTCGGGCATAAAATAACGACCGTATTTTCAAGCGGCTTCCGGCGAAATTTCCAGCGCAAGGGAATAATCCTTGTCCGATGTTGCAAAACGAAACTTCATTGTATCGACTCAGTTCAACAATTTTGTCAATTCCACGAATTGTTCCAAACTCAATTTCTCCGCCCGTTCCAGCGGCGAAATTTTCAATTCCGCAAAGGCCTTCGTCAATCTTTCCACCGGCCAGTCCGCCTTCAATAATTTCATCATCATCTTGCGCCGTTGCGACAACGCGCGTTTGACGATTTTCACGTAACTTGCGCGCAGTTCCTCCGGCAGCAGCGGTTGCGCGCGCCGGTCCAGGACCACGCAGGCCGACGCCACGTCCGGTTCGGGGAAAAAACAGGTTCCCGGAATCTTGAAAGTTTCGCGCGGCTCAAAATCCAGTTGCACCAGCAGGGTCAGAATCCCGTATTCATCATCGTCCGCCCTGGCCATAAGCCGTTGCGCCACTTCCGATTGCAGTGTGACGACGATCTTTTCCGGCGCGCGACTGCCGCAGGCCATTTCCACGAGGATCGGGGAGGCCACCGAATACGGCAAATTGGCGACCAGCTTCCAGCCTTTCCAATCGCGCGGCTCATCTTGCAGAAACCTCAAGGCATCGGCATGAAGCAAACCAAATGCGTTGAAGGTCCTGCCGCGATGTAGCCGGGCGAAGTCGGGTGAATGTTCTGCCGCGACGTAACCAGGCGAAGGCGGGTGAATGTCTTGCCGTGCCGTAGCCGGGCGAAGGCGGGTGGAGGTTGCCCCCAATCGCTCCCTTAAAACCTCCACCAGCCGCCCATCCTTTTCGATCGCCAAAACCTCGCCTGCCTTTTCCAGCAACAACTCAGTCAACGGGCCCAGCCCGGGACCGATCTCCAGGACCTTGTCCGCTTTCGACAAATTCGCCGCCGTGACGATCCGCTGCAATTGATTCTGGTCGTGCAAAAAATTCTGGCCCAGGGATTTGGTCAACTCGATTCCCCGCGAGGCCAGGATTTCCCGCATTTCAGAAAGTTTCACGTCAAGAATTTAACCACAGATGGACACGGATAAACACGGATAAAGAAACAACACCTCACCCTGACCCTCTCCCCATCGCTCGCAGACTCGCGACGCGGAGAGGGAACAGCGAGAGGACGGTTCTCGTTTTTTAATACCGACAAGATGTCTCCGTCAACTGGTTGAATTGAAGTCGAAGATGGATTCAGATCAACATTTTTAGTCAATTTTCATTCGTATTCATCTGTGGTTTAATAATCATTTCCAGCATTCTTTTTTCCTTTTTCATTTCACCGTTGTCCTGAAATACTCCATGTATGAACCGCCGAAAATTTATCCAACTCGGGGTCGTTGGCACCGGGGCCATCGTCGCCGGAGTAGATTCCCTGGCTGGCGCCCCGGCGCCGGCCACCACCACCACCCCCACAACCGTCGCCATGCCGATCAGCATTGCGCCGCTCGCGCAGCAGGACCTCGACACTCTCTTCGCCGACATGCGGGAACGCGCCGGGGTGAATGCGCTTTTGCCCTTCATGTACACCCATGAGACCCATCGCGCGGGTGTTCCCAGCACCACCGCTCATTTTCACGGCGGCAATTACGCGCGCCCCCACATGCAGTTTTACAAGGACATCCCGCTAACTTACGCCGATATGCGCGCAACTGAGTTTGGCGATGTGGACGTCCTCGAACGCGTCATTCCCGTCGCGCAAAAACACGGCATCCGCACGTTCTGCTTCATCCTCGAGGACAATAACCTGCCGGCGGCGGTACCGGATTGGCAATCCCTTTACGAAGTGGACCATCATGGCCGTCCCGCCACGGGTCACCCCGGCGGACCGTGCTTCAATAATCCCAGGTACAAAAATTTTACTCTCGGCCTCGTGGAAGATTATGCGCGTTCGTATGACATCGGCGGCATCATGTGGGGGTCGGAACGTCAGAGTGGTTTCCTCAACACATTGGGCATTTCCCAGGAGGGCGGCCCGAACCCCGCCCGCACCACGTGTTTCTGCGAGTTCTGTTCCAAAAAAGGCCGCAACCGCGGCATTGACGTGGAACGCGCCCGCGCCGGGTTCGATGCCACGGAACAATTCATCCGCGCCAGCCGCGCCGGTCAAAGTCCGCGCGATGGCCATTTTACCGCCTTTTGGCGTTTGTTGCTGCAATATCCCGAAGTGCTGGCCTGGGAAAATCTTTGGGTCACCAGCCGCCATGAATTCCAGGCTGCAATCTATCAACACGCCAAATCCGTGAACCCCGCCCTCCAGATCGGCTGGCACGTCTGGCAAAATATCACCTTCAGCCCGTTCCAGCGCGCCGAGGAAAATCTCACCGATCTCGCCGCCTATTCCGATTTCATCCGTCCCGCCGTTTATAACAATGTGGCCGGCGGACGTTTCGTAAGTTTTGTGAAAGGGGCGCATTCCGGCGTCTTCGGTGACAGTGTGCCGGCGGATGTCTGCAAACTTTTGCTCGATCAAATGGGCTATGACGAAGCGCCCTACGACCAACTGGCCGCCACCGGCTTTTCCGCCGGCTACGTGGAACGCGAAATCCGCCGCTCGGTCGCCAGTGTGTCCGGCCATCCCGTGCAAATCTGGCCGGGAGTGGATATTGATATCCCCGTGGGAACTGGCGAAAGTCACTGCACTCCGCAAAGCGTCGCCCTCGCCGTCAAAGCCGCCTTCACCGGCGGAGCGAAAGGCATCATTCTTTCCCGCAATTATACTGAGATGAAACCCGAAGATCTTTCCGGCGCAGGCCAGGCTTTGCGTGAACTCGGGGTGATTTGATTCAAAATTCCGGTAGGGATGCATCCATACATTGTTCTTAAAATGGTAGGTACATCGCGCTGCGATGTCCCCGCCCGCGCAGAGCGGGCGGAACGAATGTCTAATATCTCTGCGCAAAGTTGCGCCGCTGGACGCGGCGCGGACGGCGTAGCGCGCCGTCCCTACCAGAACAGTGCGTAGATGCGCCCAGAGCCATCAAGCCAAAATAAGGACTCTCGACTAGCCGCCAAAACCATGTATAATGGCAAGCATGATAGTCACAATGGATGTTGGAACCCGGCAACTGGCAGATCTGATAAAGCAGGTCCAGGCAGGCGATGAGGTTTTGCTTACGCAGAACGCCAAGCCGGTGGCCAGACTGGTGGCCGCACCTGCGAAACCTGCCGTGTCCCGTAAGGCAGTTCCCATCCGCTCGATTCCCGGTCATCGGGTATTGATTCCCAACGTTTCACAACAAGAACTGGCTGAAGAAATGTTTGGCGTCCTGGAAACTGTCACGCCCTAGTCATTGTCAAGCTAGGCGACGGTCAGGTAGTGACTCAGTTTGAAATTAAAATCGCGCTTGCCATTTTTCGCGTCGTGGGTCAGCTTTGTAACATTAGGCATCTTTTGCGCCATGAAACTTTCAGAGGATGACATTCGGATGATTGATAAGCTGCGAAGATTTCAGCGATGTTTCCGCCGATGGCGGCTTGTTTTATTGGTCGTATATGGCCTATGTTTCATCGGTCTTAGCATTGGATGCTTTGTCCTCTCCACCCAGTTGAATTACCTCACAAGCGATAACAACATTACCGTTGCCGCCAAGTCGTTAAGCATCGCTACAAAGTCGCTCATAGTGGCCTATACTTTTCCTGTGATTTTTGCCTGTTTAGTTTGTAGCGCCTTCGGGTTCGGTTATACGATTTCAATCTGGCGTGGTGAGCCAAGAACCGAGCTTTTATTGAGATTGATAGATGAAGTGCAAAAGCGAGAGAGCTAACACCGCGTTGGAGCCAAGCCGGTTTTAATTTCCAACTGAGCCACTACCATCCGCGCTTAAAACCTTCTTCAACTCACTCACTGGTTTCACGAACGGTTCAAATCCATTTAGGCAGATGAAAAAATTGTCACCTAAAATAACTTGAAATAATGAAGCGGCGCGCTAGAATCAGAAAAAGCCCCCCCCATTTATGGGCGAGAATTTCAAAAAATCCAAATGAGGTTTCCGTGCCATCCGATTGCGGCGATTGCATTGGCTTTGGGAATAATTTTCCTGTCCTCCAGCGGCTTTGCCAGTAATGGCCCAGGCATCACTACCCAGCCGCAAAACCAGACGAATTTGCTGAGTTCAAATGCGGTATTCACCGTCACCGCCAGCGGACAAACACCCCTATTCTATCAGTGGTCATTTAATACTACGAACCTGACGAATAGCACGCACATCGGCGGCGCGACCAACGCGACGCTCACAGTCACCAATATCGCCGCCGCTGATGCCGGAAACTATCGGGTCGCAATCAGCAACGTTCACGGCAGCACCAACAGTTCAATTGTAACTCTGACCGTATTGATTCCGGCCGCCATTACGGCCCAGCCGACGAACCAGGCCACTTTCGCGGGCGGCTCCGCTTCATTTTCAGTGACTGCCACCGGCACGGCTCCGCTGAGTTACCGTTGGTATTTCAACAGTGCGCCACTTGCGGACAACGGCCAGATCACGGGATCGACCAACGCGGTTTTGGATCTCTCCAGTGTGCAGTACACGAACGTCGGGAACTATCAAGTGGTCGTGACAAATAATTATGGCGCCGTCACCAGCCTGGTCGCCGCGCTCAGCGCTTCCAATTTTATTCATTACGTGAATCAGGCCGGCACCAATCCCGTATCGCCCTACCTCGATTGGACGACGGCCGCCACGAACATTCAAAGTGCGGTGGATGTGGCCTTCGCCGGCGACCAGGTGCTGGTCACCAACGGAACCTACACCCTGGGAAATCGCGTTACTTCCGTGACGACGAATTGCGTTGTGGCGACCAATGCGATCTCAATTTCCAGTATTTCCGGCCCCGGGCTAACGGTGATCAACGGTGGCGGCACGAATCGCTGCATTTATCTGACGAACGGTTGCTCGCTCTCGGGCTTCACGATAACGAATGGAACGACCCCTGAAAATGGCGGTGGCATTTTTTGCTCCAGCACGAACGATATCATCACCAACTGCATTGTGGCCGGCAGCTCCGCTTACATCCAGGGTGGTGGTGTTTATCAGGGCACGTTATTCGGGTGTGTGTTGACGAATAATTACGCGGGGGGCAATGCACAAGGTTATCCCGCCGGTGGCGGGGCGGGTTCAAGTGTTCTTTACAACTGCACCGTGAGCGGGAATTCAGGCGGCTCCGCGAGCGGTGGTGGTTTATTCGGTTGCATCGCAAGTCAATGTATCCTGACCAACAATTCCGCCAGCTCGAACGCCGGCGGTGGCGCCGCACAAAGCACATTAATCAATTGTCTGATCGCGAATAACAGTGGCTGTGGCGCGGGCGATTTCAGCACCTTGAACAATTGCACGCTCATCGGAAACACCGCGCCGGTCTATGGGGGCGGAGCGTCTTCCTCCACGTTGACCAATTGCACTTTGATTGCCAATAGTGCCCCGTGGGGCGGCGGTGCTGAACAGTCCACCCTATACAATTGCACACTGATCTCAAACAGTGTCTCGTCGACCGGCGGCGCCGCATATATCTGCACCCTCAGCAATTGCACGCTCATTGCGAATACCGCTTCCAGCTATTATGGCGGCGGCGTTGACCAGTCCACCCTTTACAATTCCACCCTTTACAACAACTTCGCCGGCCAATGGGGCGGAGCCGCCTACAACTCCACGCTCTACAATTGCACGCTATCCAATAATATCTCCGACGGAGAAGGCGGCGGCGCGTATTCCTGTACGCTGAGCAATTGCGTTTTGACAGCGAATATAGCCACGTATGGCAGCGCCTACGGTGGCGGCGCATACAACAGCACATTGATCACTTGCCTCGTGTCAAACAATGCAGCGTACGCGGGTGGGGGCGCGTACGGCGGCAGTCTTTCCAACTGTGTCATAGTGCAAAACAACGCTGTGCTTGGTGGCGGTGCCCTGGGATCTGCGCTGGTTCAGTGTTCCGTTTTAAACGGCCAGGCGCAGTATGGCGGGGGACTGAATAGTTGCGCCGCGACCAATTGCATTTTGACCGGGAACCTGGCGATCATCGGCAGCACCGGCGCAGGCGCCGGAGCATATATAAGCTCTCTCTACAACTGCCTGCTTTACAGCAATAGATCCTTTTTCAATGGCGGAGGCGCCGCCCTCAGCACGCTCATCAATTGCACGGTCGCCAATAATACCGCCTCCGGCGTCGGCGGCGGCGTGACGTCGTGCACGCTGACCAATTCCATCATCTATTTCAACACGAGCGGCGGGAATTATTCCGGGTCCAATAACATGAGCTGGTGTTGTACGACGCCGCTGCCCAATGACGGGTCGGGCGATGTGGTCGTCGGCGTCAATAACACTTCATCCGCGCCGCTTTTCGTAAATTTGGCGAATGGCAATTGCCGGCTCTACCCCGGTTCACCCGGCATAGACAGCGGCAACAATGCCGTTGTGCCCGGCACGGTTGACCTTGATGGCAACCCACGCATCGTCAATGGCACGGTTGACCTGGGAGCGTATGAATTTCAAAATTCACCCTTCATCGAGGTCCAGCCGACCAACCAGACTGTCCCGCTTGGAGCGTATGTCACTTTCAGCGTCACTGCGGTCGGCCCGGGATTGACCTATCAGTGGCAATTTAATGGAACCAACATTTTGGGCGCGACCAATTCCACTTATGTGCTAAGCTTTGCCCAATATAACTCCGCCGGCACATATACCGTCGTGGTGACCAACAATTACGGCGCCGCGTCGAGTTCCAATGCTCTGCTGACGGTCGTGCCGCCGACGCCGCCTTCATTTACCCTCCAGCCGACCAATCAAACCGTTGCGGTCGCCGCCAATGTCACGCTTGCCGCGGCTGCTTCCGGCGCGCCGCCGCCGGCTTATCAATGGTATTTTAACAGCACCGCCCTGTTCGACAACGGCCGCTATTTCGGCACCGGCACTTCCACCTTGCAGATCCTGTCTGTTCCAACCAATTACAGCGGAAATTATTTTGTGGTCGCCACCAACACCGGCGGCTCGGTGACCAGTTCGGTGGCGAACATCACCGTCTTGATACCGCCGGCGATCACCCTGGAGCCAACCAACCAGACCGTCCATGCATCCTCCAACGTTACCTTCAGCGTCCAGGTCACCGGCAGCGCGCCTCTGGGTTATCAATGGTACTTCGGTGGCGGACAGTATAATGGGCCGCTCAGCGATGGTGGACAATATAGCGGATCCACGAGCACGAACCTGACCATTTCAAATCTTCAATGGACGAACAATGGAATTTATTATCTGGTAGCGACCAACCCTGTCGGTGAAACCGTCAGCACAACCGTCGCGCTCACGGTGCTAAGTCCTCCGGTGCTGACCGCGCCTTTCATGAACCAGGTCGGCATGGTTTTCAATAACACGACGCTCGCGCTGTCCGTCACCGGCACGCCGGCTTTGTATTATCAGTGGCAGAAAAACGGGACTAACCTGAGCGACGGGGGAAATATCAGTGGTTCCAGCGAACCAGCCTTGACCATCACCAATTCGCAACTGGCCGACTCCGGTCAATATACCGCGATTGTCACCAACACCTATGGCGCTCTCACCAACACAGCCGCATTGACGGTGGTAACCATCTTTGACTGGGGTAATGACGTTCTGCTGCCGCCTGCCGATGCGACGAACGTCGTCGGCATCGCGTCGGCCGGCATCGAATTGAGCGCGGATTTCGCACTACGCGCGGACGGCTCATTGATTGGATGGGGAAATGACACCTATGGGATTGTGGATATTCCAGCAACTGCAACCAACATCGTTTCCGTTACCGGCGGCCCTGAGCAAACGATGGCCATTCGCCGGGATGGCACTGTGGTTACCTGGGGCGGAGGCGGAACCAATGTTCCCGATGCGGCAACAAATGTGGTCGCGGTTGCGATCCAGGGCTATAACGGTTGCATGGCATTGCGCCAGGACGGGTCCCTTGTCACCTGGAATGGCGTACCCACTCCTCCGGCCAATGCCACCAACCTGATCGCCATCGGCGCCGGTTTTTATCAATGTCTCGGCGTTCAGCAAAATGGAACCATCATTGCATGGGGCAGTAATTATTACGGTGAAGGGGCGCCCCCGGCGAACGCAACGAATGTCATCGCTGTGTCAGGTGGGATGAACGGCGCTTATCCTTATAGCGCCGCCTTGCGCGCCGATGGAACGGAGATAGGTTTCGGATACGCCCCCGGTTTGCCCGCTGCCGCAACCAATCTTGTCACCATCGCCGCGGGTAATAGCCATGTGATGGCATTGAGACAGGATGGAACGGCTTTTGGCGGTTACCCGGGTCCCGCGACGACAAATTGCATCGCGATCGCCGTAAACGGGTACGGCTTCCACGACGTGGTGCTGACGCAGGATCCGCGCGTGACCATGCCCCCGGCAATCATTCAATCACCGCTGGGCGCGGTCGTTCAAACCAACCAGACTTTCCTTCTTCTGTCTCAAGCCGTGGGCGCCATGCCGATGCAGTCCCAGTGGTATCTCAATGGCGCGCCGCTCGCCGGTCAAACAAACGGCTGGTTGCTTTTGTCTCCCTTTCAATCCAGCCAGGGCGGAACTTATCAAATTGTCGTTACGAATAATTTCGGCTCCGTGACCAGTGCACCGGCCGTCGTATGGACGCCGCCGGTTATCGCCAGCACCCCCGCAATCACTGTTGCCTTTGGCTCGAACGCGGTCTTTAACGCGATGGCTCTCGGGACAGCGCCTTTCGAGTACCAATGGTTTTTCAATGGAACGCCGTTGACCGACGGCGGCTCCATAGCCGGCTCGGTTACTGCCAGTTTGATTGTCTCAAATTTCCAGCCTGCCAATTTAGGCAATTACACCTTCACTGTCACCAACCTGGCAGGGTCCGCTACGAGCGCCGCCGCGGTTATTACCGTCATCAATCCGCTCATCGCCACCCAGCCACAAAACCAATCCGTTCTCGCCGGAACAACGGTCAATCTCGGGGTAACGGCCACCGGCCAGCAACCGCTCGCCTATCAATGGCAATACGACGGAACCAATTTGCTGGATGTCACGAACGATCTGTTGGTGCTGAGTAACGTGCTCGTGAGCCAGTCAGGCACCTATTCCGTCATTGTTACTAATGCCTACGGCACAATTGTCAGTTCGAACGCCGTTTTAACCGTCTCTGCTTTGAGTATTGCCAGACAGCCTGGCAATCAGTCCGTTTTGGGTGGTGCAACCGCAAACTTCACAGTGTTGGTCAACGGCCAGCAACCCGTCTTTTACCAGTGGCAGTTCGACGGAACTAATTTGCTGGATGCCACGAATGATCCCCTTGTGCTCACCAATGTGTTGGTGAGCCAGTCCGGGACTTATTCCGTCATTCTCACCAACGCTTACGGCATGGCCGTCAGTTCCAACGCCACGCTTACCGTCTCGCCGCTGGCCATCACCACACAACCGACCAATCGAATCACGTGGCTATATGGCCCCGCTGCGTTCAGGGTGAATGTCTCCGGCATCCCGCCTTTTAATTTTGAATGGCAATGCAACGGCGCCGATGTCCCAGGCACCTGGACCAACGTGCTGACCTTGACCAATGTCCAACCCTCGCAATTCGGAACCATTGATGTCATCGTCAGCAATGCCTACGGCAGCGTTGTTAGCACCAATGCTCTCTTGTCCTTCTCGCAGGTCGCCGTTTGGGGAGGCGCTAACGGAGAATCGAATTTGACAGCCGGGTTGACCAATATCATCGCCATCGCAGGCAATGGATCCAGCAGTATTGATTCCTGCCTGGCGCTCAAGGCCAATACGACAGTCGTCCATTGGCCGCGCACCAACCTTGTAACTATCAGCAACATCCTGGCTGTCGCCAGTGGAGGTACTGAAGCGACGGCGATGTTGCTGACCATCAGCAATACGGCTGTCGAATTGTTGCAGGATGATGTTATTGAGCCGATTCCAGGTTTTACCAATCTCGTGGCGATTGCCCCTGACGGTTATACGCCTCTTGCCATTCGGACCAACGGCACGTTGGTCTTTGGCGGACAGTTTGGAGCCGGTGGCCCCCCAAATCTGATAACCAATATAATCAATGCCGTTGCCGTCACGGAAGGCGCCGGTTGGAGTATGGTGCTGAAAGCTGATGGAACAGTGACCGCATTCGGAAGCAATATCTATGGGCAAACCAACGTACCGCCAAGCGTGACCAATGTTATTGCCATCGCGGCCGGCTATTATCATGGCCTCGCGCTCAAGAGTGATCACACCGTCGTGGCCTGGGGCCTAAATGGTAATAACCAGACCAATGTGCCGGCGAGCCTGACCAATGTGGTCGCCATCGCCGCCGGGGAATACCATAGCCTCGCTTTGAGAGCCAATGGCACCGTTGTCGCCTGGGGTAACAATCTTAACGGCCAAACGAATGTGCCGCCCGGCTTGACCAATGTCATTGCCATCGCCGCCGGCGCGCTTCACAGCATGGCATTGATTGGAAATGGCCCGCCGGTTTCCAGCACAGTCTTGGCTGCGCCAGGTGTCAGCACAAACGGCTTCAGCCTTTTCGTGCCAGCCCAAAGCGGCAGGGTGTATGTCCTTCAATACAAAGACTCATTGTCCGACACCAATTGGATTTCTCTGCCCCTTGTGCCGGGCAATGGCGGAACGCTTCTTCTCACTGATCCATTCCCCACCAATCAACAACGCTTCTATCGCGTCCAGACGTGGTAAATCCGTTAGAAAGACGCCAAGACTTTCTTCAACTCACTTACCGCTTTCGCCAACTGCGCCCGGGTGATGGTCAGGGGCGGCGTGAAGCTGATGACATTCCCATGCTCGCCTTCCGGCAATAAAATGTATCCGCGTCGGAGCATTTCCTTGATAATGCCAAACGTCCCCGCGGTCGCCGCCTTGCCATCCGGCAGATTCAATTCGATTCCCGCCAGCAATCCCAGGCCGCGGGCGGAGATAAGAAATTTGGTTTTCAAATCCTGGAACAGTGAAAGTTGTTCGAGTAAAGATTTTCCGAGCATGGCGGCTGCTACCGGAAGATCCAATCTTTCGATTTCACCGATCTGGGCCAGAGCCATTGCGCAGCCGACCGGGTGGCCGAGAAACGTGCTGGTATGCATCGCCTCGCCATGCGATTGCGGCCAGGCATTCATCACGTCCGCGCGCGCCACGCAGGCCGAGAGCGGAAAACCACCCGTGAGCGCCTTGCCCAGGCAGACCAGATCCGGGACAACGTCAAAATGTTCGCACGCGAACCATTTTCCCGTGCGTCCAAAGCCCGTGTAAATCTCGTCGGCGATCAGCAGCGCGCCAAATTGGTCGCACAACTTCCTCAACAGCGGCAGAAATTCCGGCGGAGGGACATGGACGCCGCCGCGGGCCTGCACCGGTTCCACCAGGATCGCCCCGATGCGGCCACGGCGAAAAAAATTCCGTATCTGGAACTCGACGGTGGCCAGGTCCGCTTTCTTTTTCGGGAACGACGCAAAGTTCCCGAAATCGCGCAATTGCGGATGGAACGGTCGCCGGAAAAAATCGCGATGCGTCACATTAAGCGCGCCATAGCCCAAACCATGATAGCCGCCCGTAAACGCCACGACTCCATGCCTGCCGGTGGCCAGGAGCGCGGTCTTGAGCGCCGCCTCGACCGCCTCAAAACCGGAATTGCAAAAAATCGTCTTCCCCGTTTTTTTGCCCCATCGCTCAAAGGTGACCCGGCTCAATTCCTTTGCCAGTTCCGCTTTACGCGCGTGCGGATGCACGTCGCCCATCGCGTGGAGCAACTGCGCCATCTGTTTTTGTCCGGCTTTGACGACGTTTGGATTGGCATGCCCCGCCGCCGCCACGCCGAACGCCGCCGTCAGGTCCAAATATTTTTTTCCTTCCGTGTCCTGGACCGTAACACCCTTGGCCTGCTCCCAAATGATCGGCCACGAACCGTCCGGCTCGATAAAAACCACGTTGCGCGATTCATATTCGCGCAACTGCTGAAAAATTTCTGATGTAGTGGCCACAATTCGTGTTGGTTGTATGTTCCATGCTGACGATCGTAAATCGTCAATCGTAAATCATAAATGTCTATACTCCTCTTTTCTCCGCTGGCCAGATGATTTTGTGCAATTGGGCCTGGAAACGCACGGGCAGCGCGTCGGCAATGATCTTTTCAACCAATTCGCGCCGGGAAATCGGCGTCAAACCTGCCGGGACTTTTTTGAGCGATTTATGCTGTTGTTCCGGCGCCAGCGGTTGCACCCATGAAAAGAGCAACGGACAGATTTTTTCCAGGCTGAATTTTGCGACTTGCTCCTTCGCCCATTCGTAATCCTCCACCGTGCCGATGACGAATTTGATCTCATCCGTCGGTTTCAAGTCCGAAATATTTTCAAATCGGTTTTTCTCCACCTCGCCGCTGGAGGGGCATTTCAGGTCCATGATGCGCCGGACTCGCAGGTCGATTTTTGAGATGTCATGCGCGCCGCTCGTCTCGATCAAAACGGTGAAGCCTTCGTCGCAAAGCCGCGCCATCAACGGCAGGGAATTTTTCTGCAACAATGGCTCGCCACCGGTCAGTTCCACCAGCGGAAGGCGCATTCTCAATTTCGGTTTGGAAAACGGCGCGGCCAGTTTTTTTATCGTTGTCAAAACCTCTTCCAGCGGGACTTTTTTTCCTTCGGTGAACGCATAGGCGGTGTCGCAATACGAACAGCGCAGATCACAGGCGGTCAGCCGCACAAAAACGCACGGCAGCCCGGCAAAAGTGCTTTCCCCTTGCAGGCTCAAATAGATTTCATTGACGACAAGCGTTTCAGACACAGGTTGAATTTAAACCAATTCACAGAATCCGACAGAATTTTCAACGCGCTGAAAGCGCACGCCATCGTAGCCGAGGGCAACGCCCTCGGCACCCGATTTATAACGACTTTTTGCCCTGTAAGAATTCCCCCGATTCGTTTCGCGCATTGAACCCCCTTGTCGCGTCGTAGCGCAGCGTAGACGGATGAACCAGCCGCTTGCTGCCGTGTATTAGAGCTACAACGAGCATCCGCCTGCTGTTCCCTCTCCGCTCCCATCGGATGGGAGGGGAGAGGGTCAGGGTGAGGTGAGGGTCCGCAGCGTTCATGGGGAGGGCAATCCAAATTATGTAATGTTCAATTCGAATTGTTTTTACAGGGCGAATCGTGCGTATCGGGCCGTAATCCGAGGGCGTTACCCTCGGCTACGATGGTTCAGGCCGTTGGCCTGTTTTTTTGCATCCCTTATTTACTCACGCTGAACGTTCACGCACCTTGTTCCATCATTGAAAATCTTCTCATAAAAAGCTAGCCTGCCTTATGAAATTTTTTCCCGTCCTCATTGGATTATGCCTAATGCTGGATTTCATCCCGGTCCTGGCGGACACCAATTCCTTCCCGGTCACTATCCACGTCCATGCCGGCCAGTCGCTGGGCCCCTTGACGCCGACCTGGAGGTTCTTCGGATATGATGAGGCGGATTATACCTACCTGAAGGACGGCAAAAAATTGTTGTCGGAACTTGGCGACCTGGAAGGCCCGCAGGTTTTCATCCGCTGCCATCACCTGTTGACCAGCGGCGACGGCGCGTATTCGTCTGAAGTTCAGTTCCACCAGCGCTTACAAGGAGGATGCGAATGGGAATCCGGTTTATGATTGGAGCGATCAACGACAAAATCTTCGACACCTATCTTGCGCGCGGCATTAAAGCCCTATGTCGCAGATCGGTTTCATGCCGGAGGCGCTCTCCACGCATCCGCAAAATTATCCGCACAACCCGCCGGTCAACGACCGCGCGCCCGTCGATGGCGGGCAGGCGTATCCGCCCAAAGACTATGCGCAAATGGGGCGAATTGGTTTATCAATGGACGAAACATTGCGTGGCGCAAGATACGGCGCCGATGAAGTCGCCAAATGGTACTGGGAAACGTGGAACGAGCCGAACATCAGCTACTGGAAAGGTTCGCGCGCCGATTATTTCAAGCTCTACGATTACACGGTTGACGGCGTGCGCCGGGCGTTGCCCGATGCGAAAGTCGGCGGACCCGAAGTGGCGGGCGGCCCGGGCGGAAACTTTCTCGCCGCGTTCCTGGAACATTGC
>CAWCRR010000060.1:0-50273 GCA_963797825.1 uncultured Verrucomicrobiae bacterium
TTGGTCGCACAACTTCCTCAACAGCTTTATAAATTTCTGTGGAGGGACATGGACGCCGCCGGGGGCCTGCACCGGTTCGACCAGGATCGCCCCGATGCGGCCACGGCGAAAAAAATTCCGTATCTGGAACTCGACGGTGGCCAGGTCCGCTTTCTTTTTCGGGAACGACTCTAAGTTCCCGAAATCGCGCAATTGCGGATGGAACGGTCGCCGGAAAAAATCGCGATGCGTCACATTAAGCGCGCCATAGCCCAAACCATGATAGCCGCCCGTAAACGCCACGACTCCATGCCTGCCGGTGGCCAGGAGCGCGGTCTTGAGCGCCGCCTCGACCGCCTCAAAACCGCAATTGCAAAAAATCGTCTTCCCCGTTTTTTTGCCCCATCGCTCAAAGGTGACCCGGCTCAATTCCTTTGCCAGTTCCGCTTTACGCGCGTGCGGATGCACGTCGCCCATCGCGTGGAGCAACCGCCCATCTGTTTTTGTCGGCTTTCACGACGTTTGGATTGGCATGCCCCGCCGCCGCCACGCCGAACGCCGCCGTCAGGTCCAAATATTTTTTTTTCCGTTCCTTGACCGTAAATCCTTGGCCTCTCCCAAATGATCGGCCATGTACTGTCCGGCTCCATAAAAACCACGTTGCGCGATTCATATTCCCAAATCCTGAAAAATTTCTGATGTAGTGGCCACAATTCGTGTTGGTTGCATGTTCCATGCTGACGATCGTAAATCGTCAATCGTAAAATCGAAACGTCAATACTCTTCTTTTCTCCGCTGGCCAGATTATTTTGTGCAATTGGGCCTGGAAACGCACGGGCAGCGCGTCGGCAATGATCTTTTCAACCAATTCGCGCCGGGCAATCGGCGTCAAACCTGCCGGGACTTTTTTGAGCCATTTATGCTGTTGTTCCGGCGCCAGCGGTTGCACCCATGAAAAGAGCAACGGACAGATTTTTTCCAGGCCTAATTTTGCGACTTGTCTCTCCGCCCATTCGGTCGCCCCCGCCGTGCCGATGACGAATTTGATCTCATCCGTCGGTTTCAAGTCCCTCATATTTTCAAATCGGTTTTCCTCCACCTCGCCGCTGGAGGGGCATTTCAGGTCCATGATGCGCCGGACTCGCAGGTCGATTTTTGAGATGTCATGCGCGCCGCTCGTCTCGATCAAAACGGTGAAGCCTTCGTCGCAAAGCCGCGCCATCAACGGCAGGGAATTTTTCTGGAACAATGGCTCGCCACCGGTCAGTTCCACCAGCGGAAGGCGCATTCTCAATTTCGGTTTGGAAAACGGCGCGGCCAGTTTTTTTATCGTTGTCAAAACCTCTTCCAGCGGGACTTTTTTTCCTTCGGTGAACGCATAGGCGGTGTCGCAATACGAACAGCGCAGATCACAGGCGGTCAGCCGCACAAAAACGCACGGCAGCCCGGCAAAAGTGCTTTCCCCTTGCAGGCTCAAATAGATTTCATTGACGACAAGCGTTTCAGACACAGGTTGAATTTAAACCAATTCACAGAATCCGACAGAATTTTCAACGCGCTGAAAGCGCACGCCATCGTAGCCGAGGGCAACGCCCTCGGCACCCGATTTATAACGACTTTTTGCCCGTAATAATTCCCCCGATTCGTTTCGCGCATTGAACCCCCTTGTCGCGTCGTAGCGCAGCGTAGACGGATGAACCAGCCGCTTGCTGCCGTGTATTAGAGCTACAACGAGCATCCGCCTGCTGTTCCCTCTCGCTCCCATCGGATGGGAGGGGAGAGGGTCAGGGTGAGGTGAGGGTCCGCAGCGTTCATGGGGAGGGCAATCCAAATTATGTCATGCTTCAATTCGGATTGCTCTTACAGGGCGAATCGTGCGTATGGGCCGTGATCCGAGGGCGTTACCCTCGGCTACGATGGTTCAGGCCGTTGGCCTGTTTTTTGCATCCCTTATTTACTCACGCTGAACGTTCACGCACCCTGTTCCATCATTGAAAATCTTCTCATAAAAAGCTAGCCTGCCTTATGAAATTTTTTCCCGTCCTCATTGGATTATGCCTAATGCTGGATTTCATCCCGGTCCTGGCGGACACCAATTCCTTCCCGGTCACTATCCACGTCCATGCCGGCCAGTCGCTGGGCCCCTTGACGCCGACCTGGAGGTTCTTCGGATATGATGAGGCGGATTATACCTACCTGAAGGACGGCAAAAAATTGTTGTCGGAACTTGGCGACCTGGAAGGCCCGCAGGTTTTCATCCGCTGCCATCACCTGTTGACCAGCGGCGACGGCGCGTATTCTCTGAAGTTCAGTTCCACCAGCGCTTACAAGGAGGATGCGAATGGGAATCCGGTTTATGATTGGAGCATCAACGACAAAATCTTCGACACCTATCTTGCGCGCGGATTAAAACCCTATGTCGAGATCGGTTTCATGCCCGAGGCGCTCTCCACGCATCCGCAAAATTATCCGCACAACCCCCCTGTCAACGACCGCGCGCCCGTCGATGGCGGCCAGGCGTATCCACCCAAAGACTATGGCAAATGGGACGAATTGGTTTATCAATGGACGAAACATTGCGTGGCGCGATACGGCGCCGATGAAGTCGCCAAATGGTACTGGGAAACGTGGAACGAGCCGAACATCAGCTACTGGAAAGGTTCGCGCGCCGATTATTTCAAGCTCTACGATTACACGGTTGACGGCGTGCGCCGGGCGTTGCCCGATGCGAAAGTCGGCGGACCCGAAGTGGCGGGCGGCCCGGGCGGAAACTTTCTCGCCGCGTTCCTGGAACATTGCGCCATCGGGACAAATTACGCGACAGGACAGACCGGCGCGCCGCTCGACTTCATTTCATTTCATGCCAAAGGCTCGCCTCAGTTTGTGAGCGGCCACGTCCGCATGGGCATGGCCCATCAATTTGAAAATATCAACGATGCCTTCTCGGTCATCGCCTCGTTTCCCCCATTCAAAAACCTGCCGATTGTCATCGGCGAATCCGACCCCGAAGGTTGCGCGGCCTGCAACGACCCGCAGGACGGCTATCGCAACGGGACCATGTACTCCAGCTATACCGCCGCCAGTTTTCCACGCGAGCTTGACCTGGCCGCGAGGTACGGCGTGAATCTCCAGGGCGCATTGACCTGGGCCTTTGAATTTGAAAACCAGCCGCCTTTTGCCGGCTTCCGCGCGCTGGCCAGCGATGGTCTCGATCTGCCCGTGCTGAATGTCTTCCGCATGTTCTCCAAAATGAGCGGCGACCGCCTCGCCGTCGAGGGCGGCACCGGTTACGATGTCGAAAAAATCATGGAGAAGGGGGTGCGGGCGGACCCGGATGTTTCGGCGTTGGCCGCCTTCGATAAGAACAAATCCCAACTGACCGTGCTGGTCTGGCATTATCATGACGATGATGTGCCCGGTCCGGACGCCGCGGTTGACCTGGTGCTCGACCCATTGCCGTTGAACAGCGGGCGCGCCACGCTGACGCAATATCGCATCGATGCGGACCACAGTAATTCGTTCGAGGCGTGGAAACGGATGGGTTCGCCGCAAAAGATGACCGGCGGGCAATACGCGGCATTGGAAAAGGCGGGGCAATTGGCGCAGCTTGGCAAGCCGCAAAAAATTTTGGTGAATGGTGAAATGCAAATCCATTTCTCATTGCCCCGGCAGGCCGTTTCATTGTTTGTCATTACGCTGAAATAGAAGGCAGTTGGCGTCCGATAATTGCGGCTGGAAAATTTCCAAATTTAGAGTATATTCCTAAAGCAAGTACCATGAGGAGTTCATCCAAGCAAATACTGGTTCTGGTATTCATTTCTTTTGCTTCCTTTTATTCAACGGGTTGGGCGCAGTCGTACCTCGACAATATCGGAGTTACTTTATTTCGCCAGACGACGACAAATTTGAACGGCGCCGGCATTCGCGTGGCCCAACCTGAAGCCTACGATTCGGACACGAACACGTGGGAAGTCGATCCCTCCACCATAGGCCAACCAACGAATTTATTCACCTATACCTCCAGCAGTGGCGTGACGAATACTTATCCGAATAGCGTGGGACTGAAATCCTACCATGCCGGCAGCGTGGCAGACTATTTTTATGGAATTGCCGGCAACGAAGCCACCAATGTGGCGCACGTGGACAATTACGACGCCAATTATTTCATCCAGGTCAGCGGGACGGACCTTACCGGTTATACCGCCTCATTGCCATCGACCAACATTGACGATGCGGTGGTAAACCAAAGTTTCAGCTTTGGCCCCCAACCGACGAACATCCAGGATGCCGTTGACACGGCTTACGATAACTATTCAGCCCAATACAATACCCTTTTCGTTTCCGCCGTGAACAATGGCGGCCAGGTCTGCGCTCCGGGAACCTCATACAATTGTATCGGCGTTGGCGCATACGGCGGAGGTTCGAGCATCGGTCCGACCATTGATGATGGCCGCTGCAAGCCCGACATTGTCGCCCCGACAAGTGAAACAAGCTGGTCCACGCCCATGGTCGCCGGCGCCGCGGCGATTTTGATCCAAGCCGCCATCCGCGGCGATGGTGGCAGCAACACCAACGCCGCTGCGGACATGCGCGCCATCAAAGCGCTCCTGCTCAACGGCGCCGTCAAACCGTCGAATTGGACCAATTCGAGTTCCTCGCCCCTGGATGCCCGCTACGGCGCGGGCATCTTGAATCTTTTCAATTCCTACCAACAATTCATCGGTGGCCAACACGGCTTCAGTGTTTCCAACAGCGTTCCGCAAGGTTCACCTCACCCGCCGCCAACCGTGACCCGTCCGGTTCCCGTCTTGAGCGGTTGGGACTTCAATTCTGTTTCCAGCAGCAGCACTTTTGGAATTTTCAGCACGGCCACCGATGGCATAACTCATTATTTTTTTAACACCACCAACACTACTGCCCTTACCGCGACCCTCGTTTGGGAACGCCAAAACGGGCAGTCCTCCATCAACAACCTGGCCCTGTTCCTGTACCATTGCGCCAACAGCAACCTCATCGACTGTTGCACCAGTGTCGTGGACAATGTGCAACACATCTGTGTGCCGCAACTCCCGCAAGGCACGTATGATCTGCAAGTCTGGAAAGCCGGTGGAACCTACGTCACCGCCGGCGAATCTTATGCCCTCGCGTGGACATTTACCGCCACCCCGATGGCCATCTTGCCGTCCGGCTCAAGCGTGAATCTCGTGTGGCCCGCTTATCCGGCGGGATTTGTCCTTGAAGCCACCACAAATCTCAATGCATCGATTATCTGGAGCACGAACAATCTTCCCAGGCCGGTTTACGCCGGCGGCCAGGAAACCGTCTCTCTCAACGCCACCAACTCCGCCCAATTCTTTCAACTTGCCCCGCCATAGGAGTTAAAATCGAGGATGGAGGATAGAGGATGGAATCCGCCTTCGCCTGGCTACGGCGCGAGAGGGAAAACATTCAACATTTAACGCTCAACTTTCAACGCCGAAGGAAATTGAGCAAAGCAAAAAGCCAAATGGTTGATTGATTGCCTTTCAAGAAAGGCCCCAATGTTTTCCAACCCGATAACTCCCGATTATGGCCGCAGTGATGAATTTTTTTCCGAGCCGCACTGACGGCGGCAAAGCCTTACCCAAGGCCAGCGCACCGCAGATCGCCGCCGAATAAACACAACCCGTTCCGTGCGTCCGGACGCCCTTCACCAGCCGGCCCGCCAACACGATCGTTTTCTTACCGTCAAAAAACAAATCCGTTCCCCTCTCCGAATTTTTCAGGTGTCCGCCCTTGACCAAAACCGCGCAACCGAATTGCGACCGGATTTTTTGCGCGGCGGCATGCATCTCTGCCACCGTGGAAATTTTTTGCCCGCTCAAAATTTCCGCCTCGGACACGTTCGGCGTCACCAGCGTTGCCAGCGGCAAAAGTCTCTCTTTGAGGATTTTTAGCCCGTTCTGCTCCAGCAATTGAGTCCCGCTCGTCGAAACCAAAACCGGATCAACGACCAAAGGAACCCGTCGCCGCGACGGTAATGCGCCAAAGAATGCCGCCACTATTCGAACATTCTCCGCCGAGAACAACATCCCCGTCTTGGCCGCCATGGGCGGAAGCTCTTCAAAAATCGCCTCAAGCTGTTGACGCAACATCTTCGGCGAAACCGGCTCAATGCCTAAAACCCTTTTTGGATTCTGCGCCGTCAGGCAGGCGATGGCGCTCGCGCCATGGACGCCGAGCGCCGCGAATGTTTTTAGGTCCGCCTGGATGCCCGCGCCCCCGCCGCTGTCCGAACCGGCGATGGTCAACGCCACTGGGATGCGCTTGTGTGCGATCATTTTGAAAATTTAACGCAAAGACGCAACGAAGCAAAGACGCGAAGGTGGCAGGGGGCGCATCTTGACACTGTCCTTGGTAGGGACGGCGCGCTGCGCCGTCCGCGCCGCGTCCAGCGGCGCAACCGTATGTGTAAACATTAGACATTCGTTCCGCCCGCTCTGCGCGGGCGGGGACATCGCAGCGCGATGTCCCTACTAAATCAAGGACAGTGTCAAGATGCGCCCGTGGCAGGGCGAGACTCTTTGTCACGTCGTAGTCCAGGCGAAGAAAGATGTTGAGGCTTTCACACTTCTCACTTTCCAGCGCCGAAATTGCGGCGCATAATTTTGGCGATGGACAAAAGCAAGATCGCGGAAATCCTGATTGAGATCGGGGTGCTGCTCGAATTGAAAGGCGAAAATCCTTTCAAGACCCGCGCTTATGTCAACGCCTCCCGCGCCCTGGATAACCTCTCCGAGCCTTTGGATAAACTCATCCTCGAGAAACGCCTCGGCGAGGTCAAAGGCATCGGCGAAGCGTTGGAACAAAAAATCACCGAACTGTTCGAGACGGGCAAACTGAAATATTTCGAGGACCTGAAAGCGTCCATCCCGCCCGGACTGGTCGAGATGCTCGACATTCCCGGCGTGGGGCCAAAAAAAATCAAGGTCCTGCACGACAAGCTCGGCATTGAAAACATCGAGCAGCTTGAAGCGGCCTGCCAATCCGGCAAGGTCGCCGCCCTCGACGGGTTCGGTGAAAAAACCGCCACAAATATCTGCGAGGGCATCCAGCGGCGGCGCACTTATGCCAGCAAGTTCCTGTTGAGCGACGCCCTGCGCGCCGCCGAGCCGTTGCTCAATTCATTGCGCGAGCATCCGTCGGTCATCCGATGCAGTTTTGCCGGCAGCCTGCGCCGCAACAAGGAAATCATCGGCGATATCGACCTGCTTGCCTCCTCGAAGAAGCCGTCCGAGGTCATCGCTTATTTTGTCGAACAGCCGGGCGTCATCAAGGTGACCGCGCGCGGCGAAACCAAGGCCAGTGTCATCCTGGAAGGCGGGCAGCAATCGGATTTGCGCGTGGTCAGCGACACCGAGTTTCCGTTCGCCCTCGCCTATTTCACGGGCAGCAAGGAGCACAACATCGTGATGCGCCAGCGGGCCATCGCCCGCGGCCTGCGCCTGAACGAATACGGGCTGTTCAAATCCACGGAGGAAACCCGCGACCCCAAACTTTTGTTGCCATGCAAGACCGAGGAAGACATATACGCGAAACTGGACTTGCCATATATCGAACCCGAATTGCGCGAAGACCTCGGCGAGATTGACGCGGCGGAGAAGAACCAGTTGCCCAGGCTGATTGAATGGACGCAACTGCGCGGTTCGCTGCATAACCATTCCACCTGGAGCGACGGCCATGACCGTTTGGAGGAGATTGCCGGGTTCATGGAAAATGCCGGCCTGTCCTATTGGGCCATCACCGACCATTCAAAATCCTCTTTTCAGGCAAATGGATTGGATGAGAAACGCTTGCGGGAGCAGCTCGTCGAAATTAAAAAGATCAATGATAAGTTCGCCAAAAAGGGCAGCGATTTCCGGCTGTTGACAGGCATCGAAGTCGATATTTTGAAAGACGGCCTGGATTTCGACGACAAAATTCTCTCCGAATTGGATGTCGTCGTGGCGAGCCTGCACGTTCCGGCCAACAACGAAGCCGAGAACACCCGGCGGCTGATTGCCGCCGCCAATAATAAATACGTCCACATCATTGCCCACATGACCGGGCGCATCCTTCTGGGACGCGAGCCGTATCCGGTTGATGTTCATGCTGTTATAGATGCCTGCGCGAGAACTGGCACCTGGTTGGAGTTGAATTGCAACCCATATCGATTTGACCTGGATTGGCGGCATTGGCCCTACGCCAGAAGCAAGGGGGTCAAGTGCGTGATCGATCCCGACGCGCATCGCAATCAAAATTATGCTTTTTTAGCCCTCGGCGCCGGCATCGCGCGCAAAGGCTGGCTGGAACAAAAAGACGTGATGAACACTCTTAGTTTGCGGGCGTTGACAAAGGAACTGTTACGCAAACGTAACTGGACACCAGGGGATTGAATCGACAGGATTGGCATGTAAAAAATAACAAAAAAAAGTCTTTGACGTGAGCTTTGCATTTTTGTTATTTTGGCTTGAAGTCAGTAATCACAAATTTCGACGGTTCAATAGTTTTTGAACGAAAATCGGAACGATCTGTCGAATAGAAAGAAACGCGCGGTATGATGAAGAAACTTTTTGTCTCAATCGGACTGGCTGCGGCCGGAGCTGCGAGCGTACATGCTGCTTACTCGCCGGATGCCTCGGACAATTCAAAGATTTGGACCCTGTCTGGTACTTTGCGCGGGTTCTACGACGACAATTATCTGACCTCGCCCAAAAAAGTTGGCAGCCTGGGTTTTGAAGTTTCCCCCTCTTTCAGTTTGAATGCGCCATTTGCGCAAACCGAAATCGGCATTCGTTACGTGTACGGATTGTATTATTACCAGAAGAGGGAAGATCTTCATCAGAATCCGATTGACCAATCTCATGAATTTGACTTGTGGGTGGATCACGCTTTTACCCCCCGCTGGGAAGCCCGGTTTGAAGACACGGTGACGGTGGCGCAGGAACCCGGGTTGGGTCAGCCATCGGGCACCCCGACCGCTGTCGATAATCGGATCGAAGGAAATAATATTGTCAATGGCGCCAATTTTACCCTGACCACGGATTGGACTCCGGAATTCAGCACCAAGCTCACTTACGCAAACACATATTATTCATACCAAAATAGCGGCGGTACCGCTGTGAATCCAAGCCTGGCCGGATTGCTGGATCGGGATGAAAATCTCATCGGGCTTAATCCCCAATGGATGTTGTCACCAGAAACAATGGGATGGGTTGGGGCTCAATACGGTCAAGTGAATTATTTGGGTGGTGAACCGATTTCCGCCGGCTATCGTTCCAGCAGCCGTGACAACCGGTCGTATTATGGTTATGCCGGCGTGAGTCACAGTTTTTTGGATAATCTTTCCGGTTCCTTCCAATTAGGCGTCCAATATACGACCTATTATAATGACCCCAGCGCGAAGAGTTCATTCGGGCCTTACGGCAATGCTTCGCTGGTCTATACGTATGCTACCGGCTGTAATGCCACCATCGGCGTGACGGAACAGCGGAACGCAACGGACACGATCTATGTCGATTCGAGCGGCCATATAACTCAGGACCAGGAAAGCACAGTGCTTTATGGTTCGATCAACCATCCCTTGACTCCAAAATTGATGGGTACGTTGACCGCGAATTATCAATATTCGATTTATCATGATGGAGGTGTCGATAGTCAATCCGCGGATCTCCTGGACTTGGGCATGAATCTTACTTACACCTTCACCCCTCATTTATCGGCGGAAGCGGGTTACAATTTTGATTGGTACAAGACGGTGGCCGTGCTTGCTCAGAGCTACAACCGGAACCGGATTTATTTGGGCGTTACGGCTTCTTATTAATTCCCTTGAAATCAGCCGGGGCTTCGGCGAAAATACCATTAATACCATTGATTAATTGAACGATTCGTCGGGAGACTGGTCTTATTTATTCGGTCTCCCGTTTATTTTTTAATATGGAACCAGTAAAAAGCCAGCCGCAACAGGAAAGTTCACTGCACTTTCTTGATTATTGGCGTATTAT
Organism: uncultured Verrucomicrobiae bacterium; assembly: GCA_963797825.1. Classification (GTDB taxonomy): domain Bacteria; phylum Verrucomicrobiota; class Verrucomicrobiia; order Limisphaerales; family UBA11358; genus UBA11358. Next base: position 10,002 of record CAWCRR010000060.1, read on the forward strand.
CCGCATCCGGAAGACGGTGATCATTTCAGTCTTTCTTTTGATTTCCATCACCGCCACGCTCGTCACCTTCGTTTTGCCGCGGTATTATTCCAGTACCGCGCGCATCGAAATCAACCAGGACACTTCGGAGTCGGTGGCCACACCCGAGCAGGCGTATCTGCCCTACGACCCTTACTTCATCCAGACCGAATTTCAAAAAATGCAGTCCGAAAAGGTTTTGGGCCGCGTCATTTCACAATTGGACCTTAATGACACCTGGGGAAAACTGTATAACAATAATGTTCCGCTCAAAACCGAACAGACCCTGGAACTCCTCAAGGACCGCCTCAGTTTGGCCCCCGAGCGCAACACCAAATTGATCGACATCACAGTTTTCAGTGAAGACGCGGACCAGGCGGCGCAGATCGCCAACGCCGTCGCCCAGGCTTACCACGATTATCGCCTGGCCGAGCATAACACCAATACCATGCAGGACGTCCAGGTCATGGAGGACAATTATCAGCAGGAAGAAGACCATATCGAAGCGGTCCAGACCAATGTGGACAATTTGCGCCAGGTATTGGGCATCATTGACACCGACCCGAATTCCCTCGCTCCCAGCCCGACCCTGAGCCAGGAGCAGGTGCAGCAAAAAATGACCGACCGGGAAACGGACGAACAGAATTACATGAAAATGCTGGTCGTGCTGCAGCAATTGCAAATGATCCAACAGACCAACCCGGTCGAGCTTCAGGATGTCTTGCCCACTCTCTACCCCGACTCCACTTTAAGCGATTTGCTGACCAAGCTCCACTCGACGGAACAGTCTTTGGCTTCAGAAGATGTTTATTACACCACCAATATTCTCGATATCAAAAGTCTTCAAAGCGTCGATGCCGAATTGAAAAGAGAAATTAGCGCGCGGGTGACAGGCGTCATGGCCAGTCTTGACGCCCAGGTTGCTTCGTACAAAGCGACGGCGGACAACATCACCGCGGAGCTTGAAGAAGCCAAGTCCAATGATTTGTCGGAAATCACCCGGTCCCAGCCGTATTATGAGCAAAAACGCAAACTGGCAAGCCTGGAAGATTTTCACAAATTGGTAGGCGCAAAAATCGATTCGGAAAAGTTGGACCTGGATGCTCCCAAATTACAGATGGTGCAACTCGTGGATTCAGCAGTGCCTGGGAAGGACCCCGTCAAACCAAATAAAGCGCTCAATATTATTTTAGGACTGGTCATTGGGTTGATCGTGGGCGTTGGCCTGGCATTCTTCATTGAATATCTCGATACCAGCGTCAAGACGATTGACGACGTGGAGCGCGCGTTGCAGGCGCCGGTGCTGGGCGTCATTCCACAAAATGTGGGCTATCTCATCGATGAAGGCGTGGAGAGCCAGCACGCCGAGGCGTATCGGGTGTTGCGAACCAACCTGTTGTTCTCGCGCAAAGACGACAAATTGAACACGATTGTTGTCGTCAGCGCCGGCGCCGGCGAGGGAAAATCCACCACCGCGCTTAATTTGGCCACGGTTTTTGCCCAGGCCGGCCAGCGCGTGTTGATTGTCGATTCGGATTTGCGCCGTCCCACGCTCCATAAAATACTTCGCATCAGCAATTCCTCGGGAGTGACGAATTATTTGCTCAAGCAGAATGCCATTGAAGAAGTCATCCAGCGGACCAGTGTTCCCACCCTGGACGTCATGGCCAGCGGCAAATTGCCGAGCAGCTCCATGAATATTCTGGGTTCGGGGCAAATGAAAGAAATGATCGCCGAGTTGAAACAACGGTACGATTACGTTATCTTTGATTCTCCTCCCATCATGGGCGTCAGCGACGCCGCCGTCCTGGCCAGCGAAGTGGACATGGTCATTCAGGTGATTCAATACCGCCGCTATCCGCAGCCGATGAATATCCGCGCCAAGCAGATGATTGAAAAAGTGGGTGGAAATCTTATCGGCATCGTCCTGAACAACATCAACATGTCCCAGGATGAAAGCTATTATTACTACAGCGGCTATTATCACGGCTATTATTACTACTCGAAAAATGAGCAGGAACAGGAAGCTGAAGCCGCCGCCAAAGTCTCCGGAGGCGACGCCGACCGGGCCGGAATCAAACAAAAGTATTGATTATTGCGGAACTTTCGCAAGGATTACCCCCCATGATATTATTCGTTCGCGGACTTTTTTTGACCCTAAGCCTTTTGGCCTGCGGTATCCTGGCCGGCTGCGGCACAACTTCAGGAAATCCCGACGGCCCGCATTCGACCGCACCTGTCAACGTCACTCCACGTTTCCAGGTTGGGGACACCGTCATCATCAACTTTTCGGGCTTGCCCAGCGGCGACACCCTGGAAAGTGAGCCGCACCAGGAACCGATCCGGGATGATGGCACCATCACTCTGCCCTACATCAATTCAGTGGTTGCGGCGGGAAAAACCGCCGGCGAATTGCAGACCGAAATTCATGACTTGTACGTTCCTAAATACTATCTCAATTTGACGGTCACCATCACCTCCGGCGACCGTGTTTATTATGTGGGGGGTGAAGTCAAAGGGGCGGGCCGCCAACTCTATGAGGATAACACCACGGTGACCAAAGCCATTCAGTCCGCCGGCGGCCTCACCGATTTTGCGAGCCATAGTAACATCAAGCTGATCCATGCTGCCACCGGCCAGATCGTCACGGTGGACTACGACGAGGCCTTGCAAAATCAAGCCGACGACCCGCTGGTCTATCCCAATGACCAGGTCATTGTCTCTAAAAGAATTTGGTGATGATCCAATTGAATGTTCTTTCGGGAAAAAAGGCGGGCAGCCAAACGGTTGTCCGCCGTTTTCCTTTTCGGATCGGACGGGCCGCTCAAAATGATCTGCAATTGGACGATGACGGGATCTGGGATTCGCATCTCACCCTGGAACTTAATCGCGATAATGAGCGCTTTGGCCTGGCCGTCGCCCCCAACGCGCTCGTCGCGGTCAACAATCTATCCGTTGAGGCCGCTCCGCTTCGCAACGGCGATATCATCAGCCTGGGTTCGGTAAGGATGCAATTCTGGCTGGCCGCAGTCCAGCAACGCGGCCTGCGCCTGCGCGAACTGTTTGTTTGGGCGCTCTTGCTTTTTGTGACCGTGACCCAGTTTGTCCTGATTTATTGGCTCCTCCAATAATGATTCAATGCCGGAAATGCCGCGCGCCCGTGAAGGCCATGGCCATTCCACGCCCGTCGGCCGCCGCAATCACTTCCGCATCCTTCACCGAACCGCCGGGCTGAATCGCCGCGGTCGCGCCCGCCTCGGCCGCGGCCATCAATCCGTCGGGAAAAGGAAAAAAGGCGTCGCTGCAAACCACGCTGCCGGCCAGCGGCAGTTTCGCTTCGCCAGCCTTCCACACGGCTATCCGGCTGGCATCCACGCGGCTCATTTGACCCGCGCCGATCCCCAAAGTCCGGTCGGCCGCCGCATAAACAATCGCATTCGATTTCACGTGCTTGGCAACACGCCAGCCGAAGAGCATCGCGAGCCATTCCTTTTCCGTCGGTTGCCGTTTCGTCACGATCTTCAACCCGGCGCGGGCCGTCGTCTTCAGGTCGCGCTGTTGCAGCAAAAACGAATCCGCGCCCACGCTCCGCAGGTCCAATGATCCCGCCGCCAGTGGGGACCTTAATATCTTCAACAGCCGCAGGTTTTTTTTCTTCTGCAAAATAGCCAATGCTTCCGGCGAAAAATCCGGCGCGACAATGACCTCGCTGAAAATTTCCGCGATCGCCGCGGCGCAATCACCATCCAACGTCTGGTTCACCGCAATGATTCCGCCGAAGGGCGCCTGGGTGTCCGTGGCAAACGCTTTATCCCACGCTTCGCGCAGGACGGTTCCCTGGCCGACTCCGCAGGGATTGGTGTGTTTTAAGATCGCCAGGGTGGGGGCTTCCTTTTCAAACTCGGCGATCAGATTCGCCGCCGCCGTCAGGTCCAAAATGTTGTTATACGAAAGCTCTTTGCCATGGAGTTGATGGAAAAATTCCTTGAATCGGCCGTAAAGGGCGGCTGATTGATGCGGGTTTTCGCCGTACCGCAACGGCTGCGCCAGCGGCGCGAAAATGGATAGGGTGGGCGGCAATGCCGGACCTGAAACGTTGAACGCCGAATGGAGATGCGCCGCAATCGCGCCGTCATAGGCCGCCGTCCGCGCAAAAACTTTGGCCGCAAGCCTGCGCCGCAATTCCAAGTCTGTATCGCCTTTTTCAGAAATCTGTTTGGCCACCTCCGCGTAATCGGCAGGATCAACGATCACGGTCACGCTTTCGTGGTTTTTCGCCGCGCTGCGCAACATCGATGGCCCGCCGATGTCGATATTCTCAATGGCGTCATGCAAGGTGGCGTCCGGTTTGGCGACGGTCTGCTCGAATGGATAAAGATTCACCACCACCAGGTCGATGGGGGCGATCCCGTGTTCGCGCGCGGCGGCTTCGTGTTTTTGGTTGCCGCGGATAAACAACAGTCCGCCGTGGACTTTGGGGTGCAAGGTTTTGACGCGGCCATCGAGCATTTCCGGAAACCCCGTGTGCTCGCTGATGTCTTTCACCTTCAATCCGGCTTCGCGAAGGCTTTTGGCCGTGCCGCCCGTGGAGATGATTTCGATCCCTGCCTGAGATAAAACTTGTGCGAAAGGGACCAGGCCGGATTTGTCTGAAACGGAAATGAGGGCGCGCTGAATTTTTGACATGCGCAACCAAGTTCCCAAAATTTGCGTGGGTGCGCAAACCAAAACCCGGTTTGTTGCGGCGCATCTGGCTCCGTGGCGGAGTTGAGAGAGGGTTGAGAGCATAAATGTTAAATCGCGTAACAAGCTGACTGTTGGATTGATGGATTGATGGATGGGAAGTCCACAGTCCACAGTCCACAGTCCACAGTCCACAGTCCACAGTCCGAAATCGGCCCGTCCTCCGTAGCCCGTCCTCCGAAGCATTTCTGCGGAGGGTGGACAGTACTGCGGAGGGTGGAAAATCGAAAATGGCATGTCGCACTCATCATGGGTTGAGTTTGGCAGAAAAGAGGAGAATCGTCATGTTGCCCGGAAACAAAATCGTCAACCGCGAACCCGCCGTCGCCGCGCTATGGCGCGGCAGGTGAACGCAAATCAACGCCAATTTTAGCCGCAGGGACTCGGAAAGCTGAAGCTGGAAATAGCCGCGAAAGAACGCAAGGACCGCGAAAGCGGGGAAATCGGACTTAACAGGAGAAAACAGAGGAAACAGAGTGGGACTGAAAAAGCGGGAATCGGAAAGCGGAGATAGCCGCGAAAGAACGCAAGGACCGCAAAAGAGGGGAAATGGAAAGCTGAAGTTGCCTTTTTTACAGGAGAAACGAAGGGGAATTATTGTCGATTGGAAATGAGATTTCGTTTAGCCTCTGTCTTGCAATGTCACACCAGCCGGGCAACATTTTCGCCGGCACACAGGTCGTGTCGCTGGTCGAGGTGCGCGGGACAAACGATTCTCTCGTTCATCCCCGAGGAGCGGTTGGTGTTGTCACCCGGACGCCAACCGGCGATCAGAACGAATTCCTCGTCCGCTTTCCCGATGGTTTCGAAGCCTCGCTCATTCGCGATAAATTCGAGGTGCTCAAGCATTTCAAAGATCGAATGACCAATGGTAAAACGGATTCCAATTTTGATCTGGAAAAACTGGTCATTTACCGCTGCGTCGTCGGCTCACGCGCGTATGGCCTGGACAACGATGAATCCGACACGGACCGTCGCGGTGTGTATCTTGCACCCGCTGATCTGCAATGGTCGCTTTTTGGCGCGCCGGAACAATTCGAGGATAACGCCACCCAAAGTTGCTTCTGGGAATTGCAGAAGTTCCTCATCATGGCGCTCAAAGCCAATCCGAACATCTTGGAATGCCTCTATTCGCCGATGGTCGAAAAGATCACGCCGTTGGGCGAAGAACTTTTGGCGCTGCGGCAGGGTTTTCTCTCGCAGATGATATTCCAGACGTTCAACGGCTACGCCATGAGCCAGTTCAAAAAAATGGAGCAAGACCTGCGCACTCGTGGCGAAGTGCGCTGCAAACACTCAATGCACCTGCTGCGACTTTTGATAACGGGAGCGGCGACTTTGCGTGAAGGGCGTGTGCCCGTGGAGGTGGAAGCGCACCGCGAACGCCTGCTCGCGGTCAAACGCGGCGAACTGTCCTGGGCCGACGTGGACGCGTGGCGCAAAAAATTGCATCAGGATTTCGAGCGCGCATTGGCGGAAACTAAACTGCCGGAACGTCCAGATTATGAGGCGGCGAATTGCTTCCTTATCAAGGCTAGGCATGAAATGGCCGAAAATCGGTGAATATAAATGAAACCGCATTACCGCAATCAACTTGCCTAGTTTGTTTGAGAAACTAATATCAACATGAAAATTGCGGTATGCATACAAATAAAGCATTCGCCAAATCACTGAAAGCTCCGGCCTCAAGCTTTTATTTGTGCGACTTTCATGTCCATAGCCCGGGGTCTGCAGACACGCGAATTGGTCAGAGATTTGCGGCGTTGTCGAACGACGAAAAATTGATGCTGCCCGAACTTGGACCGCTGCCAAATGACTTAGCCGTTTATGAAAAGCAAGTGCTTACCACTTGTCCTGCAGGAACATTCTATGATTTGCTTTTAAAGCGGCGTAATCAAGTAGTTAGCGATCAAGGGATTTCAGATGGGAACGACTGGGCTTTTGTGGCCATCACAGACCATAACGTTGCAGAATATGCTGTTGAACTATCGTGCCATGCATGGCAGAATTTAAAACGGAACAGACTGGTCATCCTTCCCGGAATCGAACTCGATGTTAGCTTCATGATTGATGCCGACAAGGAAGAAGAATGTGCGGTGCATCTTTTGTGTATTTTCTCACCACTTACCAATTCGTCCGACATTAGGATTGCCATCGCGCAAGCGAGTAATGAAACAACATGGTCATTCGGAAAGTCATTGAAAGTCAGTTCGCTCGCCACTTTTGTAAATAATATTAGGCATCATCCCCATTATCCTGCGATATGCATCGCGGCTCACGTCGGATCAAGTAAAGGCATTCAAGCTGAAGTCAGAAAATCATTGCTCAACAATCTAGATGCAGCAATAGCGCGTACTTCGGGAGAACTGGTTGCGGGGGATAAGACCGCTACGAGCGAACTAAGGCAACGGCTTACAAATTTACAAACACTACGCGGAGACGCGAATGCTCTTCATAACCAAGTGCTTCATCATATCGGCAATTGCGGATTGGATGCTTTGCAAGTGAGAAGCAAGAACGACGAAAAACATTACCGACGCCTTCACAGGTTTAGTCCTGACAAGGGGCGGGCAATCCCCTTGACGAGCTCTGACGCCCATGCTGTCGGCAACGTGTTTGCGAATGAAAACGCGCTGTCCTTCATAAAGCTCGCTGCGATCTCATCTTCGATGGAGCCGGAAGAGATTTTTAAAGAAATTAGAGATAAAGGCTTGAGGTATGGGGATACTCGATTCAGTTACGCGCCTCCGGGCTACGTTAACAAATGGATTTCAGGGGTCGAAATCATCCCAGATGCACCGGATGCTGAATCGTTCTGGCCGTTTGTTCTTTGCGCCGATGGCGATGTGAATGTTGATAAATCATTTGTACTTCCCTTTTCCCGCAACTTGAACTGTCTGATCGGAGGACGCGGTTCAGGAAAAAGTGCTGCTATTGAAGCCATCGCTTTTGTAACTCAACCCAAAGACTTTGACGGCCAAGGCGATACAGCTGACTCGGACCGTCCAGAATGGTACAAGCGGGCTTACGCAACTCTACGAGGTTGCCTCATTCGAATTTGCTGGAAATCCTCTGGCGGAAGCACGCCAACATCACTATTTCTAAGTCGATATTTCGATCCAAACCACGAACATAGCGATGTGGTGATCACGGATTCAGAGGGCAAAGAGGTTCTCAGCCACACAATCACTCCACCAATTGTCGCACTGTTTAGAATTCACGATATTGAGGAAGCTGCAAAGCCAGAACGACTACTTGATTTGTTTGACAGTATCAAGGGTAACGAAGTCGCTATTTTGAATCGCGACATTGATTCCGTTCGGAGCCAACTCAGTATTCAACGTGCCGAAATGATCGAGGTGGCAAAGGTAATCAGCGAGCTTACTAAAGAGAAAACGCCTCTACGAGAATTCGTGCGGCGCAAACGCCAGTTTATGGATGTCAACAAGCCTGAAGTTAAACAGAAGTATGAAGAAGTCGATGCGGCAAGTGAAGCGGAATTAATTGCCAATGATGCGGTCGAAGACTGGCAGCATGTGATGGATTCACTTGGTATAGGCGATACCAGTGGCATAGAAGATTATTTTCAGAAACTGAAGACCAAGCTTGACTCCGTCGATGCAAAAACTAAGGGAAACTGCGCAGGCCTTCTCGATTTGTTGAACGAATCTACTGTGCCTAGTCGCCAACAGAAGATTGCGGAAATACTCAACTCATCAAACACGGAAATTAATCAATTTTGCCACGATCTCCAGGCAACTGCAGCTAAAATAGCCGAATTGCATAAAGGATTTCGTGACCAATTATCAAAGGATGGTTTACCAACTGGAGGAAAGGACAGAGAGGCAAAAAAGAAAGCGTTCGAGGATGCCGAAGCGGTACTCGACCAATACCGAACACAATGCCGTATCTGGAACGAAATGTTGGTGATTAGAAATCATCTGCGGGACACTTTAGAAAACAAATGCATTCTTAGAACGCGTCTTCGGAAAGAAACCGCGGACGAACTAACTCGACAACTCCGCAAAGATTTGGATGCCTCAGTCCTCATAGTCGAGGCAGATGCACGACCAGTAGCAGACAAAGACGAATTTTCAGAATGGCTCACCGTAAATTTTGTTCCAAGCGGGAATTTAAAATATCGCTCAGCACGAATCTGCGGCATTGTTGAAAGGGGAATTATGCCCGCGAAACTTCGAGACATACTTTTGTCAGACAACACCACAAACCCATATGTGTTAGTCAATAATGTGGACATGGCGGAAGACGGCAGAATAGATCCTGATGAATGTGACCGGTTTGTCGCCGACACGATGGGTCGCGATCTTTTTAGTCCGGAAGTACAACAAGACGATGTTCTGCCAGAAATCTGGAACGACCTGCCAGAAGAAGTTCGAACTGGGCTGTGGCAATTTAACTTGAACGTCACCGGAAATGGTTCGTCGAGGCTCGATGCTAGTCTCCAGTTGGATGAAATCGTTTTCGATGATTTGCCGGAGATCCGATTGAATGATCGCCCGAGTGATACTAAAAGCCTTCCCAGACCACTAGGCGAACTATCTCCCGGCCAACGATGCAGTGCAATTCTGCCCATCATCCTCCTAACTGGAAGTTCTCCGTTATTGATTGACCAACCGGAAGACAACTTGGACAACCGACTCATCCGCCAAGTCATCGTGAACATTTTGGCGAGCATGAAACTTCGAAGACAGGTTATCGTTGCTACCCACAATCCTAATTTACCTGTGTTGGGTGACGCCGAACAGGCGATTATCCTACGTGCAGTCAGAGAACGTGGTTGTGAACTTGAGACATCTGGAAACTTGGATTCTTCAAAGGTGGTGAATTACATTACTGACATCATGGAAGGCGGCCGCGAGGCTTTTCAATATCGTCAGAGTATTTATCAATCTCACTGGGAGGGTCCTATTGGCGAGTAATTCGATGATCATTGACCCACGCCTTCACCACATCGTCGCAGCGCAGCTTTACCCACTGCTCTTCGCCACCATCAGCGGCGCGCATCTTTATGGGTTTCCGTCGCCGGTTCAGGACTGTGACTTGAAAATTTCATAAAACCCAGCATCATTCCTGCGTCGCCGTTTTTATGTCTGTCTTGACGATCAGCGCCCGCGCAATGGGCAAGCGTAAACCGCTTGTGCCAGACTGGCAGGTGCCGTGGCCACCGGAGGAACATGACCGCAGCGAACCGCTCACACTCCGTCAACTCATCACCCGGATTGTTTTTCAAGAAGTCGAGGCATTCAAGGAACGGCAAGAGGCGAAACAATTTGTTCGCATTCTGACCGAGCAGCAAATTGAGGCCGGCCTGATCAAGGGTCGGGTGGATGCGGGCGGAAGAAACCTGCACCAAAACGTCGTTCCCGAAGATGCGGTTGCCACCGCGTTGCAGGCATTTGAGGACGGGCTTTATCTGGTTATTCTCGATGGCGAAGAACAGCGTGAGTTGGACCACCAGATTTATTTACAGCCCGATAGCCATCTCGTGTTCGTGCGACTGGTCATGCTGGCAGGAGGCTGATTAAATTAGCGACAAAAGGAGGTTTCAATGCTCAAACCCGAACAAGCTCAGGAAGAACTTAAAAAACTGGAAAACAAACAATGGGTGGCAGCACGGGTCACCGCCGCCGAAGTGTTGCCCGGCGGACTGCGTGACACGGCCCGCTCAATCCTGGGTGCAGAGGATGAATCCACGCCCAAACTCCGTGGCGCAAAGGCGAAACAGCGCCAGGAAGTCGTCAAGGCATTCTTGCAAATGGATGAGAATGCCCGTCGGCAATTTTTCGAGACTATGGCCCCGGGGCTTGGCCCGGTGATCGAGCGTGGCTGGCAACTGATTGACCGGCTTCCCTATCAATCAGGCTATACGCGCAAACCTTTCCGTGCGCCGGGACATCCCGACGTTTTGATTGGCCGGCGGATAAACTGGGTTCTACAACTTTTGGGTATCGTCGGGCCGTATCAGCAAGGCGTTGCCTGGTTTGCGGCGTGGGCACCGCATGTCGCGCATTTCGCAGCGGCAGACAATCTGGGAATTCTGTTTGCAGCCGCGATTGACGGCGGCGGCTCGGAAGGCGAAGAGGTTTTCCAGATTCTCTGCGCCTCCGGGCGCAACGAACATGAAATTGGAGGCATGGGCAGGCATGTCACGCGCGCCTTGTTGAGCGCCAGCCGGCCCGACGGCTGGCAGTTCGTGGAAAACATGCTGTTGGCGGCACAACGTGAGGAAGGTTTGCGACAAACGATTTTAGAAACGGTGGACGAGTCCCATCCACAGGCGTTCCGGCGGATGTTGAGATTGATTCTCGACCAAAATCTGTCGCGATTCAGCGCCACGGTGCGGGCATTTGATACCTGGCTGGGTTATCAGTGGGATGCGGTGAGCACTGGTGTGGTGAACAAAACCATCGAGAACATCCTGCTTTATCTTGAAGATGCAGTCGCACGTGAATCGGCATTAAAAGGCAAGGACGCCGAGCAGGTTTATCTGGCACTGTGGTCGCAGGCTATTGACGACGCCGTTGCCGCCGTCGCTCCGGCCACTGAATTGCTCAAACACGCGAAGCCGGAACAGCGGTTTGTCGCCACGCACCTGCTGGAGCAGCTCGGTCTTTTGGGTTCGCAAAAGAGCCTGCTCATCCCTCTTGAGGACGAGGATTTGCGGGTGGCAACCCGCGCCGTTCTCGGATTCCAGCGCGGCGGCGACCCGCGCGTCAAGAAGGCGGACCTCTTTGAACGTTTGGAAAAACTTCTGCCCCGGTATCCGGACAAAGCGGAAAAATTAAAGCCAACGGTCTGGCCCTGGACCAATTACACCATCTCAAAAGAATTGGTTGCCGATGCGCTGCCTCACAATTTGGGCGAACGGCCGCCCAATCGTTTAATTCCGCACCTTGGCCACATGGGAACCCACAGCCGTGTGGCGGTCATTGGCACGCTGGCGGGTCAGGAAAAGTGGGGTGCAGCCGTTCGCGACACCTTGTTTGCGTTGATAGGTGACCCCAGCCGTCAGGTTCGCGAAGCTGCCTTGCAACATTTGGCCAAGTGTGAGGTGACGCCCAACGAAGCGGGGGCCATTGAGCAATTGCTGGATCGCAAGACGGGTGATCTTCGTCGAGGCGCGTTGACCTTGTTGACGCGGCAGGCCGATGCGGACTCCCTGACCAGTGCCGGCCATCTGCTGGCTTCCAAAAGCCAGCCGCAGCGTCTTGCCGGTCTGGAACTGCTGCGTCTGCTCGTTGAAAAGAAGCGTTGCCCGGCGGAGGCGCGCACCCGGGCTGAAGCATATTCGCAGGCCCATCCGAAATTAAACGACGCCGAGCAACAGCATCTCAACGCCGTGCTGGACGTGGGTGCCGAAGTGCCGACTTTGGCCAATGCACTAGGCTTGATTCGCCACGAAGACCGAACCTGGCCTGCTGCTCCGATGTCGCGCTCCATCCAATTCCATTCTTCCGCTGGCAAGAAAATTCCAGTTGCACTGAATGAATTGCTTCAAGCCCACGAACAAGACGTGGTTTCATTCAAGAACCCGGCAGGCGAGATTTGGAAGGGACTGTTGTCAGACATCAAATACGGATTTCCCAATCCCGATCCAAAATTAACGGCGGAAGCCGACCGAGAGCACCTGCCTTTGGCCGAGGTTTGGGAAAGCTGGTGGCAAACTCGCGGGCCTGAGTTGCGAGACGCGGACGGCATGGAACTGCTTCGTGCGCTGGCTTGGTTCGAGTTTTCCGTCGGATCGTATTACGGCCTCGCTGAAATGTTGAAGAATTTCCCCGACACCACCAAAACCGTGTTTGGAGAAATCCCGGATGAGAAAAAGCAGGGCCGCCGGAATATCGGCAGCCTCCTGCACTGGTTGTTGCGCCTCGATCCACCGTTCGGTGGTGTGGCCTTTGCCCTGGATGTGGTGGAAAGCACATTGGCTCTGGTTCCGAAAGAAATCCTACACTTGACGGAAGCGGATTTGGCCAAAATGGAGGAATCCGTTAGTTCGATGGATCTTCCCTCCCAATTCTACCAGCATCGTGCCCATGCCAAAATGTTGGCGGTTGACGCAAAAACCAAATGGCGATTGAAGACCTCACCGTTCGGGCTGTGGTTTAAAGTGTTGGAAAACCTTACTGCTTACACGCCACAACTTTGGATGCCAGATTTGCATGTGCGGCACTGGCGACTGCTTCGTTGGGTGGATGAACCAGTGCGTTCCAATGAAACTGGTGGTGATATGGGGGTTAAGTCGTCCCTCTGCCTGCCCCGAGAAAGGCCCGGGATCATGGCTCTTTGTCTCGCGCGCGAGGGCGGCGGCGCATCGGATGCTGACATGATTGATCAATTACTGGGAGACCGCGACACCAGCGGCTATGGGAGACATCAATTTCGGGATCTGGGGATATTGACGAAGCGTAAGATACTGGTCGAATTGAGCCGCTTTGAATTCCTTGGATCGTTGGTTGAGCGTTGCCGCCGACGCATCCTTGAAGTTGAATTGACCCGAGGTGACAATCCCACTGCCGCTTCGGCCCCGTCATTAAGTTTAGGTGCCATCAATGGGATTGCCGATCTGGTTGCTATCCTGCGGACTCTCGGCAAGCGTAACTTTGTGCGCGGTTGGGCACGGGACAACAGCAGCATGGAAACCGTGATGAGCCATCTGGCCCGATGCAGTTTCCCGCTTGCCACTGAGACCGCAAAGGATTTCGGCCAGCAGGTAAAGACGGCGGGCATCAACGAAAACCGGTTGGTGGAATTGGCAGTTTACGCGCCGCAGTGGGCGGAATATGTCGAGCACGCGCTCGGTTGGCCAATGTTCACTGAAGCCGTCTGGTGGATTCATGCCCACACGAAAGGCATGGATTGGACAGTGGATCGCGAAATTCGCGAGCTGTGGCAGGCTGACATGAATGCGCGCACCTCCCTGAGTGCCGCCGATCTGATTGAGGGCGGCGTGGACGTGGCTTGGTTTCATCGGATTCATCAAGCGCTCGGTTCCAAAAAATGGCAGGTGATTGACGAGGCCGCAAAGTTTGCTTCGACTGGAGCCGGACATGCGCGAGCGCGGTTGTTCGCCGATGCGATGCTGGGCGATATTTCAAAGCGGGAACTCGTCCAGCGGATTACCAAAAAACGCCATCAAGACGCGGTTCGGGCGCTGGGGTTGTTGCCGCTGGCGGCTGGAGAGAAACGCGAGAAAGATTTGTTGGAACGTTACAAGGTCATCCAGGAATTTCGTCGGGGCAGCAAACAGTTTGGTTCGCAACGTCAAGCGAGTGAGAAACGGGCGGCGCAGATCGGGCAACAAAATCTTGCCCGGACCGCTGGTTATGCCGACCCCATCCGATTGGAATGGGCGATGGAAGCCAAGGCGGTTGAAGACTTGGCGGATGGTCCCATCGAAGTTGTGGCGGACGGAGTAAAGGTGTCGCTGGGGATTGATCCCTGGGGCGAGATCGAGTTGAACGTGACCAAGGACGGCAAAACTTTGGCGGACATTCCCGCCAAATTGAAGAAGAATCCAAAAATCGCGGCCTTGCGGGCGCGCAAGGTGGAATTAAAACGTCAGGCCTCGCGCATCCGGCCGTCGCTGGAACAGTTCATGGTGCGCGGAGATGAATTTTCAGACACTGAACTGCGCGAATTGATGGAGCATCCGCTGCTGGCTCCGATGCTGAAAAATTTGGTAATTATCGGTGATGGCATCGCGGGTTATCCGGTGCATGAAGGCAAGGCGCTGGAAAATCATGCGGGAGAAATCGAGGCAATCAAATCCGGCGAAAAATTGCGCATCGCCCATCCGCACGATTTATTGCCGGCGGCAGCCTGGCATCGCTGGCAAAAAGATTGTTTTGCCCGCGAACGCATTCAGCCGTTCAAGCAAGTCTTCCGCGAATTATACCCGCTGACCGAAACGGAAAAAGCGGAGGGCAAGCAGACGCGTCGTTACGCCGGGCATCAAGTGCAGCCGCGCCAAGCGCTGGCACTGCTTGGGCAGCGCGGCTGGGTGCATCACCCAGAGGAAGGCGTCCGCAAAGTTTTCCATGATGCAGGTTTGGTGGCGTGGTTGCACTTTCAAGAGAGTTTCAACACTCCGGCCGAAATTGAAGGACTTACGCTGGAAGGCGTGTTTTTCACAAAACGGGGTGAACATGAGGCGATCAAACTAGATCATCTCCCTCCCCGACTGTTCAGTGAGACCATGCGCGATCTTGACCTCGTCGTAAGCGTGGCGCATCGCGGCGGCGTGGACCCGGAAGCCAGCGCCAGCACCATTGAAATGCGTGTCACACTGGTTCAGGAAACCGTGCGCTTGCTAAAATTGAAAAATGTTGAACTAAAAGACCGCTACGTTCTCATCAAAGGCGATCTCGGCGAATATAGCGTGCATCTTGGCAGTGCGGTGACCCGCAAGATGCCCGGCGAAACCTTGTTTATTGTAGCGGTTCACAGTCAGCATCGGGGGCGGCTATACCTGCCCTTCGCCGATGATGATCCCCGGACGGCTGAAGTTATGAGCAAGGTGCTGTTACTCTCTCGTGACAAAGAAATCAAAGATCCGAACATCCTCGACCAGATTCGGCTGCCTTGAAGGGTATGACTATTGATCCCCGCCTTTGCCGTATTGTATCGGCCCAGCCGTACCCGCTGTTGTTCGCCACGATTAGCGGCGCGCATCTTTATGGGTTTCCATCGCCGGATTCGGACTTTGACCTGCGCGGGGCGCATGTGTTGCCGCTTGAAAAGATCGCCGGCCTGGAGGTTCATGATGAGACAGTCCAGGATTCGCGTGTCATCGAAGGGCTGGAGATGGACATTGTGAGCCACGATGTGCGGAAGTTCTTTGGTCTGTTGCTCAAGAAGAATGGCTATGTGTTGGAACAGCTTTATTCGCCCCATATCGTAAGCACCAGCCCGGAGCATGCGGAGTTGAAGGGTATCGCGCGCGGCTGCATCACGAAACATCATTCGCATCACTATTTTGGTTTTGCGGAGACGCAGTGGAATTTGTTTTTGAAGGAATCGCCGCGACGGGTAAAGCCGCTACTCTACGTTTATCGGGTGCTGCTCACCGGGATTCACCTAATGCGGACTGGTGAAGTGGAGGCGAACCTGGTCACGCTGAACAAGGAATTCCGGTTGCCGTATATCGGCGAGTTGGTCGCGCGCAAGTTAGCGGGGCCGGAAAAATCCCGATTGGAGGATACGGATGTCGCTTTCCACGAGGCGGAATATCAACGGTTGCGTGGGGAATTGCAGGCCGCGCATGAAAAGTGCCGATTGCCGGAATTGCCAGGTGATGAAACATACGGCGCGTTGAATGATTTGCTCGTTCGCATCCGGTTGGAGAAATGAAGGGACGATTTGAAAGGCGGAAAGCGGGAAAGCGGGAAACGAAGATAGATGATTGAGGATGGAAGCTAAGAAAGTGGGAAGCAAAGACCCGATAAGGATTAAGATTAGGATGAGGAGGCGGCGCGCCCTACCGAAGGGAATAGCCGATAGCCAATTAGGCAGGCAAACGCAGAACGGGACCCTCCCACCCTAACCCTCTCCCCTCCCATCCGATGGGAGCGGAGAGGGAACAGCGAGAGGACCTTTACCGTCATTTGAAGGCCAGAAAGAATGCGGCTGGTTCATGATCCCAGGGAAAAGAAAAAGATAATCTTCTGTATGAGTTTGCCCCAACCTCCCCCCTCCCGTCTTCGCGATGCTACGACGCGGCGAGGGGGAGAGGGAACAGGTCCGGGCTTACTGCACCACGGTCATGTTGCCGCCGATGGCGCGCTCGAGCCGGGCGCGGGCCACGTCGTAATCGTGCAGGGCCTGCACTTGCGTGGTGCGCGCCTGGGTAAGCGCCGTCTCGGCATTCAGCACGTCCAATCGTGTGCCGGTGCCCGCCTCGGAGCGCGCGCGGGCTTCGCGCAGGGCTTCCTCGGCTTCGGCCTGGACCGTTTGCTGGGAATCCAGGATTTCCCTTGCATCAATAAAATCCGAGTAGTCCGTCCGCACTTCCAATTCAATCTCGCGGGCTTGATCGGCCAGCGTGGTTTGGGACTTCTCATAAAGCGCCTTGGCCTGGACGACTTTGCCACGGGTCAACAGCCCATCGAAAATGTCCCACTGCATTTGCGCGCCGGCGTTCCAGCCGTTGATGTCATGGTCGAGCGTCACCGGCTGCGTGAATTGCGCGTTGTACCATGCGTATCCGGCAAAGAGTTGCAACGTGGGCTTATACCCGGATTTGGCATTGACGATGTTCAGCTTGTTCAACTCCTGCGCCTCGCGCAGCGCAGTCAGTTCGGTGCGCTGGGAAAGGGCCTGCTCGATGGCATCAGGTAAATTCATTTCAAAGGGATTCGTTTCGAACGTGTCGGACAACTGGAGGGGGATGTCTTCCCAGATGTCGCGCGGCAGATTATAGCCCAGCAAATTCGAGAGGTTGTTTTTTGCGATGCGGTAGTTATTTCGGGCCTGGATCAAACTTGGCCGTTCATTGGCCAGGGCCACGTCGGCTTGCAGCACGTTGAATTTGGGCACAGTTCCCGCCTGGTACCGGCTCTGCTGGTCGGCCAATTCCTTCTGCAACAAGGCCACCGATGCCTCATGGACGGTGATTTGCTGCACGGCCAGCAGCACGTCGTAATAGGCCACCCGGGTATTGAGCAACGCATTGGCAACGACCGTTTGGAATTGCGCGATCGCCTGCCGTTTGGTGGCGCCGGCGGCCTGGATGGCGGCGGTCAATTTTCCGCCCTCGTAAATGGATTGGACGATCTGCACGTCGGCGTTCCAATTTTCATGCGGCTGGCTGAAACCGGGAACAGGAATGCTTTCAATCGCGCCTTTGTCCGTGTCTTTATAATCACCGCCCGCCGTCAGTTGCGGCAGCGCCACGGCGCGCGTCTGGATGACAATGCCGTGCGAGGCCTCGAGATCATTCCGCGCTTCCAGGATAGACGGATTTTGTTGGAGGGCCAGGTTCAACGCGTTCACCAGCGACAGCGGTTGGGAACTCCACTCCGGCGAATTGGTGTTCGCGTCCTGGGCGGAAAGATTGCCGGCGACGGCAAAACTGAAAAGCGCCGACAATAAAACAATTTTGGCATGAAGGGACAGGGAGAGGGGTTTATTATTTCCCGATAAATCATAACTCCTCCCCATGAACCTCAGGGGAAAGAGAGAGGGAATTTTCTGTATAAGTTTGCCCTGACCGCCCCTCACCCTAACCCTCTCCATTGACCGATTCCGACCGGACAAGGATGGAGGGACACCGCAGATCAGACTCGCGCTATCGCGCGGCTTCGCAAATAGCGGCTGGGTTATAGGCCGATATACCCAGGGCGGCGCTCGCCGACTCGCTTGCCCTGGGCTATTATCGGTCGCCCTTACAGGGCTTTCATTTGGCTGCTTCGCAGAGAGAACATACGGCAGGTTCATCCGTCTTCGCTGCGCTACGACGCGACAAGGTGGTTCAATGCACGAAATTTTAAGGGGAATTCTCTCCTCAACCATTTCCTCGTTTGTCGAGGAGAGGGAGAAAAAATCGCAAATTCCCCCTTTTCTTTTGTCAAGTGCTCTCCGCGCCTGGGTGGAGCGAGGGTAACTCATGTGAACGACATAATCCCAAATAATTTTTATTTTTTGCATTTTAAGATTTTTAACGTTTGGCGGCCCGTCGGGCCGGCCGGGACTTCATCGCCGCCAGGGAAAAAGCGGTGATGTGTTCGGCAAGCAGCTCAATGCTCGCCGGATCCTGCGGCAGTTGTTTGGGAAAAAGCCGCGCGACCACGGGGCGGCAATGATGAAAAAAGACGCATTGGCTCACGACGCTGAAACTGCACATCCACACCCGCTGGTCATTGAGCGGACAATCGAGGATTTCCGAGACGATTTTCCAAAGCTGGTTGGACATCGGGCGAATCCGTTCCTCGACCAGTGAATCGAGCGCGCCGGTCGGCTCGATCATTTCGCGCGAAATCAGCTTTCCATGCCAGGAGGTGGGACCTTTGTCAAAGATCCGCAGCAGGAAAGAATGGATGAATGCGCGCAATTTCTTTTCCGGCGGCGCGCTTTCGGGGAGGCCCTGCAACGGGGGATACTTTTCCAGCGCCTTGCCGTGCGCGTAACGCAATACTTCCAGGTAAAGGGTTTCCTTGTCCCCGAAATGATAATTGACCGCCGCGATGTTGGCCCTGGCCACGCGGCAAATCTCGCGCACCGTGGCGTCGCGAAAGCCCATCTCGGCGAAGACCGCCCCGGCCGCCTCGAGGAGCTGGCGGCGGGTTTCATCTTGGCCGCGGGCGGCCGGATGACCGTGAGTCTTCATTTCAAACAAATAATTAAAACATTTGTTTGACAAGTCAATAAAATTTTTATCTAGTTCTCCAGGAATCGAAAGCCGCCGATGAAAACATATCCTATCCTGATTTTTTGCGCGCTGGCCGCGCTGATTCTGGCGGGTTGCTCGCAGGAACCCGCCAACCAGTTCCAGGGCTATGTCGAGGGCGAATATGTTTATGTGGCTTCGCCGCTCGGCGGCGCGCTGACCAATCTGGCCGTCGCCCGCGGCGGGCAGGTGCAGGCGGGGCAGTTGCTCTTTGAACTGGAACGCGGTTCGGAAGCCGATGCGCTCGAACTGGCAAAAAAGAACCTGGCGCAAGAGGCCGCCCAATTGAAATTATCTGAAGCCGAATTTGTCCGGCGCGAGAAGTTACACGGTCAGGACGTGATTTCCCCGGAGGAACTGGACCAGGCCCGCGCCCAACGCGACGCCGACGCCGCCCAGGTGCAATCTTTGCAGTCCGCGCTCGCCAAAGCGCAATGGTCGTTCGACCAGAAACAGCAGTTCGCGCCGACGAATGCCTTTGTGCAGGACACTCTGTATCGGCCGGGCGAATGGGTCGCGACCGGCAACCCGGTCGTCGTCCTCCTGCCCCCGGCGAACCTCAAGGCGCGGTTCTTTGTTCCCGAAACCGCACTGGCGCAAATCAAGACCGGTGAAAAGGTGGCGGTTTCCTTCGACGGCGCGGCGAAAAATTATTCCGCCACGGTAAATTACATTTCCACCCAGGCCGAGTTCACCCCGCCGGTCTTATACAATCGGGAGAACCGCGCAAAATTGGTCTATATGATCGAGGCGCAATTTTCCGCCGCTGACGCGGCAGATTTGCGTCCCGGCCAGCCGGTGGATGTGACGGTGTCGCCATGAATGCGGGTTTTGCCATTGACGTTCAGGGCGTCACCAAGAAATTTGGCAGCCGTGTGGTCGTCAATGACATTGCGATGCAAGTGCGGTCCGGGGAGATATACGGTTTCCTTGGCCCCAACGGCAGCGGCAAGACGACTTTTCTGCGGATGCTCTGCGGCCTGCTGCGCGCCGATGCCGGCAGCGGCCATTGCCTGGGTTTGGATTTCCGGCGCGAGTCCGCCGAAATTAAAAAACACGTCGGCTACATGACCCAGCGGTTCAGTTTTTACGAGGATTTGACCATCGCGGAAAATCTGGATTTCATCGCGCGGATTTACGGGGTGGGGGACCGGCGGGCCGCCGTGGATAAAAGCCTGGAACAGCTTGGCCTGACCGAGCGCCGCGGGCAGCTTGCCGGAACGCTTTCCGGCGGCTGGAAGCAGCGGCTCGCTCTCTCCGCCTGCCTGATTCACGAGCCGCAGTTGCTCCTGCTCGACGAACCGACTGCCGGGGTGGACCCGAAAGCCCGCCGCGATTTTTGGGAGAAGATCCACGAACTGGCTGCCGGCGGCCTGACCGCCCTCGTCACGACTCATTACATGGATGAGGCGGAACGCTGTCATCGTCTGGCCTACATCGCCTATGGCAATCTCCTGGCGAGCGGCACCGCCGCGGAAGTGGTCCAATCCGCCAGGCTGGCCACGTATGAAGTGACCGGACAAAATTTGCAAGAGCTGGCGGGAAAAATCCGCGGCCTCGCCGGCGTGGAGCAGGTCGTCGCCTTTGGCTCAACCCTTCACGTCAGCGGGCGCGACGCGGAAAAATTGCGCGCCGCCGTCACGCCGTGGATGGCCGGCGATTATCATTGGAAACAAATCGGCTCCGGCCTGGAGGACGTATTCATCAGTCTGATGGAAACGGCTAAAGACAACTTTTCTTGAAGCGATGGGAAACATTCAACATTCAACATTCAACATCGAACATCCAACGCTGCTCCATTTAATCGTTACTTGGACGTTGAGCGTTGAATGTTGGATGTTGAATGTTTCAGAAAGGAATTCCGTATGAACCTCATTACGTTCAACTGGCGGCGTTTCTGGGCCATCGTGGTGAAGGAATTCATCCAGATGCGGCGCGACCGGCTCACCTTCGGCATGTTGATCGGCATCCCGATGATTCAGCTCATTCTCTTCGGCTACGCCATCAATTCCGATCCCAAGCACCTTCCCACCGCGGTTTATTCCGCCGACCAAAGCGTTTTTTCGCGCACCCTCGTCTGGGGCCTGCGCAACAGCAGCTATTTCGACATCACGCGCGAGGCGAAGAATGAGGCGGACATCCAACAAATGCTCGCGCGCGGCGAAGTTCAATTCGCGGTGGAAATTCCGGTGGATTTTTCGCGCAAACTCCTGCGCGGCGAAAAACCCGACCTGCTCCTGGAAGCCGACGCCACCGACCCCGCCGCGGTCGGCTACGCCATTTCCGCGATCAATATTTTGACGACCACCGTGCTGGACCGCGACCTGACCGGCCCGCTGGCGAAATTGCAAGGCTCGTCGCCGCCGTTCAACCTCGTCACCCACCAGCATTACAATCCTGAAAACATCACCCAATATAACATCGTGCCCGGACTGATGGGCGTGATGTTGACGATGACGATGATCATGATCACCGGCCTGGCCATCACGCGCGAACGCGAGCGCGGGACGATGGAAAATCTCCTCTCCACGCCGGTGCATCCGGGCGAAGTCATCATCGGGAAAATCGTGCCTTACATCGCGGTCGGTTATGTGCAGGTTTTTTTGATTCTGCTGGCGGCCAAATTTCTCTTCGACGTGCCGATTATCGGCAGTGTGCCGCTGTTGGTGGCGCTAACGTTTCTGTTCATCGTGGCCAACCTTGCGGTCGGCATCACTTTTTCAACCATTGCCAAAAATCAATTGCAGGCGGTCCAGATGGCCTTCTTCTTTTTCCTGCCATCATTGCTGCTTTCCGGCTATATGTTTCCGTTTCGCGGGATGCCAGCCTGGGCGCAGGACGTCGGCGAATGCCTGCCCTTGACCCATTTCCTGCGGGTGGTGCGCGGTATTTTGTTGAAAGGCAACGGCCTCGCTGACATTGCGCCGGACCTGTGGCCGATTATCCTGTTCCTGGTGTTGACCCTGACTCTGGCCGTGAAACGCTACCGCCAGACCCTGGATTGAGATTTATTACTGAATTTTTGACAAACAATTAATGCCAATGAAGACGCGAGTTATTGTGTTTCTGTTGCTTCTGGCGGCGGTCGCCGGCGGGATTTATTACTACTTCATGCGTCCGCCGGGCGAAATCATTTTGACCGGCACCGTCACGACGGATGCCGTCATCGTGGCGCCGGAAATCCAGGGCCGTTTGCAAAAACTCCTGGTCGATGTCGGCGATACGGTCACCAATAACCAGTTGCTCGCGCAGATCCAGCCGGCGGAATGGCAGGCCGATGCGGAATTCTATGCCCATAGCGAACAGCAGACCACCGCCGACCTCGCCCAGGCGCAGGCCGACGCGGAAAATGCCCGGCTGAATTACGAACGCATCGGCAACCTCTACAGCAACAACGTCGAATCCGTCCAGACTTACGACGCGGCGCGCACCAGCTATGATTCCGCAAAAGCGCGCGTGGAATCCGTCAAACGGCAAATCCAGGCTGCCGCCGCCCAGAAACAAAAAGCGCAGATTTACCTCGATTACACGCAAATCGTCGCGCCGACCAACGGCATCGTGGATACTCGCGTCGCTCTGGAAGGCGAGATGGTCAACGCCGGCCAGGCCATTGTGACTCTGATCAATCCGGACGACCTTTGGGTGCGCGCGGACGTGGAAGAGACTTATATCGACCGCATCCATTTGGGCGACAAATTGCAGGTCCGCCTGCCCTCGGGCGCCACCCGGGACGGCGTCGTTTTCTATCGCGGGGTTGATGCCGATTACGCCACGCAACGCGATGTCAGCCGCACCAAGCGCGATATCAAGACCTTTGAGATCCGCCTGCGATGCGACAATGCCGACCGCAGCCTGGCCGTGGGCATGACGGCTTACGTCAACCTGCCGCTGAAATGAATCAACCGACATCAAATCGGCATCGCAAAATATGAGCCGCCCCCTCACCCCAACCCTCTCCCCCGATGGGGGAGAGGGAGGAGAAACGCGAATTTATGTTTGACGTTGAAGTGGAAAATTTGACCAAGCGTTTCGGCGATTTTGTCGCCGTGGACGCGTTGAATTTTTCCGTGGAACACGGGGAAATCTTCGGATTGCTCGGGCCGAATGGCGCGGGCAAATCCACTTTGATCCGCATGTTGACCACGCTCGTGCCGTTGACCTCCGGGGTGGGGCGCGTGAACCATTTTGACATCGCCCGCCAGGCCAACGACGTTCGGCAATCCATCGGCGTGATCCCCCAGGCGATGACCAGCGACCTCGAGCTCAGCGCCCGGGAGAATTTGGTGATTTTCGCCAAGCTTTATGGCATCCCCCGGGAAAAGCGCAATCGGACCATCCCGCAACTGCTGGAGGAGGTGGATTTGACGCAATGGGCCGATAAACCCGTGAAGATGTTCTCCGGCGGCATGAGGCGGCGAATGGAAATCGCGCGCGGCCTCGTCCACGAGCCGAAAATCTTTTTCCTGGATGAGCCCACCACCGGGTTGGATCCCGTTTCGCGCGTGGGCGTCTGGGAGATGCTCGCGCGCCTCAAACGCGAGCGCGACCTGACCATCCTTGTCACCACTCATTACATGGATGAGGCGGAAAAGCTGTGCGACCGCATCGCGATTATTGACCGGGGCAAACTGGCCGCGCTGGATTCGCCGTTGAAATTAAAGGCTTCCATCCCCGGAAAAAACATCCTGGAGGTCAGTTTTTCCACCACGCCGCCGAACTGGATTGAAACGTTGCAAAAGCTGCCTGAAGTGGCCGATGTGAAAAGCACGGAAAATATTTTCCGCATTTCCACCAATAACGGGCCTCGGACAACCATTGAACTGCTGGAACAGGCGCGGGGCGCGAACCTCGCCGTCACGTCGCTCTCCGTTCAGAGCACGACGCTGGATGATGTCTTTGCGCATTACACCGGCCACCAGTTGCGCGATGCGCTGCAAGCGCCGTCGGCGGCGGAGAGTCCTTTTATTATGAAACGCTGATATGCATCGAGTCTGGGCCATCATCGAACGCGACCTGCGCCGTTTCCGGCGCAGCCCGGCCTTAATGGTCATCTCCATGATCATGCCGCTGGTGCAATTGGTCGTGCTTGGCTATGCCTTTGGCGGAAAAATAAAAAATCTCGAGGTCGGCGTGGTGGACGAGGACAAGGCCGTCCCCGCCATTAAATTGCACGAAATGTTCCAGGCCGTGGCCGCCAACGCAAAAACCTTTACGCCCATCTACTATGATGACCGCACCCTGGCCCTCCAGGATTTGCGCAGCGGAAAATTGAATGGCGTGCTGGACATCCCGCCGGAATTTTCCCGCGACGTTCTTGTGTCCGCCAACCCGAAGATCGCCCTCATCGAAGACAACTCGGACCAATTCTCCGCCTCCGCGCTCGAAGGGGTGTTAAGCAGCTTGTTGCCGTCTTATAATGCGCCGCCCGTCGCGCCGCGCATGACCAGTGATGCCACGTTGGAAGTCGTCGAAATTTATCCGTATGTGCCGTACATCCAGTTCCTGCTGCCCGGCGTCATCGTGCTGGCCGTTTTTATTTCGGCGATGATCGGCGGCGGGATCATCTTCATCGATGACAAGGCGCGCGGGCTGCATGAAGGTTATCTCGTCACTCCCATCCGCAAATTTGAATTGATCCTCGGTTTCACGCTGGCCGGCGCCATCAAAGCCATTATCGCCGGAGTCGTCCTCATCACCCTCGGCTCCATCATCGCGGGGATTCCGGACCCCCTGGACCCGGTGCGCATCTTGAAGATGTTCGTCGTCGTCGTCGCCGCGGCGCTGGCGCTCATCAGCATGATGTTCCTCATCATGGTGCGCGTGAACGACCCGCTGGTGCCCCGCGCCATCTTCGGGATGCTCAACACCGTCCTTTATTTTCCCAGCGGCGCGGTTTATCCCACCCAATCCTTTCCGGTCTGGATGCAGTGGATTTCCGTTGTGGACCCTTTCACGTATGCCGTCCATGCGTTCAAGCAACTCGTCTTGAAGAACACCGGCCTGATGGCCGTCAGCGGTGATCTGCTCTTCCTCTTCTGTTTCACCGTCCTGGCCATGGGAATTGCCACGCTTTTGTTTCGGCGGACGTTGTAGGGTTTTGGCTCATGATTGGTTAAACACAATTCAGCCGTCCCTACGGGACTTGAGATGACTACTATTCAACCCGGCGTTGAAACGCCGGGCTACTATCGTTTGTCCCTCCGGGACACTTCACGGTGTTCGTCAATGGATTTATGAGACACCACACTATCAACCACTAACGCGAAACCGCCCGGAGATAACGAACCAGATTCGTCGTGTCCGATTGGCCGATATCTTTGGCGAGGGCGGCTGCGGCGGACGCAACTTCTCTCGGGGCATTTGACCTGACCGTGTTTTCGTCAGCGAAGATAACGCCGGAGTGGGGACGTTCTTCCGCCGCCCAAAGGCGGAGCAAATCCGCAACTGTGGCCTGGTCGTAAGTTAGAAACACACGCCGTTCCCGATGGCAGGCCGCAAGAATTTCGTCATCGCCCCCCTGGAGAAATGCCGCGTCCTGCCACTGCGCGAGGTGTTCGGCTTCGATGTCCGGCGCGATCTTGCGGAGCGCGCCCACAGTGGCCTTGGCAAAGTGGCAATCGAAAAGCAGCCTCACCGTGCCGCCTTTTCTCCCGCTTTGCGCTGGCTATGCGCCGCTTCCCCGCGCCCCGCCGCATCCTGAACTTCAATCCACTTCCGATTTGTCTCCGCATGTGACTTGTCGGATTCGATCTCAGCCGGGAAGGCCTGGGCGTATGCCAGAGCGGCACGGATACGTTCAACGGGGAGATCATATTCCCTCGCAAAAGTTTCCGCCGTCAATTTTCCGGAAATCATACCAACCACCCAATATACGGCAAACCGGGTGCCGGCAAGGTAAGCCACGCGCCCCGCCGCCGTCTCGCGCAAATCAATCTGCGGGAAATCCCGCCGCCGCAACCCTTCTTCGATCAACCGCGCGCCCAGTTGGGCGGGCTTGTGGCCAAATCGCGCCGCGAGCCGTTCCACATCGCGTTTGACGCCTTTCGGCAGTCGCAACGTCATCACTGCCGTCTTTTTCATGTGAAAATCATCGCATAGCTCCTGCGGTTTGCCAGCTAAAAAAGCATCATTTGTAACGGATGTAACTCTACTAAATCAACTTGAAACTTTCGATTTGAAACGGGAAAATCATTTCATGGCCGAATCTCAATTCGATATCCGATACATCGCCCACCTGGCGCGACTTTCGCTTTCCCCGGAGGAGGAGAAGAAATTGTCCGCGCAACTCGGCAACATTCTCGGCTATATCGAAAAATTAAAGGAACTCGACGTCTCGAACGTCGAGCCGACCGCCCATGCCGTTCCCATGGTCAATGTCACCCGCGCGGATGAGATCCGCGAGTCCCTTTCCAATGAAGAAGCGCTGCGGAACGCGCCCTCCAAAGCGAACGGGTTGTTCATGGTGCCAAAAATTGTCGAATAGGGACAGATGCTTAATCAACTGACCATTTCCGAACTCACCGCCAGGCTCGCCAAACGCGAGGCGTCCGCGCGCGAAACCGTCCAGTCCTGCCTCGACCGGATCGCGAACGTGGATGGCAAGATTCATGCCTTCATCAGTTGGGACGCACGGGATGCGCTCGCGCAGGCTGATGCCGTGGACAAACAAATTTCCAATGGCGCCACTCCTGCGCAAAAGCCATTGTTGGGTGTTCCTATCGCCATTAAAGACGTGCTTGCCGTCAAAGACCAGCCACTCAATTGCGGGTCAAAAATCCTGGGCAAATTCATTTCCCCGTACGATGCGACCGTCATCGAAAGATTGAAATCGGCCGGGGCCATTGTTTTCGGCCGGTGCAACATGGATGAGTTTGCGATGGGCAGTTCCACGGAAAACTCAGCGTTCGGGGTCACGCGCAATCCGTGGGACACCACCCGCATCCCCGGCGGCTCCTCCGGCGGCTCGGCGGCGGCCGTCGCGGGGGATGAATGCATCGCGGCACTCGGCTCGGACACGGGCGGCTCGATTCGCCAGCCGGCGGCGCTATGCGGAGTCGTCGGCTTGAAACCGACCTATGGCCGCGTCTCGCGTTATGGTCTGGTGGCCTTTGCTTCGTCGCTGGACCAGATCGGGCCGTTTGCAAAAACGGTTTCGGATGCCGCGACCCTCCTGGGCGTCATCGGAGGGCATGATTTGAGGGATTCGACCAGTGTGCCGCAGCCGCTCCCCAATTATGCCAAAGCGCTGGATGGAAATATCCGCGGACTTAAACTCGGGTTGCCCAGGGAATACATGATTGGCGGTTTGGACGCCGAAGTGAAATCTGCCATCGACGGGGCGGTGAAAAAATATACCGATCTCGGCGCGGAGATCGTGGAGATCTCCCTGCCGCACACGGATTATGCCGTCGCGACCTATTACATCATCGCCACCGCCGAAGCCTCGGCCAACCTCGCCCGCTTTGACGGCATCCGGTACGGAGCTCGGGTTGAAGGGCGCGATTTGCTCGAGCTTTACGGCAAGACCCGGGGCGCGGGATTTGGCGCGGAAGTGAAGCGACGCATTATCCTGGGCACGTACGTTTTGAGCAGCGGCTATTACGACGCTTATTATCTGCGGGCGCAGCGCGTGCGCACGTTGATCCGCAATGATTTTCTGAAAGCATTTGAAACGGTGGACGCCATCATCACTCCCACGACGCCGACCGCGGCGTTCAAGATCGGGGAGAAATCGGACGACCCGCTCCAGATGTATTTGTCCGACATCTTCACCATTTCCTGCAATCTGGCGGGAATCTGCGGCGTCAGCATCCCCTGCGGTTTCACCCAGGACCCGGCGTTGCCGATTGGCCTGCAATTGCTGGGCAAGCCATTTGGCGAAGAAACCCTCTTGCGTATGGCTCACGCCTTCGAGCAAAATACCGATTGGCACAGGAAGAGACCGGCAATTTAAATCCGAATTATGATAGCCGTTGGCAAAATCCGAAAGACGATGTTTTGGATGGGACTGGTATTGCCAATCTTTGCCCTGGTCGCGACAATATGGGTGGCACATATTGCCAACGGCCAGGTTAATCTTGCCTTTGCTTCCGTCACGCATACTTACAAAGCCCTGAACATCCTTGAAGAAACCCAGGCGCATATCGCCGACGCCGAAACCGGCCAGCGCGGCTATCTTTTGACCGGGCGGGAGGATTATTTTTCGCTGTATGACACGGCGATCGCCGCCGCCAACGAGGACGTGCAACAATTAAAAACGCTTGTGCAGGGCAATCAATCTGAGGAGGACAACCTCGACGCCCTTCAAGCCCTCATCCGCAAGAGGCTGGGGCCGAATCCGGTCGATGTGGCGTTCAAAAAGGATCCGACCGGCCAAAATGCCGTGGCCTTGACCGACCAGGGCCGGGACACGATGAACCAGGTGCGCAGTATGCTCTTCAAAATGCGGGAACAAGAGACGGAGATGCTCACCACCCGGCAGCAACAGACTGAATCGCGGTTTCTCTTTGACCAAACCGTCTCGCTGGCCTTTGTCGCCGTCACGGCGATTTCCCTCATTGCGGTCGTCGCCATCGTATTGCGCCTGGAACACCTCCGCCAAATCGTCACCATTTGCGCCTGGACCGGCCAGATCAAACATGAAGGTGAATGGATCAAACTCGAGGACTTTCTAAAAAACCGGTTCGGGCTTTCGGTGTCGCATGGCCTCTCCAAGGACGCCGCTGAAAAACTGACGCGGAAAGCCAGGCCTTCAGCGGCCAGCCCCCCATAAAAAACCACTTGCGCAATAAGTAACTTTCTGGTTACTTATCGTAATGGCCAAACCCGCGAAAACCGCCAGGGCGCCGGCGCGCAATCCCCGGCGCACGCGCGAACGCATCCTCGCCGCCGCGCTCAAGGAATTCGCCGCCAATGGATTCGCCGGCGCGCGCGTCGACGTCATTGCCCGCCGCGCCGCCATCAACAAACGGATGCTTTACCATTATTTCGGCGACAAGGAGGGACTGTTCAAAGCGGTCTTGCGGCGAAAGGTTTCCGAGCGGCAGGCCTGGGCGGAAACCTTGTCCGGCGATCCGGCGGAAACGCTGTCCTTCTGGTTCAAGGCCGCCTGCAAGGACATGGATTGGGTGCGCATGCTCGAATGGGAGGCGTTGCAGCATCCCGGAAAAATCATTGACGAAAAGGAACGCCTCACCAACGTGGCGCGCGGATTGGAACGCATCCGGCAGCGGCAGACGCGCGGCCTGGTTTCCAGCGACCTGGACCCGCGCCAAATCATGCTGGCGATGCGTTCATTGACCATGTTTCCCGCGGCTTTTCCGCAATTGACCCGGTTGATCATCGGACGGCCGCTCGAGGACCCGGCCTTTCAAAAAGAGCGCGCGGAATTTTTGAGGAAAATCGCGTCGGCCTTTCGTCCCGCGCCAAAAGCAATTTAATCAATCTTCCATGAAGCTCATTTTCAATCCGGCCATTGTTCTAGCGGTTGCCGCCTTGTTTTTTTCCAGCGGCTGTTCCGCGCGAAAAGCGCCCGTGGCCGACAAGGCCCCGGTGATCGTGGCCACGGCCTTCGCCACGAACCTCCCCGTTCAACTCCAGCCTCCCCCCGTGGGACACGTGATGGCCTACTCCACGGTAACCGTCCATTCCCAAATCCAGGGCGCCATCAGCAAGATCTATTTCAAGCAAGGACAGGAAGTCAAACGGGGTGATCCTCTCTTCCTCATTGACCCGCGGCCATCAGAAGCGGCCCTCGAACAGGCCCGGGCCAATCTCTTGCGCGACACCGGGCAGTTGGAATACCAACAAGCCAATTATGCCCGCGACCTGAAACTCCTTGAGTCAAAGATTGTCGCACAAAACCAGATCGACACCGATAAAGCCGGCCTCGATGCCGCCACCGGTACGGTAGCAGCGGATGGGGCCGCCATCACCAACGCCCTCTTGAATGTCGAATTCTGCCATATCGATGCCCCGGTGGACGGCATCGCCGGAGCGTTGCAATCTTACGTGGGCAACGTCGTCAAAGCCCCCGATGATACCCTGGTAACCATCAACCAGATTCATCCCATTTACGTCCAATTCGCCGTGCCGGAACGATTCCTGCCGGAAATTAAAGAGCAAATGGCCCTGCATCCATTGGATCTATCCGTGTATTTTGAAAATATGAACATGCGGCCTCCCCGGGGGACGTTGACTTTTATAGACAACACTGTTGATGCGACCACCGGCACCATCCAACTCCGGGGAACATTCACAAACACGGACAACGCGCTTTGGCCGGGACAATTCGTGACCGTGAATCTGACGCTCTCGGAACTGACCAATGCCGTGGTGGTGCCGAACCAGGCCATTCAGACCGGGCAAAATGGAGAATTTGTTTACGTCGTCAAATCCGATCAAACTGCTGAGGAAAGGCCGGTGACCATCGGAATTGCCTTTGGCGAAGTGACCCAAATCCAATCAGGCTTGCAGACGGGGGAAACCGTCGTTACCGACGGGCAATTGCGCCTTTCACCGGGAACGCCGGTAAGCATCAAATCCGGGGACACCGGCGGCACCCATTCCATCAAGTCAAACGCTTCCAGCACAAACTCGACTCAATAACCCCCTTGATTTGAATGAGCGTCCCCGAGCTGTTTATCCGCCGTCCGGTGATGACCACCCTGGTCATGGTGGGTATTTTGCTTTTTGGGGTTATCGGCTTTCGCCAACTGCCCGTGAGCGATTTGCCAAGCGTCGATTACCCGACCATCAATGTCAGCGCGAATCTGCCTGGCGCCAGCCCCGAAACGATGGCCTCCGCCGTGGCCACCCCGCTGGAAAAACAATTCTCCATCATCCCCGGTGTGGATTCGATGTCCTCCATCAGCGCGCAAGGCACAGCGCAGATTACGCTCCAGTTTTCGCTCGACCGGAACATTGACGCCGCGGCGGAGGACGTGAATGCCGCCATCGCGCGGGCGGCCAAACAATTGCCGCCGGAAATGCCCTCGCCGCCCAGTTACCAGAAAGTCAACCCGGCGGATGCTCCCATCCTGTTTATCGCCATGTCATCGCCTACGCTGCCGCTCTCGAAGGTGGATGATTATGCGGAAAATTTGCTGTCTGAGGAGATTTCGATGATCAATGGCGTGGCGCAAGTGGGGGTTTTCGGCTCCCAGCAATATGCAGTGCGTATCCAGGTGGATCCGAACAAGCTGGCGGCCTACGGGCTGGGGATCGACCAGGTGGCCCAAGCCGTACAACAAAGAAACGTTGATCAGCCGTTGGGCACGCTTTATGGAAAAAGCCAGGCCTTTACCGTGCAGGCGAACGGCCAGCTTGAAAATGCGGCGGCGTTTCGTCCCCTGATCGTCGCCTATCGCAATGGAAATCCTGTGCGCCTGGATGCATTGGGCAACGTCATGGATAGCGTTCAAAACGACAAGGTCGCCGCCTGGTATAATGTGGGAACCAACAGCACTCGCGCCGTCGTCCTGGCCATCTTCCGTCAGCCGGGCGCCAACACAGTTCAAGTCGTGGATAATATCAAGAAAATGCTGCCGCGATTCCGGCTGGAAGTTCCCGCAGCCGTC
The DNA here is from genome assembly GCA_963797825.1 of uncultured Verrucomicrobiae bacterium. Lineage (GTDB taxonomy): Bacteria > Verrucomicrobiota > Verrucomicrobiia > Limisphaerales > UBA11358 > UBA11358. The sequence goes on from CAWCRR010000060.1 coordinate 41,748, forward strand.
CACCTGGACATCCTGTTTGATCGTTCGCAATCCATCCGCGCTTCCGTCGCTGACGTCGAGCACACTCTTTTTATCGCCATCTGCCTGGTCATCATGGTCATCTTTTTATTCCTGCGCAACATCTCGGCCACCATTATCCCCAGCCTGGCTTTACCCATGTCCATCATCGGCACCTTCGCCGCCATGGCCTTGCTCGGTTATAGTCTGGACAACCTCTCCCTGATGGCGCTGACCCTTTGCGTGGGATTTGTCGTGGACGATGCCATCGTCATGCTCGAAAACATCGTGCGCCACATGGAAAATGGCGAACCGCCGATGCAGGCGGCGTTCAATGGTTCGCGCGAGATCGGGTTTACCATCATTTCCATGACGCTCTCACTGACGGCGGTGTTCATTCCCGTCTTGTTCATGGGCGGACTGGTGGGCCGGCTATTGCACGAATTTGCCGTGACCATCGTTGTGGCCGTACTGGCCTCGGGCTTTGTCTCCCTGACCTTGACCCCGATGATGTGCAGCCGGTTCGTGCATTCCGAAAAAGGAAAAAAACACGGCAAACTTTACAATGTGTTTGAACGGTTTTTTGACCGGGTGCGTAACGGCTACGACCGCACATTGCAGACGACCTTGCGCCACCCGTTTGCCACCCTGATGGTTTCCATCGTGGTTCTTCTTGCCACCCTGTTGCTGCTCATTTTGATCCCCAAGGGATTTTTCCCCGACGAAGATACGGGACAGCTTCGCGCGACGACGGAAGCGGCCCAGGACATTTCATACGACGCCATGATGCAGCATCAATTGGCTGCCGCCAAAATTGTCGGCGCCGATCCAAATGTTGCTGATTTTATGTCCGCCATTGGCGCCAGCGGCTCATCCCAAACCTTAAACCAGGGCCGCATGTTTATGCGGCTGAAAGACAAACGCAAATTGACTGCCTCCCAAATCATGCAGGAACTGCGGGTAAAACTCTCGCAATTGCCGGGCATGAATACCTATTTGCAAATTCCTCCGGTCATCCCGATTGGCGGCAAGCTCAGCAAATCGCTTTATCAATACAGCTTGCAGGACACGGACGTTAATGAACTGTTCCATTGGGCGCCAATCTTGATGAACAAACTTGCGCAAGAACCCGGTTTCCAGGACGTCACCAGTGATCTACAAATCGAAAGCCCCCAAGTCAACGTGGAGATCAATCGCGACAAAGCCGCCGCACTGGGTGTCACCCCGCAGCAGGTGGAAAACGCGCTTTATGATGCTTTCGGCGAAGAACAGGCTTCCACAATCTATACTGATATCGCCGAATATTGGGTCGTTTTTGAAGTGCAGCCGCAGGACCAACTCGACCCAGAGGCTCTCTCCCGGCTCTATCTCACAAGCTCGATGACCAGCACGAACGGCGCGCCGAATCTTATCCCACTCAGCGCCGTGGCCAATATCACCCGCAGCATCGGCCCCATCAGCATTTCCCACGTCGGACAGTTGCCCTCAGTCACCATCTCTTTTAATCTGGCGCCGGGCGTTTCACTCGGGACCGCCGAAACCCGGCTCGACCAGGTGGAAAGCGACATGCATCTGCCGGCGACGATCACGGGCAGTTACCAGGGCACCGCGCAGGTATTTCAATCTTCGTTCCAGGGGATGATCTTCCTTTTGATCGCGGCCATCCTGGTCATTTACATCATTCTGGGAATTCTCTACGAAGATTTCATCCATCCCATCACCATTTTGTCCGGCCTGCCGTCGGCGGTGCTCGGCGCGTTGCTCACCTTAATGCTCTTCCACATGGAATTGAATATGTATGGCATGGTTGGCCTGATTATGCTCGTGGGTATCGTAAAGAAGAACGCCATCCTGATGATTGATTTTGCCATTGTGGCACAGCGCGAGCGCGGCAAAAAAGCTTTCGATGCCATCCACGAAGGCTGTATTTTGAGGTTTCGCCCCATCATGATGACGACCATGGCGGCATTGATGGCGACGCTGCCTATCGCATTGGGTTTTGGATCGGGCGGGGAAGCCCGTCGTCCACTGGGATTGGCCGTCGTCGGCGGCCTGGTGGTGTCGCAATCCCTTACCCTCTACATTACCCCGGTGATTTATCTCTATTTTGAGAGGCTTAAGAACTTGATCGCGCGGAAAAAAGTCCGGCCCGCCTCGGCCCGGCCAGAACCTGGCGCAGCGGTATAAATTCATTGATATTTTCAAAACAGGGGACGAATGAATATGCCGCCCCTACCGGGGGAGTTTAACTCCAGGATGAAGCGTCCAAAGAAATTGTTACGGACTTCCCGCCTTCGGCTTATAAAGCCCCGCCTTGATGAACGGCCCGAGATATTTGCCGTAACCGGCGGCTTCCATTTTATCCACCGGAATAAATCGCAAAGAAGCGGAATTGATGCAGTAACGCAAATGCGTCGGCCCCGGGCCATCGTCAAAAACATGTCCCAGATGCGAATCGGCCAGGGCGGAGCGGACTTCCGTCCGCTCCATGCCGAATGAATTGTCTGTGTGCTCCACCACGTCGGTCCCGGACAACGGCCCGGTGAAACTCGGCCAGCCGCAGCCGGAATCGAATTTATCGAGCGAACTGAACAGTGGCTGGCCCGAGACCACATCCACATAAAGGCCGGCTGCGTGATTGTCCCAATATTCGTTCTGGAACGGCGGTTCCGTGGCCGCCTCTTGCGTGACGGCATATTGCTCGCGCGTCAATTCCTTCTTTAAATCGGCGGGGGCCGGCTTTTTAAACGTACTCGTATCCATAAATTGATTGGTTGAAAGGGTCGGGACATTGGTCGGTTGTGCGAAAATCGTGTAGCGTGCGCAAACGATGGCTCCTGCCACCAGCAGCGCGACTGCGGCTATTTTAGTGATCCCGCTCCATGACATAATCATTTGACGCTTTAACCTGCTTCACGTTCGGTAATAAATCGAGGCTCGATTTTTGGCGGTGTCCTAATTTGCTTTTTTGAGTTTAACTAATTATCGAAGCCACGATTGGAATTATGGCGATTAACCCCATAAAAACCCTTGACGCCAATGGGCTTTGTGGTAATTTTATACCACACAGAGACATTTATGTTCGGCGAATTTATAAAAAAAATAAGATTTGAAAAGCGATTTGGGCTGAGGGAATTTTGTATCGCTGCCGATCTTGACGCCAGCAATTGGAGTAAAGTTGAGCGCGGCGTGCTGACACCTCCGCAAGATGATGGGATTCTTAATAGAATTGCCGCGATTCTTGGAATCCCCGAGAACTCAAAAGAAAGAGAGTTATTATCGGATTATGCTGCAATTGATGCTGGCAAAATACCGCCATATGTTTTAAAAGATGCCGATCTTGTAAAACGTCTCCCTGTCTTTTTCAGAACAGCAACGGGGAAAAAACCAACCGCCGAAGAATTGGAAAGACTCGCCGAAATTCTAAAAAATTCATAAGGGGAAAGTGAATCCTGAGAAATTCAAAGCGCCATTTCTCTCAAGAGAACAAATTGAGGGCATTGCGGATGGAATAAGAAAAAAATATCCATCCATTCAAAAAATCCCTGTTGATGTTTTGGGATTTGCAGAATTTGATTTGGGATTAGAATTTGATTTTGCTCCAATACAGCAACTCAAACAGGATGCGTTTCTTTATCCTGATTTAACTGGAATTTGGTTTGATAAATGGGCCTTCAAAGAACCATCTCAACAGCCCCGATTGCGATTTTCAGCCGCGCATGAATTGGGCCATTATTTCCTTCATAGGGACGTTTACGGGGCTGTAAATTTTAAGACTGTTAAACAATGGGTTGCATTTATTAACGCAATTCCAACGGCTGAATACTACTGGATTGAAAAACACGCGGATGAATTTGCGGGGCATTTTCTTATTCCATCGAATGACCTTTCTGCTGCTTTGAATGAAGTGGTAAACGACGCTGAAAGAGAAGGAATCTTCAGTCAAGGAGCAGAAGAAGTGCTGGATTTCTGTTGTCGCGGATTGCATGGAGCTTTTGGCGTTTCGAGACAGTCAATGGAAACGAGAATCCGAAAATCTAAATTTTGGCCTCATCCCAAAGTCCTAAAAATTCAAACTAGGACGCCGCCCGATTTTTAAACATATCGCCATTCGGAAAATGTTGCCGCCTGCCCGCGCGGTTCACCGGCTGCCGTAACCAGATTCCAGATGGTCGCGCGGGAAATCTCAAACCGCCGTCCGCTCCGGGAGATGCGCACGCCGGAGTAATCCTCGATAAATCCGCGCCGGGCCGCGGTTTCCAACAATCGCGCGCGCTCCTCGCGATTCGGCATCCCGGCGGTGAGCCGCGAGGGCGTCCGCGTGAACTCCTCCCAGGACATTTCCCAAAGCGACAGCGCTGCCCGGTTTCCATAATTTAAAATCGGGTCCGCTTCGGTTCCGTGCGAAACGACGACGAAGGGCGCTTCAAAAAGTTTTCGCGCCAAATCCGTTTCCGAAAAATCTCCGGGCAGCAAATCGCGGCCGGTAAAATGTTTGAAACTGCGCGCCAGGGTTTGCGTGTGCGCGATGACGAAGTCGGTTTGCCAGGCGTTTTCCATGGGGTTCCCTTGTCAGTGATACATATTATATTGGCTGAAAAAGACCGGCCAATCCGTGGTGATTTCACAGGCCAGCATAAAGAAAATAAAGAGGCCGAGCGTTATAAATTTTGCCGTCAAGCTGAGCCGGCCCAGAAAACGGTCGAGTTGGAAGACAAACACCAGGAGGAACGGGATCAATGCGCCCAGCATCAATCGCCCCGCGGTAAGATAAGGCTCCGCCCTCGATGGATTGGGACAGTTATGAAAATCATAAATGACGGAGAGGAGGGCAAGAAAACCAAACTCCGAGCAAAGGCAGACCAGCAACCCTCCCAGCATCCATTTCTGAAACGGAAGAATTTTTGCAGAACGGGCAAAGATGGCCGGCACGGCGGCCAGGATAAAAACGATGGAGACAAGAACGTAAGCGAATGGAATAAAATATAAAGGTTGGTTATGCCAGATACATTCGCCGCACCAGAAAGTGGTGATGGACCTGGAGGCAAACAGCCACAAGCCGGAGGGTGTGAAAATCGGATGATGCCACCATTCGGAAAATGGTTTCAGGGTCCAGCCAAAAAAATTCAACTTGGGGCCGGAGCCAGTCAGGTCGCCGAAATGGATTTTACACCACATCATCCATGCGGCCATCGGCAAGACGGCGGCGCATAACAAAATCGCCGGAGATTTCCACGTCGCGGATAATTTTCCCTGTTGGTAAAGTTGCCGGATTTTCCAAAGAACGGCGAAGAATGCCAGGATCAGCAAAGGCAGGTTGCTCATTTTGGCCAGAAATAAAGCCGCCATGCTCAATCCGACGGCCGTCCCGGCCTTGACGGAAGGAATTTCAGCGCGTGACCATTTTAGAAGAGAGAAGAGCAGGATTCCGAAACACAGAGGGGAAAGGATATCATTGTCCACTGAATAGAAGGCTCTTTGCGGAAAAAAAGCTAATATTGCCGGCACACCAAGCTTTAAAACTGCTTTATCCGGAAAGATTTCCCGCGCTATCAAATAACCAAACCATGCAAGGAATGCCACAAAGATGGCGTTCAAAAAACGCAACCAATACAGCAGATGCAGTCCTGTCAATCCCAAGGCTTTTCCCAGGTTCCACCACCCGGCAGCCACTCCATAATACAATGGGGGTTGGGTGGATTCGTAGTTGAACTCCCTTTGATAAACGGCCTGGGCTTCAGCGACAGCTTTTTGAACTTTCTTATCAGATAACGGCCATGTCCATTGAGGCGGAAGGTGGCCGACGGATTGATAATAGGCCGGTCCCGCCAAATACTCCGGGGAATTGTAGAGCGTAATATCATGCGCCGCTTCCGGTCCAAACGACCCAGCCGTGCGAGGCATCTGGCCCTGCGCATACTTTGTCACCAGATCAAAATGGTGTTCCTCATCCGCAATGCTGAAAAATGGAAAAGCGGCGGAAAAAATAAGAACATGAAGAGCGGCCAGGAGACACAGCAGGCAAATCGTCTTGCGCTCATGCAATTCCCAAAAGCCGATGGCATCATTTTGCATTCGGGCCAGATTAGAAATTAGTCGTTGAGATCACAAGCCCTTGCGGGGGATAGCGGGTCACGAGGGTCTTTGGTTTAGGATGGACGCGCCGCGCCTTTCTCTCCGTTTTTTGCGAGGCCGGCAGGGAAAGCCATGCCTGACCTCCCCGCCCGGCAAATCTCCCGATAAAACTCACCCACGCGCGTCATCCGGCGCGGTAGATTTTCATCGGCGAAATCGACCGAAAGCAGCCCGAATTTTTTGGAATAACCGAATTGCCACTCAAAATTGTCGAGCAACGACCAGTAGAAGAATCCGCGCACGTCCACGCCCTGATTCATTGCGCCGCCCAATTCCTCCAAATGCTCGGTCAAGTCCTGGATGCGAAAATCCTCGTTGTTCGAGGCCGCGCCATGCTCGGTGATATAGATGGGCAGTTGATATCGCTGGTATAATTTCTTCAGCAAACGGCCAAATCCTTTGGGATGGCGCTCGAACATGTCATCGCTAATGATGCCCAATTGCCGCAGCCGCTCGTCCGAGACATTGTTCGTGGGCACCAGCGCCTGGAAATCTTTCAGCCTGGCGCGCCCATAATAATTCACACCCAGATAGGTCGAGGCGGCGCGGCGCCGGCCGCCAAGAAATTCGTTCAAGACGAATCGGTTGAAGGAATGATGGGAGATTTCCGCCAGCAAATGGTCCCAAAACGCATAGGCCCGGAACGCGCCGAAAAAAGTCCAGTTCTTCGCAATGCCGATTTCGACAGGTTTGCCCCCCTCGCCGACGCGGCGAATGGCTTCGCTGACCCGCACGTGCGCCAGGGCCATGTGTTTGACGACTTTGCGGTAGGAACGGAAGTGCCATTTATGAAACGGCGGAAAGCCGCCCAGCAGATAGGTCAGCGACGCATAAGTGTCCGGCTCATTGAAGGTGTTCCAGATATAAACGCGGTCTTTGAGGGCCGATACCAATCTCGTGGCATAATCCACAAATGCCGGGATGGTGGCGGGATTGAGCCATCCGCCGCTGGCCGTGATCCAGGGCGGATTTGAAAAGTGATGCAACACGACCATCGGGGTGATGTTCGCGGCTTTGACACAATCCAGAAGATGGACGTAACGGTCCAGTTCGGATTGGTTGAGCGGGGCGAAGGGCGCGGGTTGCAGCCGCGACCACTCGATGCCCATGCGATACGCATTGACCCCCAGGCCCGCCATCAATCCCACGTCCTCCTCATAACGATGGTAATGGTTGCAGGCCACGCGGCAATGACCGCCGTCAGAGGCCACATAATCCGTCCATTCATTGACGACATGGCCCTCCACCTGAGTGGGTGACGTTGCCGTGCCCCACAGGAATTTTTCCGGAAATATTAAATCACTCCGCATGACTCGCTGCGTCTGTTGACGTGGAATATAGGATAAAACGGAAAAATTTACAGGATTGATTGCAAATGTCATCTTCATGTTTAAGGAATCAGTCCGCAGTATTGACATCAGCGGAGAAAACGGTAAAACACACCGGTGCTCAAGATTTTGGTAACCGGGGGAGACGGATTGCTGTCCTTCGCATTGCGCAAGCTCGGTCCCACCGATTGCGATCTGCATTTTCTTTCGCATCGCGAATTTGACCTGGCCGCCCCGGAACAGATGCAGCGCCAGCTTGAAGTCATCGCCCCGCAAGTGGTCATCAACACCGCCGCCTACAATCTCGTGGACCGTTGCGAACAGGAACGCGACCTTTCCTGGGCCATCAATGCGACCGCCCCCGGCACCCTCGCCAAAATGTGCGCCGCAAAACGTATCCAGCTCGTCCATTACGGCACGGATTACGTTTTTGATGGCAAAAAAAAATCGCCTTACGTGGAAACGGACGCGCCCAATCCCCTGAACCACTACGGCGCCGGCAAGCTGGCCGGTGAACGCGCCGTGCTCGACGCTTCTCCCGCGCACCTCGTCCTGCGCACCAGTTGGGTGTTCGGGTGGCATCCAACGCAAACAAAATCGTTCGTCCACACTATTATAACTGCCGCGCACGAAGGCCGCCCTATCAAGGCCACCACCGACCAGGTCTCCGTCCCCACCTACGCCCCCGACCTGGCCCAATGGACTTTTGACCTGATTCGCACCCATGAAACGGGTCTTTTTCACTCCGTTAACGATAATGCCTCCAGCCGTTTCGAATGGGCTAATGTCATCCTGGATGAATTCAAACGTTTACAAATGATTTCAAAAGTCCCCGCAGTCGAGCCGGTTTTAAGCTCCTTCTTCTCGTCCACCATGCGCCGGCCCGATTACACCGCGCTGGATAATCAAAAATTATCCCGGCACATCGGCCACGCGGCGGGTTCGTGGCGACCCGGCCTGCGAAAAATGCTCGCGCAGATGAAATGATTTCGGTTAGCTTGGCCGCCCATGTCCACAGTCTGGCAACAAATCGAAGTGCGCGGAATTGCCGGCGTGCCCGGGTTGC
>CAWCRR010000061.1:0-45025 GCA_963797825.1 uncultured Verrucomicrobiae bacterium
TGTTCTTCTGGCCTCATTCATCGTATTGCTTTTCTTCAACCCTTTGTATCCTCGCCCCAAGCTTCCTCAATTTCACATCCATCTTTTCGTAGCCGCGGTCCAGATGGTAGATGCGGCTCACCTGCGTTTGCCCTTAGCCGCCAAGCCCGCGATGACCAGCGCCGCGCTCGCCCGCAGATCGCTCGCCATGACCGGCGCGCCGCTCAACGGCCGCCCGCCCTTGACAATTGCGCTCGGCCCCTCGATTTCAATGTCCGCCCCCAGCCGCGCCAACTCGCTCACATGCATGAAGCGCGATTCAAATATCCGCTCCGTGATGATGCTGATCCCGGACGTAGCGTCATCAACGCCATCATTTGCGCCTGCGCATCCGTCGGAAACCGGAAAACGGCAGTGTGGTCACATCCACCGGTTTCAATCGTGCCGCGCCGGCGGACCGGCATGGCGCCCCGTTCGTTCCACCGCGACGCCGGCATCGCTCAATTTGTCAAAAACCGCCCGCATGTGGTCGGCGCGCGCATCCTTGCAGCGTGACTTCGCCATTCGTCGCGGCGGCGGCAATCGCAAACGTCGCCGCCTCGATGCGGTCCGGGATGACTTCATGCTCCGCGCCATGCAATTCCTCGACGCCTGCAATGGTGATGGTCGGGCTGCCCGCGCCGGAAATTTTCGCCCCCATCGCGTTCAGAAATTTTGCCAGATCCATGACTTCTGGCTCGCAAGCGGCGCTTTCGATGAGGGTCACCCGTCGGCCAGTGTCGCGGCCATCATCACATTGGCGGTGCCCAGGACGGTGGAGCCAGCGCGGCCGCCCAGAAACATTTCGGCGCCGACCAGACCGGCGCGAGCGGCATCGGACGTAGCCATTGTCGATGTACATCTTCGCGCCAAGGGCTTCAAATCCTTTCAGGTGCAGGTTGATGGGCCGCGCGCCGATGACGCAGCCGCCGGGCAGGGAAATGACGGCCTTGTTCAGCCGCGCCAGAAACGGCCCCACGATGCAGATGGACCCGCGCATTTTCCTGACCAATTCGTAGTCGCCATAGCCCTTGATTTTTTTGGCGCGAACAGCAAGGGTGCCGCGCTGAAACTTCACTTCCGCGCCGAGAGACCGCAGAATCTCCGCCATGAAACGGGTATCGCTCAGGTCCGGCACACGGCGGATGACGCATGGCTCGCGCGTAAGGAGGGTTGCGGCCATGATCGGCAGGGCGGCATTTTTGCTGCCGCTGATGGTCACTTCGCCGTGCAATGGCGCGCCGCCTTTGATCAAAAAGCTTTGCATGATTTCATTTAGCCATGAACCTCAGGGGAAAGAGAGGGGAAATCTCTGGTATAAGTTTGCCTCGACCTCCCCTAACCCTCTCCCCTGGGAGAGGGAACAGGGAGAGGACATATTTTGTGGTTTGAAAGTCAGATGGCATACGACAGGTTCAGAGTATTCAGGTTTTTGCGATCAAAATTCTCGCGCGCTGACTGTAATCCTCCTTCACGGCTTCCACAATCCACTTTTCGTTTTCAAAAAGTTGGCGGATGGCTTCGGCCTGACCGTCGCCGAATTCCAACATGATTTTGCCGGAGGGTTTCAAGTATGGTTTCGCGCGTGTGGCAAACATCCGGTAAAAATCCAGGCCATCCGCGCCGCCATCCAGCGCCGCGCGCGGATCAAAATCGCGGACTTCGGGCTGGAGCGTGTCAATTTCCGCCGTGGGGATGTACGGCGGATTGCTGATGATGAGATCGAATTGAGCCTCGTTGTGAGGATCCGATCCTAAAACAGGAGCCGCCCCCTCACCCCGGCCCTCTCCCCCAGTGGGGGAGAGGGAGGAGAAACGCGACGGCTTAACATCGGCTTGCACAAATTCGATGCGCCCGGTTACTTTATTTTTAGCGGCATTCTCTTTTGCCAGGGCGAGCGCATCCGCAGAAATATCCACCGCGGTGATTTTTGCATCCGGACATTTCGCCGCCAAAGCAACGGCAATGCAGCCCGAACCGGTCCCGAAATCGAGGGCAGTGGTGGTTGGCAGAACGCGCCTTAAATCAGTTTTTCCCCGACTGCCCTCATCCGGTCCTGCTTCTGCAGGCCCACCTTCTCCCGCTCCCGCGGGCGAAGGAACTGGCGCATTGATGGTTGATAGAAATTTCCATCCCTCTTCCGCGAGCAATTCCGTTTCCGGCCGCGGCACAAGGGCATGGCGATTGACGGTGATGTCATATCCGCAAAACGACGTCGAGCCGATGATATGCTGCAGCGGTTCGCGCCGGCTGCGGCGCAGGATGACTTCGCGCAAGGAATCGGTTTCCGCCGGGGTAAGCGCGCGCTCGAAATTCAGGTAGAGGTTCATGCGCGGCATCTTCAAGAGATGCGCCAGGAGCAATTCCGTTTGCAGACGCGGCGATTCGACGCCGCGTTTGGCGAGAAAATCAGCGCTTTTCTGGATCGCTTCGAGGACGGTCACGGTAGAAAGCTAGTTTTTGAGAGCCGTCTTCAAAAGTTAAAAGTCTAAATATCCTTCGTTATTTGTGTCAATCGCGCTTGAGCTTCCGGCCCGGTTGGATTATATCGATTACATGACATTAAAAGCCATTGTCCACGAAGCGGAAGAAGGTGGCTTCTGGGCAGAAGTGCCGGCCTTGCCTGGTTGCCTGACCCAAGGCGAGACACTGGACGAACTGAAAGCCAATCTGCGTGAAGCCATAGAGCTTTGGCTCTCCGTGGATCGGGCCGCAGGACTTGCATAGTGGAAAGGCTCGGATGTCACAACCGCTTCAGCGGTTTATCCACCAATTTAAACCGCTGAAGCGGTTGAAAATCTCAAGTTGCGCTAACACCCCGCTAAAGCAGGGTGTTAATGAAACTACGGAAGAAGCTAGATTTTGAGATGATCCCCGACGGAGTTCCACTTGTCCCTAGCGGCGGCAATGGCTAATCTGCGCGCATGATTTTGCCGGAATTTCCGATTTACCGCCCGCGCCGCCTGCGGCAATCGCCGGCGCTGCGCAGGCTCGTTTGTGAAACGCGCTTGAGCGTCGAGCAACTGGTTCTTCCACTCTTTGTCCGCAGCGGGAAAAAATTGCGCCGCGAAATCTCCGCCATGCCCGGCGTCTTTCAGTTGTCTCCCGACGAACTGTTGCACGAGGCCGCAGGCGCACACAAACTGGGCGTTCCCGCCGTCCTGCTTTTTGGCATCCCGGACAAAAAGGACGCGAAGGCGAGCGGGGCCTTCGCAAAGAACGGCATCGTGCAGCAGGCGGTCCGCCTGTTGAAGAAGGAATTGCCGTCGCTGCTGGTCATCACGGACGTTTGCCTGTGCGAATACATGGAGCACGGCCATTGCGGCATCGTCTCGCACGGGAAAATCCTCAATGATCCCACGTTGAAGATCCTCGCGCAAACGGCCCTGAGCCATGCGGAAGCGGGCGCGGACATCGTGGCGCCGAGCGATATGATGGACGGGCGCGTGGCGGCCATCCGCGCCATCCTGGACAAAAACAATTTTACGGACACACCCATCATGAGTTACGCGGCGAAGTTTGCCTCGGCGTATTACGGGCCGTTCCGCGAGGCCGCCGAATCCGCCCCGCAATTCTGCGACCGCCGCAGTTATCAAATGGACGCCGCGAACGCGAATGAGGCGTTGCGCGAAGTGGCACTGGACATCCGCGAGGGCGCGGACATCGTCATGGTCAAACCCGCGCTGGCGTACATGGACCTGATTTATCGCGTGAAAAACGAGTTCGGCTATCCCACGGCGGCTTATTGTGTCAGCGCGGAACATGCGATGATTAAAGCGGCAGCGGCCAACGGCTGGATCGATGAGCGGGCGGTCACGCTGGAAACGTTGCTGGCCATGCGCCGGGCGGGCGCGGATATTTTGATCACCTACGCGGCGGCAGATGTTGCGAAGTGGCTTCGTTGAACACTGATTGATCAAAGTTTCAGTTTGACCCCCATCGCTGGATTGAGCTAGACTGCACGTTCCCTTTATTGAAATAAGATGATTGGAACAATTCGCAAACATTCAAAGTGGCTTTGGATCGTCATTGCCGCCCTGACCATCGTTTCTTTTGTTTGGTGGGGTGCCAGCATCCCTTCCCGCGGCGGAGGGGGGCGGGGCGGGGCGTCGGGTGATTTCGGGTCGATTTACGGAAAGCCAATCACCCAGGACGAATACACCGCGGCGCGCAACGATTATTTCATTTTTTCGTGGCTCCATGACGGTTTTCAATGGCCGGACCAGGACCCGAACATTTCCAATCTCCAAACGGAACAGCAAATTTATCTCCGGATCATGCTGCTGCGCAAAGCGCAAGCGATGGGGATCACGGCCGACGCCAAAGCAGCGGAAGCAGCCGCAGGCAACCTGCTTTCATCGCCCGATCTGGTCCGCGCTTTTCATATTAGAGGCGGGTCCGTCCCGATTGACTCGTTTGTCAAAGCGGTTTTGGAGCCGAAAGGTTTTACCGCCGACGATCTTGAGCGTTTTGCGAAAAACGACCTCATCCTCCAGCAACTGGTCCAAACCATTGGGATCGCCGGCCAATTATTCACACCGGACGAGGCTGCCAGCGCCTGGCGGCGCGAAAATGAGGATCGGCAGACGCAGATCGTCTTCTTTTCGGGAACGAATTATCTCGATCAAGTTCAGGTGACGGACGCGAGCGTGGGCCAATTTTACACGAATTACATGGCGTACTACCGCCTGCCGGACCGGGTGCAAGTCAGCTACGTCGAGTTCAATGTCACCAATTATCTCGCCGCCGCTGAGAAAAAAATCGGCGCGACCAACCTCGATTTCCAGGTCAGTTCAATTTTCGCACAAAATGGAATGGATGCCGTGCCCGATGCGAAGACCCCTGATGAAGCCAAAGCCGAGATCCGCAAATATGTCATCCGCAAAGAAGCGATGACGGAGGCGAACAATGATGCGAACGATTTTGCCAACGCCGTCTTTGAAAAGACGCCCGCCATCCCCGCGAATCTCGGCCTCATCGCCAAACAAAAAGGGCTGGCGGTCGAAACGCCCGCGCCGTTTTCCAAACAATACGGCCCGTCGGAATTTATTGCGCCGGAGGCCTTCACCAAGGCAGCTTTTTCGCTGACGTCAGACGATCCGTTTGCCGGGCCGGTCCAGGGACCCTACGCGTATTATGTCATGGCTTTGGACAAACAATTACCCAGCGAAATCCCCTCACTGGATGCGATCCACGACCAGGCCGCTCATGACTATCAAACGCAGGTGGCGTTGGCCCTGGCCCGCCGCGCGGGCACAAATTTTGTCACCACGTTGAATCTCAGGCTGCTGGCCGGACGCACTTTCCCGGCAGTTTGCGTCGCGGCCGGTTTTGACCCGGAGACGTTGCCGCCCTTTTCCCTGAGCACGACAGATTTGCCGGAGCTCAAAAATCGCGCCGGCCTACCCCAGATCAAGCAGGCGGCGTTTGGCACTCCGGTTGGCCGCGCCAGCGACTTTGAAGAGACCGACGACGGGGGCTTCGTCATCTATGTTGAAAAACAGTTGCCGCCGGATGAGACCGCCATGAAAGCCCAGATGCCGCAATTTCTCGCGCAAGTCCGCCGGGAACAATCGTTTGAACTGTTTCAAAATTGGGTCAATACCGAAGCCAGCCATCAATTGGGGAATATCCCGGCGCTGCAAAAGCCGCAGCCGGCAGCCGCCAAATGAACCTGCTGCCGGTTTCAAAAACGAAATCCGGCTTTGATTGCGGTTCGATTAGCCGTTAGGATTCCCCGGTGAGTGTCATCAAACTTTCCTCCCCGGCAACCCACGAATTCTGGGAAATTCCCGTTTTGTTTGAAGATGAACATCTTCTGGCCCTGGACAAGCCGGCGGGACTGCTCACCTCGCCCGACCGTTATGATGCGCTACGGCCTAATTTGATGAAGCTGCTGCACACGGCGATCGCCTCCGGCAAACCCTGGGCCCGCGAGCGCCATCTCGATTATTTGAGCAACGCGCATCGCCTCGATTTCGAGACCAGCGGCGTGATCCTCCTGGCCAAAAACAAGCCGGTGCTGGTCGCGCTCGCCAATTTGTTCGGCACGGAAAAGCCGGCCAAAAAATATCTCGCGCTGGTCCGCGGCGAAATCGTGCAGGAAAAATTCGAGGTGGACGCCAAACTGGCCCCGCATCCGGTAAAAATCGGCCTGATGCGCGTGGACCCGAAGAATGGCAAGAAATCCAAAACGATTTTTGAAGTGCTGGAAAATTTTCCCCGGTTCGGCTATGCGCTGCTCAGATGCGAGCCGGTGACGGGCCGCACGCACCAGATCCGCGTCCATGCGGCGCACGCCGGGCTGAAAATCGTCGGCGATGAACTTTACGGCGGCAAACCGCTCTGGCTTTCGCGACTCAAAACCGACTATCGCCTGAAGCCCGGGCAGGAGGAGCGCCCGCTGGTTTCCCGGGTGGCCTTGCACGCGGAGGAACTGCAAGTGCCGCACCCGGTCACAGGGGAGATGGTGAAGATCACGGCGCCGTGGCCGAAGGACTTGAAGGTGGCAGTGAAATATCTGAGGCAATATTCGAATTCAGCGGCTGTTCCGCCGGAGTGAGCCACTACTTCGCGACGGCCCAGCTCAGGATCGCCTTTTGCACGTGCAAACGGTTTTCCGCCTGGGCAAAGATCGTCTCGGCATTCTTTTCAAAAGTTTCCTCGTCGATTTCCTTGCCCCGGTATGCCGGCAGGCAATGCATGACGAGCGCGTCGGCTTTCGCCAGTTTCACGAGCTTCTGGTTGATCTGGTAATCCTTCAAAGCCTTCAACCGCTCGGCGGCTTCCGCTTCCTTGCCCATCGAAACCCAAACGTCGGTGTAGAGCAGGTCGGCGCCCCTGGCCGCCTTTTCCAGGTTGTCCGTGCAAATAATTTTTCCCCCGGCGCGCTCCAAAATTTCGGCGGACGGCTGGAATTTTCGCGGCGCGGCGATCCGCAACTCAAATTTCATTTTGGCCGCCGCGAAGATCCATGACTGAGGCACATTGCAGGCGCCGTCCCCGATGAAGGTGACCACTTTGCCGGCGATTGCCCCACGCAGTTCCTTGAAGGTAAAAACGTCCGCGAGAATCTGGCAGGGATGCTCGTCATCCGTCAGCGCGTTGATTGTGGGGATTTTCGAATAATCCGCGAATTCCTCGACATCGCCTTGGGCGAAGGTCCGGATGACCGCGCCATGGATCATCCGCCCCATGACTCGCGCGGTGTCCTTGATGGGTTCGCCGCGGCCAAGCTGGATGTCATTCGCATTCAAAAACATCACGCCGCCGCCCAACTCGCGGATGCCGGTCTCAAACGAAACCCGCGTCCGGGTGGACGATTTTGAAAAGATCAACGCCCAGGTCTGTCCGTCGAGCGGCTTGCGGTCCACCCGCGCCCGTTCCCGTTTGAAAATAGCCGCGTCCCGCAGGATTTTTTCAAAATCCGCGACTTGTAATTTTTCCAATGACAATAAATTTTTCATTTTGGCGATTTGGGACATCCACCCAAAGTAGAGTTTGTAACTTAAATCAGACGGCTCGTCACTTCTTTTTCTTGAGGGCATCGGCCGCGCACCAGAGGTACCAGGAAGCGGTGGTGCGATGGGGCCGCCACATTTCGCCGTGGGCCAGAAGGGCCTTCGGCGTGGGCATCTTGCGTTTACGGTAGGCATGGTAAAATCCGGTGCGCACTCCAAAATCACCCACCGGCAAAACATCCAGGCGGCCGAGCTGGAAAATCAGGAGCATTTCCACCGTCCAGCGTCCCACGCCGCGGACCTGCGTCAGCCGGGAAATGATCTCTTCGTCCGTCAATTTTACGATTTCACGCGAGGTGGGGATGACGCCGGACAATGCTTTCTCGGCGATGTCGCGGATGGCCTTGATCTTGGCATAGGAAAATCCGCAGGCGCGGATTTGGGCGTCCGTGACCCCGGCGAGGTCCGCCGGTTGCGGAAATTTTTTATCCGGGAACAATTTCTTGAACCGCGACAGGATGGTGTTCGCGGCCGTTCCATTGAGCTGCTGGTGGGCGACCGCCTGCACTAACGATTGGAAGGGAGAGCGGCGGGTCTCCGGGACCAGCCCGCACTTGCCGTGCTCGAGGATGAGCCGGCGCATCACCGGGTCTTTGGATGACAAATGCTTATGCGCTGCGGGAGTCATGTTTGTGCGGGAGTTATGCGAGAGATTTGACGACTTCCTCAATTTTAGAAATTCCTTCGCCGGCCTCCTGCGGCTTCAGGTTCAGCGGGGGCAACAGGCGAATCGTCTGGGTTCCCGCCGGGATCACCAAAACGCCCGCCGCCTGCATTCGATTCGTAAATTGAATCGCGGCCGATTTTTCGCTTTGGGCAAAGGCCGGAAGATTCTCCTTTTCAACCAATTCCAGGCCGAGCATGAAGCCCAGCCCGCGCGCGCTTTTGACCGCGGTCGGGTACCGTTTGCCCAACTGGCTCAATTCTTCGAGCATCCAGTCGCCCAGCCGGCGGACGCGGTTGGCCAGTTTTTCATTTTCAATGACTTCAAAAATTTTCAGGGCCACCGCGCACGCCAGCGGCGTGCCGCCAAAGGTCGTCGCGTGCGTGCCTGGCCCGAGCAGGTCCCCATGCGGTCCGCGCAACCAAAAAGCGCCGATGGGAAATCCTCCGCCGAGGGATTTGGCCATGGAAACTCCATCCGGCAAAAAATTTTCTCCGCCGGGAACTTTTTCCAGAATTTGTTGGAAACTTTGGAATGCCCCGGTCCGGAAATGCCCGTCCTGCACGGCATCCATCAGCAGCAGCATTTTTTTCCCGTCGCACAATTGCCGCAGGCCCAGCAGATATTCCGCCGTGGCCGGCGTGATGCCGCCCTCGCCCTGCACTCCCTCGATCATGATCGCGACGGTGGCCGGTGAAATGGCCTTTTGCGCCGCTTCCAGGTCATTGAAAGGGATGTGCCGGAAACCTGGCATCATGGGCTCGAACCCCTTTTTCACTTTATCCTGGCCGGTGGCGGCGATGCCCGCCAGGGTGCGGCCATGGAATGAATTCAGGGCCGTCAAAATCTCAAACCGGCCTTCTTCATGTCCGAATTTGCGCGCGGTTTTGAACAGCCCTTCGTTGGCCTCCGCGCCGCTATTGGCGAAGAAAACTTTCCCAACGCCGAGGCGTTTCACGATCTCCGCGGCGAGGCGTCCTTGCGGTTCCGTGTAATAAAGGTTCGAAACGTGGATCAACTTGCGCGACTGCTCCATCAGCGCTTCGGTGATGGCCGGATGCGCGTGGCCGAGGCAATTGACCGCAATGCCGCCGCCCAGGTCCAGGTAACGCCGGCCTTCCACGTCAAAAACATAGCTGCCCGCGCCGTGGCTCAGGGCGAGGTCAAAGCGGCCATAGCTGGGCACGACATTTTTTGCAAACAATTCGCGGATGGTCTCGAATTGGTTGCGCACGATGGGCGGCGGCGATGAGACGATTTCTTTCATTTATGAATCCTTAAATCGCAAATTATTTCTCACGCTGCAATGCGTCCCAGGTCTCGGTGTAGAGCACGCGGACGGCGGGCGCCACTGCCAATTTGCGGGGCAGGTTGCGATATTTGATCAATTCCACGACGTCAGCCTTGTCTTTGATCCGGTGATTCGGACTGCCGTTCCAACTGTCGAGCTTGAGTGAAATCAAATCTTCAAGTGAAATGAATTGGAATTGTTCGGCGGCTTTCGCCGGTTCGGGAAAAGGAATTTTGCATCCGGCCTTCAGGACTTGTCCTGCCGGCAGCAGATCAATTAACACGCCGTTGCGCCGGTCTTCGACCCGGTCGGGGACCTTCGGCACCCGAAAAAACGGGCCGTTAACATTGGCAGTCAAAAGTTCCACCGCTTCGAGCACGTCGGGCACCACAATATCCACATCAATCGTCATCCGCGGATAACCATGCTCCTGCACCGCCAGGCCACCAACGATAAGGTGCGGAATATCATGATCCGCCAGCACGGACACGGCGGCGCGGGCGGTTTCCAGCAAACCGGAAGTCCCGGTAGCTTCGCGTAAAATGTAAGCGTCCTGGTTCAATACTATAAAATGTTCAATTGGTGATCGCGAAATTCTCCCAACATAAGTTGAAGGTAAACTGAAAAGCATCATCCGTAAACGTCAAAGGACAATTTCCGTTCCCACTCCTTCGTCGGTGAAGATCTCCAAAAGCACGGCGTGGGGCACGCGGCCATCCACAAAGGAAACTTTTTCCACGCCGGACTGGATGGCGGCGACGGCGCTGTCCACTTTGGGGATCATGCCTTTGTCGATGACGCCCGATTTTTTCAAGGCCGGCACGTCCGAGGTCTTGATCTGCGGAATCACCGAATCGGGGTTTTTCGGGTTGCGCAGAAGCCCGGGCACGTCGCTCATAAAAACCAGCCGCTTGGCCTTGAGGGCGATGGCCAGTTGCGCGGCGGCGATATCAGCATTGCAATTATAAATCTTTCTGTCGCCACCGCGCGCGGTCGGGCTGATGACAGGCGTGAAGCCACACCAAACACTTTCCTTGATCGGCCCGACATTGACTTTCATCACTTCACCCACATAACCGATATCAATCTTTTTTTCGGGATCGGCCGCATCTTCGAGGAGCAGCTTTTTGCATTTGAAGATGTCCGGCCCGGCAAATCCCACGGCATTGCCGCCGAGGGCGTTGATGGCTTTGACGACTTCCGGATTGATCTCCCGCGAGAGAACGTCGTTCGCGATCTTTGCCGTCGCCTCGTCGGTGACGCGCTGGCCCTGGATAAAATTCGCCGCCAGCCCGGCCTTTTCCATCGCCCGGGTGATGGCCTTGCCGCCGCCGTGGACGATGACGGGGTTGATCTCGACGGCTTCGAGAAAGACGATGTCGCGCGCCACGCTGGTGCGGACTTTTTCATCGGGCGAATCCATGAAGCTGCCGCCGTACTTCACCACGAAAGTCTCGCCGGAGAATTTCTGGATGTACGGCAGCGCTTCGAGCAACATGTCGGCTTTGGCGATGAGGTCTTGCACGCCGTATTCGTAAAAGAATTTTGGGCGAAATGAAAGAGCGATGTTTTAACACCAAGGGAACAAAGGGAACGAAGATTTCCACTTTAGGCCAGGAGAGGCTTTCGGGAGTGCGCGAGAAGTTCCGCACCGGCACTTATGACGTTGCGGAAGGGCATCTGTGGTCACTTGCATTCAAGAGTTGGCTACGTCCGGGTTACGAGCAGTCAGCAGCGGACGTATATGAATTTGCGTGATTGAACAAGATTTCAAAGTAGTCCACTACCCTTTGTTTCCTTCTGTTGGTTTTCCAAAGTTTTTGATTTACCCTTGGCGCAATGTTTGAACTTCTCAAGACCGACCCGCAGACCAAAGCACGCCTGGGCAAATTGCGCACCGCGCGCGGCGTGGTGGACACGCCGGTGTTCATGCCTGTGGGCACACAGGCCAGCGTGAAGGCCCTCGACCCGCGCGAACTCCGGGAGATGGGCACACAAATCATCCTCGGCAACACGTATCATCTGAACTTGCGTCCGGGCCTGGACATCATCCGCGCCGCGGGCGGGCTGCACAAATTCATGAACTGGACCCAGCCCATCCTGACCGACAGCGGCGGCTTCCAGGTGTTCAGCCTCGCCAAGATCCGGAAAATCAAACCGCATGGCGTCGAATTTCGTTCTCACCTGGATGGCTCGCTCCTGTTCCTCGGCCCGAAGGAAGCGATGGAGATCCAGCGGACGCTCGGCTCGGACATCGCCATGGTATTTGACGAATGTCCGCCACACGATGCGCCTGCGCGCGAACAAAAATTGGCGGTGGAACGCACTATCCGCTGGGCGCAGGAATGCCGCGAACAACCGCGCGCCGATGGGCAAAAGATTTTTGGCATCGTCCAGGGCGGGTCAAACGCCGCCTTGCGCGAGGAATGCGCGAAGGCGTTGGTGGCGATGGATTTCGACGGCTACGCCATCGGCGGCGTTAGTGTAGGAGAGCCGGAGCATGAAATGTTGAAGGCGATCGAATTGGCCGAGCCGTTTTTGCCCGCGCATAAGGCGCGTTACGCGATGGGCCTGGGCACGCCCGCGCAGATGCTTGAACTGGTGGCGCGCGGCGTGGATATGTTCGATTGCGTGCTGCCCACGCGCGTGGCGCGCAACGGCACCGCCATCACGCGCAGAGGGGCTTTCGGCCTAAAAGGCGGCGCTTACAAGGCGGATTTCCGGCCCATTGACGAGACGTGCGACTGCTTTGCCTGCAAACACTTTACGCGGGCCTATCTCCGCCATTTGCTGAACGTGGACGAAATCCTGGGCTTGCGCATGGTGAGCGTCCACAACTCGCACCTATTTCTGCGCGTCATGGCCGATGCGCGCCAGCACCTGGCCGCGGGAACCTTCGCGGAATTTTATCGCGACTTCATCGCCAATTACGTTCCGTCCCAAAAAGTTTTGGCCGCGCGCAAGGCGGCGGATAATGAAAGGTAAATAAGGTTAAACCACGGATGAACACGAATGAACGCTAATCTTCGACGGCATTTTCGAGCACGTGCGCGGGGGCAATCCCGTGCTTGTCGATGACGACAACCAATCCGAAGAGGAAGATGGCCATGAAGATCAACGCGCTCGAGAACGCCCAGATGAAGCCGAATTTATTGGCGATCACCGTCACAAGAATCGAGCTGTAGGCTCCCATCAGATTGAGCACCCCGTTATAAATGCCATAGACGAAAGCAGAGCTTTTCGGCGTTGGCGCCAGGTCCACCGCGTTGACCCCCCACGCGCCCACGCTGGCGTTCATCACCAGGAGCGACAGCCCGATCAGCAACGCGCTCGGCGCCACGAGATTCAGCCGCGACGTTTCCAGCGCCAACAGCATCATGACGATCATCAGGCCCATGGGGACCCCGGCCCCCAGCTTGCGCCCTTTGGCGTATCCGTATCTCGCCACCAGCCAGTCGTTGATCGGGCCGGACACCAGAAAGCCGGCGAGGCCCGCCAGATACGACACGCTCGTCCACGACGCGCTCTTGACGATCGAGAGGTGGAACGTGTCATGCATGTACAGCGGGAGCCAATTGAGAAAAGTGAACAGAATGTAGCCGAAGGTTAGGAAGGTGAGAAAGACCCCGATCCCGTTTCGCGTGAGCATGACTTTCAAGGCCTGCTTCATCTCCTCGCGGTCCAGGCGCTCTTCCTTCCCGTGACGCGACGCCGCCCCGGCCACGCTTTGAATGAAACGCAACTCGCGATCATTGACCCACGGGTGAGATTGCGGAGTATCGCGAATCAATGTCCACCAAATCGGAACCCAGACCAGCCCCAGCGCGCCGAAGATGATGAAGGTCCACTGCCATCCGAACCAGTGGACGATCCAGCCGGAAGCAAAGACCCCGATGATCGAGCCGGCGAACTGTCCGGAGCCGGCCATGGTGAAGGCGCGCGCGCGCTCCGAAGGCGCGGACCACGTGCTGGTGGCTTTCGCGTTGATCGGCCAGATCGGCGCTTCTCCTGCGCCCATCAGGCCGCGAATGAGGCACCACGAGAACATGCTGTAAGCCAGCGCGCTGAGAATCGTGAAAATCGACCACCACCCCAGCGCAAACGAAGCCGCCTTGCGTATCCCCAGTTTGTCCGCAAACCATCCGCCGGGAAAATTGCACAGCGCGTAGGCCAGCCCCCAGATGAACGAGATGCGGCCGATCTGGGCGATATTAAAACCGAATTGCTTCTCGATCAGCGGGGCGGAGACGTTGAAGTTCGCGCGGTCCATGTAATTGATCACGACGGCGGTGAACATCATCAGGAAGACGATGAAACGGACGCGTGTTCTGCGCCCGGTCCCGGCGGCAAGTCCGCTCTCCGGTGGCGCACCAACGGAGGGCGGTTGATCCGATGAATTTGGAGAAGCAGCCATGGTGTAAAATTACCGGCAACAGTGTCTCTGTTCCTGGCCGCGCCGCAACCGCCAATTTGTCTGGAAACGGAAAGGAAAGGCGGAAATAGCCGCAAAAGAACGCAAGGAACACAAAAATGGAAAGGCAGAAGCAAGAAAACATTCAACACTCAACAAATTTGGTTTGAAACTGCACTTTGATTGGAGTTGCCCCTCCCCATGAACCGGCTCAAACGGGGAAGTGAGCCTGTCTGTCTTCTCACCCCTCACCCTCGGTCCCTCTCCCCCGTTGAGGGGAGAGGGAGGAAGACGGCGGATGTGCCTTTCCATAAAACGGTTCATGACCCCAATGCAGCTGAAAAAATCGACAGGAGGCTTTCCATGAACCTGAAGGGACGAATGGGACAAGTTGGACGGATGGGGCGCAGGCAGTTCTACCGTCCCTGCGGGACTCCGTCTGTAATTAATCGCAAACCCACCGATGAATCGGTGGGCTATGGTCTTCCGCCCTGCCGGGCTTTCCCGGGTAAAGTGAACAAATCAGGGCGTCGCGGCGCTCCGCCCTCCGACTCAAGGCCAGTAAGAATGCGACAGGTCCAGGGGTCAACGCGCAAATCTTCTTTACTTTTTTCCCAACCCGCCAGAGGCTTTAACCAATCACCTGTTTTAAGGATATGAAAATTCATCGCCTCTTTTTGGTTTTTGCCGTCGCTGTCGCGGCGCTTTCAACATCAGTTTCACCGTCGCTTCGGGCGGCTGACTCGTACCCGGACATTGACGCGCTCCCTGTCCAGACGAACATGCCTGATGTCATGATCATGAATGACGGCACCCGCGTGACCACGCCGGAACAATGGCAGAAGCGCCGCGAAGAAGTGAAGGACATCCTGGAATATTATGAGCTGGGCCACGCGCCGCCGCCACCCGGCAATGTGAGGGGAAAGGACATCAAATCGGCGACGGTTCTGGATGGAAATGCAAATTTCCGGCTCGTGCATTTGACGTTTGGGCCGCATAGAAAATTGATGATCGACATCGCGATCTTTACGCCGGTCGGCGACGGCCCGTTCCCGACCATCATCAATCCCTCGTTTTTCATGACGCCGGGCGTCGTTCCCACGAATGCGCCCACCGCAGGCCCCACAAATCGGCTGGCTTTTTTGTTTTCGAGGCCTGTTGATCCCGAGAGAGCGGCGATGGGCTTTTCCAATATTCTTTCGCGCGGTTATGCCATCGTGACGTATCGCTACACGCAATGCGGCGAGGACAACACGAATTTCCGCTCCAGCACGTTCTATCCCGCTTATCCTTATCCGAAATATGACTGGGGCGATCTGCTCGGCTGGGCGTGGGGACTTTCGCGCGTGGTGGATTACGTGGAGACGCAGCCGTTTGCGGACAAAGCCAAAATAATTGCCCTGGGCCATTCGCGCCTGGGCAAACTTACCATGGTGGCCACGGCGTTTGACGACCGGATTTCACTGGGCGCGCCCGCCGGTTCGAGCGGCGCGGGCACGGGCGCGTACCGTTTTTGCGGGCCTACCCGCGGCGGCAAGGAGGGGGTTGAGGACATGACGCGCAAATTCGGATATTATTTCGTGCCGCGATTGAAGGAGTTCACTACGCAGAACATGGACAAGCTGCCGTTCGAGGCCTATTGGTACGTGGCGCTGACCGCGCCGCGGCCCTGGATCTCCATCGAGGGCACGGAGGACCAGAATTGCGTGCCCAATGCCGTGAAACAAACCGTCCTCGCCGCCCAATCGGTCTATGCCGCTCTCGGGTACAGCACTAACCTCGTTGCCGCGAATTATGAAGTACACCGGCACATGTTGACGGCGGATGATTGGAACGCCGCGCTCGATTTTGCGGACCAGCAATTGCGCGGCATCGACCATCATCGCGCGTTCGACAATTTCCCGGACGAGGTTTCCACCAATACAATAGCCAGGTGAAATTATTGCTCCAAATCTCACGCAAAGGACGCGAAGGTCGCAAAGGTCTTTCCAGCCGATGGAGTCTCTTTCGCCCCGCCGGGGCTTTGTCGGTTTTTGGATGCATACCCGCAGGTCAAACTGCGGGCTATTCTCGAACGCCTCTGCGAGGCTGCCAAAAAAATGGAAGGTCCACGGGTTCGGTGCGCGTAATTTTTGGAGGAATTCTCGCCCTGGCGCTGGTATTGCTGGCAATGACGGGGTGTAAAAACATGGGGATGACGTCGGAACGTGTTTTCAATGTCCGTGATTTTGGCGCCCTGGGCGATGGCACGAACTCGGACACCGGCGCTTTTCAAAAGGCGCTCGATACCTGCGCAGCCAGCGGCGGCGGAGAAGTCTTCGTTCCGCCAGGCAATTATCTCATCGGCAGCGTGCAGATGGGATCGCATACCACGATTAGCCTTCAAAAAAGCAGCGTGATCATTGGCAGCGGAGATGCGAGTGATTACCCGATGATTCCCGTGAGGTGGGAAGGCCGTTGGGAGATCGGGCGTCGCGGCCTGATTTATGCCACGAATGCGGAGGATATTGCCATCATTGGGCAGGGCACGATCGAAGGGAACGCCAAAATGGCTGCGCCGCAAAATCCGCGCGGCGCGGTCGTGCTGGAGGCCGTCTCGTGCAACTACGTGCGCTGGGAAGGTTTTTCCGTGACGCAAGGCGGCAATTGGGCGACGCATCCGGTCTGCTGCTCGAATGTGGTCATCCGAAATCTGACCATCACCGGCCGGCGCGACGGCATCGATGTCGATTCCTGCGCGCACGTGCTCATTGACGGCTGCAAGATCGACACCAGCGACGATTCCATCAGCCTCAAATCCGGGCGCGGCCAGCAGGCAGTGCTCGTGAACAGGCCCACGGAGGACGTCGTCATCACCAACTGCACACTGGTGGACCACCGCTTTGCGTCCATCGGCATCGGCAGCGAGACTTCCGGCGGCGTCCGCAACGTGATGATCACGCATTGCAAACTCAACGCGTATTCCTGCGGCATTTATATCAAGACGCGCATCGGCCGCGGGGGTGCCATCGAAAATATTTTCGGCGATAACCTGGACGAGATGGGCGGCGGCTTCTTGCGTGTCAACCTCATCAGCTCGGGCAACTCGAATACCGTGGACGATCCAGTGCCGGGACTGGCGGGCTATCCGGTGGGGCGGAACTATCGGTTCACGAACATCCGCCTGGATAATGCGGCGACGCTGGCGGACGTAAGCAAAATTTCGACGGAAAAGCCGCTGGACGGATTGACGCTCTCCAATATCACGGGCACATGCGCGAAAGGCATCAACCTCGCCAATATCACAAACGCCGTCCTCAGTGACATCCACGTAACGGGTTACAAAGGTGAATTGTTAACGCAAACCAATGTCCAGGGCACGGGGTTGGATCTTCAGTGATGCAATTGCGATGTTTTAATGGCATTCGTCCAGCGAGTTCATTGCGCTTTCAGCGCAGCCCTTTACCCCAACAACTTCAAAAACCCGGCTTCATCAATGACCCGCACGCCGAGTTTTTGGGCCTTGTCCAATTTTGAACCGGCTTCCGCGCCGGCCAGCACATAATCTGTGTTGCCGCTCACGTTCCCGCTGACTTTGCCACCCAACGCCTCGATCTTTGCCGAGGCCTCCTCGCGGGTCATCGCCGGCAATGTGCCCGTCAGTACAAAGGTCTTTCCTGCAAATGGCAAAGATGCCGCCGCCGTCGCGGAGATTTTTTCGCTCGCCGGGTTGATGCCGAGCTCTTTCATCCGCTTCAGAATCTTCCGTCCGTTTTCACTGGAAAAGAAATCCAAGACACTCCTGGCCACGACCGGCCCGATTTTCGTGACGATCCCAAGTTCTTTATCGGCTTTGCTTTTCGACCGCGCCGCGAAATTGGTTTTGAGCAGCCGGTCCGCTATCTCTGTGATCTCTTTTTTCAAACGCTCATGGCGTTCGGGATTCTCGCGCCGCAAGCCCGGTAATTCGGAGATCTTTTCGTTATAATCCAGGATGCCCGCCAGCAACGGCGAGGTGGCGACCTCTTCGACCGTCTCATGAAATTTCGCCAAATCCTGCGCGGTGGTCTTGCCAACGTCGGGAATCGCCAGGCCGAACAGCCAGCGGGACAACGGAAAGGTCCGCGCGCGTTCGATGGCCTGGATGGCTTTGGTCGCATTCTTCTCCCCAAAAATGCGGGGCGATTCGTCATCGCCAAGATTGAGCGCCGCCAATGGCTCGAGTTTCAGTGCGAACAGGTCCAACGGCTCGCTCACTAAATTTCGCTCGACCAATTTGTCCGCGACAATGCCGCCGACGCTCTCGATGTCCAGCGCGCCGCGCGCGGTAAAAAACTCCAAGCGTCGCGTGGCTTGCGCCGGGCATTGCAGATTCTCGCATCGCCAGACCACATATTTCGGGTCGCGCGAGATGGCGCCGCCGCAGACGGGACATTTGCCATTGAGATGTTTCGCGAAATCAAAAACCGCGGTGTTTCGCGGGCGTTTCGATTCGACCACGCAGACGACCGCGGGGATCACTTCTCCGGCTTTCTCGATGACCACCGTGTCGCCGATGCGGATGTCCTTGCGTTTGATTTCGTCCTCGTTATGAAGGGTGGCGCGGCTGATGGTACTGCCCGCGAGAAAGACCGGTTCGAGTTCCGCCACCGGCGTGAGCGCGCCCGTGCGGCCGACCTGGATGGTGATGTCGTTCAGCCTGGTCTCCGCGCGCTCGGCGGCATATTTATAGGCGATGGCCCAGCGCGGCGCTTTGGCGGTGAACCCGGCACGCTCGCGCTGGGCAAACGAATTCAACTTGATGACCGCGCCGTCGGTCTCGTACGGGAAATTTTTCCGGACCTTGTCCAATTCGTCGATCGCGGCGATAAGCTCATCAGCGGAATGACATCGCCAGACGCGTTCCGGTGTTTTGAATCCAAGCGATTTCAGCCAATCCAGCGATTCGGTATGTGTTTGGGGAAGGGCGCTCGCGCCTCCGATTTTGCCCAGCCCATAAATAACGATGTCCAGCGGGCGCCTGGCGACGAGTCGCGGGTCCAATTGCTTGAGCGAACCGGCGGCGGCATTGCGCGGATTGGCAAAGATTTCCCCGCCGGCCGCTTTTCGCCCGGCGTTAAGTTTTTCAAAGCCGGACTTGGTCAGGAACACCTCGCCGCGGACCTCCAAAATATCCGGTACCGCCCCGCGTCGCGCGCCATGGGACAAATCCAGAGGAATGCTCCGTATGGTTCTAAGGTTGCTGGAGACATCATCGCCAGTGGTGCCGTCGCCGCGAGTGGCGCCGACGGTGAATTTTCCGTTCTCGTAACGCAAGCTCATCGCCAGGCCATCCACTTTGGGTTCGACGGACCAATCCAGTTGTTCATCCGGCAACAATTTTTGGAGGCGCTTCACAAAATCGCAGACTTCCTCCTGCGAATACGTGTTGTCCAGGCTCAACATCGGCAGCAGATGGCGGACGGGTTTGAATGACTTGATTGGCTCGCCGCCCACGCGCTGGCTCGGTGAATCCGGCGTGATGAGGCCGGGAAACTCTTTTTCCAGGTTGAGCAGCTCGTGATACAGCCGGTCATATTCGCGGTCGGAAATTTTAGGCGTGGCCTCGACATAATAGGCGCGATCATGGGCGCGGATTTCCTCGACGAGTCGGGCATGGCGTTTTTTGGCTTCGGCTTGCGTCATATAGGAGGCCTCAAAGCTGCGTGAATTTTACGGGGATTTTGTCTCAAATCCAGCACGCGAAACACAATTATATTCGGTGCTTCAACCTGATAATAAATTCCATAGGGAAAGCGCTTGGACAGCAACCGGTGGAAACCAAAGACCTTTCGATGGATTCCGGCATAAAGCACCAATGAATCCACGTCTGAAAAAAGAGAGTCGAGAAAATAATCACCCAATCCTTTGCCTTGCCGTTCATAAAAATCCCGGCCATCCGCCAGGTCGTTAAAGGCAGATACGAGGATTTGGAGTTTCACTTTTTGTTTTTTCGCAATTGAGCCTTGGCTTCCTGCCAATCCAAAACCTTCTCTTCACCGCGCGAACGGCGCGTCGCCGTTTCACGCAATGCCTCCCCATGCCATGCCGGAGATTCCACGTCCGCATCGTCGCGGCTCAAATCCTCCCATAATGCCTCCATCAAACGCAATTTGTCCTCCCGAGGCATTTGCTTGATCTCCAATACGCTCATGGCAAAAGCATGAATCCGTTTTCTTCAAAATGCAAATCCTCTTTGACCAATCCGCCCGGCGGTTCTACGTTGACGGCGTGCAAAGTAAATTGACAAATGTTTTCCGTTTGTCGGAAAAGCAATGGCTTCGGCGGGCGCCGCTTCCGCGAACTTACACGGATTTTTTGGGACGAAAACTCTTTTTGATTTTGATCACCATCCAGGGATTGGGCGCTTTTGCCCTCATCACCCTGGCCGTGATTTTGCGAAAATTCAGCGTGGCGCCGCACGTGATCCATCCGATGGTCCGGCGGGAAATCTCCCGCGCGGGCATCCAGTTATTGCCGATGTTTTTATTCGTGGCTTTCGTGCTCGGTGTCCTGGTCATCGGGCAGACCGTATCGGTCGCGGCACGCTTCGGCGCCTTCGATTATATCGGCACAATCATGGTCACGGTGGTCGTGCGCGAACTGGGACCGCTTCTGGCGGCGATGCTGATGCTCGCGCGGGTCGGCACGGCGAATGTGATCGAACTCGGCACCGCGCGCGCCCTGAATGAAGTCGAGGCGCTCGAAGCCGTCGGCATCGACCCCGTCCATTATCTGATCGTGCCCCGGGTCATCGGCATGACGCTGGGGGTCTTTTCGTTGACGGTCTATTTGATCCTCGCGGCATTGGCCAGCGGATACCTGTGCGTATTTTTGCAAAATGTGCCGCTTACTCCGGGCGATTATTTCAAGGAACTCGCCGATTCCCTGAGTTGGCTCGACTTCGCGCTGCTCGCCTTGAAATCCTGCGCCTTTGGATTCTTTATCGGCATCGTCACCTGCTATCATGGCCTGGCGCAACCGTTGCGGCTGGAAGAAGTTTCCCGGGTGTCCGTGCGCGCCATCACCCAGGGCATCATCGTCTGTGTCGCCGTGGACGCCATCTTTTTCATCCTTTACCTTCACGCATGAGCCATCACGAAAATCCGGTCATCGAAATGCGCGACGTCGTCATCGGCGCGATGAACGATCCGGGCTATGTCATGCTTGAAAAAGTGAATTGGACGGTCGCGCCGGGAGAATTCTGGGTCATCGGCGCGCCGCCGTATTCCGGCAAGAGCGATTTTTTGATGACGATGGCGGGATTGGTCCCGCCGGTGGACGGCTATTATAAATTTTATGGGAACGAAACGCGCATTTTCGACGAATCACGCATCGCTGACCGATTGCGCATGGGATTTATTTTTGAGAATGCGTCGCTCTTCCATTATTTGACCGTGGCGGAAAATGTCGCGCTGCCCTTGCGCTATCATCAGAACCTGGAACCAGAAGAAGGACTGAAGAAGATCGATGCCTTGCTGCAACTGGCCGAATTAAAACCCATCGCGGATGTCACGCCGATAAACCTGCCGCGAAGCTGGATCAAACGCGCCGGACTGGCGCGGGCGCTGACCTTGCAACCGGATGTTTTGCTGGCGGACAATCCGCTGGGCGGACTGGAGGCGCGCCAAGTCCATTGGTGGGCCCGTTTTCTGGACGAGTTATCGCGCGGACACAAATCTTTCAACGGAAAACCGATGACGATCATCATCACCACCGACGATTTTCGCCCGTGGCGGGGCGGCAACCGAAAGTTCGCGCTGTTGAAAGATAAAACTTTGGTCCAATTAGGTTCATGGGACCAAACATTTTCCTCCAGCGACCCGGTGGTCAGGGAATTGCTGGCCGCGCCCCTTGAAACGGAGGAGGCATCCTCCTAATTTTTAGGCAACGATTTTATGCCATTGCAAGACCTCACCCCGCAACTTCGCACCCGTTTAAGCCACATGGAACGCGCCGTCGGCAGGTTTGTTTTTCTCGCGACCGCTCTTCTTGTGTTTGGCTTCGGTTATTATCTGTATCATCAGGCCGAACAACGCGGCTGGTTTAAGATCAAGGCGAATTTCCATACTTACCTCCAAAGCTCGGCCGGCCTGAGCGTGGGCGATCCGGTTTATCTCATGGGGTTCTCCGTCGGCCACATCACGGGCGTTCGTCCCATGCCGCCGGGAGACCCGCTACATCGCGGGGTGCGCGTACAATTCGAAGTGGTTGAGCCTTATTTCCGTTACATCCAGACTGAAGGTTCCTATGCAAAAGTGAATGCCGCGGGATTTTTGAACCAGCGCCTGATTGAACTGACTCGCGGCACCAATGGTTATGAAAAATGTCTCACCCAGCCGGTCGAAGTTTTTTCAAATCTTTCAGACTTGCAACAGCAGGTCGCCGCGCAGCCGGGGCAATGGCAATTGTCCCAGGAGATTTACGACGAAAATTCCAACCTGCTGTATCGCGCTTTCACCTGGTTGGACGCCTCCAATCTCGAGCGCATCGGCCAGTTGAATCTGCCAGTCATCCGCGCCTACAACAACACAGAGGCGGACAAACATTACATTGTCGCGTCGTGGCATCAGAAGGTCCATGCCTACGAGAATTTCACGCCGGGAGATGAGACGGCCTATCTGGCCCCGATTGAAACGCCACCGGTTTCGGACGAATTGCAGGCGATGATCCAGCAAGTGCAATCCGCCCTGCCGGCGGTCATCGCCCTGACCAATAAATTGACGGCCATCCTCGATAACAGCGCCCAGGTGACTTCCAATTTGAACGTCGCCATCGTGGCCATCCGCCCCGTCTTGACGAATGCCAATCTGCTCGTGGCGCACGTGGATAACAATATTAATCCGGTTTTGACGAACGCCAATTCGCTGGTCGCGCATCTCGATACGAATGTTACGGCGTCTCTGGTCAACCTGGCCGACATCACGAGCAATTTGAATGCGCAGGTGCAGTCGAACTCAAACATGCTGAGCGGTATTTCCAAGACCGTGACCGACACGGACAATCTGATTCAAGGCATCAAACGTTTTTGGCTGATCCATTACCTGTTCAAAAACGAAACCAAACAAACAAATGCGCCGCCGACGGCTGTGGCTCCCGCCCTGTCCCCGCGCGAACGCCAGGAGAATCGTCCGTGAATTTTCGGGCCAAGAGGCTGGTGACTCCCGGTTCACACCCCGATATCCTCATTCCAAAGTTCCGGCTTCGCCTTGATAAAATCGCGCATCAACTGAATGCACGCCGGGTCTTGTAACACTTCCAATTTCACGCCTTGCGAGCGCACATATTCTTCCGGCCCTTTGAAAGTCACATTTTCTCCGATGACAATGCGCGGGATTTTATAGAGCAATGCCGCTCCGCTGCACATGGGGCAGGGCGAAAGCGTCGAGTACAATGTGCAGCGCGAATAGGTCCCGGCCGTCAACCGCCCGGCATTTTCCAGGCAATTCATTTCCGCATGATGGATGACGCTGCCCTGCTGGATCCGTTGATTATGGCCGCGCCCGATGATCTTGCCGTCGCAGACCAGCACCGAGCCGATGGGGATTCCGCCCTCGGCCAATCCCGTTTTGGCCTCGTCAATGGCGGCTTGCAGAAACGCGTCCATGCCGCCTTTTAATGGTTTCACCCCCCCGAATCCAGATTTTTGATGATCTAATTTAGAAAATCGACACGGATTTCGCGATCGGCGGCGTCAATTATGTTCCACGAATTCCTTGAAATGTAAGAGTAAGCCTTTCTGTTTTCTCACCCCTCACCCTCAATCCCTCTCCCCATTGAGGGGAGAGGGAGGAAGCGTCCAAATCAGTACAGTTCCGGATTTTTTTCCTTGAACTGGTGCAAAATTCCGCGAGTTTAAAGCACCTGGAATATACATCATCTCGCAAAAATCTGCCGGATAACGTCCTCGATCGGCACTTCCTGGATGTCGATATCGCTCACCGGCAAATCGTCGAGCAACGATTTGCAGACCGGAATGACGCGGTCGCGCTTGACCTTGAAAGTGATGGCACCCCCGGTCTTTACATGGATTTCGCCATATTGGCCCAGCTTGTCCACGGATAATTCATCGGCCCCTTCACATTGGATGGTGATGAGCTTGAAATCAGCAAAGCGGTCAACGATCTCGCTCAACTTTCCGTCGAAGAAAATTTTTCCGTGGTCGATGATGACGACGCGCTCGCAAAGCGCCTGGATGTCGGCCATGTAATGGCTCGTGAGCAGGATCGTCGTCTTTTGTTCGGCATTATGGCGCCGGATAAATTCGCGGACGGTCTTTTGGGACACCACGTCCAGGCCGATGGTCGGCTCATCGAGAAACAGCACTTTGGGCTGGTGCAGCAACGACGCGATCAGCTCCATCTTCATGCGTTCGCCCAGCGAAAGTTCGCGGACGCTCACATTCAATTTTTCTTTGACGGCGAGCAATTCCGTCATCTCAGTAACGGTCCGCTCGAAACGCTCTTTGGGGATTCCGTAAATTTTTGCATTCAGCTCCAGCGATTCGCGCGCCGGTAAATCCCACCAAAGCTGGTTTTTCTGGCCGAGCACCAGCGCGAATTGGCGGCGATAGCCATCGTGGCGTTCCCACGGCGTGTAACCCAGGACGCGGGCCCCGCCGCCCGTCGGGTACAGCAACCCGGCGAGCATTTTCAACGTGGTCGTCTTGCCGGCGCCATTCGGGCCGAGAAAACCCACCAGTTCGCCCGGTTCAATCTTGAAGTTGACATCATTGACCGCGATGGTCTGTTCGTATTGCCGATGAAAGAGGCCCCGGACCGCGCCGGAAAATCCCGGCTGTTTTTTGTACGTGCGGAACGTTTTGGTCAGATGGTTGACTTCGATGACGGCCATAAATCAAAAATGTTCGCGGCTGAAGTTCTGGATGGCGGCGCGCCACCACGGCGCGAGGGTTTCTCCGGCGCGCAACCATGCCTGTTGGTGCAGCCAGACCATCACCCGCTGGTCGGCCAGGACCAAAAGCTGGTCGGCGTCACTCAATTTGTCCGGGCCGTTGGCCAGCAATTTTTCACCCAGGATCTGGACTTTTTCACTCCCCACCCCGAGCTGCGCGAATTGTTCGGCATAGGCGGGGTTCAATTGTTTCTCGCGCAGGAGCGAAACATGGATGGCGTTGACATAGGGATCAAGCACCGCTTCGGCAATTCCCGGGTGCGGCAGGCCGGGAGTGCCATCCTCCGTAAGCTCATTGATTTTCGTCTGCGCGCGGAGGGAAATGAGTTCGGGCGGCGGCGCAATCTCCTCCGGGGTCAGAAAAATCCCAAGCGCGCGAGCGCGCGCGCCCAAATGCCGGCGGCTGGTGAAGACGCTCAGCGGAATCGAAAGGACCATTCCCGCCAGCACCGGCGTGAACCACCAGAACAATTCCCGCCCCAGCCACCACATGAAAAT
This sequence comes from uncultured Verrucomicrobiae bacterium, assembly GCA_963797825.1. Taxonomy (GTDB): domain Bacteria; phylum Verrucomicrobiota; class Verrucomicrobiia; order Limisphaerales; family UBA11358; genus UBA11358. The sequence goes on from CAWCRR010000061.1 coordinate 25,335, forward strand.
TCCCCAACCCACCCCGATCAAAGTATGGCCCCAATGCCGTTGAATAGCGTACCACCACGTCGTGCCATCAGCGATGCGCTTTTGCGGGGACCAGCCAACGCCGATGCCGAGCAAGTTGGTCAAAACGAAACGCGTGTGCCAAAGCATTTGCAACGGCGCATGCAACGTGGAAAAAATAGTTTCGGCGACGACACCTGCCGACGCGCGCGCCAGCCCGCCGAACGCCCGGCGGCGCTGCGGATTACGCGCCAAATCAATCAGCGCCACGAATTTTGGCAGCATGATCACCACCATGCAGATGATAAAAATCAACAACGCATGTGCCCGTCCGCTCAGATGGATCACATGGGCGCGCACCGGGGGCAGAAAGGAAAGGCCGGTGAATTTGTGATACCAATGGATCCAATTGAAGGTGAGCAGGAACGCCAGCCAAAGCGGGCCGGCCAAATAGCCTAAAATACCGGAAATTAGATGGATCCGGCTCACGCCGCGCAGGCCCTTGGCAAACATGACCAGGCCATGCTGCAAATTCCCCTGGCACCAGCGACGGTCGCGCTGCGCGTTCTCGATCATGCCCTGCGGTGTCTCTTCGTAACTTCCCTCCAGGTCGTAGGCGAACCACACTTCCCAGTTCTCCCGCACCAGGAGGGCGGCTTCGACAAAATCATGGCTCAAAATCTGCCCGCCCAGCGGCCGCCGCCCGGGCAATTGCGGCAAATCGCAGAATTGCATGAACGGCTCCGTGCGGATGATCGCGTTATGCCCCCAGTAATTTCCCACGTCGAGCGCCCAATAATTCAACCCGGCGATGAACACGGGCGCATAGAGCCGGTTGGCAAACTGTTGCATCCGCCCAAAGAGCGTCTCGGCATTCACGAGCGCGGGAACCGTCTGGATCAGCCCCACGCCCGGGTGTACCTCCATCATTTTCACCAGGTCCACCAGGGTCTCGCCCCGCATGATGCTGTCGGCGTCGCAGACCAGGAAATAGCGATAGCGGCGTCCCCAGGCGTTCAGGAAATCCTGCACATTGCCGCTCTTGCGCCCTTCATTGTTCAGGCGCCGGCGGTAATAAATCTTTCCGAGCGCATCCAGGTCGCGGATGAGGTCGTACCAGCACCGCTCCTCCTCCACCCATTTGTCCGCGTCGGTCGAATCGCTCAAAATAAAAAAATCGAAATGTTCGAGCTGGCCGGTCCTTTTCAAGGACTCAAAGGTCGCGCGCAAACCGGCGTAGGCGCGCATGACATCTTCGTTATAAATGGGGAAAATGATGGCGGTGCTGACGCCGGTGATTTCCTGGTGATGATAATCCTTCAATTGCGACAACCTTTGGCGGGTGCCAAAGGTGAGCAGCATGAACCCATAAAGCCCCGTCATGCACCCCAGGGAGATCAGGAAGAACAGGATGATGAACAAAACCAGCAAAATGGCGCGGGAAACTGACCAGCCACTGCGCCAAAGCAAATCCGCGAACATCAGCGAAACCACGCCCGTGAGCGCCAGGGCAGATGAATAAAAAACAAACAGCCGCCAGCCGCGTTGGATGCGCGGCGCCGGCGTCACTTTTAGCGGCGAAGATGACGTTGCCATCAGGCGCCGTGAACATAAGCAATTATTGTGCTACTTTCGATAGAAATCCGTTTTCCATGCGCTGGGATCCGTGCCCATCTGTGTTCATGGTTAAACCATTTGCCCCGGGGTCCCATTTGTGGCATTATATTGCCACGGGAAGAACAATTTTTACAAAACTATGAATAAGCCAAAAATCATCGCCTATTTGAAACCGACCTGCGGCTGGAGCCAGGGTGTGCGCGCCGTGCTGCGCAAATACGACCTGCCCTTTGAAGACCGCGACATCATCAATGATCCCCTGCAACGCCAGGAAATGATCGAGAAGAGCGGCCAAATGCTCAGCCCCTGCGTGGAGATCAACGGCAAAATGCTGGCCGACATCAGCGGCGAAGAAGTCGAAGCCTGGATGCTGGCCAACAACATCGTGACGCAAAATAATCGCGCGCCAGATGCGCCGATCAACCAGCCCTGCGCCCACGAAATGCCGGAAAGCGCGCCGATGAAATTTGCCGCGCGCGAATAAAAAATCTTAAAACGAGAACGCGAAGGTGAAGGCCTTCGCGTTTTTAATTTGAAACAGGCCTGGAGATTTTCAGCGCAGCCATATCCCTGGCAAATTTATACAAACAAATTGAAAGAGCCAGGATGGCCACTGGAACCATGAAAGCAATGTTATGTAACAATCCTTTATAAACAAGAAAGAGGCCCAGATAGACCACTGCAATACAGATCACAAACGCAGCAATCGCCTCAACCCCTGTCAGCTCACGGCCGGGCTTTGGGGAAGGAGACTTCTTTGAAATTAATCGCATAAAATTCGAGCCAACTCCGCAGAGTGCGATTAGGACCCATGACGCATGAGGAGAACGAGTTACCCATACCAGGCAAAATGCGACAATGAAGAAGCATTCCCCCGCAAAATTTAGGATTAGCCTTTGTTTCGCACTCATACGCAATTTTTACTACGCCGCGGCCGATTTGACAATAGGCGAATCGCATAGGGCGTGTCCCACGCATTGTTCTTGGCAGGGCCGGCGATGTGCAATGTCCCGGTCGCATTACCAAAAGGGATGACGGGGAGGATAGCTTTCTGTTGTCTCACCCCTCATCCTTGATCCTTCTCCCCGTTGACCCGTCTCCGCAAAGGCTATGACGGGGCGAGGGGGAGAAGGAAACACGAGTCGTAGCCGTGCTTCAAAGAGGACATCGTAGCGCGATGTTCCACCATTTTTAAGAACAATCAAATGCTGCCGCCTTTTTAACCCTTAACTGATTTCAAAAAAGCCAAACTCCAGAGCGCGCACAGAGTGCGCGCCCTGCCTTATGCTCAATTTGACAATAAGATTGATAGCGCCAATGGGTTGCCGCATTTTTATTTGATGCAAATCGTCAGATCCATTGCGGCGATGCAGAAACTCGCGAAAAGATGGGCACACATCGGAACAAAAACCGGTTTTGTGCCGACGATGGGCTATCTGCATGAGGGCCATTTGAGCCTGGTGCGCGAAGCGCGCCGGCAAGCCGGCAAAAACGGCCGGGTCATCGTGAGTATCTACGTAAACCCGACCCAATTCGGGCCAAAGGAGGATTTAGCAAAATATCCACGCGACTTGAAACGCGATTTGAAATTATGCCGCGCCGCGGACGTGAACGTTGTTTTTGTGCCGGGAGATGCGGAGATGTATCCAGCCAATTTCAGCACTTACGTTGTCGAGGACGTATTATCCAAAATCATGGAAGGCGCGTCGCGCCCGACTCATTTCCGGGGCGTGTCGACGGTCGTCGCCAAACTGTTCAACATCGTCCAGCCGGACGTCGCGGTCTTCGGCCAAAAGGATTTCCAACAGGCCGCAGTCATCCAACGCATGGTGGCGGACCTGGATTTCCCGGTGAAAATCGTCGTCGCACCGACGTTCCGCGAGCGGGACGGCCTGGCGATGAGTTCACGCAACAAATATCTCGACCCGGAACAGCGGGCGCAGGCGGTCATTCTGTTTCATGCATTGAACGCGGCGCAGGCAGCAGTGAAGAAGAAATCGATACCGGCAATAAAATTGAAAGCGGACCTGAAGAAATTTATGACTGCCGCACCGCTGGCGCGCCTCGATTACGTCAAATTTTTCGATTCAAAAACTCTAGAGCCAGTAGCGCAGATAAAACCCGGCGCACACATGGCTCTGGCCGTCTTTTTTGGCAGGACGCGGTTAATCGATAATGCTAAACTCTGAAACATGAGATTTTTAACCGGCGTCATTTTTATTTTCCTCCGCGCCTTTGCGTCTTTGCGCCTTTGCGTTAAATTTTTTCCAGCAGCATGAAACAGTTTGATTTTCTCATCCTCGGCAGCGGGATTGCCGGGCTGTCCTTTGCGTTGAAGGCCGCGCCGCATGGCCGCGTGGCCATTGTCACGAAGAAGAACCGCGCGGAATCGAATACCAATTACGCACAGGGCGGTATTGCGTCCGTGACCGGGAAGGATGATTCCTTTGAATTGCACGTTCGGGACACGCTCGACGCCGGGGCGGGTCTTTGCAAGGAGCAGGTCGTCCGCACCATCGTGGAAGAGGGTCCGGCGCGAATCCAGGAGTTGATTGAGATGGGTATGAAATTTTCCGAATCGGAAAACCACACGGGCGGCGCGCGGGAATTGGACCTGGGACGCGAGGGCGGCCATTCGCGCCGCCGCATCCTGCACGCCCGTGACATGACCGGCCGGGAAATCGAGAGCGCCTTGCTCAATGCCATCTCCAGACAACGGAACATCTCCATTTTTGAGAACCATCTGGCGATCGATCTGATCACCTGCCAGAAGCTCGGTTACGTCGGCGAAAACTGCTGTCTCGGCGCGTACGTCTTCGACAAAAAAAGCAATCGCGTCGAAACGTTTTCCTCGGCAGTCACCCTGCTGGCCACCGGCGGCTGCGGCAAAGTGTATCTCTACACGACCAATCCCGACATCGCCACCGGCGACGGCGTGGCGATGGCCTATCGCGCGGGCGCGGGCATCGCCAACATGGAATTTGTGCAATTCCATCCCACGTGCCTTTATCATCCCAAGGCAAAATCGTTTCTGGTCTCGGAAGCCGTCCGCGGCGAGGGCGGCGTCTTGAAAAATCTTGAAGGCCGGGAATTCATGGACGGCGCGCACCCGATGAAGTCGCTGGCCCCGCGCGACATCGTGGCCCGCGCGATTGACAGCGAAATGAAAAAGACGGGTGCCGATTGTGTGCTCCTGGACATCACCCACAAACCGGCGAAGTTCATCATCGAACGGTTTCCCAACATTTATCAGACCTGCCTCGGCTACGGCATCGACATTACGAAGGAGCCGATCCCCGTGGTGCCGGCGGCGCATTACCAATGCGGCGGCGTGGTGACCAACGTGGATGGCGAGACAGACATTTCCGGCCTTTACGCCGTCGGTGAAGTTTCCTGCACCGGCCTGCATGGCGCGAACCGGCTGGCAAGCAACTCATTGTTGGAAGCGCTGGTCTGCGCGCATCGCGCGGCGGGAAAAGCGCTTCAGCACCGGCCTTCGGCCGTCGCCGGCATATCCATTCCCCCGTGGCAATCCGGCGACGCCACCAACGCCGACGAACTCGTCGTAGTCTCGCACAATTGGGATGAGATCCGGCGGCTGATGTGGGATTACGTGGGCATCGTCCGCACGAACAAGCGGCTGGAGCGCGCGGCCAAGCGCATCGCCAATCTGCAGGAGGAAATCCGCGAGTATTACTGGAACTTTATCGTGACCAACGATCTGCTGGAGCTTCGCAACATCGCCACGGTGGCGGAACTGATCGTGCGGTGCGCGTTGATGCGCCCGGAAAGCCGCGGCCTGAATTACAACCTGGATTTTCCCGCCGCGAATCCGGAATGGGCGCAGCGCGACACCGTGTTAAGGCGATGAGGTTTTGCTCTTCAAGCCGGCCAAGGTTGTTTTGGCCTGCTGAATGAGGTTTTGAAATTGTGAAAATTGGTCGGAGGACAGCGCAATCTTCGGCGAATCCTCGAATTGCAGGAACGTCTGGATGCCGCCTTCGCGCCGTTGGCTGTGCGCCGAGACCCGCAATCCCGACTTCGTCGCAAGGGCGGCGTCAAATGCCGGCATCGGCGTCACGTTATAGGTGATGCGGCTAAGAAAAGCCAAACCATTTAGCAACGCGTCCAGCTCATCATAATCCACCACCAAATACCCATGCGTATCACTGGTAGTCAGCCCGACCTCAATTCCGTATTCCGCTTTGCCGGTGGCGGCGTTGGCGGACTGCTTGCAACGCACGAAGACGACGCCGGCGCTGGTGTTGATGGTGCCCACGTCGCTGAAACCTTTGACGATGATGGCGTCGGTTTGCAGTTCGAAATTCTCGATTTCGGTCGCGGGCGCGTTGGTGGAAACCTGGGCGTTAGCGGCAAAAACAAAGACGCAACCGCCGGCTATTAACAGCAATTGAAATGGGCGCATAATTTTGGGGTTCACTCCAGTCTTAAACGTCCCAGGAAACGAAAAGTTGCGGTGATATCGGGGGTTCAGTAATTGATCGCGTAAGCAGTGCGATTGGAATCAGTGACTGCCCATAAATTGAGCGGATCCACCGATTGCGGAAATTTGATAAAATGGGCGCTACCGTCCGCCATGGCATAATTGGAACCGCCGCTGCCGCCGGCGCCATTGGCCTGGGTGCTGGTATTGCCACTGTTGTCATGGCGGCCCTGCTCGGCGATCCCGGTAAAGTCGTTCCCGCCATTTTCGAGCAGATCCATGAAATAATCACCCGCATTGTGCTGTTTTTCACCGAAGACAATCGTATCCGATACATGAGGAATGGCCGTCTCCTTAAGACAAGTGACCGCCATATCCTGTTCCAGGGTTCCCCATGAGGGACCTCCGAATTGGCTGGAAAAATAATCGTTCCAACCGTTGATGAGATAACTGCGCGGCGCGGCGTCGGCCACATTATTGGAACTGGACGAGCCAATCGACATGGGAAGTTGCGGCGGGATGGAAACGTCCGTGGGGCAAAGCAACGAGTTGACGTTTTGGTAATACTTGAAAAAACGGTCCGGCCAGCGGTCGTTATCGTCGCGCGGCGGGAAAGCGCCCTGGCTGTCGTCCACATACATCTTCGAGGCCAGGCTCAATTGCGTCAGATTATTCAGGCAGGCGATGCGGCGGCCGGCCTCCTTGGCGCGGGCCAAAACCGGCAACAGCATCGCGGCCAAGATGGCAATAATGGCGATGACCACGAGCAGTTCGATCAGGGTGAACGCCGGTTCCTGGTTGGCCGCGGCCTGTTTTTTTGATATTTTCATAACCGTTCAATCCGTTTTCACGTCTGGTACATAGACGTTCGCCGTCGCGCGCGCGTTGCAATTATTTTATGAATAAAAAAAATTTCGCGCTCATCGCCATTGTGCTCGCACTGGCGGCGGTGTATGCCATCTATTTTACCGACTGGTTCCGCACGAAAACAATAGTAATTGCCCATACTTCCCGGCCGATGGGCGGCAACAACCGAAAGGTCTTGATCTTTTCGCTCAGCGGCGATTATACCGTGACCGAAATCAAAGTCGTGCCGCTGGACGAATGGCAGACCAACAAGCTGGCGCAGCCGTTATGGCATTTAACGGGAGAAACCTCACGTTCAATCAATCACTTCTTCTACGGACGAAACCTCGACGGACTGGACCCTGTGGTGGATGGCGTCCGCCCCGTGCCGCTGCAGCCGGGAACCACCTATCGCATTTTTGTCTCCGCCGGACGGGTGAAAGGCTGGCATGATTTCCAAATCGGTCCCGCGCCTCCGCCGGTTGTCAGGCGAAATCCTTGAACGAAACGTCCACGAGCAGATCGGCGGCAATCTTTTCCAAATCCTTTTTTAACGCGGCAACGTCGCAACGTTCGGGCAATTGCAAGCGCGCCCCCGCCTTGAAAAGCGCTTCCCCGCTCATGGGCGCGCTGGCGACTTCGCTGGAAAATTCCTCCACATTCACGCCCGCGCGCGCCAGCGCCGCGGAGATTTCATGGACGATCCCCGGGCGGTCGTGCCCGACAATCTCCAGTTTCGTTTGGCGTCCGCCCGCGGCGGGAATTTTTGGTTCATCCGCGTGGACGGTGACCGACAGGCCGGGGATTTTTTGCAGGGCGGCCAGCAACGAAGATTTATTTTGGCCCGGAATTTCAATCCTTAAAATCCCGGCAAATTCGCCGCCGAGGCGGCACAGGCGGCTTTCCAGCCAATTGCCGCCGTGACCGGCCACGCAGCGCGCTACTGATTCGACCAGGCCGGTCCGGTCGGGACCGATGATTGTCATCACCAGCGGGGTTTGCATGGGTCAGGGCTGACTGGTGATTTTCTTCCAATTGACGCCCTGTGTGCCGGCATAGACCGCAAAGGACTTTTCGTTTTGAATCAGGACCGCGCGCACCACACTGGAATCGTCCGCCCGGCCCAGGTCCATGACGCTTTCGGGAAGGATGCTCATTTTTTTATGGGCATAGAGCAGCGCAAAGACCGCTTGCGCCACGGCGGTGTAAGGCAATTCCTTGTAGGCGCCTTCCACGGCGTCCTCCACCGCATCCGCGAGAAATTCGAGCTGGTCCACCAGATGGGGAAATTGGGGCGCGCTAATCTGTGTGAACTCCAATTTCCATTGCGGCAATTGCCGGAGGACCTTTTCCGCGATGGCGGGCGTGATGTCAGTCGATCCGTTATTCACATAGTTTGCAATTTCAGGCATGACGTGAATTTATGGCAACAATTGCGCGGGTAAAGAACAATCTCAATGCATCAGGTGGAATGCGTCAGGTAGAAAATGGCGATCAGCAGCAGGGCAAAGAGCATCCAAATCAACGCCATCCGGAAATAGGGGATTTTTCCAAGGTTCGTGAGGGTGGTGATGGGGCCGAGGTCAAACGGACGCGGCATCATTTTGGAGATCTGGAAATCGGGGCCGGCGAGCGAAAAGTTTTCGCGCATGGCGCTGACGAACTCTTCCGGCCAGGGGCCGGGCCGTAAAAATTGTTCCTGCCACTTGCCCGGCATGTCCGCCAGCAACAAGGCCAGCCGTCCGCGGGTGGACAGCGTCTGGTCCGCTTTGGTCGGCGGCGATTGCAGCACTTCGGAGAACCATTCGGTGACCACGCGGTCCATCTCCTCGGCGGCCAGTTGCGTGGCGGAGCGGTCCGGTTCGTTGGGCGCTCGGCGCTGGGCACGCTCCAGCACGCGCAAAACCAGCTGCCCCAGCAGCGGTTTATTGCGGATGCGCAGCGCGTGGAAATAATTTTCCACCTTCACATAGGCGGCATTCCATTCCTCCAGGGGCCGGCCCGCGAGTTTGCCGGTGGCATCGGGTAAAATCGCCGGGTTCATGGGGGGCTCCATTGATAGACCCAGGTCTCGCTGACCACGTTGGCGCCGTCTTGCAGCGTGCAGCGCATGTCCACGGGATCGCTGGATTTCGGCTGCATTTCCAATACCACGCGCCAGGCATCTGCGTCGGGATTGCGGATGACCTGGTTTGCGATGATGGCCGCATTGGTACTGCAACTGGCCACTGCGATGGGCTTGCGGGTCAAGGGAATGGCGTCCAGCCTCGGCCCGGAAAAATCAATGACGATCTGCCGGGCGTTGCCGCCTCCCGGGGCAAGGCCGACACGCGTGGCCACAACTTTGTTTTCCGACAATTTCATGTCCGTCTCACGCGTCCAATAGAGCGTGTAGCCGAACTTAAAGGGTGTCAGCGGCTTGGGTTTGTTTCGGGGGTCCCAAAACACGACGACATTGTCCAACCCCTCCCAACTGGAGCTGAGTTCTACCAGATGCAAATCGCCATCGCCCCAAAAATCGCGCGGTTCGACCCATACGCTCGGCTCGTTTTGAAAGGAGGTAAAGCTGTCCTGATAGGCTGAAAAATTTCGCTCGCGCTGAAGCAATCCGAAGCCGCGAATATCCGGCGCGTTGAAAATTTGATGGCGCATTTTTGCCGGATTATCCAGGGGGTTCCAAAGAGTCTCGCCATTGTTCATTTTGATGAGCAATCCATCCGAATCGTGGACTGCGCAACGATAATCGTCGAACTTGCGCTCGGAATTTTGGCCGAACCAAAACATGCTGGTTAGCGGGGCCATGCCGAGGGTTTTGATGGGACTGGCATTGGTATCGGCCTCGCGGATGGTCTTGGGGTCGCGCAAATAGATGATGGCATCCACGTCGGCCACCGTCGTCTCGCCGGGCCGGATATGGAACTCGTACGCCCCCGTGCAACTGACGCTGTCCAACAGCGCATACAGTGTCAGTTGCGTGGCGTCTTTATCCGGTTTGCCCAGCCACCAGTCGGTAAAGATCGGAAATTCCTCGCCGCGATCGGTCTCGCCGCAGTTCAACGCCAATCCGCGGGCGGATTGCCCATAACTCTGGTCTTTGCCAAGCAATCGGAAGTAACTCGCGCCGAGAAATGCGCCTAACTCATCCAGTTGATTTGTTTTATTCAATGCGTAAAGCAGGCGGAAACCCGCGTAACCCGTATTGGCGGGAATCTCATCCTGAATATTCAGGTTTCCATAATCGAAAAAATCCTGGACAAAACGGATTTGCTGGACGTGTTCAGTGGTGAACTCATTGATATGCACCGGTTCGTTATAAACATAACCCGGGTGGAAGAATTCGACACGAAAAGGCAGGTCCTCATCCGTCCATAGGGCCTTATCCCGGCGAAAACGTATTTCGCGGTATTTATCGTAATTGAGGTTGTCCTGGTCCAGCACTTTCGGCAGGTCGGCTCGCGGTGAGTGAAAAGGTTTTTGCGCGCGTTCGAATGCCCGTTGTGCCACGTACTTCAGGTCAACTTCGGCGGTTTCCGCACGCACGTTGACTCTTGGAGCCAACGCTATCACCATCACCAGAAGTAGCCAAAGCCATTGCCGCATCGCCTTAATAAGAACCCATTTTGATGCATTTTGCAAGTTTTGCAGGGAAGCCGCCACCGAGGCTCAATCTTCATCAAATTTTCGCTGCACCAGCGCTGAAAGTTCCGAGATCGCCGCCGAAGCATCCGCTCCGCGCACATGCAGCGTCAATTTGCTGCCCGGACCGGCGGCAAGCATCATCAAGCCCATGATGCTCTTGCCGTTGATCTTTTCACCGTCCTTTTCCACAAAAATTTCGCAGGCAAACCGATTGGCAGTTTTGACAAAAAGCGCGGCTGGCCGGGCATGGATGCCCAGCTTGTTCAGGATTACCACCTCTTTGGTGACAAAATCGCCCTCCGGCAATTTCTTTGCGCTCATCGGTTTACTCATAGGGTAATGGGTTGAAAATCAAAAAGCCAACGTTTTCTACGTCGCCGCCGGATTTTCCGGTTTCATCGCCGCGATCAGACGGTCATTCAACTCCTGCGCGGCATTATAACCGGATATTTTCAGCTTCGTCTGGAATGCAGCCACTTCGATCAACCGCGCCAAATCCCGGCCCGGCCGCACCGGAATGACAATGTGCGGCACCTCCGCCCCGAGCACTTTGACAAATTCCTGTTCCATCCCCACCCGGTCCACTTCGGTGACCTCGTCCCACACTTTCAGAGAGACCACCAGATCCAGGCTCTTTTCCTTGCGAATGCTTTTGACGCCGAACATCGCCGCGACGTTGATGATCCCGATGCCGCGGATTTCCATGTGGCTGCGCGTCAACTCCGAACTGGTGCCGATGACTTCGCGCCCATCCAACAGCGTCATGCGCGTGACATCGTCGGACACCAGGCTATAGCCGCGCTCAATGAGCGCCAGCACCGCTTCGCTTTTGCCGATGCCGCTTTCGCCCCGGATCAACACGCCCACGCCCAGGATGTCCACCATGCTGCCCAACTCGGAGCCGCGCGGCGCGAACATCATCTCCAGCGCCAGCGTGGCCTGGTTGATGAATTTCATTGTCACCATCGGTGTTTGAAACAGGGGAACGTTTGCCATCTCGGCCGCCTGTAAAAATTCCTTGTCCGGCTTTAACCCGCGGCTGAGGACGATGCAGGGGATTTTGTAGGCGAAGAGGTAGGCATACCGGGTCTCGCGCTCTTTTGAGGAAAGCGACCGCAGATAATAAACTTCGGCGTGGCCCATCGCCTGGACGCGCTTGTAGGCGAAATAACGGGTGAACCCGCTCAGCGCCAGCCCCGGACGATTCACGGTAGGCTCGCGGATGATGCGTTTTAAATTCTGTTCGCCGGCGATCAGCCGCATCTCGAGCGCCTCGCCATGCTCTTTGAAAAATTGCTCAACGGACACCGATTGGCGTTGCATGGCGGGACTTTATTAAGGATTGAACCGAAAAGTAAGGAGAAAATTAGGCCCAAAGTCCACAGTCCCCGGCGGGACATTTCGAGTCGCTTAATTTATAAATTAAACTCCGGCCCCAGATAAATCTCCCGCGCTTTGGGATCGTTCGCCAAAAATTCCGCGCTGCCTTCAACCAACACCTGGCCCTTGTAGATGATATAGCCGCGGTCGATGATCTTCAGCATCTCGCGCACATCATGGTCGGTGATCAAAATACCCAATCCGCGGGTCTTAAGCCGGCGCACAATCTTTCCCACCTCAAATTTTGCGATAGGGTCGATCCCGGCGAACGGCTCGTCCAGCAAAAGTAATTTGGGGCTGGTAACCAACGCGCGGGTGATTTCCAGCCGCCTCTTCTCGCCGCCGCTCAATTGGTACGCCATGCTCCCAGCGACGGGCGTCAGGTCCAGTTCCTCCAGCAAATACTTCAACCGCACTGAGCGCTCCGCGCCGGTCAGTTTACACGTCTCCAAAATTGCGAGAATGTTGTCCGCGACCGACAATTTGCGGAACACTGACGGCTCTTGCGTGAGATAGCCGATGCCCAGCCGCGCGCGTTTGTGCATCGGCAATCCGGAGATTTCGCGCCCCAGATAATTTACCCCGCCATCGTCCGGCTTGACGATGCCGACGACCATGTTGAAGGTCGTCGTCTTGCCCGCCCCGTTCGGGCCCAGCAATCCAACGATCTCCCCCGCGTTCACTTTCAACGAAACGCCATCCACCACCCGCCGCCCGCGATAGGCCTTTGCCAGCTTGTCCGTGGACAGCAACCCACTGCCTACCGCCGTAGCCGTGGCGGACGTGGTGACCATCTTTTGTGGTTCTGGTTTCGATGGCGTTTCGCTCATGTTCTAATAATGCCTAAATCCTAAATCCGAATGACTAAAGAATGACGAAGCCAGAATGACGAAGCGGTCACGCTGGTTTGGAATGGCCAAATAACGCGCCAGCGTCTTGGAGTGCGGTGGGAGAGGGGTGGGGGCACACACCGCTTTTACATCCGCATGCCCCGAGGCATTCGAAAGCGGTGTCAGCCCTGTTCCCCGCCGGCCACCGCACTCCAAGACCTCGCGGAAATTAGGATCGCGCACTTGAAATCGCGGCGTTAGTCTTTGTTGAAGCGCCATTATCATTTCTGTGTTTGAATCGCATTCGTTTGCCCCGACAAACCGCCGATCCCTTGTTTGAAGATAGTTTTCCCATTCATCACCACAATGTTTCCGTCGGCGCGATTCCAGATGATGGGTTCGCCAATCGTGACGGTCTGCGCATTTTCAATTTTCGGATTTCCAGTGAACGTGATGGTTTCATTGGTCACCGTGCCCTGCACATTGTAATCATAGACGGCCTTGTCGGAAGTGATGTGATTGGTCTGGCCCTTTTGGTCGAAATAATCAATGACCACATTGGTTTCGCAAACGATGTGGCTGATGCGTCCGCCCGATGCCGGCATGGACGCCACGAGCCATTCGCATCGCAACTTCATCTGCGGATCATCCACCTGCACGTCACCCAAGTAAGTCGCGGTGTGCAAATTCAAATCGAATTCACCCATGTGTGAAGTGATGGACGCCGGTCCAATCGGCAAGGCAGTGGTTTGCCCGCGCAGGAGCAGGGCCGGCAACAAAATCACAATGGCAATGGCGCAAATTTTTTTCATGGCATTTTCTGTCCGGTTTGGCCGGGTTTCGGCGCGACTGCTTTATTATCAATCACTGTCTTAACATCATTTGAAATGATGAGTAAACCCTCCTCCTGCCGCCACAAAAAACCCACGCCATGGATTTGGATCTTTCCGTCACCATTTTGGACAAACAACTCACCCGGTGAATTCGCCTGGCCATGGATCGAATCATAGGTGCATTCCGGGGCATTGACGACAACTTGCGGCACGCCATTGGAGCTGAACAATTCGAGTTTGAATTGTTTGATGACCAGGAGGCCGCCCGGCAATGGCGCGGCTTCCCCACCGGACAGCCGCATTTTGACCTGGGTCTGGTCCGGCGCCGGCCAATATTCAACGGACGTAAAATCGGTGGCGTTGGCCGACAACGTTTGCTGGGTGGATGCTTTGATCACGGAAAACAACAGTATGGCAATTAGCAAATAATGACTAATTCCTAAATCCGAATGACTAAAGAATGATGAAGCCCAAATGATAAAATTTCCGGCACTCTTTTTGGTCATTAGAAATTCATTAGTCATTAGATCTTCGTCATTAGTCATTCCAGCTTTGCCGGCGTCGTTAGTCATTCCGGCAATACCGGCTCACGCTCGATAAACCGCAATGGCCGGATCCCATTTCTTTTGTGCCTGCAAAATCATCTCGACGATCTCCCGCACCGCGCCCCGGCCGCCATCCGCCTGGGTCACAAAATCCGCCGCCGCCAAGGCCTCCGGACGGGCATCGGCCACTGCCACGCCTACGCCGGCCCTGGTCAATGGCCCCAAATCCACCACATCATCTCCGACAAAGCAAACGTCCTCCCAATTCATTTTTTCCGCGGCCAAAAGATTATCAATGGCGCCGGATTTGCTCAATTTATCACCCTGTTGGACGAGAAAATGGATCTTTAACTCTTCCGCGCGCACCCGGGTGGCCTCCGATGGCCGCGCCGATACCCAGCCGATCTTCAGTCCAGCCCGCCGCGCCAGGACCAAACCCAGTCCGTCACGGATATTGAACCGTTTGATTTCGCGCTCGCCGCCGATGAAGATGGAGCCATCCGTCAAAACACCGTCAACGTCGCAGAGGAATAATTTGACGCGCTCCAGCTTCTTTTTGAGCGAAGATGAGATGGATTTTGGCATTTTCAGCGGGTCGCGTTGAAAATTTTCAGGAGGTTTTTCAGCAAGGCCGGCATCTCCGCCAGCGGGATCATATTCGGCCCGTCGCTCAAGGCTTTGTCCGGGCGCGGATGCGTTTCAATGAACAAACCATTCGCTCCCGCGGCCAGCGCCGCGCGCGCCAGCACCGGCGCAAACTCGCGCTGCCCGCCGGATTTATCACCGGCGCCGCCCGGCAGTTGCACGGAATGGGTGGCGTCAAAAACCACGGGGCAGCCGAACGATTTCATCATGGGGATGGAGCGCATGTCCGCCACGAGGTTGTTATAGCCAAACGTGCTGCCGCGCTCGGTGAGCAGGATTTTTTCCGCCCCGGCGGCCCGCGCCTTTTCCACCACCTGCCCCATTTCACATGGGGAAAGAAACTGGCCTTTTTTGATATTCAAGATTTGCCCGGTGGCCGCGGCGGCTTCAATAAGGTCGGTTTGGCGGCAGAGGAACGCCGGGATTTGTAAAACATCCACAATCTCGCCCACGACGGCGGCGTGCGTTTCATTATGGACATCCGTCAGCACGGGCACGCCCAACTTCGATCTGACTTTGGCCAGGATTTCCAGTCCCCGCTCCAAGCCGACCCCGCGGAACGATTTTCTGGAGGTGCGGTTCGCTTTATCGAAACTGGCCTTAAAGACATAGAAGATGCCGAGATTGCGACAGGTTTTTTCCATCGCCGCCCCCACTTGCAGGCAAAGTTTTTCATTTTCGATCACACACGGTCCGGCGATCAAAAACAACTGGCGCGGCAAGTTGAGGTTTTTCCAGATGGCGGCATCATTGAGCACCCGCAAGTTTTAACAGTGATGTGGAGGAAAGTAAATCAGATCAATCCGCGCTAACGGTGAACGAAGCTTGCAGCGGCAGGTCGCGCGACGAGGAGCCAGCCATTACGTGGTACGTGCCAGGCAAAATTTTCCAGCCGACCGTTCCAGTGTCCCAGTATGAAAGCGCACGGGCGTCCAATGGCAATCGCACATGGGCCGTTTTACCCGGCGCCAGTAAAATTTTCGAGAACCCTTTCAATTGCCTCGGCGGCTGCGGAACTTCCGGCGTTGCAGGCAGGCCCAGGTAAAGCTCGACGACTTCTTCACCGGCGCGTTTGCCGGTGTTGGTCACATCGAGATTCACGGAGATCGCCGGGGTCGGGTCGTCTTTCAAGGAAATTTTTCCCGTCGAGAGGGCGAGATTTGTGAAGCCGAAAGTCGTGTAAGAAAGGCCGAACCCGAACGGAAACAGCGGTTTGATGTTTTCCATATCATAGCGCCGGTAGCCGACAAAAATGCCCTCGGAATAGTTCACCACCCCGTCCACGCCCGGATATTGTTCCGGCGTATTGGCGGGCAGGTCGGAAAGCCGTTTTGGAAACGTCAGCGGCAATTTTCCCGAAGGATTGACATCGCCGAACAAAACCGCCGCGACGGCATTGCCGTCTTCTTCACCGGGGTACCATGCTTCCAAAATCGCCGGCGCTTTGTCCACCCACGGCATCAAGATCGCAGAGCCGGTTTTAAGCACCACGACCGTGCGCGGATTCGCGGCGGCCACGGCTTGGACCAATTCATCCTGGTTTCCGGCGAGCGTTAGCGGATGGTCGTGTCCTTCACTTTCGCGGTCGCCGACCATAACGATGGCCACGTCCGCTGTCCCGGCTTCTCCGACGGCTTGCGAAATGTCGTTGCCGTCAACAAAAATTACTGCATTGTTGTACTGGTCAGGTCCACCGACATATCCGTATAAAGTGTTTGTGCCATCCGCAAAATCCCCTCTGGTTTTAGCACCGACGCGACGCGCAATGCCTTCTACCGGGTTGACCGTGTAAAGCGGAATGACGTGCGAACTGCCGCCGCCGCCGGTCATCGCTTTGGCGGCATAAGGCCCGATGACCACAATTCGATGCATGTTCGCCGGGTCGAGCGGCAAAATATCGCCATCATTTTTCAGCAACACCATGCCCTCCTCGGCGATGTGGCGGGATTCCGCGCCGTCCGCCTCCGCCGGGACCGGTTTCATCGTTTGCGGATGATCAAAAAATCCGAACTGGATCATTGTCCGAAAACGCCGGATCAATTTGTCGTCAATCACCGACATCGGGACCTGATTCGATTCAACCGCCGCTTCGAGCGCGCCGCCGAAATATTTTCCGTTCGGCATTTCCAAATCGAGTCCGGCCAGCGCGGACGGCACGGTGCTGTGGACCGCGCCGAAATCCGAAGTCACGAACCCCTGAAAATTCCAATCCTTCTTCAAAATCTCGCCAAGCAATTCATCGCTCTGGCTGCAAAAATGGCCGTTGACCCGCGGATAGGCGCTCATGATGGAAGCGGTGTGCGCCTCTTTGACCGATGCTTCAAACGCGGGCAGATAAATTTCCCGCAACGCGCGTTCGCCGACGATTTCATTGATGGTGAACCGGTTGGTTTCCTGGTTATTGGCGTCATAATGTTTCACGTTGGCAATTTCGCCCTGGCTTTGGATGCCTTCGATTTCATTCACACCCATTCGTGCGGCCAAAAACGGGTCTTCGCCGAACGCCTCAAAGGTGCGGCCGTTTTGGGGAACGCGCGCGATGTTGACATCCGGCCCTTCCAGCAAAGTGTCGTCCAGGTCCAGGGCCTCCTTGCCGATAATGACGCCGTAATCTTTCGCCAGCGATGGCTCCCAACTCGCCGCCAGCGAAATTGGCGCAGGCAAAGCCGTGGCCGGCAGTTGATGCGGTTCGTCCCCCGGGCCGACGCCGCACGGACCGTTGGCGACGACCAGCGCCGGAATATTCAGCCGCGGAATCGGCGGCACGTAACGACGATGCACTTGGTCGCCGACGCCATGAAGCTCCGTGATTTTTTCCTGCAACGTCATCTGGCTGACGATCTGCCGCGCGCGAACGTCGTCATTGTCGGCGCACAGCGGGAAATTTCCGGCAGCGAAAGCCGCCAGGAAAAGGGAAAATGAGC
Source organism: uncultured Verrucomicrobiae bacterium (assembly GCA_963797825.1). Lineage (GTDB taxonomy): Bacteria > Verrucomicrobiota > Verrucomicrobiia > Limisphaerales > UBA11358 > UBA11358. The sequence continues at coordinate 43,035 of CAWCRR010000061.1, forward strand.
GGAGCCAAAAATGGACGGAGGATCGGGTTTTCACCCGGAGATTTTTAGCAGTAAACATTTTTATTGAAGCGCTCTAAATCACCGTCCCGTGCGGGATGACGGCGTTTTTGGGGATGATGACGATGCCATCGCGGATGTAATACAATTCGTGGTCAACGTTCTCGGCCTTGCCCGCCGGGGAAATATTCACGTTGTTCCCGATGTGCGCGTTTTTGTCGATGATGGCGTTCTCAATTTTGCAATTCTCGCCGATACCCAGGCGGGGCTTGCCTTCCTGGGCCCATTTTTTCACCGCCTCCTCGGTTTCGTAATAATCACTGCCCAAGGTGACCACGCGATTCAGCTCGGTCCCGGCATCGATGACGGTGCGCAGGCCCACGATGGAATTTTTGATATGGGCGCGGGTAATGATGCACCCGTCGGAAATGACCGCATGATCGATCTGCGCGCCGTTGATTTTGGAGCCGGGCAGATAGCGCGGGCGGGAAAAGATCGGGGCGCTCATGTCAAAGAAATTGAACCGCGGCAATTCCGAAACCAGGTCCAGGTTCGCCTCAAAGAAGGAGCGGATGGTGCCGATGTCCTCCCAATAACCCTGGAAGATGTAAGCGCGGACATTGTGCGTGTTGATGGCATGCGGAATGATGTGCTTGCCGAAATCCGACAGCGAATTGTCGAGGAGTTCCTCGATGAGTTTCCGGTTGAACACATAAATGCCCATCGATCCGAGGAATTTTTCGCCGCCATCTACGATGCCCATCTTTTGCAGCCATTCCGGTTGCAGATGCAATGAATCAAGCACCGCAGGGTCCTTGGGCTTTTCCACAAAGCGAGTGATCCGGTAATCCTCGGAAATTTGCATGATGCCGAAGGATTGCGCCTCTTTGCGCCCAACGGGTATGGTGGCCACGGTGATGTCCGCGCCGCATGCAATATGCTGCTCCATCATCTTGCGGAAATCCATGCGATACAACTGGTCGCCGCTAAGGATGAGCAGGTAATCGAAATCGTGATTCAGGAAATGCACCAGATTTTTCCGCACCGCGTCCGCGGTTCCTTCATACCAGGAAGTATTGGTCGGCGTTTGTTGCGCGGCGAGGATCTCCACAAAGCCGCTGGTAAACTGGTCGAATTTATACGTGCGGGAAATATGCCCGTGCAGCGAAGCGGAATTGAACTGGGTCAGGATATAGATCCGCCGCAGGCCGGAATTGATGCAATTGGAGATGGGGATGTCCACCAGGCGATATTTTCCGGCGAGAGGCACGGCCGGCTTGGCGCGATCTTTGGTCAGCGGAAAGAGCCGCGAGCCCTGGCCGCCACCCATGATGACACACAGAACTTTGCTCGTGTTCAATGATTGGCGGTTGTCCGGCATAAATTCCAGGTGCAGCCGCAATATAACGTGAAATCCCCCCACGGCAAGCTGCGGATTAATTTTTTTGTAGTCACTCTGCCGTGGCGATAAACGCCGCGAACTCGTCGTGGTGATGCGGCGGGATGCGCGCTTTGAACTTCGCGGTCTTGCCGTTGTACCGGCGCTCGATCACCTGACCCACTTTATGCAAACGCGCAATGACCTCCGACCGCTCATGGGGAATTCTTAACTCCAGGAATTCCCGCTTGGGCCGCAATTGAGTGCCGAGGTCGGCGAGCAGATGCGGAATCCCTTCGCCCGTTTTGGCCGAGACTTCGACCGCGCCAGGATATTTTTCCTTCAGGCGCGCGACAAATCCACTGACACCCACCCGGTCCACTTTATTCAGCACCATGATGGTGGGCTTTTCGTCCGCCCCAATTTCGGCAAGGACGGCATTGACCGCGGCGATCTGTTCCTCGGCTTGCGGATGGCTGATGTCCACCACGTGCAGCAGCAGATCAGCTTGCACGACTTCTTCCAGCGTGGCCTTGAACGCTTCGACCAGGCCGTGGGGCAATTTACGGATGAAACCGACCGTGTCCGTGAGCAAAACATTTTGGTTGGTGGGCAA
>CAWCRR010000062.1:0-167893 GCA_963797825.1 uncultured Verrucomicrobiae bacterium
TTATGTGCAGCAAAGCACCAATCTGAGCGCAGAGCCGGCGTTTTATCCAATCCAAAGCAATCTCATGGGTCAGGCAGGAACGACTAGTTTCACGGACACCACCGCCACGAACATTGGGCCATATTTTTATCGTATCGGCGTGCAGTGAGAGCGATCGGTGACGTCCTGAATTTTCCTGGTTGATTTTTGCCGCCATGCCTCTAAATTTCCCACATGGATAATTCGCAGGTTCCGCAAATTGCACAGTACATTCCGGTGCTCATGATCCTGGTGGCAGCCATCGGGTTTGCCGTGGGCGTGCTGTTCCTTTCAGTCATGGTCGGCCAGCGGAGCAAGCACAACCGCGCCAAGGACACCGCCTATGAATGCGGCAAGGACCCCATCGGCGAGGGCGGCGCCCGCTTTTCCGTCAAATTCTATCTGGTGGCGATGCTGTTCATCCTCTTCGATATCGAGGTCGTTTTCCTTTATCCGTGGGCGGTGGTGTATCGCGGCATGTTGGCTGAGCACGCCACGCGCAACCTCATCTTTGGTTCCATGATTTCTTTCGTCGCCGTTTTGCTCGCGGGTTACATCTACGCGCTGCAAAAAAAGGCGTTCGGATTGGAAGTCCTGAAGTACCATGGCCACGATCAAATTTGGCACTTCCGGCTGGCGCGAAATCATTGCGCGCGACTTTACTTTTGACAACGTCCGGCTGGCGACGCAGGCGATCGCGAATTACCTGAACGTTGAAATTCGTAACGAACAATCGCCCCTCCATTTTCGCGATCCGGTCGTCATTCTGGGCCGCGACACCCGGTTTCTTGGCCCTGAATTTTGTCTCGCCGCCGCCGAAGTCCTCGCCGCCAATGATCTCCAGCCGCTCCTATGCGACCGCGACACGCCCACGCCCGTCATCGCCCATACCATCCGTCATCGCCAGGCTTTGGGCGGCATCAATTTCACCGCCAGCCATAATCCGCCCGAATACCAGGGCCTGAAATTTTCCACGTGGGACGGCGCGCCGGCTGTGCCGGAGGTCACGAAGAAGATCGAGGCGAACGTCGTGAAGTTGCAGTCTGAAAATTTCTCATTCAAAGGCTCGATCATCGGCACTTACGAATGCGAGACCATCAATCCGCAGCCGGAATACTTCAAACAGTTGCGCAAACTGATCGAGTTTTCCGTGCTCAAGAAGGCGAAAATGAAGTTAGCGGTGGATATTTCGTACGGCACCGGCCACGGTTACCTGGACAAATTGCTGGAGGGCGTCGGGGCCAAAGTGACGATGTTCCATAACGAATTGAATCCATTGTTCGGGGGGCATCATCCCGAGCCGAACGCGGAGAACATGAAGGACGTGAGTAAATTTGTCCGCAGCGGCAAAGCACAGATGGGACTGGGCCTCGACGGCGACGCCGACCGCTTTGGCATCGTGGACAAGAGCGGCGACTGGCTGACTCCCAACCAGGTGCTGGCGCTGGCCCTTTATCACTTGAAGAAAAACCGCGGCTGGACCGGGGCCGTTGTGCGCACGGTGCCGACGAGCCACCAGGTGGATGCGGTCGCGGAAATGCTCGGCGTGAAAGTCCATGAGACCCCGGTAGGCTTCAAATACATCGGCGCCTTGATGGAGAGCGAACCGATCATCGTCGGCGGCGAGGAATCCGGCGGTTTGAGCGTTAAAGGGCATGTGCCGGAGAAAGATGGCATTCTGGCCTGCCTCCTGATGGCGGAACTGGTCGCGACGGAAAAAAAATCCCTCGGGCAGATCCTAAAGGAACTCGGCAAAACCATCGGTGAATTTTACACGGACCGCATCAATGTCTCGTTCGCGCCGGAAAAGAAGGATGAGTTGCTGGCCAAGTTAGGCTCCGGGCTAAAGAGCATTGGGTCATTTCCTGTCGAGAAATCCATCACGACCGATGGGTTCAAATTTTTGCTGCCGGGCAGGGAATGGGTGGCCTTCCGCGCCAGCGGGACCGAGCCGTTGATTCGTTGCTACATCGAGGCCAAGTCAAAAGGAAACTTGAAGAGGCTTCAGGCCGCCTGCCGGGATGTGTTGACGGTGTAGCGTCTTTCGGAGTGCGGCTGTGTGAGCCGCAGCAACTCAAGCGCCGTAGGCGCGACATATTTGTAGAACCGAACGTTTGTAAATTTTGAGCTCCGTAGGTGCGTTGCTGCGGACAGGAATGTCCGCGCTCCGCCGTGCTGGTCATAATCGGCGGGCGGACTCTCTAGTCCGCAGCAGCTTCCCGAATGTTCCCGGGGCCGCAATTTCCGAACGCCAGCACAGACTGGATTCGTCACCAGTTTCTTGAGAGCGGCATATTCCGTTCATTCGCTGATGATGTCGCTCCTACGAGTAACGGTCCGAATGAGCCGTTCCGTCGCCCCGCCGGGGCGGATTTAGTCTTTCTGAATTCCCATCCCACGGGTTCCGCTGGCGCTACACCCGTGCCTACCTGCCTGCATCCCTTCGGGATGCTTGCGGACAGGGGTCATCACGCATCACTACCCTGGACAGCCCTTGTCCCACCCATCCGCTAAGATTTGACACGGATTAAAATCCGGTACATTTATACCCTGCCATGAAAAGCCAAGCACCCATTCGCATCCTGCACGTGGATGGCGACAGCTTTTTCGCAAGTTGCGAGATTGCCCTGAACCCAAGGTTGCAGGGACGGCCCGTCTGGGTCGGCGGCGGCCGGCGAGGGGATGGCATCGTCATCGCGGCGAATCGCGCGGCCAAGAAATTTGGCGTCAAAACGGGGATGGCCTGTTTCGAGGCCAAGGCGCTTTGCCCAAAAGGCGTCCTTTGCCGTCCGCAATATGATGAATACCGGCGGCTTTCGCAGGAGATGTTCCGGGTGCTGGGAGAATATTCACCGACGCTCGTGCCGATCTCGATCGACGAAGGATTCCTCGATTTCACGACGATGGACAAGCACGTCTGGCGCGCCACCTCGCCGGAAAAATATGTGAAAGAGATTTGCGCGCGCATCCTGCACGATGTGCGTTTACCCGTCTCCGCGGGCCTCGCCAATTCCTCGCGTCTCGCCAAACTGGCCACGGACGCGGCCAAGCCGGGTTTCATCGAGATCAAATCCGGCGGGGAAAAGGAGTTTTTGAAAGACCGGAGTGTGCGCGAGCTTTCCGGCATCGGCAAAAACCGGCAACGGGCCTTGTCCGCCCTGGGGGCAACGACTTTCGGCGAGGTTGCCAAAATGCCATCGCCATTGCTCAAGCAAAAATTTGGGATTTGGGGCCAGCAACTCTGGCTCTTCTCGAACGGCTTGTGGAGCGAGCCGCTGCTCCTGGAGGTAAAAGACCGCACCACGATTTCCAGCAACACGACCTTGCCCTATGACGAGCCGGATTACGAGGCGGCGTTGACCTTCATTTTCAGCGAAGCGACGCGCCTGATCGGCCAGCTTCGCCGCGAACAATTACAGGCGCGCGAGATGAGCCTGACGATCCGCTTCAACGATTTCACCGAGGTCGGCGGCGGCCATCGTTTCCACGCGCCGCAATTCCTGAATTCCACCATCAACACGGCGTTGGAAGGGATTTTCCGCGGCTTGATGGGCAGCCAGTTCAAATCCGTCCGGCAGATCCGCATCGCCTTTTGGAACCTGCGCCGATTGGACACCCAGCCGACGCTTTGGGGCCGCACGGACGCGGAGCGGTGGGGTGCGCTGGATGACGCCGCGCACAAATTGAACACTCAATTCGGCAAGACCAGCATCATGACCGGCGCGCAATTGGCACTGCGCGAAAGGGAAGAATCATTCAAAAATCCGAAGGCCAAGTGCCCGTTTGTGCCGCAGCGCGAAATGGTCAAAAAACTTTGGGGTACCGATGCCGACCCGTTGGCGCACAAGGGCGACTGGGAGAAACGACTGGCCAAAGCCAGCAAGCAATCGCAGTTCCGGCGCTAATTTTTGAGGGAGAACAGGTCGGGCGTAAAATTCTTTTCAAAATTTCTGATTTTTCTCAAACTCCGTTGGACAAATCCGATAAGTTATTGCATTATATTTCACAGGTATGAGTGAAGAGTCCATGAGTAATTTTACTCCGCGGGCGCAGCAGGTGCTGGCGCTGGCGCGGAAGGAAGCCGACCGTTTCAACCACAACTATCTCGGCACCGAGCACTTGTTGCTGGGGCTGATCAAGTTGGGGCAGGGGGTGGCCGTCAACGTTCTCCAAAAAATGGGCCTCGACCTGGAAACCGTCCGCATGGCGGTCGAGAAAAAGACCGGCAGCGGCCCGGACCAAAAGATGATGGGGAACATCCCCTATACACCGCGCGTAAAGAAGGTGCTCGCCCTGGCGGCAAAAGAGGCGAAGGCGCTCAACCACACCTACGTGGGCACGGAACATATTTTATTGGGACTCCTCCGCGAAGGCGACGGCATAGCGGCGCAGGTTTTGCGCGACCTGGACGTGGACATCGAACAGACGCGCCAGGAAATTTTGAAGGAACTGGACCCAAATTTCACGGGCGAAGAGCCATCGGTGCCGGAGGCCGGCGAAAAAGCTCCTGCTGCCGGCGCCGAGAAAAAAGGAGAAATCAAAACGCCCGCGCTGAAGGCGTTTGGCCGCGACCTCACCGAGATTGCCCGCAAAGGCGAGATGGACCCAGTCATCGGGCGCAAAAATGAAATCGAGCGGGTGATCCAAATCCTTTGCCGGCGCACGAAGAACAACCCCGTGCTTCTCGGGGAAGCCGGCGTTGGCAAGACTGCCATTGTGGAAGGGCTGGCCCAGGAAATCGCCAAGGGGAATGTCCCGGAAATCCTTTTAGCCAAGCGCGTCATCACGCTGGATTTGGCGTTGATGGTCGCGGGCACGAAATATCGCGGCCAATTTGAAGAGCGCATTAAAGCGGTGATGGACGAAATCCGCCGCGCGAAGAATGTCATCCTCTTCATCGACGAATTACATACGATTGTCGGCGCGGGCAGCGCCGAAGGCACGATGGACGCCAGCAATATCATCAAGCCGGCGCTTTCGCGCGGCGAGATGCAATGCATCGGCGCGACGACGCTGAATGAATTTCGGAAATATATCGAAAAGGACGCCGCGCTCGAACGCCGGTTCCAGTCGGTGAAGGTTGAGGCGCCCTCGGTGGATGACGCCATCGAGATCCTCAAAGGGTTGCGCCATAAATACGAGCAGCATCACAAGGCTGAATTTACCGACGAGGCTGTGGTTTCGGCCGTGAAGCTTTCCGACCGTTACATCACCGACCGGTTTTTGCCGGACAAGGCGATCGATGTCCTGGACGAGGCCGGCTCGCGCGCCCGCATCGGGACGATGACCCGTCCGCCGGAAACCAAGACGATGGAAGGGGAGATTGAGGAGATCAAAACGCAAAAGGAACGCGCGATCAAGAACCAGGATTTTGAAGGCGCCGCCGCGATGCGCGACAAGGAAAAGCAGGCGAAAGAAAAACTCGAAAATCTTTTGAAGGATTGGCGGACCCATCGCGAAGAGAAACGCGTCGTGGTCGGCGAGGAAGAAATTTTGCACGTGGTGGCCAAGTGGACGGGCATCCCGCTCAAGCGGATGGGCCAGGACGAAATGGCGCGGTTGCTCAATGTCGAAGATGAGATGGAAAAGGTTGTGATCGGCCAGCGCGAGGCGGTCTCCGCCATTTGCAAGGCGTTGCGGCGCTCACGCGCGGACTTGAAAGACCCGCGCCGCCCGATCGGGACATTTCTTTTGCTCGGGCCGACCGGTGTCGGCAAGACGTTGCTGGCGAAAACGCTCGCCGAGCAAATGTTCGGCGACAGCAAGTCACTCATCCACCTGGACATGAGCGAGTACATGGAGAAATTTAATGTCTCGCGCCTGATCGGTTCGCCTCCCGGTTATGTGGGTTACGAGGAAGGCGGGCAGTTGACGGAAAAAGTGCGGCGCAATCCGTATTCCGTCGTGCTATTCGATGAGATTGAAAAGGCGCATCCGGATGTCTGGAACATCCTGTTGCAGATCCTGGAAGACGGGAAGCTGACCGACAATGTTGGCCGCGTCGTGAATTTCCGCAATACGATCATCCTGATGACGTCGAACGTCGGCTCGGACACGATCAAGCGCCAGAGCACAATGGGTTTTTCGCCGATCTCCGACGAGGCCAGCTATGAGAAGATGCGCGAAAAGATCATGGACGAGTCCAAACGCACTTTCCGCCCTGAATTTTTGAACCGGCTGGATGACGTGATCGTTTTCCGGTCGTTCACCAAGCCCGACCTCATCCAGATCTTGCATCTGGAAGTCAAAAAGGTCATGGAACGGGTGCGGCACAAGAACATCCTCCTGGCCCTGGATGAGAAGGCGAACGAGCTTCTCGTCGAAAAGGGGTACAATCCGGATTTTGGCGCGCGACCGATGCGGCGCGCGGTGGAGCGTTTCCTCGAGGATCCGCTCGCCGAGGAGATCCTCAAAGGGAACATCCACGAAGGCGAGCCGGTGACAGTGACGCGCGACGGCGAAAAGCTGATCTTCAAGCAGACGGCGGCGGCGACTGGGGCGACGGCGTCGTCGTCGTAACGATTGAGATCAATCACGGCCCCCGCATAGTTTGCGACCGTCCGGAATCGGTCAGGGTGATGTGGACAATGGTATTAAACGTTTCGCCGGTTAGCCGATTACCGCTGTCATCGGCCAAATTCCATACGAGATTGAATTCACCATTTGTCGTGCTCCCACTAAGGGTTTTAAGGTGCGCACCGTTGGTGGTGACGCATTCGATGGAGTAAAGGCCGTTGCTTTCGGGCAAACGCGCGTGAAAGCGTGCGCCAACCTCGGGGTCGTAATTCACACAATCGAGACTGAACTGGCATAGGTTGCTGGTAGTGATGGTTACTGGACGTCCCCACAGATAGAGTCTGCCTTCCCGATCGTCCAAGACCAAATAAGACTGGACCGCATGCAGGCCGGGTGGATCATAAATGGTGTGCCAGATGATCAGGCAATCGCCGTTCGTCGCACGCTCGCTATCGTAAATGTCTCCACCGCTATCCATTGGAAAATCCTCTCCCGGGTCTGCATCCACCACTACGCGCAATAGATTGTTCTTGTTGGTAGTGAGGACATCGTATTTGATCGGGAATTCAATAGTGATGTCTTCGGGTTCTTTGCCCGTGAAAATTTGCCTGGGCGTTAGCATAGCGTCGAGCGAAAGTTGGTTCGTGCCGGAAATATCGCGATTACCGATGTACTTTTCGACACTTTGTCCTTCGAAAGTCGGTTTTGAATTAACTGCCGACCAGTCTGCGGAAAGAATTTTTTGAACCCTTGTTTGTCGCATAAGCGATTGGCTCCATTCCCGGTTCGAAATTTCAGTCAAATATCTCTTTTGCGACGCTTCTTTGGCTTTTGCTTCTGTTTGCTGTTGTTCTTTCATGGCCGCAGATCCCGCCGGCAACGGCCATACGATGTCGGTGTCCGGTTGGGGCATTCCGGGGCGAATTGGTCGGACAAAGCCTTCTTCACCCATGCGGACTGGCATCTTCCCGCCATTATCCACACAATCCTGCCCGACTGAATAAAGGAGGAAGTGGCCGTCATTGGAAAGGTGATAGCGTAAAGGTTGGCCGTCCATGAAATCCACCGGCACGGTTTTCAAAAATTCCGGCGCCAAGGCCGAAAGTGATTGCGGATAAGCTTTGTGCTTGAGGCGGTAGCGTTCCAGGGCAACGGCGGTGATGAGAATTCTGCGTTCGGCTTCAGCTTCGGCGGCGCGGCTTAGGAGTATATCAGTTCCTCGCATTCGCGAGGATAACGAACCTTCGTTCATACGAAACAGATACGTTTCGGCCGTTCTATATCGAGATTGGTAGAATGAGGTATTCACGACGCCGGGCAACTGGCGCATTTGCTGCCAGGTCGGGGCTTGTACGGCGTTGCGCAACTCAATTTCACGGTCACGGTAGAAAAGCATGAGACCTTTTTCATCTTCATACATGCCGTGACTTCGGTATTCATTCTGTTGCTCATTCTGTCGTGACTGTTCGGATAGCCCCTCAAAAATTTCTTGCGGAGCGCGGATAGCTAAAATGATAAATATGCCGAACGGGGGACGTTCATCGGATTCAACGCGTGGATTTTCCAAATCCGCAACGTCGCTGGCACGTTTAAAGGCAGCAGTCTCGGGCAGATTCGTCAGAAAATCAGTCGATTCCCATTCTGTTTGCAATCGGGCGAGTTGGTCATCGGACCAGTTATTAGTTTGAAGGGCCTGCCAGGTCGCGTTAAAGGCCAATTTTGTGTCGGCGAAGCGGGCGATACATGAGATTTCAGCGGGTTCGGGTTGCCAGGCCGTGATCAGGCGCGTGGCGGCCAATAGATTTGTCCAGGCGGCCTCCTGGCCGCCATCGCGGATATCAAGTACCATCCTGCTTCCGAGCAGTCGAGACAAGTTTCTCAGAACCTCAAGATGAGGGAGCCGCATGGTGCCACCGGCGCCCACGTTAAGGTTGAAAGCAATAGGGCCGGCCAAAACGGCGTGACACGCGGCGTCGATTTGTGGTTGAAGGCGGTTCAAGGCATTGCTGAGGTCATTCCAAGTCAAGTCATCCGTGTAGTTGGGACGAGATGGATTCTGGTGCCATGGTGTGGACTGTTGCCAGACGACGATGGCGGAACGAGTGCTTACGGGTGTCAGTAAATCAAGTGGTTCCGGCGGCAGTGGTGCGGGAGGACTGTTCGGAAACGTTGCCATTATAATCGCTTCACGTGCGCGTATTTCCGGAGAAGTTGAGAAATTAAAATCGCTTAAATCAGTCTTGAATCCCTGCTGACGGAGCAATTGACGGGTTTCCGCCACCATTTGCGGGCCAGGATTAACAGGCTGGTGTCGTTGCATGGCATAAATGGTGGCGATGGCAATCAAGAGCCAAAGCAATATCCAACGCGAACTTTTTGTACGAGCTTTCATTGGTCGCATTCTTCTGTGTTTGCGGAATCATTTTTTGCTCCTTTTTTTATTAATTGACCAGTCTTTTTTTATAAGATTTTTCGTTTACTCGCGGCTGGAATTTTAATAATTCTAACTCATGAACGGCATCCATCAGAATGGACGGCTTAGGCGTTTTGGATTTCTGGCCGTGTTGTTGCTCTCGGCGATGTCTTTGAGGGCCGACCCGATTGAACCCGGTGAGGAGCCGTTTTCCTTTTTTGACCTCATAACACTTTGCCCTCTCATCATTGCCATTTTTCTCGAGGGGATTTGCGTCTGGTTGATCTTGTGGCGCTGGCGAAAGCCGCGCTTGCTGATTTTTTGGATTCTGGTGATGCATTTGGCCACTTATCCGCTTTTTATCTGGTTGGTTTGGCTCTGCAACGGAATGCATCCGGCCTTGGCTGTGGCCTTGGGCGAAGGTGTGATTGTCCTCGTGGAAGGGGGCTTAATCTATCTGATTTGCCGTTGTCTCTCGTCCAGGAAATCGCCGTTGCCGTTGCCATCCATTGGCAAAAGCCTGTTCGCTTCGCTGATGGGAAATATCTGTTCGGCGGCTACTTATCCATTGCTCGTGATGCTTCTTGGATATATCGCTTCCCGGGTGGGAGGGAATGGCGATTAAGCGAACTTCGTCTTTTCATTTGCCTGGAAAATTTTTACTCTTTCCGCAAATGAAAGGCACGATCCCATTTTTGATGTTTGAGCCACGGTTTTCCGCCGCCCCAAAATCATCAATCATCAATCCTAAATCATAAATTCACCATGAAAGGCATCATCCTCGCAGGCGGCGCCGGGTCGCGGTTATATCCGCTGACGCTGGTCGCCAGCAAGCAGCTCCAGCCGGTCTATGACAAGCCGATGGTGTATTATCCGCTCACGACGCTAATCGAGGGCGGCATCCGCGAGCTTTGCTTGATCTCGACGCCGCAGGATTTGCCGCGCTTCCGGCAACTGCTGGGCGATGGCTCGCGCTTTGGCGTGAGCATTGAATATCGGGAACAACCCAAGCCGGCGGGAATTGCGCAGGCATTTCTCATCGCCGAAAGTTTCATCGGCCAAGACCAGGTGACGCTCATCCTGGGCGACAATATTTTTTACGGCGGCGAGAGTTTTTTGCGGTCGTTCCGGGAATTCAAATCCGGCGCGACGATCTTTGGTTATCACGTCCACGACCCGGAACGTTACGGTGTGGTGGAATTTGACGAGAATGGCCAGGCGATCTCCATCGAGGAAAAGCCGACGTTGCCCAAGAGCAATTTCGCGGTGCCGGGCCTTTACATTTTTGATAATCAGGTGGTGGACATCGCAAAAAATCTCAAGGCATCGCCGCGCGGCGAGTTGGAGATCACCGACGTGAACGTCGCATATCTGCGCCGCAAGGAATTGCGCGTGCAACGGTTGGCGCGTGGTTTTGCCTGGCTCGACGCGGGGACGAGCAGCAGCTTGCAAGGGGCCAGCGCGTATGTGCAGACGATCGAGGCGCGGCAGGGGATCAAGATCGGCTGCCCGGAAGAGGCGGCCTTTCGAAGCGGATTTTTATCATTGGAACAACTGGATGCGCTGGTGGCAACAATGCCGAACTGCGAATACCGCGGGTATCTCGTGGATGAAGTGGTGGCAGAAGCGAAGAGACGATGAATTTACGATTTACGATTTACGATTTGCGATTGGCACGCCGAATGGCGGGGACTCGCATTGTTTCCAGCTTCCCGTTACACGTCAGTCGTCATCTGTCACTTTTATGATTATTCTTCTTGGCGCATCGGGATACATCGGTGAAGCATTCACCAAAGAATTGCAGCGGCGAAAGAAAGAGTTCATTTCGCTGACACGGAAGGAGGTCGATTATAGCAAATTCGGCGTGTTGCTCGATTTTCTGAAGGAAAAGAAGCCGGAATTTGTCATCAATTCGGCCGGGTACACCGGCAAACCGAATGTCGATGCCTGCGAGTTGGCCAAGGCGGACACGTTGGCGGGCAACGCTTTATTGCCGCAGACGGTTGCCCATGCCTGCGCGGCGTTGAACATTCCGTGGGGGCACGTTTCGAGTGGTTGCATTTTTAGCGGCGCGAAGATCGTTGATAATGGCAACACATTGGTGGAGAAGGACATGACCAAGCCGGAGATGCGCGCACTGGTGGAGAAAGCACCCGAAAAAGTGCATGGCTTCACGGAAATTGACACGCCGAATTTCTCATTTCGCGATCAGCCGTGCAGTTTTTACAGCGGCAGCAAGGCGCTGGGCGAGGAGGCCATCGCCGGCATCGGGCAGAGCTACATCTGGCGGTTGCGAATACCTTTTGACGAGTTCGACAACGCGCGGAATTATCTAAGCAAAGTGCAGCGGTACGCGAAGGTATATGACAATGTGAATTCCATCTCGCATCGCGGAGATTTTGTGCAGGCGGCGCTGGACCTTTGGGAAAAGCGGGCGCCATATGGCATCTATAACGTCACCAACGAGGGTTTCATCACGACCCGGCAAGTGGTCACGTTGATTGCGAAATATTTGAAGCCGGCGAAGACCTTTGAATTTTGGCAGAGCGACGAGGAATTTTACAAGGTGGCGGCGAAGACGCCGCGGTCAAACTGCGTGATGGATATCTCGAAGCTGCTCGCGGCGGGCGTGAAGACGAGGTCCGTCGGCGATGCGCTGGAAGACTCGCTGAAGAACTGGAAACCGGAAAAGTAGCGTGAAGGATTGAAGATAGAAGATGGAGGATGGAACATTCAACATTCAACGCTCAACACCGAAGGGAAATGAGGAAAGCGGAAGACCAGAAATGAAGAATGGAGAATAAACCGGCCTTTTTTGCTTGAGTAGCTTTGCTTAATTTTGTAGGCTTCGGGTGTTCAAAGAGAGGCATTGTTGTTCGATGCCGAAAGGCCGGTAACAAGTCCCAACCCAGTCAACCCTATGAAAAAGCTCATGCTGCCGGCTTTGCTGGCATTTCTCTCAACCCTTAATCTACAACTTTCAACCGCGCGCGCCCAGGGCACGGCCTTTACCTACCAGGGCCGACTGCAAAACAATGGCGCGCCGGCCACGGGAATTTACGATTTACGATTTACGATTTACGATTCCACCAACGTGCCGGGCAACCTTATCGCCGGGCCGGTGACCAATTCCGCCGTGAGCGTGACCAACGGTCTGTTCACCACCGCGGTGGATTTTGGCAATGTCTTCAATGGCGCGAGCAACTGGCTGCAAATTGCGGTGAGCACCAACGGCGCGAATGCGTTTTCCACGTTGCTCCCGCGCCAGCAGTTGACGCCGGTGCCGTATGCCGAGTTCGCCTCCAGTGTTTCGGGTTTGACCATCCAGCCCAACGGAACTTCGCCGAACGTGGTTTTGGGCTTCTCCGGCAATTCTGTGGTGGGTGGTGTGGTGGGCGCCACCATTGGCGGCGGCGGCGCCAGTGGCGACATTAATTTTGTGTCGGGTAGTTTCGGCACTGTGAATGGAGGAATTGAAAATCAAGTCACCGGCAGTTCCGGGACGGTGAGCGGCGGCCAGTTAAACGAAGCCGGCACGAATTCGACGGTAAGCGGCGGTTCTGGAAACCATGCAACCGGTTTTGGGGCAGTGGTAGCCGGCGGCGGCACGGACGGCACGTCCTTTTCCGGAAACACGGCCAGCGGCAACGCTTCCGTCGTGGGCGGCGGTTTGGGCAATCAAGCCACGAACACGTACGCCACCGTGGGCGGCGGGTATCAAAATGTAGCCAGTGGATTCGGCGCGTTTGTTGGCGGCGGCGGCCATGGCCCGGTTATCGCTGAAGGCAACACGGCCAGTGGCATTGTTGCCGTCGTCGCCGGTGGTTTGGGCAATCAGGCTACCAACTCCGTGACCGTTGTGGGAGGCGGTTTCCAGAATGTTGCCGGCGGCATCGGGTCAATCGTCGGTGGCGGCCAAGGGAATGTGGCCAGCGGCGATGGCTCGGCGGTAGGCGGTGGCTATTACAATCAAGCCAGTGGCAGTGGTGCCTACGTTGGCGGCGGCGGATTTGACGGGTCGCAGGCCTTGGGAAACACGGCCAGCGGCAGCGCTTCCGTCGTGGGCGGCGGTTTGGGCAACCTGGCCAGCGGCAATTATGCCACTGTGCCCGGCGGCACCGCCAACACCGTCACTGCTAATTTTGCGACGGTGGGCGGCGGCGCGAACAACACCAACAGCGGCTTTGCAGCAACCGTGAGTGGCGGCGAAGCCAACATCGCCAGTGGTGGCGACGCGACGGTGGCCGGAGGCGACAACAATAACGCCAGTGGCATTGCCGCGACGGTATCCGGTGGTGACAACAATACTGCCAGCGGAAATTATTCCTTTGCCGCCGGCTTTGATGCTCAAGCCACCAACAATGGCGCGTTTGTGTGGGCGGATTCGCTATTCGGAAATTTCTATTCCACGAACAACAATTCTTTCAATGTCCGGGCGCAGGGCGGCGCGCGGTTTGTGACAAGCGGCGCGGGCATGACTATTGATGGCCAAAGCGTGCTGACCACCGGCAGCAGTTCATTGGGGTTGACCATCCAACAAAATGCGACTTCGCCAAACCTGATTTTGGGTTACTCCGGCAATTATGTGGCGGCGGGGATATTCGGCGCCACTATTGGCGGCGGCGGCGAAAATTACGCCAGTAATTCTGTGTCAGGATACTTCGGCACTGTGAGTGGAGGAGAGGTAAACCAGGTAACGGGTAGTTTCGGGACGGTAGGCGGAGGGCAGGAGAACATCGCAGAGACAAATGCAACAGTGAGCGGCGGTTCCGCAAACCATGCCACTGGTTCCGGGGCGTTTGTAGGCGGCGGTGGCACGGATGGCTCGACCTTTTCCGGAAACACGGCCAGCGGCAATGCTTCCGTCGTGGCTGGCGGTATGCGCAACACGGCCAGCGGCAATTATGCCACCGTGCCCGGCGGGACAAATAATGTGGCGGGCGGCCTCTACAGTTTCGCCGCCGGCCAACAGGCGCACGCGATGAATCAAGGCTCGTTCGTATGGGCGGATTCACAAAATGCCGCCTTCACCTCCACGGAAAATGACCAGTTTCTCATCCGCGCCCAGGGCGGGGTGGGCATCAATGCATCCGATCCCACGGAAAACCTTACTATCGGCGGTGTGACCGATTATAATACCGGTCTGAGACTGACCGGCAGCACAATCAACGGCACGGGGATGGCCATTCAAAATACCGCCACCGGCGGCCACAAGTATGATTTGATTTCCGGCGGGTCCACGTCGATTGAAGGGGCCGGCGCTTTCGTATTGTTTGATGAAACAGCTTTCCGTTTTGACCTGACGGTTGCCACGAATGGCGACGTTGGCATCGGCACCTCCTCACCGACCAATAATCTGCAGGTAGCCGGAGGCGTGACGGCCAGCGAAGTTAAAGTCAATAATGGCCAATTTTATGTCGCGGCGGGGGACAGTCCAGTGCGCATTGTGCGCGGGTATGTTAATGCCGCCGGCACGATCCTCAGTGGCTCTGGATACACTGTCACTCACACCGCAGGCTCGGGCATTTACGACATCAGGTTTACGACACAGTTTACGGATAGCCCTGCTTTTACTGTCACAAGTCTTTACCCTGTCAATGTCGGAATTGTTGGCATCGCAACCACTGATGTGGAGATTCAAATGAATGTGGGTGACCAATTTTTCTCCTTTATTGCCGTTGGCGGGCGTTGAAAGTTAGCGGCAAAAACAAAATTACAGGCTCCTTACGATTGAATGCCTGAATGCGGCAGGTTCTAGATTTGTTTTGAAAGCAGCGGATGAATCCACGTAATCTTGTGTCGAAACATGAACCTACTGATCACGGGTGGCGCGGGATTTATTGGCTCGAACTTGATTCATCACGTCATCGAGCGCGATGAGGTCTCGCGGCTGGTCAACTTGGATTGCCTGACGTATGCCGGGCACCTGGCAAACCTGGAAAAAGTCTCCGGCCATAAAAAGTACGTTTTCGAGAAAGTGGACCTGCGTGACAAAACCGAGACGTTGCGCGTGGTCAAACAACATGGCATCACGCACGTTATGCACCTGGCGGCGGAATCGCACGTGGACCGCTCCATCACCGGGCCGGGCGATTTCATCCACACGAATGTCGTGGGCACCTTCAACCTGCCTCGAGGCCTGCCGCACATGCTGGGCGGAATCGAAGGGCGACCATCGCTTCCAACATGTCTCGACGGATGAAGTCTATGGTTCGCTCGGACCGACGGGATATTTCACCGAAACGACGCCGTACGCTCCGAATTCGCCTTATTCCGCGAGCAAAGCATCGTCGGACATGCTGGTGCGCGCGTATCATCACACGTACGGTTTGCCAACGGTCATCACGAATTGTTCGAACAATTACGGGCCGTTTCAATTTCCTGAAAAGCTGATCCCGGTGGTGATTCAAAGCGTGCTCGCGCGCAAATCGATCCCGGTGTACGGCGATGGCAAGAATGTCCGCGATTGGCTGTATGTGCGCGATCATGCGGAGGCGTTATGGACGGTGCTGCTGCGCGGCAAGACCGGCGAGACGTACAATATTGGCGGCCATAACGAATGGGCGAACATCGACATCGTGCAATTGATCTGTGACACGATTGATGAATTCGCGCCGGAGGCGGGCGGAAATTCGCGGAAATTGATCACCTATGTGAAAGACCGTCTGGGCCATGACCGGCGTTATGCGATTGACGCGGGCAAAATTCAGCGCGAACTTGGCTGGACGCCTGCGCATAAGTTCGAGAGCGGCATCCGCGAAACGATCCACTGGTATCTCGACAACCAGGCGTGGGTGAGCCGGGTCCAAAATGACTAATGACTAAACCATAATGACTAAAGAATGAATCTCAAAAAAACATTCAACATTCAACGCTCAACATCCAGCGGAACTGCGCCGGACGAACGTAAACGAAGTTGAAATGTCTAAAACGCAATGACTAAGGAATTTGTCCGACAATTGATTTTCTGGCTTTTAGTGGCCTGCGCCCTGACGGCGCGCGCGGCAGATGACAATTCTATTACCTGGCATCGCGCCACCAATAAGGTGGATGCCGATGTGCAGGGCGAAGCGTTGTTGCCTTTGCTCGGTAAATTGCCCGGGACACGGGCTGGCAGGTTTATGTGGAGCCGGGTACGACGAAGACGGTTTCGGCAAAATTCAAAGGCCTGCCATCGCAGGACGCCTTGCGGATGTTGCTGGGCAACCTGAACTTCATGCTCTCGCCACAAACGAACGGAGAATCACAGCTATACGTCTTCAGCACAGTCGTCCAGAAAGCCACTCAGTTGGTCCCGGCCACAAAGGTCATCGCCCATCATGCTGCGAATGAGCTGCTCCTGAAGCTCAAGCCGGGCGTCAATGCCGATGCTTTGGCGAAATCGTTGGGCGCAAAAATCATCGCGCGGAATGACAAGCTGGGAATTTACCGGCTGCAATTCGCCGACGCGGCGGCCACGGATGCCGCGCTGGCGCAATTGCAAGCCAACAGCGACGTGCAGGCCGTGGATTATAATTATGTCTATAACCCGCCGCCGGCGTTGCAGCCGCTGGCGGCATCGTCCGCGCCGCCGATTTCATTGCAGCTCAAGCCGTCGACTGGTTCGGGGAAAATCGTGGTGGGACTTTTGGACACGGCGGTGCAGCCATTGGACGGTTCCTTGAACGATTTTCTGCTCAAACAACTTTCCGTGGCAGACGGCACGCAAGCCACCGGCGGCAGTTTGACGCACGGAACGGCGATGGCGGAGACGATTTTGCGGAGCCTGGAAGCGCAGGAGCAGGGGAGTTCATCCGTGCAAATCCTGCCGGTGGATGTCTATGGCTCGAGTGTCTCGACGACGAGTTGGGATGTGGCGAACGGCCTGGCGACGGCGGTGAACAACGGCGCCACGGTCATCAACATGAGTCTGGGCGGCGCCGGGGAGAGTTCATTCCTGGGATCATTGATCCAACAGGTGGAACAGGATGGCATTCCCATCTATGCGGCGGCGGGCAATAACGGGTCTTCCACACCGGAATATCCCGCGGCGTATCCGGGAGTGCTTTCGGTGACGGCGGAACAGCAGGGGCAACTCACATCCTATGCGGATGACTGGCCGGACATAACGCTTGCCGCGCCCGGGACGACGGTGGTTTTTTTGAATGGCCAGGCATGGTATGCGGAAGGCACGTCAGTTTCGACGGCTTACATGACGGGCCTGGCGGCAGGGACGGCGGATTCGACGCACCGAACCTGGAATGAAATCGAAGCGGCGCTGGTCAAGGCGTATCCGGTGCCGAAGAAGTGAAATTGGGTTTTTAACCGTCACGAGTCAAACTTTCCGGCAATGCGGTCAATTCGCTCTCCGTTCCATCCGGTTTCCAGACCATTCGTCCGTCTTCCAAGATGCGAACGATCACGCCCTTCAATGAACCGCGCAGTGTTTTGACACGATCGCCGACTTTGAATTCTGCCGTTTGCCAAAGGCTATTAATGATTTCCACCATAGAATCCCACGGCAGCACACCGGCGATATAATGGGCGACGGCGGACATGACTTCGCGTCGGCGTGTGGTGGGCAATTCGGCAAACAGAGCGGCAACGATTTGCCGGGCAACGTCGGCAAAGGTATTGCCGTTGAAGAAAAGGAAGGGAGCGCGGCGATGGCATTGCCGCAGAAATTCTATGGGTTCGGCGAGGGAGAGGACTTGCGGCTGTTTTTCTTCCCACTCGCGGCGGCACGCTTCTTGAGTCTCTCGATTAAAGCCGTGCTGCGCGCCTCCTCTTGCGCACGCTCCTCGATTGAGGCCGACGACAAGCTCCCAACTCCGGTTTTTGAGAAAAGCGGCTCGGGCTTGTAGCGGTGATTGTTCGCCAGGACCTCCTCGAGGATGTCCTCGTCGGTCAGGTGCTCCAGCAGATCCAATCGCAGTTTCATCGCCCATAACTTAACAGGGTTTCGGTCCGCACGCAATAGTGCGCAGCCGAACCGAGGGTACCATCGAAGCCGCGCGAGCCAAGGTCTAATCCGGTGCCGTCTTTGCGCCTTGGAGTCTATGCGTTAATGTTTTTTTTATTTTCCACCATCAACCATACTAAGCACCACACGAAAGCGCGCCTTGCCGCTCATCATTCGTTCATAAGCTTCGGCGACTTTTTCCAGCGGATACACCTCATTCATCGAGCGTATGCCGGTGAGGACGCTGAACTTGAGCGTGTCCTGCGAATCCGCCGCCGTGCCGGAATACCAGCCCTTGATGGCGCGCTGCCCCAAAATCAATATCAACGGCGAAACCGTCATGGACTGGGCCGCGCCGACCACGAGCAATGTCCCATTCAGGCCCAGGCCCCCCTGGACGGCGCTCATGGCGTCGCCGTTGGTGACGGTGGCGAGGATGACTTTTGCGCCGCCGAGCTTTTGCAATTCCGCCGCCGGGTCCTGCGACTGGCTGTCGATGTAATGATGCGCGCCGAGTTTGTGCGCCAGCGGCGCCTTGTCCTGTCCGCGCGCGATGCCCACGGTCTTGAATCCCATCTTCACAGCGTATTGCACACCCAGATGTCCCAGGCCGCCGAGTCCCAATACCGCCACTACGTCGCCGGGCCGCGCGGCACTGTTGCGCAGCGCGTTGTAAGTGGTGATGCCCGCGCACATGAGCGGCGCGGCTTCCACGGGCGACAAATCCTCCGGAACATGGGCCACCGCGATGGCGGGAGCGATCATGTAATCGGCATAGCCGCCGTCAAAGGAAATGCCCGTGACCTGCAACGCCACGGTGCAGCCGAAGAAATCACCCCTGCGGCAGTTATCGCATTGGCCGCAATGTCCGCCATGCCAGCC
Organism: uncultured Verrucomicrobiae bacterium; assembly: GCA_963797825.1. GTDB lineage: Bacteria > Verrucomicrobiota > Verrucomicrobiia > Limisphaerales > UBA11358 > UBA11358. Next base: position 18,771 of record CAWCRR010000062.1, read on the forward strand.
CACGCCCACGCGCTGGCCGGGTATCCATTGCGTCACGCCCGCGCCCACGGCGTCCAACACGCCGACGACTTCATGACCGGGCACACGCGGATATTGAAGGCCGGGCCATTGTCCTTCCTTTACAAGCGAATCGCTATGGCAGATGCCACACGCCTGCACTTTTATCCGCACCTGGCCGGGGCCGGGAGACGGGATTTCACGTTCGACGATCTCAAAAGGACCGCCTGGTTTGGCGATTTGGGCCGCGCGCATTTTTGGCATAAAAAACTCCGGTTAAAATTTTTAAATTAAAATTCCTATTTCGTAGGAGCCGAGGTAACGAGGCTCAAATTGAACAATTGGCACTCGCCAACGGGCAATTAATCAGAGCCTCCTTACGTCGGCTCCTACGATTATCCAGACTCGCTCTGTGTCATTTTCGTACTGCTTCAAAGTTTTGCAAGTCATATTCGGGTGACGTAGGGCATGGCTTCCAGCCTGCCGGTTCTTCGGGCATCCTGCCCGAAGTTGCAAAGATGATAAACAGCGTGAAAAAATGAGGAATGGAACTCAGTTGGGAATTCGCGGCTGGATGCCACTCCCACCGGCAGGCGAGACGCCTGCCCTATTTCATCCCCGACTTTTCAAACTCCGGGAGTCACTCCAGCAAAGCTGGAGGATTTTAGGTGGAATTCGGATGTAACTTGCTATGAATAAATAAGTCATTTTTTTTTGAAAAAATGTCGGCTTATTTTACACAAATTTAATTGTCATGATTCGATTGCAAAATAATGAGATTCTGATGGTTGATTGCTCCGTAAGCGATAAAAGCGTCGGAATACCTTACAAAATTCCGTTGGAGAACATTGGAAACTTTTTTATGAATTATTTTATATCACATTGCAAATAATTCTATATGAACAGCTTGTGAACTTTGTTTTTTATTAATGGACGTAGGTGGCGCAATATTTGCTCATCTAATCAAGCTAATTTTCGCTCACGAATTTTGGTATAAATAGATAAAAAGTCACAAATAAGATATATCATGAAAACATTAATGGGGCTGACTTCGATACTGTTAACCAGTGGATTCGCCGTGTTCGCTTCTCCTGTTACGCCCACGTACACTACGTTCGGAGAGTTGACTGGAGCACAATGGTCTGGAAGCGGGAATCCCAACAATCCCGTGGCGATTACGACCGTTAACGACAATGGCAACACCATCACTTTAGGTTTGGCGGCTCAACAGAGATATTTCAATCCCGCGCTTGCCAACAACGGAGCCGGAACTTTTTACGCGACTCCAGGAGAGAACAACGGGAATGGTTCGGTCTCACACGCCCTAGGCTCGACGTGGAATTTTGATTTCTATTTTAATGCGACCGGTGGTTCCTACACCTACGAACTTTTTTACGGTACGGATGCGTCATCTTTGTTTTCGGTTGATCCCACACTGATCGGCGATAATGGAGCCGCCCTCAACACGGGCGGTGGTCAAAATTCTGAAACCTGCTGTTTCCCGCTTGGGGCAACCTGAGCAGTTATGTGGTGAATGGCCTTAGCTTTGATCCCAATGCGAATGCCATTTATAGTTTTGAATTAGTGGCTTATAATGGGACTGGTGACGAAATAGCAGAATCCGCCATTAATGTTGACGTTCACGGGGTTCCCGATGCAGCTTCCACCGCTCTGCTTTTGAGCCTTGGATGCGTTGGTCTCGCGCTTTTTGGTTTCAAGCAAAACCGTCAAGCGCTCGCAAAATAATTGCGTCCCCATCAATTCAGAAAGCACCGGTTTTTTAATCGGTGCTTTTTTATTTGTACGCCCAGCAGGGCGCACTGACTTGTTGGTTAAAGTCCAATTCAGGCCCAGCAAGGGGAACTGTTCCGTTGATTTTCGTCCTGTCTGAAGTTGCAAGGGAGAATAAATAAAGAATAAATAGAGCGATCAGTGGAACGCCGCAGGGAATTCGCGGCTGGAAGCCGCTACCACCGGCAGGCGGAGACGCCTGCCCTACAGAAATTTCAAAATGTCACTTGTCAATTTTTGAATGGAGGCGTAGAAACGAATCGGGCCTATTATGAAAATACCGGGTATCGCAATCAGATTTTGTCCGCATTTCATATTTTTATTTCTGGCATATGTGATTCTGGGAGCGGCAATGGAACTGCCGTTGTCAGCTGGCCAAATCAGCACCGCCAGTCCCGATTGTTTTTTCACCATGGTTGCCTCCCGGCTGTTGGCGTCGGAGATGAATGTCAATCTCTCGCAAATCGAGATTTATCCTATCAACCAATACACTCCGGCGGTCCATCGACTGCTGCAAGTCACGGCAAACATTTACGACGCCACTTCCACCAACTATTTCCCCACGGTTTTTCGCCCGCTCTTCAGCGTGGACGCTTTTGGCGACGTATATCTTATCGGCTACACAAACGTCCCGTGCATTTCCGATCCATCCCAACTTGCGCCGCCGATTGAGGCGGCGACCTTGTCGGCCACGCCGAATCTGCCGACCGTAGTGCTGACAAATATCTATGACGTGCCATGGATCATCGCTGCACGAAAGGGATTTCCGAACTTCAACGAATACGTGGGAGAAAATATCGTGGGCATGACCCGGCGCTTGCAATTCACACGCAATACCAGTGGCGCCACTCTTAATGAGATTTTACCCATCACCGGAACAAACCAGATGTACACGCTCAGCGTGAACAGTTCCGGTGGATTAGATTTTTGGAATTCCTACACTAACAATTTCACGGATGCCGTGACGGTGGAATACCGAGTCATTACATACCTGTCGTTAACAAACAGCGATGCAAGCACGGCAGGAGATCCTGGCGGACAGGTACCAAGTACGCCGACCACGTTAGGATATTTTTCCTCAAATTCCATTTTGTTCGCCGGCTGGCCCGGGAGTGGGCAGTGGATTGGCGGGCAACCGAATACCAATTCATTTTATATCCCCTTGAATTTTGTGGCTTTCACGGACATGTCGAATGCAGTTTATCGCACGCCCTATGCCAGTCTTACGCCTGGCACACTTCCTTCTGGATTTCCCGCTCCATCTCTGGTTTGGACGAATTATTTCAATAATGTTGGGCAGCCAATGACCACAGTTTTTGAAACGAACGTGCCTGCTGGCCAGCAATTTTATGTGCCGCGATGGGGATTGCTGACGACAAACCAGTTGCAGGTTTATATTTTGGACCGTGATGGCAACGGCAACAACCATGTGATTGACTACGTGAATCTGGAACAAACCGGCAGTCAGAATCTAAATAACGAGATTTTTGTGGATGATACAAATGGCGTTGGCAATCCCAACAGCCCGCAGGGTGAGTGGAACGCCAATATCAATCCAAGATATGACATCCCCTGGGGCATCTATAATCAAATTATAATTTCAAGAGGGTTTGAAAACGCTCCTGCTGAAGACGGCACATGGCAGAGCGATCCGGTAGCCGCGACGTACAGCTATGCAATAGCAGCACAGCAGGCTCATTTTGAGGCGTTTTTTTATCCTTATGGTGCCAGCGCAACTGTTAATGACAGCTATGGTACGGCCTTCGAATCGAATATCGATACGACTGTGCAAGCCCCCTACGCGCCGACCCGTTACGCAGTGGGATATACCGTGTTGGAAGCCAACGACCCACTCGTCCATTATTTGGCCAGCGATATGGCTCCTTCCTTTCCGGTGAGCGTGCAAAGCGAATATAACAATTCCATCTCCAATGTTCCGCCGCCCGCCGCGCAGCCTTTCACACTTGGTCAGTTAAACTGGAATTTTCAACCCTGGGGCGGAAATCCTTATAACAGACTGAATTCCAATCCGTCGCAATGGGCCATTACTGAACCGAATGCCTACGATCTTTCGGAGCGCGACCCGCTGGTTTATGGCTCAGACAATTGGGATTTTCCAATGGATCAGGCGCTTAGCGTTACCTGGCTTGGGCGGGTTCATCGTGGTACGCCGTGGCAAACGATTTATCTGAAATCGCCGGACATCTTGCAGGAAGCCTTTAGTATCGGTAACACCTTATACTTAGGCCCTAACATTTGGGCGGAATGGACAGGGGACACGGTTCTGTCGGGTGGGGAAATTTATGCCGACGCCATCAGCATGGCCCCGGTGGCGGATTGGAAAATGGCCGGCGTTCTTGCGGCCATGTTCAACACGAATAATTTTGCCTCGCTCATGTCCGTCAATGATCCGAACACGAATGATTGGCAGGCATTGTTAGATGGATTGACGGCATTCACCAATACGACTGCTGGCCTTGAGCCAATCGTGATTTCGTCCAATTCGCCGCAGGCAGCGATCATTGCCAGCGCCATTGAATCGGAGCGCATGAGCCAGACGGCCCAATACTTTCATAATTTGGGAGATTTTCTGGCGACGCCCCAACTTGCTTACGAATCGCCGTTCCTCGATTTGACTGACACCAATTATTTCCTGACCGACGCCGCTTATGAGATAATTCCTGGCCAACTGTTGCAATTGTTGCGGGCAGATTCCGTCGGCTTGGCTGTTTCGGCGAGCGGACAAGTGATTTTTCAATTTACGGGCGATGACAGCCAATCGTATGCCATTGAAGCATCAACCGACCTGGTGAATTGGACAAGCATCAGCACCAACAGCCCCGTGAATGGAGTTTTCACTTTCACAAATTCAACTGCGGCGAACGCCGGGCAGCAATTTTTCCGGTCGGTGCTGATGAACAAGTGATGGGAAGTCAGAGGTCCGTAGTTAGTAGCAGGCAGAAAACAAAAATCAGAGACTCCTTACGTCGTCTCCTACGACTTGTAGGGGCGCTCGCCCCACCATGAGGAAAGGCAGAGTTAAGAACGCGGAAACTGATTCAACTCTTTCAGAGTAGAAGAACGGTGTGATGTTATCCCAGGGTAGCTCGTTCCTCGCAACCCTGGGCTGAATGATTGAATCCCATCGGGATTAGTTTCCGGGCCACGATGCCTAACAAACTCAATAAAACCAAAAGAAAAAAATTAAGAAAGGGTGTGAAAAGAGCGCTAATAGGGCTGCACAACGCCGCTATGCCGTAGTATTTGCATTTAGGCCTCTTGGCCACTCATTTGAGGAGATATTGCATCATACTGAATGCCGTAAACTGCGCATCGGCCATTGCGAAATCCAGCTGCTTAATTCACGATTTGTTCCGCAAATGCGTTTTTTGATTTTCATCGCGCTATTGACAATTGAAAGTTTCTCCGCAAGGTTTCGCCGTCATTAAATGGGAAAAGCATTGATCATAGCAGAGAAGCCGTCCGTCGCCAGCGACATCGCCAAGGCGCTCGGCGGGTTCACCAAAGACAAGAGTGGAGAATTTTTTGAGAGCGCCGATTACGTCGTGTCGTCGGCGGTCGGCCATTTGCTCGAGCTGGTCCTGCCGGAAGGCGTCGAGGCCAAACGCGGCAAATGGACGTTCGCGCATTTGCCGGTCATCCCGCCGCATTTTGAGTTGAAGCCGATCGAGAAGAGCGAAAACCGGCTCAAGGTTCTGCTCCGGCTGCTCAAGCGCAAAGACGTTGATCGCCTCATCAATGCCTGCGACGCCGGGCGCGAAGGGGAATTGATCTTCCGTTACATCGTCCAATACGCCAAGGCGGACAAACCCATCCAGCGGCTCTGGCTGCAAAGCATGACGGCGGCGGCGATACGCGAGGGCTTCGAGCGGCTGCGCACGGATGGCGAGATGATCCCGCTGGCGGACGCGGCGGTTTGCCGGAGCGAAAGCGACTGGCTGGTGGGCATCAACGGAACGCGCGCCATGACGGCGTTCAATTCCAAGACCGGCGGCTTCCACCTGACGACGGTCGGGCGTGTGCAAACGCCCACGCTGGCCATCCTGGTGGAGCGCGAGGACAAGATTAAAAAATTCGTTTCACGCGATTACTGGGAAATCCACGGGACCTTCGCCGCGCAGGCGGGGGAATATCCCGGGCGCTGGTTCGACGAAAATTTTGCGAAGAAGGACGGCGACGACCAATTGCGCGCCGAGCGCTTTTGGGACATCGCGCGCGCGGAGGAGATCCAGAAGAAATGCCTGGGCAAGCCGGGCATCGTGACGGAGGAAAGCAAGCCGACGACTTCGATGTCGCCGTTGCTGTATGATTTGACGAGTTTGCAGCGCGAGGCGAACGGGCGCTTTGGTTTTTCAGCCAAGAACACGCTGGGCCTGGCGCAGGCCCTTTACGAAAAGCATAAAGTGTTGACCTATCCGAGAACGGATTCGCGCGCGCTGCCCGAGGATTATATCGCGACGGTAAAGCAAACGCTGGAAGTCCTGGGCGGCACGAATTACAAGCCGTTCGCGGACACCATACTAAAGAGCGGCTGGGTGCATCCGAACAAGCGCATCTTTAATAACGCAAAAGTTTCGGACCATTTCGCGATCATCCCCACGCTGGTGGCGCCCAAACATTTGAGCGAACCGGAGCAGAAATTATATGACCTGGTCACGAAGCGGTTTCTGGCCATCTTTTATCCCGCGGCGGAATTTCTGGTGACGACGCGCATCACGCGCGTGGAGGGCGAGCCGTTCAAGAGCGAGGGCAAGGTGATGGTGAAAGCCGGCTGGATGGAAGTGTACGGCAAGGAAGCGCAATCCGACGACACGCCGACGCTCATGCCGGTGCAGCCGAATGAAACGGTGAAGACGGCGAACGTGGAGGTGCAGGCGAATGTGACGAAGCCGCCGCCGCGTTATTCGGAAGCGACGCTGCTCTCGGCGATGGAAGGCGCGGGCAAACTGGTGGATGACGAGGAACTGCGCGAGGCGATGAGCGAGAAGGGCCTCGGCACGCCGGCGACGCGCGCGCAGATCATCGAGGGATTGATCTGGGAAAAATATGTACAACGGAACCAGCGGGAATTGCAGCCGACGGCCAAGGCATTTTCGTTGATCATCCTTTTGAACGGCCTGGGCATTCCCCAACTCAGTTCGCCCGAATTGACCGGCGAATGGGAGTTCAAGCTCAATCAGATGTCGCGCGGAAAACTGAAGCGCGCGGACTTCATGCATGAGATTCAGGAGGCGACGCGGGACATGGTCGATAAGGCGAAGCGGTATGAGAGCGACACGGTGCCCGGCGATTTCGGTACCTTAAAGACGCCGTGTCCGAAGTGTGGCGGCGAGATTCATGAGAACTATAAAAAGTTCCAATGCCAGAAATGCGATTTTGCACTGTGGAAGATCGTGACGGGACGGCAATTGGAGATTTCCGAAGTGGAAGAATTGATCACCAAAGGGCAGGTGGGTCCGCTGCAAGGCTTTCGCAGTTCCAAGGGGTTCCCATTTGCGGCCATCATCAAGATGGGGCCGGAGTTCAAGCCGGAGTTTGATTTTGGCGCTGATAAGAAAGAGAACGGGGAGGAATCCGCGCCGATCGATTTCACGGGCAAGGAGCCGCTGGGCAAATGCCCGAAGTGCGGCGCAAACGTTTATGACGCGGGCATGAATTATGTCTGCGAAAAGGCGACCGGCCCCGACAAGAAATGCACGTTCAAGACGGGCAAGATCATTTTGCAACAGGAGATGCCGCCGGAACAGGTGAAGAAATTGCTTAATGAAGGCAAGACGGATTTGCTCAAGGGTTTCATCTCGAAGAAGACGGGCCGCAAGTTTGAGGCCCGATTGATCGTGAAGGACGGCGGCACGGCGTTTGAGTTCGCGCCGCGCGAACGCAAGACGGGCGCCAAAAAAGGCGCGCCGAAGGAGCCGATGCCGAAGGTTGATTTCACCGGCAAGCCGGAGATCGGCAAATGCCCGAAATGCGGCGGCAAGATTTTTGATACGGAAGCAGGATATATCTGCGAGAAGTCGCAGGTGGAGGCGAGGCCGTGCAAATTCAAGATCAGCAAGGAAATTTTGGGGCAGCCGATTGAAGTGGCGCAGGCGCAAAAAATCCTTACGGACAGCAAATCCGACCTGCTGGATAAGTTCATTTCGAAAGCGGGGAAACCGTTCCCGGCGTATTTGGTGATGGACGAGAAGGGGAAGATCACCTTTGAATTTCCGCCGCGTGATTGATTTCATGCCTGCGGGGGAAACAAATTCAGTTAAACGACCTCCTCACCCCGGCCCTCTCCTCCGACCTGCCGCGACGGTGCGCGAGCACGGCGGGGGAGAGGGAGAAACGCTCGGCGCTTTTGTTTGAAATACGGTCAGGCGGAATCTTTCGGAGTGCCTCCCACCATCAATGAACGTCCTCTTGCTGTTCCTTCTCCCTGGGGGAGAAGGTCAGGATGATGGGAGCCAGATGGAATCATGAAAGCGGTGCTCACGATTGCCGACAAGGATTGAATATCCGCGAGTTTCTAAAGTGCAGTTTAAAACCAAATTTGCTATAACCTCGCGCGGTGCAACTTTGCTTCAAGGAATTTGGCAGCGGCGAACCGCTGATCATTTTGCACGGATTGTTCGGGTCGTCGGACAATTGGGCGGGCGTCGCGCCGAAGCTGGCGTCGCAATTCCACATTTTCACGCTGGACCTGCGGAACCATGGACAGTCGCCGCACAGCGATGAGATGACCTATCCGTTAATGGCTCGCGATGTGGTGGAATTTTTGGACGCGCAAAAGTTGGAAAGCGCGATGGTGCTGGGCCATTCGATGGGTGGAAAGGTGGCGATGCGGATGGCGCTGGATTTTCCCGGGCGTGTGAAGAAATTGATCGTGGCCGACATGGGGCCGCGAGTCTATGCGCCGGAATATGAGGGATATTTCCAGGCGATGCTGGCGCTCGACCTCAAAGCGCTTCGTTCGAGACGTGAGATGGAGGAACAGCTGGCTCCGGCCGTGCCGGAGTTGATGATCCGGCGTTTCCTGTTGAAGAACCTGGCCCATGACCCGGATGGTCGTATCGCTGGAAAATAAACCTGCGCGGCATTCACAAAAATTATCCCCACCTCTGCGAAGCCATAACATCGGAGAAGCCGTTCGTTAAACCGGCGTTGTTCATTTACGGGGGCAGGTCGAATTATGTTTCGGAGAGGGATAATCCTATGATTTTGGGTTTATTTCCGCAGGCACAATTCCAAGTCATTCCACAAGCCGGGCACTGGTTGCACGCGGACGCGCCGGAGGAGTTTGTTGAGAAGGTGAGGAGTTTTTTAGACACGGATTAACACGGATTAAAACAGGCGTGTAAAAAATTCGCGGAGCGTTTGGACTGCGGCGGTTGACCGCCGCTTTCGTTCACGGAAATGGTTTCAGATTGTCGGGGTTCTCGCTTTGGTCATCGTCCTCCTCAAAAGCGATGCTAAAGCCATCGCAGTCCAAACGCTTCGCGATTGTGGGACCACCCTCAATTTGCATAGCGCCACAGGCGCGCCTGACAATAGCCCACCGATTTATCGGTGGGGTTTTCGCACAAATGGAACGAGTCCCCATAGCGGAAGGCAGGAGAATCACTCTTCTTGATAGTGAACTTCAGACTTGGGGTTGGGCATCATTTGTGGGTCAAGGCGTCATTTATCTTCTTCGCCAAATCCTTTACCTCCGTTTTATTAAACCCTCCAGTGATTTGCGCTTTTCCACCTGAAATTTCCATTTGAATTACAGGTGCTTCACAAACTTGACCGTCAATGATGACCGCTAGGCGCTGGTGAACATTTTCCCGGGTCACTTCCGCAAATCGCTGTGCGCCACTTTTCGTGAAATTGATATCAATAATCGGTTGGCCCAATGCGTCTGTATCCGGTTTTGCTGATTCCAATGCTGTCTGGTCGAGTAAGACGGTTTTCTGGATATTCAAGAGATTAGTGTAGGTGTGGTTCTCGTTGTGTGTGACATAACTCATCGGCTCGGAATCGGCAGATGGGGCGTCCAGCACCAAACGCATTTGGAAAATGGGTGCTTCAGGCGAAGCAAGGGCAATTACCGTGGCGGCCAAAAGACAAATTAAGGTTAGAATCTTTGACTTTTTCATAATATCACAATATAGACACCGACACCCTGCATTTTTGTATATCCGAGTGATACGATTGTTACTTAGGCAGTTAGCTCCGCCAACACGTTCGGTTTTATTATCTTCATGAATTTATTCCACCTTTTCCTCTGGTCCATTTTAAATCTGCGTCAATCTGCGCAATCTGCGGACTCAGTTCAGGAGTTTCAATTCCCCTGCATTTAGCGTAATCTGCCGCAGATGAACAGCGAATCCAACGAAGGTCCGGTCGAAGTCTCAGACAAATGGATCCGCAAATTTCTGGCGCATCTGGCGACGGATCGCGGGGCGTCGGTTTATACGCAGAAAAATTACAAACAGGCGCTGGGAGAGTTTTATCGCTGGCACAGCACCGAATTGAAATCGGCTCCAATTTGGGAAAAGTTGCAGCGCGATGATTTCCGAAGTTATCTGCGATACCTTGGCCGCAATAACCTGAGCCGGGCGGCGATCCAGCTCCGGTTCTCGGCGCTGCGCACGTTTTATAAATTTCTCATCCGGAACGGCGCGGCGGAGGTTTCGCCGATCAAGAATTTGTCGTTGCCTAAATTGGAAAAGCGGTTGCCGAAATTTTTGACTCTTCAACAGATGGCAGACTTGCTGGCGGCGCCGGGAAAACTTTTGCTGGTGCAAAAGGACAAAAAAGCCGGACGTCCAGTCTCACGCATTGCGGCGCTGCGGGACGTCGCGGTCCTGGAGACGATCTATTCCTGCGGCCTGCGTATCAGCGAGCTGTGCGGGATGCGCGCGGAGGACATCGAATGGAGCGAACAGATCGTTCGCGTGCGCGGCAAAGGCAAGAAGGAGCGGTTGGTGCCGATCGGGCAGCCGGCGCTGAAGTCGATTCAGTTTTATTGGGAAGCGATGGGGCAGATGCCTTCCGGGATATCCCCGGTATTTTATTCTGAGACGACCAAACGCGCGCCATTGCATGCCGTGCAACTGTCACGTCGGCTCAAGCAATACCTGATCATCGCGGGGTTGGATCCCAGCCTGACGCCGCACAAGTTGCGGCACAGTTACGCGACGCACTTGCTGGATGCAGGCGCGGATTTGCGGAGCGTCCAGGAGTTGCTCGGCCATGCGCACCTGACGACCACCCAGGTTTACACCCACGTGACCACGGAACGATTGAAGAAGGCGTATGATGCGGCACATCCGAGGGCCTAAGCAAATGCAGAATGAAGAGTGAAGAGTGAAGAAGGGGGGAAACGGCTCGCCGCTACTGACTGCGGTCCAACTGCTGACTTTCACGGTCTTGCGCGATCCCATTGAAATCTCCCTCTGAAAAGCGTATATTTATATTGTTTGAAACCAAAATGTGTTTTTAGTGTCTAATTGAATATTATGAAGAAGTCTTACGGTTTAACTTTTGCAGTTGCAGTCACGGCAGTTGTTTTGACGGGATGCCAATATCCCAATGGGGAACAGAATAATACAGGAAGCGGGGCATTGATCGGCGGCGGCATCGGCGCGTTGAGCGGAGCGGTCCTCGGCGGACGGAATGCGGCGGCTGGAGCGTTGATCGGCGGCGCAATTGGCGCAGTCGCAGGGAGCATTGTTGGCAACCAAATGGACCAGCAACAGGAGGAACGGTTGCAGGCACAAGCGCCGGCCACTTACGTGCGCGTCCAGCAAGGCCAGCCTTTGCAGGTTGCGGACGTCGAGGCATTGGTCAAAGCGAATGTGAGTGACGATGTGATCATCGCCCAGATACAGAATTCGCACACGACTTATCATTTGAGCGCGGCGGACATCATCGGTTTGCACCAGGCCGGTGTGAGCGACCGGGTGGTGAATTTCATGATCAATACCGCGAGCGCTCCTGGAGCCGATACGACCACTGTGGTTGAATCCGCGCCGCCAGCCGCTCCGCCGACAACGGTGGTTGTGGCGTCGCCAGGGCCGGGTTACGTCTGGGTGGATGGCGACTGGGAATGGGATGGCGGCACCTGGGTTTGGGTCGGCGGCCATTGGGCGTATCCTCCTCATGGAGGCGCCATTTGGATCCACGGGGGATGGTATCGCGGCCCGCACGGCTGGTATCACGAGCGTGGATATTGGCGGTGAGATGGATAGTTGAGAGGGATTTGAGTTGAGAGTTGAGAGTGAAAAAGTCAGTAGTTCAGTGGTCCATCAGAGAACTGCGGCAACCCAAAGCGACTGGCGTTGCGAAGGGCGGGCACTTATGCGAAAAAAATGAAAAAATGTGTGTTGACACAAAAGGGATTGTTCCTTAATTTGATTGGCGTCGGTAGTCCGTAAAATGTCGAATAGCCGGTTGCCTCTTGAAATTTTCGAAAGAAAAGGTTAAGGGGATCGGTTTTTTGTCGTTTGCGGTATCCGGTTTGAACGAATGATGATTTCGGCGCCCATGTAGCTCAGTTGGTAGAGCACATCCTTGGTAAGGATGAGGTCATCAGTTCAATCCTGATCATGGGCTCCAACCTTCGCTCGAAGCAAAGCGAGAGCAAGGCTGAGATATAATTGAAAAAGGCGCTTCGAGCTACGGTTCGGCGAGCCAGAGTGAACATAAAGTTTGCAGACAAAAAAACAACGAACAAATAAATATGGCTAAAGAGCAATTTCAACGAAACAAACCGCACGTCAACGTAGGCACGATCGGACACATTGACCACGGCAAGTCCACGCTGACCGCCGCCATCGTGGCGACCCAGGCGCGCAAAGGCCTGGCAACCCCCATCTCTTACGCAGTCATCACCAAGGGCGGCACGGTCCGTGATGAAAGCAAAACGGTCACCATCGCGGTGTCACACGTCGAGTACCAGAGCGACAAGCGCCATTATGCGCACATCGATTGTCCCGGCCATGCCGATTATGTGAAGAACATGATCACCGGCGCGGCCCAGATGGACGGCGCCATCCTGGTGGTGGACGCCTCGGAAGGCCCGATGCCCCAGACGCGCGAGCACATTTTGCTGGCCCGCCAGGTCGGCGTTCCGGCCATCGTTGTTTTCCTTAACAAGGTTGACCTTGTGGACGACCAGGAATTGCTCGAACTCGTCGAGATGGAAGTCCGCGATTTGCTGACCAAGTACCAATTCCCCGGCGACAAGGCCGCAGTGGTCAAGGGAAGCGCCAAAGCCGCGCTCGAAGGCAAACCGGAAGGCGAAAAGTCCATCCAGGATTTGATGGAAGCGATCGATGCGCAGATCCCGCTGCCGACTCGCGAAGTCGATAAACCGTTTTTGATGTGCATCGAAGACGTGTTCAATATTGAAGGCCGTGGCACCGTGGTGACCGGCCGTGTGGAACGCGGAGTTCTTAAAAAGAACGAAGAAGTCGAGATCGTCGGCTTGAAAGACACACGCAAGACGGTGGCCACCGACATCGAAATGTTCCGCAAGCTGCTTGATTTTGCGAACGCCGGCGACAACGTCGGAGTTTTGCTGCGCGGCACCAAGAAAGAGGAAGTTGAACGCGGCATGGTCCTGGCCAAACCCGGTTCCATCACTCCGCATACCACTTTCAAGGCGGAAGTGTACGTTCTTTCCAAAGATGAAGGCGGCCGTCATACGCCGTTCTTCACGAAATATCGCCCGCAATTCTATTTCCGCACGTCGGACGTCACCGGCACGGTGACCCTGGCCCAGGGCGTGGAAATGGTCATGCCCGGCGACAATGTCTCGGTCGAGATCGAATTGCAAAAGACCGTCGCCATGGAAAAAGGGCAGCGTTTCGCCATCCGCGAAGGCGGCCGCACGATTGGCGCAGGCCGCGTGACGGAAGTTGTTAAATAATAAAAGTTTGAAATGCGGGAGGCGGAAGATTTGAATCTCTCCGTCTCCCTTTTTGTCCGATGATTGGGCGGATACGGCAGTAGCTCAATTGGTAGAGTAGCGGTCTCCAAAACCGTTGGTTGGGGGTTCAAGTCCCTCCTGCCGTGCCACTCGGAAGGGGATAGTTGATGGTTGAGAGTTGAGTGGCAAAACGAAGATTTGCGGCGATGGACGGAGAGCGGCTCTCAACTCTCAACAACCGACTATCAACTGTCGGGGGAGAGGTGGCAGAGTGGTCTATCGCGGCGGTCTTGAAAACCGCTTTGGGCGAAAGCCCAACGGGGGTTCGAATCCCTCCCTCTCCGCCAGCCTTCGCTCGAAGCGCAGCGAGGGGCGAGGATGCCGCGCCGAAGTGAAACGCAGGCGGGCTGAATACGTTTCAGCGCAACGAATAAATGCGCTCCGGGCTACGGCTCGGCGAGCCAGAATTTTAAATTTATGAACAGTTGGATACATATTGCGGTTTGGGCGGTGGTGATCGGCGCGCTCTTTGCCTATTGCTGGTGGAAGGGCCTGGTGACGGAATTTGCCGATTACGTCCGTGAAACACGTGAAGAATTGAGGAAATGCTCGTGGCCGAGCTGGATCGAGTTGCGCGGTTCGACGGTATTGATCGCCATCGTCCTGGCGATCCTGGGCGGGTTTACCGTGACTGTGGACATGGGGCTGAATCAGGTGTTTTTTAATTTTCTTTATCATTTGTGATCATGCGGAACGAATGGTTCATCGTCCAAACGCTTTCCGGCCAGGAACAAAAGGTCAAGGAAAGCATCGAGAAACGCGTCAAAACCGACGAGATGCAGGATTTCGTGAAAGAAGTCCTCGTCCCGATGGAAAAGGTCGTGGACGTCCGTGGCGGCAAGAAGACGGTGACCAGCCGCAAATTGTGGCCCGGTTATGTTTTTGTGGACATGATTTTGTTGGATGAAGAGCGGCGTGTGATCGAAAAGCCGTGGTATTTCATCCGCGAAACCCAGGGTGTCATTGGTTTTTTGAGCGATCCGCCGCAGCCGACGCCAACGGACGAAGTGGACGCCATCAAGGCGCAGATCTCGGCCTCCGAAGAGACGGAGAAGCCGAAGGTGAATTTTGAAGTCGGCGAGACGATCAAGATCAATAACGGGCCGTTCCTGAATTTCAGCGGCGTGATCGAGGAGATTGATCCCGAGCGCGGCAAATTGAAAGTGACCGTGAATATTTTTGGGCGCAATACCCCGGTGGAACTGGAGTATTGGCAGGTGGAAAAAGCATAGAAAATTTAAACCACAGATGAACACGGATATACACAGATAAAGACGGAGCGGAAATGCCACAGGCAAATCCGTGTCCATCTGTGTTAATCCGTGGTTAAAAAAATATGGCAAAGAAAGTTACAGGACAGATTAAGTTGCAGATCCCGGCAGGGCAGGCAAACCCCGCGCCGCCGGTCGGCCCGGCGCTCGGCCAGCACGGCGTGAACATCATGGGTTTTTGCAAAGAATTTAACGCGGCGACCAAGGCGGATGCCGGCCTGGTGATTCCCGTGGTCATCACGGTTTACCAGGACAAGTCGTTCACCTTTATTACCAAGTCGCCGCCGGCGTCGATTTTGCTCAAGAAAGCCGCGGGTATCACCGCCGGGTCCAAGACTCCAAACAAGGAGAAAGTGGGTAAAGTCACGCGCAAGCAGGTTTTGGACATCGTGAAGATGAAAGCCAAAGATTTAAATGCTGTGAATGAAGAGGCGGCGTTCCGCGTCATCGCGGGTACCGCGCGCAGCATGGGGATTGAAGTCGTCGGTTAACATACAACCGCGGGAGAGTTAAAAACTCGTTTGCACCGCACTATAAAAAATGCCCAGTAAAAGATACAAGAAAGCGCTCGAAGTCGTGGACACCAGGAAATCGTATTCGCTCAAGGAAGCGGTCGGCGTCCTCGCCAAGTTTCCGAAAGCGAAGTTCAACGAGACCATCGATCTCGCGTTTCGCCTCGGGGTTGATCCCAAGCAATCGGACCAATTGGTCCGCGGCACAGTCCCGCTCCCGCACGGCAGCGGCAAGACGGTGCGCGTATTGGTTTTCGCCAAAGGACAGGCCGCCGAGGCGGCCAAGGCCGCCGGCGCCGAGAACGTCGGTTTCGAAGATCTCATCAAGAAATGCCAGGAAGGCTGGGCGGATTTTGACGTGGCGATCGCAACCACCGAGGCGATGTCTGAAGTGCGCAAGCTGGGCAAAGTGCTCGGTCCCCGCGGCTTGATGCCCAATCCCAAGACCGGGACGGTGACGGATGACACGGCCAAAGCCGTGAAAGAAGTCAAAGCCGGACGTGTGGAATTCAAGACCGACAAGGCCGGAAACGTCCATGTCATCGTCGGCAAGGCGTCGTTCAAACCCGAGCAGATCGAGGAAAACGCGCGCGCCGTGATTGAGGCCGTGGCCAAAGCGCGCCCCTCAAGCATCAAAGGTGAATACATGAGGAGTTGCACGCTGTCCGCCACCATGAGCCCGCCGGTCACGGTGGACATGCGCGAATTTTCAACGGCGGCTTAACCATTTAACGAACCAATAATATGCGTGCTGAAAAAAAGATTTTAACACAAGAGTATGCGAAACGGTTGAACGCTTCGCCGTTCTTCCTCGTGATCGGTTACAAGGGCCTGAAAGTCACCCATTTTGCCGAATTGCGTAAACGCCTTGCCCAGGCCGGCGCCGAAGTACACGTGGTGAAGAACTCGATTTTCCGCGTGGCCGCCAGAGAGGCTGGGATCGCGGAATTGAACGGCTCGCTCGCCGGGCAAATGGCGGTCGTGACGGGGCAAAAAGACATCTCCGCCGCGGCGAAAGCCCTGAAAAATTTCGGCGCTGAATTCGACAAGCTCAAGCTCAAGTTCGGTTACCTGAACAACCAGCGGCTGGAGGAAGCATCCATCATGGCGCTGGCGGACCTCCCGAGCCTGGACGTCTTGCGCGCGAAGCTCCTGGGGCTGTTGAACGCGCCAGCGACCAAGCTGGTCACATTGATCAATACACCGGCGAGCCAATTGGCGCAGGTGATCAAGGCAAAGAGCGAAAAAGCCGAATAAAGATTTCCGGTTCGAGGAATCGAGCCGGGGAAACAAACAAACGAATAAACCAGTAAATCGTCGGTTTGCAGGCTGTGAACTGAAATCCCCGTAGCCGCGGAGGACGACGAGACGAAAGAAAGGTAGAAGTAGTATTATGGCAGAACTAGGAACATTAGTGGAAGAATTGAGCAAGTTGACGGTGATCGAAGCCGCCGACCTGGTGAAGCAATTGGAAACCAAATGGGGTGTTTCCGCCGCCGCGCCCGTCGCGGTTGCCGCGGCCCCCGGTGGTGCTGCTGGCGGGGCTGCTGCTCCGGCTGCGGTTGCCAAAGACACCTTTGACGTGATCCTGGCCTCCGTGCCGGCAGACAAAAAGATCGCCGTCATCAAAGCCGTCCGCGAAGTGAAAGCGGGCCTGGGCCTGGCTGAAGCAAAAGCTTTGGTGGAAGGGGCACCCAAGCCGGTGCTGGAAGGCGCGAACAAGGCTGACACTGACGCTGCCAAGAAAAAGCTCGAAGAAGCTGGCGCGAAAGTGGAAGTGAAGTAGAATATAATATTGGGGCGGCGTTTTGGAGCGCCGCCCCAAATTCAATTTTTTTTGCGAAAATTAATAAGTTACGAATTGGTTAATATCTAAATGTGGTAACGAGTTTGCTGCTGAACGCGGCAGGCTTGTTTATTGTCGTTAAACAAATGAATCATTTTCGTCGTTGTCATCCTCATTAATTGAGGGTGAGGATGAGAAAGAGAATGAGGATGAAAAATAAAGGTCAAAATGCCATCGCGAGTCACTGAAAGAATCAACTTCGGCAAGATCAAAGAGATCGTGTCGCCGCCGAACATGATCGAATTACAGACGAATTCCTACAAGGAATTCCTCCAAGCCGAAACCGCGCCCAAAAAACGCGACAAGCACAACGGCCTGGAAGCCGTGTTCCGCGAAGTCTTCCCCATTGAGAGCTATGACTCCAAATGCATGCTCGACTACGATTCCTATGAGATCGGCGAGCCGAAAGTGGACTGGCTGGAGTGCCTGCGCGAAGGCCTTACCTACGGCGCGCCGCTTTATGTGACCTTCCTCCTCAAGGAAGAGGGCAAGAGCGCCAAAGAGGAAAAAGTATTCATGGGCGAACTGCCCCTGATGACGCCGCAAGGCACCTTCGTCATTAACGGCGCGGAACGTGTCGTGGTCTCGCAGTTGCACCGCTCGCCGGGCATCGCCTTCGAAGCGACCCAGCATCCGAACGGCAAGATGCTTCACAGTTTCCGCGTCATTCCCGACCGCGGCTCATGGTATGAGGCCCAATTCGACACGAGCGACCTGCTCTATGTCTATCTGGACCGCAAAAAGCGCCGCCGGAAATTTTTGACCACGACCTTTTTCCGCGCGTTGAGTTTCCTCGACCACGAAGAAAAGGAAAAAGGTTCCAAGTCGAAGGACAATGGCGGGACCACCCGCGGCACCGACGAGGAAATCCTGAAGATTTTTTACGAAGTCAAAGAGCTGTCGGTCAAAGAGGCCGAAAAACTGGATGACTTGCAGAATTATGTTTTGACCCAGGACGCGGCTGACGCCGAAAAGGGCCTCGTCGTGGCGCGCGCGTTCGAGCCGCTCTCCAAGGCCGTCGTCAAACAGATCGCCGAATTGGGCGTGGACAAGATCAAGGTTGTGGACACGTCCGTGGACGAAGGCGTTATGATCAAATGCCTCAAGAAAGATCCGGCCAAAAATGAAGACGAAGCGTTGAAGGACATCTATCGCCGCTTGCGCCCGGGCGACCCGCCGACCGCGGCGAATGCGCGCGCGTTGCTCAAGCGCCTCTTCTTCGACCCGAAACGTTACGATTTGGGCCGCGTTGGCCGTTACAAGATCAACCAAAAGCTCGGTCTCAAAGATAATGACTCGCGCATCCTGACGAAAGACGACTTGAGCGCTGCGACGAAATATCTGCTGCGCCTGAAAAAGGGCGAAGGTTCGCTGGACGACATCGACCATCTCGGCAGCCGCCGCATCCGGACCGTCGGCGAATTGCTTGCCAACCAATGCCGCGTGGGCCTGGCCCGCACGGAACGCCTGGTGAAGGAGCGCATGACGTTGTTCGACCAGAGCGTCGAGCAGATGATGCCGCAGAAGCTGATCAACCCAAAAGCATTGTCAGCGGTCATCCGCGATTTCTTTGGCCGTTCGCAATTGTCGCAGTTCATGGACCAGATCAATCCGCTGGCCGAACTGACTCACAAGCGCCGTTTGTCCGCCCTCGGACCCGGGGGCTTGTCACGCGACCGCGCCGGCTTCGAAGTCCGCGACGTTCATCCCTCCCACTACGGCCGTATCTGCCCGATTGAAACGCCGGAAGGCCCGAACATCGGTTTGATCGCCTCGCTGGCGACCTTTGCGCGCATCAATGAATTCGGTTTCCTGGAAACGCCTTATCGCAAGGTGAAAGACGGGCGTGTGACGGAAGACATCGATTTTCTCACCGCGGACCGCGAGGAGCAATATATCGTGGCGCAGGCGAACTCGCCGATCGATGGCCGCGGCCATTTCACGACCGAACGCGTGGTTTGCCGCGCGCGTGGTGAATTCGTTGACGTCGAGCCGGATAAAGTCCATTACATGGACATCTCGCCGAAGCAGTTGGTCTCGATCGCGGCAAGCTTGATCCCGTTCCTCGAACACGATGACGCGAACCGCGCGTTGATGGGTTCGAACATGCAACGCCAGGCCGTGCCGTTGCTGGTCACGGAAGCCCCGCTGGTGGCGACGGGCATGGAAGACCGCGTGGCGCGCGATTCACGCGCAGTCGTTGTGGCCGAAGAAGCCGGCAAAGCGGCCTCTATTTCCGGCGACCAGATCATTGTCACCGAAGACGGAAAATTGCCGGAGACGAAAAAGAAGATCAAGCATGACCCCGAAAAGGGCGTGTGGGTCTATCCCATCCGCAAATTCATGCGCTCCAACGCGGCGACCTGCATTAACCAGAAGATTCTCGTCCACAAAGGCGAACATATCCGCAAAGGACAGGTCATCGCCGACGGACCCTGCACGCAGAACGCCGAACTGGCGCTCGGCCGCAACGTCCTCGTGGCGTTCATGCCGTGGAACGGTTACAACTTCGAGGACGCCATCCTCATCAGCGAGAAGATCGTCAAGGAAGACATCTTCACTTCGATCCATATCGATGAATTTGAAGTGGCCGCCCGCGATACCAAACTCGGGCCGGAAGAAATCACGCGCGACATCCCCAACCTGGGCGATGAAGCGCTGAAGAACCTCGGGCCGGACGGCGTCATCCGCGTGGGCGCGGAAGTGAAGCCCGGCGACATCCTCGTCGGCAAAATCACTCCGAAATCCGAGACCGAGCTGGCCCCGGAAGAACGTTTGCTCCGCGCGATCTTCGGCGAAAAAGCCGCCGACGTGAAGGACACTTCGCTCAAAGTCCCCTCGGGCACTTACGGCATTGTGATGGACGTGAAAGTTTCGTCGAAGAAAGAGGGCGAGCGCGCCGTGCGTTCCGTCGTGAGCGAGGAAAAACGCCACTCGAAACAGATCGAAGAGGAACACAAGAAAAAGGTCGGCGAATTGCAGGACCAGTTGACGGAAGCGTTAAGCAACATTTTGCTCGGCGAAAAAATCCCGCTCGACGTGGTGAATTCCGAGACCGGCGAGATTATCATCCCGGCGAACCGCAAGATCACCAAGACTCTGCTGCGCAAGCTCGCGACCGTCTATGACCGCATCGAGATCGACCCGTCCCCGATCCGGAACAAAATCACCGAGATTATCGGCCAGTTCAAAAAGAAATTTGACGACATCCAGATGCAGTACGATGAAGAAATCGAGCGTGCCGAGGCCGGCGAAGGCGCCGAGAGCGGCATCGTAAAATCTGTCAAAGTCTATATCGCGTCCAAGCGCAAATTGTCCGTCGGTGACAAGATGGCGGGACGCCACGGCAACAAAGGTGTCGTCGCGCGCATCGTCAAGGAAGAGGACATGCCGTTCCTCGCGGACGGGACTCCGGTGGAGATCGTCTTGAATCCGCTGGGCGTGCCTTCGCGTATGAATGTCGGCCAGGTGCTGGAAACGCACCTGGGCTGGGCGGCGAAATTGCTCGGCTTGAAATTCGCCACGCCGGTGTTTGACGGCATCAAGGAAAAGGACATCCGCAATTATTTGAAGGAAGCGAAGTTGCCGGAACACGCCAAGACCATCCTGTTCGACGGCCGCACGGGCGACTCGTTCGACCAGGAGATCGTCGTGGGATACATCTACATGATGAAGCTCGGCCACTTGGTCGCGGACAAAATCCATGCGCGCGCGGTCGGGCCTTATTCGCTCGTCACCCAACAGCCGCTCGGCGGCAAGGCGCAGTACGGCGGCCAGCGCTTCGGCGAAATGGAAGTCTGGGCCATGGAAGCCTACGGAGCGGCCTACACGCTGCAGGAATTACTCACGGTCAAATCCGACGACGTGCAAGGCCGCACGCGGATTTACGAGAGCATCGTCAAGGGCGACAACTCGCTCGAAGCGGGCATCCCCGAATCGTTCAACGTGTTGGTGAAAGAAATGCAATCGCTCGGACTGGACGTGAAAGTCGGCTATTCGAACCCGGCGGAACATCCAAATGGGAGCAGCGAAGCGGTCGCGGCTTTGACAACTGTGTGAAATTGGAAATAGCACACGGTTTATTAACTGAAAAATATTTATTATGATTAGCTCAAAAGAAAACGCCCGCGAATTGCTCGGACTGGACAAGGTCAACCAGGTGGATTACGTCGGCATCACCGTCGCCTCCCCTGACGCCATCCGGTCGTGGAGCAAAGGCGAGGTCAAGAATCCCGAGACGATCAATTACCGCACGTTCAAGCCGGAAAAAGGCGGCTTGTTCTGCGAACGCATCTTCGGTCCGGTCAAAGACTGGGAATGCTCCTGTGGCAAGTATAAGCGCATCAAGCATCGCGGCATCGTCTGCGACCGTTGCGGCGTGGAAGTGACGCTGGCGCGCGTCCGCCGCGAGCGCATGGGCCACATCGAGCTGGCCGTGCCGGTGCAGCACATCTGGTTCTTCAAGTGCATGCCCTCGCGCATCGGCCTGGCGCTGGACATGACCGCCCGTCATTTGGAGCGCGTCATTTATTACGAGGATTACCTCGTGATCGACCCCGGCAACACGGCGTTGAAGCAAAATCAATTGCTTAACGAAAACGAATATCGCGAAGCGAAGGAAACCTACGGTGTGGAGGCGTTCAGCGCCAAGATGGGCGCCGAAGCCGTGCGCGAGGCGTTGTCCAAAGTGGACCTCGCCAAAGGCGTCGAGGAATTGCAACAGGCGATGACCGAAACCAAGAGCAAACAGATCCGCAAGAAATTGGCCAAGCGTATCAAGTTGCTCCAGGGACTCGCGTCGTCCAAGAGCCGCCCCGAATGGATGATTCTCACGGTGCTGCCGGTGATCCCTCCGGATTTGCGCCCGCTGGTGCCGCTCGAAGGCGGACGTTTTGCGACGAGCGATCTGAACGATCTCTATCGCCGCGTTATCAACCGCAACAACCGTCTCAAGACGTTGCTGCAGCTCAAGACGCCGGAAGTCATCATTCGCAACGAAAAACGCATGTTGCAGGAAGCGGTGGATGCCTTGTTTGACAACGGCCGCCACGGACGCCCGGTAACGGGCGCGGGCAACCGCTCGTTGAAATCCCTCAGCGACATGCTCAAAGGCAAGGGCGGACGCTTTCGCCAAAACCTGCTCGGCAAACGCGTGGATTATTCCGGACGCTCGGTCATCGTCATCGGACCGGAATTGAAATTGAATCAATGCGGGTTGCCCAAAAAAATGGCGCTCGTGCTGTTCGAGCCGTTCATCATCCGCCGCTTGAAAGAGCTGGGCTACGTTCACACCGTCCGCAGCGCGAAGAAAATGATCGAGCGCCAGACCAAAGAAGTTTGGGACGTGCTCGAAGAGGTGACGAAGGGCCATCCGGTCCTGCTGAATCGCGCCCCGACGTTGCATCGCTTGTCCGTCCAGGCCTTCGAGCCGCAATTGATCGAAGGCGAAGCCATCCGCATTCATCCGCTCGTTTGTACCGCTTACAACGCGGACTTCGACGGCGACCAGATGGCCGTGCATGTTCCTCTCTCGGTCGAGGCGCAACTGGAAGCGCGCCTGTTGATGATGGCCACGAACAACATCTTCTCCCCCTCGAGCGGGAAGCCGATTATCACGCCGACGCAGGACATCACGCTGGGCGTGTATTATCTCACCGCCGAACCGCGCACCCCGATGCCGGCGGATACCAGGACGCTCCCGCTCTTCGGCACGAAAGAGGAGGCGATCTATGCGCACAGCGACGGCGCGTTGAAGACGCACAGTCGCATTCGCATGGCGAACCCCGATTTCGGCAAAACCACCGTCCTGGGCAACTCGGAGAAGAAAATCATCGAGACCACGGTTGGGCGCGTGATTTTCAGCGAAATCTGGCCGCCGGAACTCGGGTTTCATAATAAGTCGGTCAAGAAATCCGAACTCGGTGACCTGATCTGGAAGTGCTACAAGTTTACCAGCCATGAAAAAACGGTCATCATGCTGGACAAACTGAAAGAGCTTGGCTTCCGCGAAGCGACGAAATCCGGCGCGAGCATCGGCATCGACGACATGATCGTCCCGAAAGAGCGCGACGAACAGATCGACGCCGCCCAAAAGCAGATCAAGGAAGTCGAGAAGCAATATCGCAAGGGCGTCATCACGCCCGGCGAACGCTACAACAAGATCGTGGACATCTGGACGCATTGCACGGACCAGATTTCCAGCGTCATGTTCCGCACCCTGGAACAAAACCAGGGCAAAAAAGAATTCAACCCGGTTTACCTGATGGTGGATTCCGGCGCGCGTGGTAATAAACAACAAGTGCGCCAGCTTGCCGGTTTGCGCGGCCTCATGGCCAAGCCCAGCGGCGACATCATCGAGAAACCCATTCTCGCGAACTTCCGCGAAGGGCTGTCCGTGTTGGAATATTTCATTTCCACCCACGGCGCCCGCAAAGGTCTGGCCGATACCGCGCTCAAGACCGCGGATTCCGGTTACATGACCCGCAAGCTTGTGGACGTCTCGCAGGATGTCATCATCCAGGAGGACGATTGCGGCACCACCAACGGCATCTGGGTCAGCGCCGTTTATGAGGGCGAAGACGAAGTCGTGAAACTGGCCGACCGCCTCGTCGGGCGCTTCGCCTGCGACGACATCGTCAATCCGACGAACCCGAAAGAGTTCCTGGTCCGCGCCAACGAAGAAATCGACGAGAACAAGGCCAGGGCGATCGATACCTCGGGGATCGAACGCATCCGCATCCGCTCGGTGCTGACTTGCGAAAGCAAGCACGGCATCTGCGTCCATTGCTATGGCCGCAATCTGGCGACCGGCGCTCCCGTGAAACTCGGCGAAGCGGTCGGCATCATCGCCGCGCAATCCATCGGCGAACCCGGCACCCAGTTGACCATGCGTACCTTCCACATCGGTGGCACGGCGGCGCAGGTCTTCAAAGTGCCGCAGATCAAAGCCAAGCACGACGGCGCCATCCGCTATAGCGAATTGCGCGTGGTCGAACTCGAGGACGGCAACAACATTGTGCTGAATAAAAACGGCGCGGTGCTCATCATCGGCGATGATGGGCGCGAGTTGGAGAACCACACCGTCGTCATCGGCGCGGTCATTTCCTTCAAGGAAGGCTCCAAAGTCAAGAAGGGCGACACCTTCGTGCAATGGGACCCGTACAACGTCCCCATCTTGTCGGAAAAAGCCGGCAAAGTGGCCTTCCACGACATCATCGAGGGTGTCACGATGAAACAGGAAATGGACGAGACCACCGGCCAGGAAGCCATGGTCGTCATCGAACACAAGGAAGATTTGCATCCGCAGATCATCATCAGTGATGACAGCGGCGAAGTGGTGGCGAATTACCCGATTCCGTCGGGTGCGCATATTGTTGTGAACGAAACCGACAAGATCGTCGCCGGCACGCTGATGGCCAAGACGCCGCGCAAGACGTCCAAGACCAAGGACATCACCGGCGGTCTGCCGCGCGTGGCGGAATTGTTTGAAGCGCGCCGCCCGAAAGACGCCTCTGAAATTTCGAAGATCGACGGTCTCGTCGATTTTGGTCCGAGCGTTCGCGGCAAGCGCACCGTGGTCATCAAAGATACGGCCACCGGCACCGAGGAAGAGCATCTGATCCCCATCGGCAAACACGTCATCGTCTTCAAAGGCGACCTCGTCAAGAAAGGCCAGCAATTGACCGAAGGACCGATGGATCCGCATGAAATTCTGGAAGTCCTCGGACCGCAGGAATTGCAGGAGCATCTCGTGAGCGAAGTCCAGGAAGTCTATCGCCTGCAAGGCGTGACCATCAACGACAAGCACATCGAGATCATCGTCCGCCAGATGTTGCGCAAGGTGCGCATCACCGAACCCGGCGACACGTCCTTCCTCTGGGGCGAACAAATCGACAAGCTCGATTTCGAGGGCGAGAACGAGCGTGTGGAGAAAATGGGCGGCAAACCCGCCGAAGCTTCGCCGGTGCTGCTCGGCATCACGAAAGCCTCATTGGAAACCGACAGCTTCCTGAGCGCGGCGTCCTTCCAGGACACCACCCGCGTCCTCACCGAGGCGGCGACGCGGTCCAAAGTGGATTCGCTCCGCGGCTTCAAAGAGAACGTCATTATGGGCCATATCATCCCGGCAGGCACCGGCTTTGACTATCACCGCAGGGTGCATCTCAAGCCCCTCGTCGAGGTCCCTGACGAGCCTGAAGCGGACGCCCCGGCGGAAGAAGCCCCGGCGGAAAATCCGCTGCTGGCGTAAACAAAGAACAATTACAGAAGCCGAGGTGAATAACCTCGGCTTTTTTTGTTTTGGCATTAATCCCCGAAGGGATTAAATCATTCAGCCCGGCGTTGCGAGGAACGAGCTACGACGGGTAACGTCGCCAAAAGCATCAACTCTGAAAGAGTTGAATCAAATTAATTCATTCCCCATCCTGTCCATCATGTCCCAATCCCTTGCAAAATTTTTGGTTCATGCACGCAGGAAGAGCATCATCGCAAAGTTTCATTTCAGGGTGAATTTCGGGAATTATTGCGGCGTTATGAAATTGAATTTGATGAACGGTATGTGTGGGATTGATCCAACCCTTGCAGGGTTGATCAATTATTTGCAATTGACCCAGCGTAGCCGCTGCGCGTCAACGCTGGGCTGAGTGATTCAATCCCTTCGGGATTGAGGGTTCCCAAAAATACCTTAAATTAGTGTTGCATGGCGCAACGTGTCTGCTATATTCCGCGTTCCTATTTTTTAGGATAAAATGCCGACAATCAACCAACTCGTCCGTAAAGGACGGCGCAGAGTCAAATATAAGTCCAAGTCGCCTGCCTTGGAAAACTCGCCGTTTCGCCGTGGTGTGTGCATCCAGGTCATGACCCGCACACCCAAGAAGCCGAACTCCGCCATGCGCAAAGTCGCCAAGGTGCGTTTGACCAACGGCTATGAGATCATTGCCTATATCCCCGACGAGGGACATAATTTGCAGGAACACTCCATCGTGCTGGTGCGCGGCGGACGCGTGAAAGATTTGCCCGGTGTGCGTTATCACATCGTGCGCGGCACGCTCGACGCCGCCGGCGTGGAAAAACGCCGCGTGAGCCGTTCCAAATACGGAGTCAAACGCCCGAAAGAAGGCAAGGCCCCGGCCGCCGGAGCAGCCGCTGCTCCTGCAGCCAAATAAACCCAGAAACGCGAAGATGGAGAATAGAGAATCGAAAATAGAAAATTGCTCGCGCAACGGCGAGCTTACCATCATCCATCATCCATCATCCATCATCGTTTTTTAATTTATGTCCCGGAGACGACAAGCAACCAAACGGCCGCTCACCAAAGACGGCAAATTTCACAGCCAACTGGTGTCCCGCCTCGTGAACACCGTGATGATCTGTGGCAAGAAGACCACCGCGCAAAAGATCGTTTACGGCGCCTTTGACACGATTTCTGAAAAGAACCCGGCGAGCAACCCGATCGAGATTTTGCAGCGGGCAGTCGATAACGCCAAGCCGCGCATCGAAACCAAGGCGCGCCGCGTTGGCGGCGCCACCTACCAGGTGCCCATGGAGATCCCGTCGGACCGCCAGAATGCGCTCGCGTTGCGTTGGATCGTTGATTTTGCGGATTCCCGCAAAGGACAAGCCATGCGCGAAGCCCTGGCGGCGGAAATCATGGAAGCGTACCAGGGGCAGGGGAACGCCATCCGCAAGCGCGATGAAGTCCATAAGATGGCCCAGGCAAACAAGGCGTTTGCACATTTTCGCTGGTAGTATAAATTAAGGATTCCGTGAACCGTTAAATCGTAGCCGGCGGTTCGGCCAAGACGATTTAACGGTTCAACATTTAAAGAACCAAAATGAGTGCTGTTATTGATGAGAAAACCAAGGCGTTGAACTCGCCCAAGCGTGAATACACGCTGGAGCGCACGCGCAACATCGGCATCGCCGCCCACATCGACGCGGGTAAAACGACCACGACCGAGCGTATCCTCTTTTACACGGGCCTGATCCACAAGATCGGCGACGTGGACGACGGCAATACCGTGACCGACTGGATGGAGCAGGAGCGTGAGCGCGGCATCACCATCACCAGCGCCGCCGTGACCTGTTTCTGGACCCAGAAACAAAACAAGCCGGGCGAAGATAAAATTTATAAGGCGTTTAATGGCATCCCCCAGCGCATCAACATCATTGATACTCCGGGGCACGTGGATTTCACGGCCGAGGTGGAGCGCTCCATGCGCGTGCTCGACGGCGCGGTCGCAGTGTTCTGCGGCGTGGCCGGTGTGCAACCGCAATCGGAAACCGTTTGGCGCCAGGCGACCAAGTACAAGGTTCCGCGCATCGCCTTCGTCAACAAGATGGACCGTATCGGCGCGAACTTTGAAAACGCGTTGAATGATATGCGCACCAAACTGCGCGCGTATGCGTATCCGGTTTTCCTGCCCATCGGCGCCGGTCCAACCGAGGCTGAAGGACGGCCTGTGACCACTGGATTTGAAGGCGTGATTGACGTCGTTAACCAGAAAGCATTGCAATGGGGACCGGGCGAGGCCAATGAAGGATTGAATTACGAGGTCACGGAAATTCCCGCTGAATATCAAGACCGCGCCAAAGCCGCGCTGGCGGAATTGATCGACGCCGTCTCGAATAAGGACGACGCGATCGCTGAATTGGTGCTGGAAGAGAAGCCGATCACTCCGGAAGTGCTCAAGGCGGCCATCCGCCGTTTGACCTGCAAGATTGAACTGGTGCCGGTCCTTTGCGGGTCGGCGTTCAAAAAGAAAGCCGTGCAGCCGTTGCTCGATGCCGTGGTGGATTATCTGCCCGGGCCACTCGACGTCCCGCCGGCCGAAGGCCTTGAGCCGGGAACGGAAAACAAAGTCGTGGTGGAAGTCGCAGACACCAACAAGTTCTGCTCGCTCGCGTTCAAATTGTGGACCGATCCCTATGCCGGCAAGCTGGTGTTTTTCCGTGTCTATTCCGGTACGCTGAAGAAGGGCGATACCATCTATAATCCACGCACTCGCAAACGCGAGCGCGTGAGCCGGCTCATGATCATCCAGGGCAGCGAGCGGAAAGATATTGAGCAGGCCTTCGCCGGCGATATCGCCGCGCTGGTTGGCCTGCGCAACATCACCACCGGCGACACGCTGGCCGATGAAGACTTTGAAATCACCCTCGAACCGCCGACGTTCCCCGAGCCGGTCATCAGCATGGCCGTGGAACCCAAGACCAAGCAGGACCGCGACAAGATGTCCGAGGGCCTTCAACGCCTCGCGGAAGAAGACCCCACGTTCCGTTGTTTCACCAACGAGGAGACCGGCCAGCTCATCATCGCCGGCATGGGCGAGTTGCATCTGGAAATCATCACCGACCGCCTGAAACGCGAGTTCAAAGTGGAAGCCAATACTGGCGCGCCCCAGATCGCGTATCGCGAGACCATCACGAAGGAAGCTGAGGGCGAAGGCAAATTCATCCGCCAATCGGGTGGACGCGGCCAATACGGCCACGCCCTCATCAAAGTACAGCCCAACGAAAAAGGCAAGGGCGTGCTCGTGGAAAACGAGGTTGTCGGCGGCGCCATCCCCAAGGAATACATTCCGGCGGTCATCGACGGCATCGAGGAAGCTATCAAAGGCGGCGTCTATGCCGGCTACCAGGTCATCGATATCAAAGCGCAGGTCGTGGACGGTACGTTCCACGAAGTGGACTCGAACGAACTCGCGTTCAAGATGGCGGGCATTTTCGCGCTCAAAGACGCCTTCAAAAAAGCCGGTCCGATTTTGCTCGAACCGATCATGAAAGTGGAGCTGACCACGCCCGATGAATATCAAGGCGATTTGATTGGCGACATCACCCGCCGGCGCGGGATGATTATCAACATCGAAGCCAAGCAGGGCCAGACGATTGTGAACGCGCAAGTGCCGCTGGCCGAAATGTTTGGTTACGCCACCGCCATTCGTTCCCTGTCCAAAGGCCGCGCGTCGTACTCGATGGAGCCGCTGACCTTCGAGCAGGTGCCAAACAGTGTCCTGCAGACGATTTTGGAGCAGTCCTCCAAAAAACCGGCGGCACGCACCTAAACAGCGCACCGCCAACTTTGCAAAGTCCGGGAATAAAAGTTCCCGGACTTTTTTGTTGCCAGAGGGGCGGCGGATTATCCCGAAGTAGACCTCTGCAAAACTCCTTTTTGCGTAGCAGCTGACATGATTCGGCTCTATCTTTTCTTTGGTTTTTGAACGGAATTAGAGCGGACTCATGTCCGCTGCTACACTTTTTCAGAGGTCTCCGTTGGGATTCAATCACTCAGATGGGGTTGCGAGGAACGAGCTGCCCCAGGCAGCGTCCAACGCCAGACAAATACCCTGAAAGAATTCCCCCAAAGAAAATTTCGCGCATTGAACCCCTGAGCCGCTCGTCCGCCATCTGGCTTTCAACAGGGTTAAGAATAGAGAACCTCATTGACGCATTTCAATTTCAAGTCGAGAATGGCAATTCAGTCATGAAAACGAACGCCGCCAAACTTTTTATCGTCATCGGTTTGGCATGGGTGCTCTTATTGGCGTCATTTGCAGCGTTCGGAGCCACCAATTCCCCGGCGGCATATCGGACGGACCAAATCCTGATTCAACCCAAAGCCGGCGTGGCGCCTGGCGCGCTCATGGCATTTCATACCGCACATGGCTCCGTGTTAAGGCGGACGTTTCATTCCGGTGGGACACAACTCATCAGTGTCCCGGCAAACGAAACAGTGCCGGACCTCATCGCCAAATACCAAAAGAGCGGATTGGTGGAGTTTGCCGAGCCGGATTATCCGGTTTACCCCGATGCGATAACGCCAAACGATCCTGCGTTTGTGAACGGGACGTTGTGGGCGCTGTACAATTACGGCCAGAACGGCGGCACACCCGGCGCGGACATCGATGCGCCCGACGCCTGGGACGTGTTGACTTCGGCGAGCAACATCGTAGTAGCGGTTTTGGACTCGGGTATCCGCTACACGCACCAGGACCTGGCTGCCAACATGTGGTTGAACCCGGTTGACGGCGGGCATGGCTACAATGCATTTGATGGGACGAACGATCCCAGCGACGACTCCAGCAGCCACGGAACCATGGTCGCCGGCGTGCTGGGTGCCGTCGGCAATAATGGGGTGGGGGTGACCGGCGTGGCCTGGCAGGTGCGGATGATGGCTTGCAAATGTTTGAACAATGGCAGCGGCAGCGATTCCACGGTGATTGCCTGCATCGATTACGCTCTGGCGAACGGCGCGCAAATCATCAATGCCAGTTTTGACAGCCCAACCGCCTCTTTGGCGCTTTCCAACGCGATTGTATCGGTGCAAAACGCGGGTGTCATCTGGGTGGCCTCCGCAGGCAACAATTCCGCCAACGACGATGTCACTCCCGATTACCCGACCTGTTACGGGTTGGATAATGTCGTATCGGTCGCTTATACGACCCGGACGGATGCCCTGGGTCAATTTTCAAATTATGGAGCCACAAATGTGATGTTGGCTGCGCCGGGGGACCAGATTTACACCACCTTCGCCGCCTCCGATTCGTATTATTGGCCGCCGAATGGCAGCATCAACGTAGCCGGCACTTCTTTTTCCGCAGCTTATGTGTCCGGGGCGCTGGCGTTGATGCTGGCAAAGTATCCGACGGAGAATTACCACCAAATCATCTGGCGTCTCTTGAATGCCACGGACCCCTTGCCGTCTCTGCAAGGCAAGTGCATTACCGGTGGACGCCTGAACCTGCGAAAGGCATTGAATCCGGACATGTGGCTAACGGCCAGCAATGTCGGCGGCGGGCCATTGCAATTGCAATTGAGCACCGGGGCGAATCGCCTGTGTGTCATCCAATCGTCCAGTGATTTGGTCAACTGGACGTCGGTCTATACGAATACCACCTCCACCAACGGCATCTTTGATTTTACTAACACACCCGCTTCGCCTTCCCAGTGGTTCAGGGCCACGACGATACCTTAGGGGTGTTTCTGCATTGAATGTTGAACGTTTTCCAATCGCGCCGCAGTGACCCTTCCGTTTTCCCGCAAGCTCCATCCCCCCATTCTCCACCTTCTATCCTCTTGGTTGCGTCCTGGCATCTTTGCGCGCTGAATTCCCCATCATCACTCCAAAAAATCTTTAAAATATTTCTTGCACCGTGCCCCCTGAATGATAAACTTCGCGTCCGCTTTTGGAATATCCAGGGCGGACGTTTATTAACCATTAACAGATAATTGCTCTTTGTATGGCTGCACAACGCATCAGAATTCGCCTCAAGGCCTATGACCACCGGGTCATTGACCAGTCCGCGCGCGAAATCGCGGACACGGTCAAACGCACCGGCGCCCGCGTGGCCGGACCCATCCCGCTCCCGACCCGCATCGAACGCTTCACCGTGCTGCGCTCGCCGCATGCGGACAAAAAATCGCAGGAAACTTTCGAGCAACGCACCCACAAGCGTCTCATTGATATCCTCGACCCAACCGCCAAGACCGTCGATGAACTGAAGAAGCTCAACCTCCCCGCCGGCGTCGATATCACCATCAAGATTTGATTTTATGCCACTCGGACTTTTAGGAAAAAAACTCGGACACACGCGCGTCTATGACACCCGCGGCAATGTCGTGGCGGTGTCAGTCGTACTCGCCGGACCCAACCGCGTGTTGCAGGTCAAAGCGCAAGCGGGCAAAGACGGGTACAACGCCGTTCAACTCGGCTTCGACGACCAAAAGGAACATCGCCTGACCAAACCGTTGCTCGGCCACATCAAGAAGCACAATGGCGCGGCGGTCAAACGCATCAGGGAATTCCGCAATTTCTCGAAGGAAGTGAAACCCGGCGATGTCGTCGGCGTTACCCTGTTCGCGCCCGGCGATTTCATCGATGCCATCGGCGTTACCAAAGGCCGTGGATTTGAGGGCGTCGTCAAACGACATCGTTTTAAGGGTGGCGATTCGACGCACGGCGCGAAAGGCTGGCATCGCCGCGGCGGCGCCATCGGGCAACGTTTGTTCCCCGGCACAGTCATGCGCGGAATGAAGATGCCCGGTCACATGGGCCAGGACAGCCGCACCACGCAGAACCTGGAAGTCATCCAGGTGCGCGAAGCGGAGAATTTATTGCTGATCAGAGGTTCGATTCCCGGTGCCGAAGGCGATTATATCGTCATCCGCGAATCGAAGAAACGTCCCAAGGGCTGGAAACCGCCGGTCAGCCTCGCCCCGATGAAGAAGAAGGGTGCTGCCGAAAAGAAACCCGAAGCGAAACCCGCCGAGGCTAAAAAGTAATTAGGCCATGAAAATTGCCATTAAGAATCTCGAAGGAAAAGACCAGGGCGAACTCGAAGTGAAGTTCGAACTCGTTGAAGGCGGACGCGGCACGCAGGCCGTGCATGATACGGTCACCGCCTACCGGGCGGGCCAGCGCAGCGGCACCGCCCACACCAAGAATGTCGGCGAAGTGTCCGGCTCCAACAAGAAACCGTGGCGCCAAAAGGGCACCGGCCGCGCTCGCGCGGGTTCAAACCAATCCCCGTTGTGGGTGGGGGGCGGCGTGGTGTTCGGACCGCGCATGCGTGATTTCAGCAAGAAAGTTTCCAAAAAGACCAGGCAACTTTCATTGCGCAAAGCGTTGACTGAACGCCTCAAGGCCGGCGACGTCGTCGTCGTGGACGATCTGAAATTGGAATCCCCCAAGACAAAAGATTTCGCCGGGCTGATGGCCAGGCTGGAGATGAAAGGCACGACGCTGGTCGTTTCCAACGGCGTGGACAAAAACCTCACGCTCGCCGCGCGCAACATCGAGAAAGTCACGTTGACCACGAGCGATTCACTGAACACGTACGATGTGTTGCGGCCGGACAAGTTGATCTTCACCAAAGACGCTTTTGAGAAAGTGGAACAAAGATTGAGCAACGAATAAATTCGTTGAAGTGAAGCGCTGAAGCGTTGAATCGAACTCAATGCTCGCCGCTTCAACGCTTCAACATTGTAACAAATTACGAACCATGAACACTTTTGAAGTCATTCAAACCGTCCGCCTGACGGAAAAAGGCACACGCCAGGGCGAGAAGTACAATCAATACACGGTCAAGGCCGATCCGCGCGCCAACAAAACGCAGATCCGCCAGGCGGTGCAGGAGCTTTTCAAGGTTAAAGTGCTGCGCGTGAATACGCTGAATGTCCGCGGCAAAGCCCGCCGCCTGCGCACCGCCCAGGCCGGCAAAGCGCCCAACTGGAAAAAAGCCATCGTCACCCTGAAAGAAGGCGACAAGATCATTTTGACCTGATATTACTTTTTTGCCTTAAGGAGTTTCGTGGCATCCGCATGGGCAAAGACGACATCCGGGTCCCGCTGCAACGCATCGAAGTAATGGCGGGAGAATTCTTCGCCCGTCTCGGAGGGCGCCAGGAGCTGGCGGCTTTCCTTGATGAAGACATTGACTTTGGTGGCGGTCAAAGGCTCCTTTTCGTCGAGTGCTTCATCC
Source organism: uncultured Verrucomicrobiae bacterium (assembly GCA_963797825.1). Lineage (GTDB taxonomy): Bacteria > Verrucomicrobiota > Verrucomicrobiia > Limisphaerales > UBA11358 > UBA11358. The sequence goes on from CAWCRR010000062.1 coordinate 52,655, forward strand.
ATGGAGACGATGAGCAGCGAGATCGGGTGCAACCAGGCAAACCAGGGATCGCCGGTCAAAAGTTTCAGGAAATGGTTGGGCGAGGAGATTTTTCCAAAGGTCTTTTCGTAGGTGTCACGATCGGAGTCCGCGAGGGCCTTGTGCAATTTGAGCATGGCGTTACGGATGTGCTGGAGACGCTCGCGAAGCTCCTTGTTTTCCGGTTTTAAATTCGGCGGCATGAAGTGAATTTACCTCATTGAGAGTGAGAAGGGCAAAAACTTTAAGAAGACATATCATTGCATTCTATCCGGGTGCTCGCGCAGAAAATCCGCCATCTCAGACGTGACACGTTGAATCACTGGATCAATTGCTCCCAGCACTCCATCCGTTCCCCTTTTCACGTTTTTTGGAAAAAGATCGAATGCCAATAACCCTTCCTGCTTTGACCCTATTTTCCCGTTGGCCCGTGCCCATTCGATGAGCCGTTGTTGCTCTGCTGCAATTCGGCCAGCGCGCTCGCGCTCAGTGGCATCGTTTTCTGCAACTGCCGCAGAGCCTCCACGCGTGTAAGCCGCGGCTGATTCAAGCGCCATTCCAGCGTCGCTTCGCGCACCTTTACTTTGTTGGGAGTTCGGTCGTGCATTTATCCTTTTTAATCTATCAGATGAGCTATCCTCTGGCAATCCGATTTTCAGCCCATTCACCCATTTATGAATTTCCAATCAGGATTCCCGCAAGAAATACCAGCGCGCCGCCCAGCAGGATTTGCAATAAGGCGGAAATGAGTGGCGTATCCATGAATTTATGGCGGATCCAGGAGATGACGCACAATTCCACGAGGACGACCCCGACGGCGATGGAGGTGGCAGTCTTCACGTTTGGGATCAGATAAGGCAAGGTATGGCCGAGGCCGCCGAGGGCGGTCATGCCGCCGCAGACGAACCCGCGCGCCCAGGGATGGCCGCGGCCGGTCAAACTGCCATCGTCAGAAAGCGCTTCCGCAAACCCCATGCTGATGCCGGCGCCGACGCTGGCGGCGATTCCCACCAGGAAGGTCTCGGTGCTGTTATGCGTGGCGAAGGCCGCGGCAAAGAGCGGCGCCAAAGTGGAAACGGAACCATCCATTAGTCCGGCCAGCCCGGGTTGGACCACTTGCAGGATGAACAACCGGTTGGCCCGGGATTTTTCGTCCTCGCTCAATTTGGTTTGGGCAATCTGTTCAGCGGTATGGGCGTGCCCGCGTTCTTCCTCGGCCAGGTCGCCGAGCAATTGCCGGATGCCGGTATCGGTGGTCCGGCGGCAGGCCGCTTCATAAAAGCGAGAAGTCTCCACCTCCATGCTTTCGGCGGTCTTTTGGACTGTTTTCAACCCGAGCGGCCGGATGAGCCAGACCGGCTTGCGATCAACAAAACCGCGCACGTCCTGGCGGCGGATGTGGGGGACATGATCGCCGAATCGCGTTTTGTATAATTCAAGCAACCGGTGGCGATGGCGGTCTTCCTCATGGCGCATCTTCCGAAACTTATCGGCTTGTTGCGGATAACTTGTTTCGAGGCCATCGGCAAAGTCTTCGTAGATTCGCGCATCCTCTTCCTCCAGCGAAATGGCCAGAGCGAGGACTTCCTGTTCGGTGAGACTGTCGAATGTTTTCATAAATAGGGCGAAAATAACCGGGCCGCGGCGTCGCGCAATTTTTCCGGCAACGGGCGTTTATCAATCTGGGCGAGGGTGACTTCGCGCGCGGACGCGATTTTTTTACGGATGAATTTTGCCATGACATCGGCCAATTCGTGGCCGTAACACTCGACGTTTAATTCGAAATTGAGACGGAGGCTGCGCGTGTCCCAGTTGGCAGACCCGAGAAAGACCCAATGGTGGTCAACGATCATGAGCTTGGAATGGTCGAAGGGCGGAGGGGTAAGCCAGATGCGGCAACCGCGCTCGAGCACCTGCCACCACATGGAGCGCGAGGCCCAACCGACGAACGGAAGATTGTTTTCTTGCGGCAGAATGATGTCAACGCGGACGCCGCGCAGCGCGGCGACGTTGAGGGCAGTGACGAGAGCGACGTCCGGAAGGAAATAAGGCGTGACCACCTGGATGGATGACTGGGCATCGGCGAGTGCCGCAAGCAGAGTGAGGCGCAGTTTCTCAAAATCAGCGTCCGGACCGTCGGTGATGGCGCGGGCGATGACTTCACCGGATTTGCTCAATTCAGGGAACCACTTTTTGCCCTTGAGAATTTCGTTGGTGCAAAAATACCAGTCGCTGGCAAAGGCTTCCTGCAATTGGGCGACGACCGGGCCGGAAACGGAAAATTGAAGGTCCTGGATACCGTTCTTCGGTTTCAGGGCGAGGACATTTCCCTGGCGGATATTGATGCCGCCGGTGAAGGCGTTCTTCCCATCCACGATGAGCAATTTGCGGTGATTACGAAGATTGATGCCGGCGACACGCCAGGGAGCCAGCAAAGAAGCGGGCAGGAACCTGGCATAGGGGATTTTGGCGTGGCGCAACTTCCAGGTGATCGGCGGCCAGGAATACCGCGCGCCCGCGGCATCCACCAGGACACGCACTTCGACGCCGCGCCCGATTGCGCGGGCGAAGGCGGCGAGGAATTGCCGGCCGGCGTCGTCATTGTCGAAAATATAAGTGCAGAAGGAAATCGAGATTTTCGCCGAGTCAATCGCCTCGAGCATGGCGGGGAAAGCTTCATCGCCGTTGATAAGGGGTTCAATTTTGTTACCAACCGTCAGCGGACGTTTGGCGATGCGTTGCACGGCCAGGGCGAGAGTTTTGAGATGGTCGGCTTTGAGCTGGGGCAGTTCGTGGATTTCGGCCGCGGCCTTCAAGCGGGTCATCACGCCCAAAGAAACTGCGCGGCGGCGGATGCGATTGAAGCCGAGAGTAAGATAGAGGAGGGGCCCGAACAATGGCAGGAACCAGATCACCCCCAGCCAAAGGGCGGCCGCGCGTGAATCGCGCTTATGGAGAAGAGCATGGAATGAAGCGACCAGGGCGGCGAGAAAATCGAAACCGGCGGCAATATGGGGCCAAAACCGCGAAATTTTGTCGAGCCAATCCATGCGGAACAAGTTTCATCGGAAAGGGCAAATGGCGCAAGTGGCAAGCGACAGTGGCAAGCGACAGTGGCAAGCGACAGTGGCAAGCGGCAGTGGCAAGCGGCACTGGCCACTTCTCGCCACCGGGGGCGGGCAGGAAAGACTCTTCGAATCAATTGATGCGGGTGATGGAAAACGAGAAGATGGTTCCCGTGCCGGTCTGGACTTCGAGGACAACCGTGGAAGCTGAGAAGTTGAGAAATTGAATCGTCTGGCCTGCGGTAAGCGGGGCGATAAAGGTGCTGGAAAACTGGCCCCACTGCCCGTTAAAAGTGTACGTGTCGCTGCCATTCAAAAACGAAGTGGTTGATCCGTTGACGGCGACCGCGATTCGCTCGCCGCCCGTGTCAGACGAAGAATAGGTGAACCCACTATATTGGATCAGATAATAGCCGGTAGCGGGCACCAACAAAGCGGCGGTGCTGTTATTATAAGTCCAGCCATTGAGATAGTCGTTACTGATCGGGATGGGACTTTTGGAGGTCAAAGTATAACTGCCGGACACGGACAGATAGTAATACCCAAATACATAATCAATTCCGCCGCCAATCGTCAGGATATTTCCATTGGTTGTCACATAGAGGTTGTTTGCGGCAGCCAGGGTGACGGCGTCGGAGAGGCCATCGAGAGATTTTACGACCTGGCCCGAGGCGATGTTGGCTGCGGTGATGGTGCTTGCGGCGATGTCAGAACCGGAGATAGCACCCAGGGCGACGTTGCTGGCGGTTACGGCAGTGGTCGCCGTTGCCGCGGTGCCGGCGTAAATGGCATAAGGGACGGGCAGTATCTGTTGGCGTGGCGTCAACTCGGTAAAGAAAGCAGGCAAGTTGGTGCGCACGGCGATATCGAGCCAGTTGGTGGCGCCGGTGAAAGCGCCGGAGCCGAAATTGATGGCGGTGGTGAAAATTCCATTGGTCACGGCAACGGCGGTGTTGGTGACCGGCCCGGCGGTCGGGCTGCCGCCGGTGCTGTTGGCGTACAGCGCGAATTGCAGGTCGAAATTGCCATAGGCGGGGCTGTTGCTGACGTCGAGGTGCCCCTGATAGTTGAATGCAGTGCCCTGAGCGAAGGTGGGTAATGCACCGAGCAAGAGGGCTAACGCGAAGGGAAATGTTTTCATGGCACCTCTTTTATCAGGCATTATATTAACAAGTTTGGCGACCCTACCGGGAATCGAACCCGGGCTACCACCGTGAAAGGGTGGTGTCCTAACCGCTAGACCATAGGGTCGTCGAAAGCCTGCAAATATAATCCATTGCGCTCAGGTGTCACGCAAATTGTGCCGGAACCTTAAAAAATGTTACAGCAATGTTACTGGATTTAATTTAAAATTAATCCATGTTTAGGCGTAGCAGCCGATAATGGCACCAAACCGGAACACATTGGAAACATGATGACCAACTTGCCCGTTGGAGAAGGAGTGAACGGCACAACCTCCAAACATTATTTAAACGGCAATGGCCACAGCAATGGCGCAAACGGCCATCTTGCTGATACCGTCATCATTCGGCCCTACACCGCGGCCGACCGTACCACCATCCGCCGGATCTGTTGTGATACCGGCTTCCTGGGCGATCCCATTGAAACCATTTTCACCGATCGCGAGATTTTTGCCGATCTTTTCACCAGCCCCTATTTGAATTACGAGCCGAATTACGCCTGGGTGGCGGATGCCGGCGGCCAGGTGGTGGGTTATTTGCTGGGTTCAGTTTCGCGGTCATTTGATTATACGTTGTTGTATTCGGGCTTCCAAACCACAATGAAGTTGATCGCCCGCGCCGCGTCCGGCCGTTATTCGCGGCATCCGCGCTCGAAAGAATTCATCCGCTGGCTGCTGACCAGCGGTTATCGCGAGCAGCCGCGGCATCCGGAACGCGCGGCGCATCTGCACCTGGACATCATAAAAAAATATCGCGGCCACGGCCTCGCTTGCCGCTTGTGGCGGGCGTACGAAAAACAATTGTACCAATGCGGCGTGGAAAATTGTTACGGCGCCTTCTTTTCCCTGCAAAATCGCCGGCCGGAAAACGGCTACTCGCGTTTTGGCTTTTCGGTTTTTGACCGGAAGCTTACCACCATTTTCCGGCCCGAGATCGCCGAGCCGGTGGAAGTCGTCTGCGTGCAGAAAAAGCTGCGTGAATGAAGAAGGTCATTTTCACGTTAACGGAGGCGCGGACGGGAACACTTTATCTGCGTAATCTTTTCCACCTGAACGCCCGCGACTGTGTTTCCCGGCACGAGACGTTCTTCGACTTTGGAAACCCGACGATGTTTGGCCGGGCCATCTACGACGCTTATGCCGGCCGCGTGGAAAAAGTCCGGGCACGGCTGGAAAGGAAACGTGACTGGATCGAAAAGCGTCCAGGCTCGATTTATCTGGAATCCAGCCATGCCTTCCTGAAATCCGCATACGTGGCAGCGCTTGAGGTGTTTCCCCACCTGGAACTGGTTCATCTCGTTCGTGACCCGATCAGAGTCGCGGCCAGCGAAGCGTATCGCGAGATGTGGCGGCGGCGCGTTCGCGTGCCTTTTCATTTTTACCGGGGTGACGATCTGAAGCGCCATTTTGTCTGGGCCTTGACCGGCAATGAAGAAATTTTCCAAAACTATGCCGCCGAAAAACTATCGCTGTTCCAATGGTATTTGATCCAGTGGATCGAAATCGAAAATCGCGCGATGAGTTTTCTGGATGAAAACAACCTCCAAGAGCGGTGCTTTACCCTGAATTGCCCGCGCGAATTGAATGATGCCGCGAAGGTCCGCGCGATGTTCGAGTTTTTTCACATCGGGACAAAACAGCGGGAAATCATTTTCGGCGGGCGAAAGAACAAGAGTATCGGATATTCGGCGGCGATGGCGGAACAGTACGAGAAAGAGTTTGAAGCGGTATTGCGATCATTGCCCAAACGGTATCTTCAAATTTTTCAGCGGGAACCTTATTCGAGCCACGACTGGAGCAAACGCTTCGGCAGGCATTCCGATGCGCGAATTGCGGTGGGCCAATAATTAAAGGATATTCGATTTGAATTTCAAGGAGCGGCTGGCGGCTGAGGGCCGGCGTCCCGCATGACGCGCCACTAGCCAGTTGATCGACTGAATCTTGTCCGCTCCCATTATTGCTTTGGAGGGAGTATCTCTTGTTTCAGTATGGCCGCTGGAATTGCCGTGAAATGTGGATCGCGGTGAACCAAAATTGCGCCACGCAATGACGCAGTAGCGGCAATCAAGGTGTCCATTGCGGAAGCGCGAGCCGTTGCACTTATTCTCAACCGAACGCCCTCGTTTCGGACGGCCTCATCCACGTTCACAATTTCATTTAACAACGCCCGATAACGATTCACTTCTACCGTGCGCGTTGCAGCGTCAATCCCAAGCTGGTGCAAGCGCATTTCAAACTCGAACAGTGCCAGGATGGAAGTTCCCGCTACGACCGCCGCATCCTCAAAAAGAGCCTGAACGCGAGCCGCGCCCGGTTCAGCGAGATAATGGGCCAATAACGCCGACGTATCCAGTAAATGGGTCATTGCCGTTCGTCGGCCTGATCGAGTTTGTCATCCTGCTCGCGTTCTCGAATCAAATCACCTATGGGGTCGGCTCCTGGCTTTAGCCAGCGCCTGCCCGTGCCCATCAGTTGTCGGGCCACTTCACCACGGTTGGGCAACGCGGCTTCCGATGTTTCCAGTTCATGGACGCTTTCAAAGAATTTCCGGCGCTCTCGCGGCGGCAATGCCTTGACCTGTTCCAAAACTTCATGTGCGCTCATGGCGAAAAATTACACTTGAACGCGCATGGCCGCAAGCGGGGAGTCGTGAACGGCGAACACGCTTATGAAATAAGGGAGATAACAGAACACGCGACCCTTATGCAAAAAGGCTGATTAGTGCAACAAGTTGACCACAGAAGTTCGCCTCAAATGTTCCGGCCATCGTCGAAGAATCTAAACGCCATCGCTCATCGGTTTTTTACGAAAAATTTCAGATTTGGGCAATCATGCCTTGTTGGAAATGGATTCTCCGGCCATTTCCAGTATTTCCTGCAAAGGAATTTTTAACCACTCGGGACGCTCCCGCAATTCGTAGCCGACTTCATAAATGGCTTTACGCAGGAGAAAGGCGCTGGTGAGCACTTGCAAATCAGTTTCATCCGGCGGCAGAAAGCGTGTGCCGGCGACCGCCTGTCGGTAGGCCTTGAAATAAATCGCGCCGACCCAACGCGCCCAGAAGCGAGTCCACAAAATCATTTGCTGCAATTGCTCGGGAGCCAGGTTGCCGCGCTCGATTTGCTTCAGCAACGCCGCATAGGCGGCATAGTGGAATGATTCAATCATTCCCGTCACATCCCGCAGTGGCGACCGTTTGAGCCGGCGTTCGCTGACGGCGACAGCCGGTTCGCCTTCAAAGTCAATGATGAGGAAATCTTTGCCGGTATAAAGCACTTGTTCGAGATGAAAATCGCCGTGATTGCGGATACGGTCGCAATCCATCCGCCGTTCGTAAACGCCGCGAAATTGTTTGATAATTTCCGGTTCGAGCAGGAGCACCCGCTCCGCCTGCGGCTGTATTTCCGGTGGCAGCTTTTTCAACCGGCGCCGCAGCAATTGGAAATTTTGCTGCGTGAGGTTGCGCATGGACTGGAAGAGAGAGCGCTGCGCATGCGGTGTAAACGGTTCGGGTGAAAAATTTTTATTTTCGGCATCATTCGACAGGGCCATGTGCATGGCCGCCGTGCGTTCACCCAGCAGGCGCGCGCTTTCCACGTAAGTATCAATCAAATGTCGTGCAATCTCCGGCAATTCGGCGGAGGAAAGCCTGGTGACGCTGGCCGCGGGCAGGGGAGCGGCACGTTGTTCGAGGGGCAGGGTCTGCACGCGTTCATAAAATTTGCCGAGGGCGTCGAGGGTATATTCCCAGGCGTCCTTTGCTTTGGGCACAAACGCCGTGAGGATCGCCAGGGTCCGCGGCTCATCGCGTCCCGAACGATGTTCCAGCGCGCCCGCCAGAGGAGGCGAAAAAGGAAATTTTTGTGACGTGAGAAAACGCGAAATTTCCAGGTCGGGATTGACCCCAAGGTCCAGTTTGCGGAAAAATTTTAAAATCGCCTTGTCCCCGAAGATGACTGACGAATTATTGTGCTCGACCCGGAGGATGGAGGGTTCGAGAGCGCCGGGGTTTTCGCCGGTGATTTTTCCGAATTCGGCCGTGCGGTTGGCTTCGATCAACCCGAACCGGCCCTCGAGATTTTGCCCCGAGGAGATCAGGTCGAGGAGGGCGCGCGGGAATTCCTTGCCAACGAGGGCGTCATACAGGACGCCGGCCTGATTCGTCTCGTTGAAATGAAGCCGGGCGATGACGATGGGCGCCAATTCACGCGCAATCGCTTCCGCCGCTTCGCCTACGGCGCATCCAAGGGGGAGAACATAGATTTCCGGGTCGCCCTGGATGAATTCAAGCTGGACGAGCGTGAGGAAGGCCTTTTCATTCGGGAGAGGGACACGTACGATTTCCTGGACACGAGCGTATTTGATGGCCCGTGATTTGTCGGGAAACCACGGGCGGGTCGGAAGCCAGCGCTGCAACGCGCGTTCAAGTTGGACATGATGGCGCTCATCGAAGATTTCCTCCCAATCGCTGTTGATATTGAGGGTGGTGCGAACATCGGAGGGACCGGCGGTCTCGCCCTCGGTCTTTGTTTCCAGCGAGAACCAATAAAACGAGTGTGGCCCCAGGGTGAGCGGGTAAGGTTTATCGGTGATCGGGGGAAATTCGGCGCGTCCGAAAAGTTCAACGGGCATGAGCGACTGGTAGGCTGCCAGGTCCAGTTCCACCGGCTGGACGAAGCGCGACAAGTTGGCGACCACGAGGATGATTTCGTTTTGATATCGGCGGATGCACGCGAAAATTTTTCGGTTCTCGGGGTGAAGGAATTCAATGACGCCGCGGCCAAAGGCGTTCTGGCGTTTGTACAGCGCGATGATGCGGCGCATCCACCAGAGCAGGGAATGGGTGTTGCGTTCCTGCACTTCCACATTGACGGCTTCGTAATGATTTTCCGGATCGAGATTGATGGGCAGATACAGGCTTTGCGGATTGGCCCGGGAGAATCCGGCGTTTTTATCGGCACTCCATTGCATCGGTGTGCGGACGCCGTTGCGGTCGCCGAGATAGATGTTTTCTCCCATGCCGATCTCATCGCCATAGTAAATCACGGGTGTACCCGGCAGAGAGAGGAGCAGGGCGGTGAGCAATTCGATGCGCTTGCGGTCATTGCCGACGAGCGGCGCGAGCCGGCGGCGGATGCCGAGGTTCAGCCGTGCGCGCTGCACGTGCGCATACATGCGATACATGTAATCACGCTCCTCATCGGTGACCATTTCGAGGGTCAGCTCGTCATGATTGCGCAGGAAGAGCGCCCATTGCGCGGTTTCGGGGATGGGCGGTGTCTGCTCAAGAATATCAACGATGGGAATACGGTCTTCCATGCGCAAGGCCATGAACAACCTGGGCATCAGCGGAAAATGAAAGGCCATGTGACATTCATCGCCCCGGCCGCTGCCGAAATAAGCGACGGCATCTTCCGGCCACTGGTTCGCCTCGGCGAGCAACATCTTATCGCCATATTTTTCGTCCACGTGTTTGCGCAGTTTTTTCAGGAACTCGTGGGTCTCCGGCAGATTTTCGCAACTGGTGCCTTCGCGCTCGTACAGATAGGGCACGGCATCCAACCGCATTCCGTCCACACCCATGTCGAACCAGAAATCGAGCACCTTGATCATTTCCTCGTGGACCACCGGGTTTTCGAAATTTAAGTCCGGTTGGTGTGAAAAGAAGCGATGCCAATAGAACGCTTTGGCGCGGGCTTCCCAGGTCCAATTGGAGATTTCCACGTCTTTGAAAATGATGCGGGCGCTTTTGTATTTGTCCGGCGAATCGTTCCAGACATAGAAATCGCGCAGGGTGCTGCCGGGCGGCGCGAGACGCGCGCGTTGGAACCAGGGGTGCTGGTCGGAGGTGTGATTCATCACCAGCTCGGTGATGACGCGCAGGCCGCGGCGATGCGCTTCGCGCAGAAACACTTTGAAATCGGCAAGCGTCCCGTACATCGGATGCACACCATAATAATCCGCGATGTCATAGCCGTCGTCCTTGAGGGGCGAGGGATAAAATGGGAGGAGCCAGATCGCGGTGACGCCGAGGTCGCGCAAATAATCCAACCGGGTGGTCAGCCCGGCAAAATCACCCGTGCCGTCGCCGTCGCTGTCCTGGAAGGCGCGGACGTGGACTTCGTAGATGATACAGCTTTTGTACCACATCGGAATTTTTTCCGGCGCGGTGGGGGCGGGTTTTTGGTCCGGGAGAATGGCTGCCGCTTCCGGTTTGGGACGCTCCTTTTCAGCAATCATTAATTCAATATCACGAGTAAAAATGGGGTTGTCAAATGTCCGCTGATTGGAATTCATTGGAATTCATTGGAATTCATTGGAATTAGTTGAGAGAGGCTTGAGTTGAGGGATGAGAGCATAAACTTCAATTCGCTTCAATTCGCTTCAATTCGTTTTCGGGGTTAAACGTCAATTCGCGTCAATTCACGTCAATTCGCGTCAATTCGAGACCGCATGGTTTGGTTGTTGCGTTTAAGTAAACGTAACTTCGCGTAACTTCGCGTAACTGATTTAGTTCGTGGCGGCCCGTGCCGCGCCCGGAGAGGTGATCGCTGGCGGCCATGTTGACCGGCTGCCTTCCACTGGTTCGGTCATGGTCTTCGTGCTTTATGCCCAAGACAGGCTCGAGGCGTGAGTCCACAGTCCATAGTTCGCAACCATAGTCGGTGAGGATGTACCGCTTGCAGAAGCAATGGCCGGCAAGTTGCCGACCGTGACGGGCTGGCAGCCCGTTCCCCCCGCTGCCGCTTTTTTTGGTTTGCATCACCTTATTAAAGCACAAATGTGCAAAAGCGTAATGTTGCCCGGAAACAAAATCGAACGGGTCAATAGTCCGAAGTCCACAGGCATACCCCACGCGCCGAAGCGGTTGACGAGGGCGTCAACTGCTGCACGCGAGGGCGCGTGCGCTCCCCAATTAATAGGTCAGCAATTCCAATTCGCGGAGGCCCTCGTTGCCGAGTTCCCAGTGACCGCCGCGTTTGACGACGAGATGACGGCAGGGATTGGCCATCTCATTGGGTTCATTGACGGAGAGCAATTGATATTTTGCGGGACTTTTGATCTCGGAGGCGGCGCGCGGCATGAGGGCAAAGGCAACCCCGTTGTAGTTCAGGGCGACCTCGTATCCGGCCACGCCTTCGCGCTGGGCAACGGGATTGGGCAGAATGAGCATCGGATAGCGATGCAAGTAGGGAAAATTGGTGGCGCGAACCAGGACGCGACACAGTTCAGTCTGGCCGCGAATGAAATCCAGGAGGTTGAATCCATTGGGATTGTGTTCCTGAAGAAGAATTTCGCGGACGTCGAGGCCATTAAGGTTTTGACCGTTCCATTCGCCGTGGTCGTTGCGTTCCTTGGGGGAGGCAATCTTCCACCATGAGGCAAAGTTGTCGTTGACGAGGACGTTCAACTCAAAGTGCACGTGCGCGCGCCATTGGGCAATGGTTTCGGCATTTGAGGTGCGCCCCATGGTGGCGATGATTTCGCCGGCCTTGACCTGCTCGCCGACGACCAGTCCGGGCCGGGGCGCTTTCAGATGCGCGTAGAGGGAGTAAATCTCAATGCCCTGGATGACATGGCGGATGACGATGTAGTTGCCGTAATTGGAGAGCGATGGACGGGTGCTGATGTAAACGACCGTGCCGTCGGCGGTGGCCATGACTTGATCGGTGGGTTCGCCGCGGCGGTCGGTCTGCAGATGGCGGATATCGAGGCCCTCATGGAGGCGCTGGCCGTTGTCGCGCACGCAGCCAAAACTGCCGCTGGTCCAGGGTTTATCCTGCCCGGTAGGGGCGAAGAATTTGAGTTCCGCGCCAGGGACGTATAAAAAATGGTTCGCGGTGGGGAACTGAAAGGGTTCCTGGGCGGAAAGATTCAGTGAAAAGGATAAGACAAAAACGAGGGGGAAAAATTTGAAAATCTTAGCCCCGCCGTTTGGTGTCCACGCTTTAGCGTGTGGCGGCAGCCTGGCACCCTGAAGGGTGGACACCGAACGCGATTTTTCGCACACGCACTTAGATATGCACCACCATCTGCTGCTTCGACCACAAATCATTGAAGCTGCCCTTTTTGGATTTTTCTTACGACGTTGGTGAGGCCCAGGATGAATTGATCGGCTTCAGGGCGTGTCATGTCGGGGGTGAAGGTCAGGGTACCGTCGTAGATGCGCCGGGTGATCAGAGGCGCGGCGAGCCAGCGTCCGTCCGAGAGTTTCTCGCCCCACTGGCCGAAAATGGCGAAATGTTTTCCAAGGTTCCTGGCGGTGTCCTGTTCGAGGATCATGGAGCTGCTTTCATCGAAGTGGAGCTGGACGGCGAATCCATCGCGGGAATTGACGACTTTGGCGGTCACGAGATTGGCTTCGGTGAAGGAAGGTTCTTTTTCAATGGTTAGCGTCAGGGGATCGGCGCGAAAAACGGAGATGGACTGGCTGGTGTCAGGATCGTCCGCCGAGGTTTCGAGATGGATGCGGACGGCGCTGACCTGCTTTTCTTTTTCCCTTTTTGCGGATTGGCAACCGCATACGAGGGTGAGCGCCAGAGTCAGGGCGAAATAGAGATTGAAATGTTGCCACGAAATTCGCATAGTGCATTTACAAAACCGTATCACACAAACAAAGTAAAGCATTATGGGAAGACAATATAATAAAGTCATCAAACGCAAACGCCGCGCAAATTATATCCGGCGCAAGACCGCCCGGATCAAAGCGAAGAAAGCCGCCCCGGCTGCCAAGGCGTAAATTTTTCCAAAATTTAACAAAGGGAACTTGTTCACCGCGGGGAAATTTAATTGGAAATGGTTGTGAATAATTCAAGTTGGCTCATCGCCGGAAGCATTGATTTTACTTGTTAAAACGAGTTATTCGCATGTTATCGACAAGGTGATTTTGGTGAACAAGCTGTTCATATCAATTCATTGAAGGATGCGAAAAATTTGCTAGGATGTCACCAGTTCATTGAATGAACGGAGCGGGCAGCGGAAGGTAAAACTGAAGTTGAACGTTTCCAGGATAATCCCGGGTGACCGGGGAAAAGTCGGAGCAGGTTGATTGGTCCGGCTCCTCTTAAACAGCCGAAAGGTTCGCAGCGGAGGCAAGATTCACCGGTTCGTCTGGCGCGTTCGCGCGCGCCAAAAGCGAATGAGGGACCGGGGGCGCGGGACGATGAGAAACCGTTCCGGGCCAGGTTAAGTAGTTCAGGCGAGTTTCGACCCTGGGCGAATCGCAGTTGCCGAAATAGGCAGCGGTTGCTACTGCGTATCAACACGGTGCGGGTGACTCTGGCGGATCCAATAAAAAAAATTGGACCGCCAAAACGAAAAACGCCGAAAGGCGGACAAAAAGAGCGCACGCAACGGGAAGGACACGACGGCTGGGCAGGCCGCGTGAAAAACTTCCGAAGGCCGGCGATGCTAAAAACGGCACCGCTGGACTGTGAGAAAAGCAATCTGTGAGTGAAGAGGCGAGACCCGTGGCGTCGGGCGAACGCGCTGCCAAAAGCGGCGGCTGACCCGGAGCCAAGTGGTTAAGACGCGAAAGAGAATCGCAGGCGTGTCTTGACCTGGTTCGCAGGCCGGTGGCGCAACCACCAGTTGAAGCGAGCTGAAAAGCCTCACTCGAAATTCAGCGACCGAGAGGCGCTGGACGGCCCTGCCACGAGGCCGAAACTCCGCTTGCCGTGGAGAATGGCGTCGGGAAATCGGCAGCCCCCGAGAGGGGAGCGTCTAATGCCGGTCCGGGAAAGAGAGATTGACGAACTCCCATTCCCCATTTGTCCCTGCTCGACCGAAAGGTCGGGCGGGGACTTAATGTTTTTGGGGATCGTCCGCCATCTGGCCTTCAAACCGACGGCTTTGTGAATAGTTGCATCGGATTCAGGAAGAGGGCATGGTAGGAGCTTTAGCTTTATTCGACGACGTTCTACAAATAACAGTGCCCTACACCGCTCAGGGCGAGCGGACGCGATAGAAGCGAGACGGGCCGGCTGGCTCGCCGTCGGTGAACTGGTATTGCCCCGAACCCGCAGGCGTTTCCACTGCGGAACCGAGGTCGATCCAGAGGGACAACGGCAGCGTCACGTTCGTGGAGGTCAACACGTCAAAGGTCATGTCCGTCGAGTTGGTGAAACTCAATTGCCACCCGCTGGCGGCGGCGTGAACCAAATGGCTCAACTTCCCGGGCCGGCGGAATTATAGACCCCTTCCACGGCGCCGGCATCCGCGAAGAGGCCAAGAATGCGCGGGAGGCCGCGCTGGTCGGTGGCAAAGCTGGTGCCGTTGGTGCAGGCGTCAATGGCCGGGGAACCGGGCAGCGGCGGCATGGTCTGGGTGGGACCGCCATAGTTGCCCAGCGGGGCGAGCAGCGGTGTAAGGCTGATGACGTTCGGGCCGGTGGCATTAAAACTGCCATCGTAATTATACACGTCGCCACCCGTATTTCCGGCCACGATGGAATCAATCAGGTTGCACGAGCCAAATGTCACGAAAAGGCCGCCGCCCACGGGAGTAGCTGAATTGGCGGAGACGGTGGATTGGTTCAAGGTCGCCGTGCCGTCGCCGATATCAACACCGCCGCCGTCGTACGGCGCAGTGTTACCGGACAGGGTGCATTGGTTCAATGACACGCCACCGCTATTATTATAGATCCCGCCACCATCGGTGGCAGCAGCATTACCGGACAGAGTGCAGTTGGCCAAAACACACGCGCCGTTGTTGTAAATCCCGCCGCCCAGGCTGATCGCTCCGTTAGCGGCGACTGACTTGGGCGACACGGTGCAGGCCATCACGGTGCATGTCGTCAAAGTCGCCGTGCCATTAAAATCGTTACAGAGGCCGCCGCCGCAGGCGAAGCCGATCGTGTTAAGACCTGAGCTGGAATTGCTGGCGAAGAGACATTCGTTCATCACCAGGGTACCGGAGTTGTACAAGCCGCCGCCATAGACGTAGATCGAAACCGCGGCATTGCTGGTGACAAGACATTGGTTCAAGGTCAGCGCACCGGAGTTGTACAGGCCGCCGCCGTAGAGGGGGCTCGAGCTCGAACCGATGATGGCATTGTTGGAGACGAGACATTGGTTCAAGGTCAGCGTGCCGGAGTTCAAGACCCCGCCGCCGTTGGTGCCGACCGGGCTGCCGCCGGTGAGGGTGAGCGCATTCAGGATCACCGTGCTGTTGCTGGCGATCTCGAAAACGCGGCTGGCCTGGCTGGCGCTGATCTGAAGGGACCGGGCCAGCGCCAAACCGTCAATGGTGAGGTTCTTATTCACCAGCAGTTCGCCGCTGGTCAGCGCGATGGTTTGCCCGGAAAGATTGGAGGCAAAGGTGATGGTCGTAAAGCTGGCCGAGGCATTGGAAATAGCCGCGCGCAGCGAACCGGTCCCGTTGTCAGCGGTATTGCTCACCACCAGCGTTGAGTATTGCGCCTCGGCCGCCCCAAGATCCACGTGCGGGCCGGATAGCCGGGGCAGGCCGCGCTGGTCGGTGAGAAACAGGTTGGTGGCCGAATCGCTGCCGGCGTCCAGCGCCGGGGAGCCTAATAACGGCGGCATGGTCTGGGTGGGGCCGCCATAGTTGCCCAACGGCGACAAAAGTGGCATCCCGTTAGTGAGGTTCGGGCCGGTAGCATTAAAAGTCCCATCGTAATTATACACGTCGCCGCCCGTATTTCCGGCCACGATGGAATTAGTCAGGTTGATGACCGAGCCACCCGCCAGAAGAAGGCCGCCGCCCACTGAATAATAGCTTGTATTGCTGGAGACGGTGGATTGGTTCAAGTTTGCTGTGCCGCCGTTCATAAAAATACCGCCGCCGTCGTATGCCGCACCGTTACCGGACAGGGTGCATAGATTCAATAAGAGGTTGCCCTCGTCATATATTCCGCCGCCGTCGCCGAAAGGAACTGAATTGGCGGACAGGGTGCAGGCCGTCAAAGTCGCTGTGCCACTAATATCGTTAAAGAGGCCGCCGCCGCCCCTATTCGGGAACGGGGTTACAGCAGTATTGCTGGACATGACACATTCGTTCATCACCAGCGTGCCGGAGTTGTACACACCGCCACCGACATTCTTAACCGGGGACGAGCTTTCATCGGCATTGTTGGAGACAACACATTGGTTCAAGGTCAGTGTGCCGGAGTTCAAGACACCGCCACCCCTGTCATCGGTCACGCTGCCGCCAGTGATGGTGAGCGCATCCAGGGTCACGGTGCTGTTGCTGGCGATCTCGAAGACCCGGCTGGACTGGCTGCCGCTGATCTGAAGGGGTTGGGCCAGCGCCGAGCCGTCGATCGTGAAGTTCTTATTCAACAGCAATTCACCACTGGTGAGCAGAAGGGTTTGGCCAGAAAGATTCGTGGCAAAGGTGATGGAGTTGCCCGGATCCACATAGCCGATCGCCGCGCGCAACGAGCCGGGTCCCGAATCGGCGGTGGTGGCCACGATGGGGGCTTGCAATTCCACCGCGCCGATGTCCACATGCGCCCCGGAGAGGCGGGGGTAACCGCGCTGGTCGGTGGAAAAGAGGTTGGTGGCCGAATCGCTGCCGGCGTCAAGGGCCGGGGAACCGGGCAGCGGCGGCATGGTCTGGGTGGGACCGCCATAGTTGCCCAACGGCGCGAGCAGCGGTGTCCCGTTAGTGAGGTTCGGGCCGGGGGCATTAAAAGTGCCATTGACATTGTCCACGTCGCCACCTGCATTTCCGGCCACGATGGAATTAGTCAGGTTGACCAAGCCGCCCTCCAGAGCAACGCCGCCGCCCACTGAAAAAAAACTTGTATTGGTGGAGACGGTGGATTGGTTCAAGTTTACTGTGCCGGCGGCCACAAAAATACCGCCGCCGTCCGGCGCGGCGTTACCGGACAGGGTGCAATTATTCAATGACAGGTTTCCGCTGTTATTATCGATCCCGCCACCGGTGTAGCCGCCGCCTACGGCATTACCGGAGAGGGTGGAGTTATTCAAGAGACACGTGCCGTCGTTGAAAATCCCGCCGCCACCTATGCTCACATAATTATTGGACAGGGTGCATTGGTTCAGGGTCAGCGTGCCGGAATTACCGATGCCGCCGCCGGTGTCCGCATAATTCTCGGACAGGGTGCAGTTATTCAAGAGACATGTGCCGTCGTTGAAAATCCCGGCGCCACCTATCTGCACATAATTATTGGACAGGGTGCATTGGTTCAGGGTCAGCGTGCCGGAGTTGTATACGCCGCCGCCGGAACCATTGATGTAGCCGCCGGTGATGATGAGCGCATCCAGGGTCACCGTGCCGCCGCTGATCAGGAAGACCCGGCGGTTTCCGCCGCCGCTGATCTGGATGGGCTGGGCCAGCGCCGAGCCGTCGATCGTGAGGTTCGTATTCAAAATTAATTCTTCGCTGGTAAGCGTGATGGTTTGCCCGGAGAGATTCGGGGCAAAGGTGATGGAGGCCGTCGCATCTACGTAGCGGGACAGCGCGTCGCGCAACGAACCGGGGCCCGAATCCGCGTTGGTGGTCACGATGGCGGCTTGCAATTCCACGGCGCCGATGTCCACATGCGCTCCGGAGAGGCGGGGGAAACCGCGCTGGTCGGTGGAAAACAGGTTGGTGGCCGAATCGCTGGCGGCGTCAAGGGCCGGGGAACCGGGCAGCGGCGGCATGGTCTGGGTGGGACCGCCATAGTTGCCCAACGGCGACAAGAGCGGCGCAACTCCGATAAGGTTCGGGCCGGGGGCATTCTCACTTCCACCGCTATTAAACAGGTCGCCGCCCGTATTTCCGGCCACGATGGAATTAGTCACGTTGCACGTGCCAGATGTCAGGTAAAGACCGCCACCCTGCCCGGAAGAGGCTGAATTGGCGGAGACGGTGGATTGGTTCAAGTTTACGGTGCCTCCACCCATATCAATACCGGCGCCCGACTGCGCGGTATTACCAGACAGGGTGCATTGGTTCAATGACAGGTTGCCGGCGTTATGTATTCCGCCGCCGCTGCCGGTAGGAACTGAATTGGCAGACAGGGTGCAGGCCGTCAAAGTCGCCATGGCACCGTAATCATTGTATAGGCCGCCCCCAAAAGCCCCGGATGCCGAATTGCTGGAGACGATACATTGATTCATGGTCAGCGTGCCCGTGTTATACATGCCACCGCCGCCATACGCACCATTACCGGACACGAGACATTGGTTCAAGGTCAGCGTGCCGGAATTATCGATGCCGGCGCCGGCGCCATTTTCGTAACCGCCGGTGATGGTGAGCGCATCCAGGGTCACCGTGCTGCCGCCGGCGATCACGAAGACCCGGCTGGCCTGGTTGCCGCTGATCTGAACGGGCTGGGTCAGCGCCGAGCCGTTGATCGTGAGGTCCTTATTCAAAAACAGTTCGCCGCCGGTCAGCAAGATGGTTTGCCCGGAAAGATTGGTGGCTAAGGTGATGGTCCCGCCCGCATCCGCATAGCCGATGGCCGTGCGCAACGAGCCGGGGCCTGAATCCGCGGTGTTGGTCACGACAGGGGCTTGAAATTCGACCGACCCGATGTCCACATGAAAGCCGGAGAGGCGGGGGTAACCGCGCTGGTCAGTGGAAAACAGGTTGGTGGCTGAATCGTTGCCGGTGTCAATCGCCGGGGAGCCCAAGAGCGGCGGCATGGTCTGGATGGGACCGCCATAGTTGCCCAACGGCGACAAGACCGGCGCAACGTTGATAAGGTTCGGGCTGGGGGCAATAAAACTGCCATCGTAATTATACTCGTCGCCACCCGTATTTCCGGCCACGATGGAATTAGTCACGTTGCACGAGCCAAATGTCAGGTAAAGACCGCCGCCATGCCCGGAAGCTGAATTGGCGGAGACGGTGGATTGGTTCAAGTTTACGGTGCCCTCGGCCATATCAATACCACCGCCGAGCTGCGCGACATTCCCGGCCAAAGTGCATTGGTTTATCGCCACCGTGCCGGAGCTAAACAGGCCACCGCCATCCAATGCGGTATTATCGGACAGGGTGCAGGCCGTCAAAGTCACCGTGCCGGAGTTCAAGACACCCCCCCCGTTGGCATTGGATGCGTTGCCGCCGGTGATGGTGAGCGCATCCACGGTCACCGTGCTGCCGCTGGCGATCTCGAAGACGCGGCTGGCCTGGCTGCCGCTGATCTGAACGGACTGGGCCAGCGTCGAGCCGTCGATCGTGAAGTTCTTATTCAACAGCAGTTCGCCGCCGGTCAGCGCGATGGTTTGCCCGGAAAGATTGGGGGCAAAGGTGATGGAGGCGCCCGCATCCACATAGCCGATCGCCGCGCGCAACGAGCCGGGGCCTGAATCCGCGTTGGTGGTCACGACGGGGGTTTGAAATTCGACCGCGCCGATGTCCACATGCGCCCCGGAGAGGCGGGGGAAACCGCGCTGGTCAGTGGAAAACAGGTTGGTGGCCGAATCGCTGGCGGCGTCAAGGGCCGGGGAACCGGGCAGCGGCGGCATGGTCTGGGTGGGACCGCCATAGTTGCCCAACGGCGACAAAAGCGGCGCAACGCCGATAAGGTTCGGGCCGGGGGCATTCTCACTTCCACCGCTATTAAACAGGTCGCCGCCCGTATTTCCGGCCACGATGGAATTGGTCACGTTGCACGAGCCAGATGTCAGGTAAAGGCCGCCCCCCTGCCCGGAAGAAGCTGAATTGGCGGAGACAGTGGATTGGTTCAAGTTTACGGTGCCTCCGCCCATATCAACGCCGCCGCCGGTCTGCGCGGTATTACCAGACATGGTGCATTGGTTTATCGCCACCGTGCCGGAACTAAATAGGCCGCCGCCAAAGACGTTAGTGCCCGAACTGCGGCTGGCGGAATTGCTGGACACGAGACATTGGTTCAAGGTCAGCATACCGGAGTTGTATAGGCCGCCGCCGGAAACGGAGGTGCCGGCGCCGCCCGAACTGCGGCTGGCGGAATTGCTGGACACAACACATTGGTTCAAGGTCAGCGTGCCGGAGTTGTATAGGCCGCCACCAAAGACGTTAACGCCCGGACCTGTGCGGCTGGCGGAATTGCTGGACACGACGCATTGGTTCAAGGTCAGCGTGCCGGAGTTGTATAGGCCGCCGCCGGAGCCGGAGGCGCCGCCGGTAATGGTGAGCGCATCCAGGGTCACCGTGCTGCCGCTGGCGATCTCGAAGACCCGGCTGGAATGGCTGCCGCTGATCTGAACGGGCTGGGCCAACGCCGCGCCGTTAATCGTAAGATTTTCATTCAACAACAGTTCTCCACTGGTCAGCGCGATGGTTTGCCCGGAAAGATTGGAGGCGAAGGTGATGGAGGCGCTCGCATCCACGAAGCCGGAGGCCGCCACGCGCAGCGAGCCGGGGCCCGAATCGGCGGCGGTGGTCACGATGGGGGCTTGCAATTCCACGGCGCCGATGTCCACATGCGTCCCGGAGAGGCGGGGGTAACCGCGCTGGTCGGTGGAAAAGAGGTTGGTGGCCGAATCGCTGCCGGCGTCAAGAGCAGGGGAACCGGGCAGCGGCGGCATGGTTTGGGTAGGACCACCATAGTTGCCCAATGGCGCGAGCAGCGGTGTCCCGTTAGTGAGGTTCGGGCCGGGGGCATTAAAAGTGCCATTGACATTGTCCACATCGCCACCTGCATTTCCGGCCACGATGGAATTAGTCATCGTGAACGAGCCGGAAAACAGGGTAAGACCGCCGCCGCCGATAGGAGCTGAATTGGCGGAGACAGTGGATTGGTTCAAGTTTACGGTGCCGGCAGCCAGAAGAATAGCGCCGCCGCCGTTCGGCGCGGCGTTACCGGACAGGGTACATTGGTTCAATGACAGGTTGCCGCTATAATTATAGATCCCGCCACCGGTGTAGCCGGCGCCCGCGGCATTACCGGACAGGGTGCAGTTAGTCAAGAGACACGCACTGATGTTGAAAATCCCGCCGCCGGTCCCCGCAACATTACCGGACAGGGTGCAGGCCGTCAGAGTCACCGAGTTGCTGGTATAGAGGCCGCCCCCTTCACCCAAAATCTGACTGGCTAAAAATCCGTGGACGACGTTGCTGGACACGACGCATTGGTTCAAGGTCAGCGTGCCGGAGTTGTATAGGCCGCCGCCGTAGATGGGACTGGAGCTCGAACCGATAACGGAATTGTTGGACACGACACATTGGTTCATCACCAACGTGCCGGAGTTGTAAAGGCCGCCACCGGGGAAACTGGTCATGCTGCCGCCGGTGATGGTCAGCGAATTAAGAGTCACAGGGGCAATGCCGCTCTCCACATCAAAGATGCGGCTGCTGGCGTTGCCATTGATGGTGATGCCGCCAGGCAACGCTGAAGCGTCAATGGTCAGACCGCCGCTCAGCAACAACTCGCCACCGGTCAGGACAATGGTCGCCCCGGCCAGAGTGGACGTGAAGGTGATGGTCCCACTGGCAGCAGTATTGGCGATGGCATAACGGAGCGAGCCTGGCCCGGAATCATTGGCGTTGATCACGACGGATTGCGCCGGGTGGCGGGACACAGCGCCATGAGGAAGGCGAATATTGCGAGTTTCAGGAAAAAGAACGTTCTGGGTTTCATTGTAGTTTATTCTGATTTTTTTACCACGCAGACGCCTGAAAATACCCAGTCTCCCCTGAATACCAAGAAATTTATTTATTATTTCATCTAATCTACAAAGAGGCCGCGCCGCAAGCAACGGGTGGCGCGTCAATTGAACGCCGCTGTTATTTCAATTTCGGCGGCTTGCTGGATTTTCCCCTCACAATAACAAGGGTTAGGGTGAGGGGTGGTCGGGTCAAACTCATACAGAAGATTATCTCTTTCTTTTCTTTGAGTTTCGTAGAAGGATAATCGAAGTGAATTTATGAGCGCATTTCCTGTCAGCGCAGAAAAAGAGAGCCAACTCGCCCGGCGCATGGATGCGCTGGGAGTGCGCGAAAGCGACATTGAGGAATCTTTTGTCCGCTCCGGCGGCCATGGCGGCCAGAACGTCAACAAGACTTCCACTTGCGTGATGCTGCTGCATCGTCCGACGGGATTGCAGGTGAAATGCCAGGCCACCCGCCAGCAGGGGATGAACCGCTACTTCGCGCGACGATTGTTGCTGGATAAGATCGAGGAGCGGCAGAAGGGATTTGTGGCGGCCCGCCGCGCGGAGATTGAAAAAATCCGGCGGCAGAAACGCAAACGCTCGCGCCGCGCCCGGGACCGGATGCTGGCCGACAAATCCCACCATGCGGAGAAGAAGGTGGCGCGGCAAAGGTTCGGAGAGGAATAAAATCGCGGGACGGGATGCTTTGAAAATGCGCAACGATTGGAGCATCCGCAAACGAGGGCGTTACCCCCCGGCTACGATGGTTGGCGCTTTCAGCGCGTCCCAAGCGGAAGTGTTTGCGGCTGACTAATCCTTCTCCGGCCTCACAATTGAAACCACAAACTTATCGGGCGTGAGATATTTTTGGGCGGCGGCCTTGACCTGTTCGAGCGTCACGGCTTCGAATTTGGCGTCATCGGTTTCCAAATGGTTAAAACCGAGGCCGTAGAGTTCGTCCAGCGTGGTAAGCGAAGCGAGGCTGCCCAAATCCTGGCGGGCGATTTTTTTCTGGCCGATGATCTTGGCTTTGGCGCGCTTCAGTTCTTCAGCGCTTAGACCTTCGGTGCGCAGCAATTCCGCCTCCTTGAGCAGTTCCTGTTCGACCTGTTCGGCTTTGGACGGTTCGGTGCCGGTGTAAAACGCGAAATAACCGGGGGCAACGCCGGCGAAGTTCTGCGAGCCGCAATAATACGCCAGGCCGAGTTGTTCCCGGATTCGCAGGAACAGCCGCGAGCCCAGGTCGCTGCAGGATTCATTGATCAATTCCAGGGCGTAGTGTTCGTCGTCATGAATGGTTGTTCCGCGGTAACCGATGACGAGCACGGCTTGCTTTTTATCGCTCAGCTCAATGACGCGGGGCGTTGGATTGGCGGTGGACGCCTGGAGATTGGAGGCGGGAGGGGCGCCCTTTCTCCAATTTGCGAATGCCCGTTCGACGGCCAATTTGACTTCGCCAATTTTGACATCGCCATAGATGGCCAGGACGCAATTGTTCGGCACGGTCAATTTTTGGTGAAATTTATGCAGGTCGGAGACGGAAACTTTTTTGACAGTTTCCTCGCTGCCGAGAGGGTCCAGCCCATAGCTGACGTCGCCGAACAACGCGCGGCGCATGGCCACGCCGGCGCTTTTGAGCAGATCATCCTTGCGCGCGTGGATGCCGGCAATCTGGATTTCGCGTTCGCGCTCGAGTTCGTTCGCGGGGAAATTTGAATTGAGCAACACGTCGGCGAGCAGGTCCATGCCAAGAGCAAAATCTTCAGCGAGCACTTCCGCGATGACACCGTAACTCTGGTTGCCGCCGTAGCTGTCGATATGTCCGCCGACGGATTCAATCCCGGTGGCAATCTTGTGGGCGGTGCGGCTGGTGGTGCCTTTGATAAGCATGCGCGCGAGCAATTGCGTGATGCCATTGTTCCCGACCGTCTCGGCGAGGACGCCCCCCTGGAACATGGCGCGAAACTCGACGAACGGCAGGCGTGAATCCTCCTTGATCAAAAGTTTCAAGCCGTTCGCCAACTCGACTTTTTGGATTGCGCGGTCCGTGTTGATCTCGAGGTCTGATTTCAGTTTGGGAGCGGCGCCTTTGGGCAGGAGCGCGTAGAGGGTGCGATTTTCCGGGGTCAGATATTCGCGGGTAATGCGCTGGATGTCCGCGAGGGAGACACGTTTGATGGCGGCGAGGTGGCGTTCGGAAAAATTGAGGTCATTGGCCGCCAGCCAGTTGCCGCCGAGGTTTTGCGCCTGGCCTTCCATCGTTTTGCGCGCGGCCAGGGTGGCGGAAGTGAATTGTTTCATCGCTTTATGCAACTCATCGGCGGATACCGAGATCATTTTGATTTTTTCAATCTCGGCGAGCATGGCATCGCGGGCGTTGGAAAATTTATCACCGTCGGCAATGGCGCTCATGCCGAAAATGCCGGGCAGCCCCGGGTTGTAAGTCCAGGCATCCACGTGATGGACCAAGGCCTGTTTCTCACGGATTTGCTGGAACAGACGCGAGCTGCGCCCGGCGCCCGAGCATCACGGAAAGCACGTCGAGGGCCGGGATGTCTGAATGGCGAAGTTCGGGGATGTGCCAGGCAAAATGGAAATGGGCGAGTTCTATGGGCGCTTCCTCGATGATTTCGCGCGAGGCGGTCTGTTTGGGTTCGGGCGGCAGGACGACCGGCGGAATGGCGCGGGATTTGGTCTTGGAATAGGCCTCCCGGATTTGCTCGATGACGTCGTCATATTTCACATCGCCGGTGACGACGTAGAAGCAATTATTCGGGGCGTATTTTTCCTGGTAATAATCGCGGATATCGCCGGGCTTCAGTTCATTGAAAATGTCCGGATAGCCGATGATGGTAAAGCGATAGGGGCTGCGCGTGTAAGCGGTCTCGAACAGCCGGCGGCTGGCGCGGCGGCCGGGATCATCCTGGCACATGTCCATTTCGCGGCGGATGACGTCCATTTCCTTCGCGAGTTCATCCGGCGGCAACGTGGCGTGCTGCATGATGTCGCACAGAATATCGATGGCCGTCCGCGCGCCCGTGTTCGGAACGTCGATATGATAGACGGTGCGGTCGAAGCTGGTATAGGCGTTCATGTAACCGCCGGCCTCCTGGACTTCCTGGTCGATGCGGCTGCCGGCGCGGGTGGTGGTGCCTTTGAAGAGCATGTGCTCGAGGACGTGGGAAAGTCCCGCGCCCAGCCAGCGCCCCTCATGGATGCTGCCGCTCATGCACCAGGCCTGCGCGGAAACCACCGGCGCGCTGTGATCTTCGCGCACGATGAGGATGAGGCCGTTGTCGAGCGTGGTGAGTTTGACGCCCGGCGGAATCGACGGGATCTCGGTTGAATTGTTTTTTGTCATTTCAAATCAGTTGCAGGAGACAGGGAGAAGCCTCAAATTTCATTATGTTTTCAAACATTAACTGGAGACTCGTCGCGTCGTCTCCCACGGCATGTTCCCCGCATAAAAAATGAGAGGCGCTCCCGCTCACACAATGTTCTTTACCTGGGTTTGCCGTTTGTTTTGCGGCCAAAACGGTTTCAGAAACGCATCGGTGAAATCATAGCCGTTCTGGAAATCCGATCGGGTGTCCTTTTCTGTTTTCGCCAGGAGACTGGCCTCGACCATGTTGAAAACAATTTCGCCAAAATCGCGGCAATTTTTCACGCCCCATTCCTCGAAAACCGTCGCGGACATGGGGCCAAATTGTTGCAGGGAATACTGGCGGATGCCCTCGAGCAATTCCTGTCCGGTAACATGGCGGATGTGCCCGCGACTATCTTTGACGATCAATTTTTGGGTGAAGTCGAGGGCTTCGCGCACAAAAATGTATGCCTCGCGCGCGAAGCGCGGATCTTTCGCCAGGATACACTCGATGGCTTCGTCAAAATTGATTTCCTGCATATGAGTAAAGTTTCGTTTCGGAATATGGGCATTCAGGGATGATCCATTCGATAATATTTCACGCACAATCCCACAAGCAACAGGCCCAAAATGACGCTGAGCACCCATTGCTCTTGTTTCGTCAACCTGTTCACGCGGACAATTTACCAAAAAATCAGACAAACGGCAAGGAGTGCGTTGAAAGGGAGGAGTTTTTTTTCGAAAAGCAAATATGTCAATACTAAGAACTGACTCTTTCCGTGAGTGCCATAAATGAGTGAGTGTCGAAAATCCGGTCGCGCTGTCAAGGCCACTGGCGCAACGGTTTTGCGGTTGGCCCCAGAATTTTTACAAAGTCCGGGCTGCGCACGGCATCGCGATAAATAACAAGGTTGAATCCTGTGAAGCCGCTGGCGCGCGCCGCATCCGAGGGAAATCGGATGGCGGAAATGACATGTTGCTCACTGACCGCCAGCCCCAGTAGTTGCGTGCGGACCGCCTGGTGGGCGCGCATCCAGGCCGCCGACAGGTGCTTCGCTCCCAATCCCAACGCGGCGCACGTTTCCCGGTCTGCCAAATCCAGCACCCGCGACAGCTTCACCTTGGCTATGTAAATTGCCACCGGTTGCCGGGCGGCGTGGCCGGCCAGACGCCGCGCGTATTCTGCTCGCGCCGTTTTCTCGTCTTCGGAGAAATAGACGCAATGAACGCCCGTAGGGTTGAAGCGGTTGGGCTTGCCCGAAGGGAAGAGGTAATTAGGCGGCCCCGCTGCGGCCAGCGGTTGCACGGCCACGCACCGCACCAATTCGCCCTCGAATGCTCTCACAGGTGTCAGGGTCAACGCTTTCCGAATGTCGTCGGATTCGGCCATCAGGTGGGTGCTCCCGTCAGCATATCGTCCACATAATCAGCCATGACCTGCCATTCACCTTTGGCTATCACGTCCAGGGGCGACTCCCCGTGCAGCAAATCGGAATCGGTTCGCAGCCATTTTCGGAACGCTTCGTCGGACTTGACGACGGCCCGGAGCCGGGCCACGCGCTCGAAATAAGCCAGCGCGGCTTGAAGCGAATCGGCGTCCGGCGTTTTGCTGACCGCCTGCCGGCTCTTGCCCAGCCAACCGGCCAGTTGGCTCAAGCTCACGCCGTAACGCGAGGCGACAAGCTCGGCGGACAAATTTCCTCCGCGCGTTCGCAAATCCGCCGTCGCCCCGAGCACCTCTTTGATCGTGTCCAATGGACTCGGCCTTGGCGGAGCGGTTTCTTTCTTCGCCTCAGTCGCTTTGGCTGCAGGCTTGCCGTTTAACGCGCGATCCACTTCTTGCAAGAGACGTTCAATCCGCGTGGATTCTCTCACCAGCCGGTCGCGCAACGTCACCAGTTGCGCCGTTCCCGGCGCGGTCTTTGTCATCGTGTTGCTCATGGCACCAATGTAATCCATACGTCAACCATTTGTCAACCGCCATTTATATCAGTGGCCTTCCCTTTTGCGGAAATGCGCAATAGGGTTGGCATCGGGTCACCGGAGAAGTGAAGGTGAGAAAGAAATCATGAAGACGGAATTTCAAAAATTATTGGCTGGAGGCTGAAAAGATGTCACAGAAGGGAGCGAAGTTGTTCTCTGTCTTGCGTTGAGGGTTTGAAGAAAGACAACTGCTTGATTTTTGATTTACGCCTTATGCTTCGACAAGAAATTTAACATTTGAGATTTAAGGGGTGACATGGCAATCCATAAATTTTATTTACCGATTCCAACATTTCAATTATCTTCACGACGCTCTTTTGCCGGAGGAATGGAAATCTAAAAACACACAATTTTATGGCAGCCATTGGCCGATTTCAAAAAGGCGCGGAAATTTTTCACGCAAAAGTCGTGGACGGCAAATTGTACCGTCTGCGCGGTGATATTTTTGGCCCTCTGGCCTTCGAAAAGAAACCGATTTCGCGCAAAGGCGTGAAGACGTTGACGCCGATAGCGCCGTCGAAAATCATCTGCGTGGGATTGAATTATGCCGACCACGCGCGTGAGACCGGCAAGGAATTGCCGAAGGAGCCGCTGATCTGGTTCAAGGCGCCAACTTCGCTGCTCGCCGATGGCGGAAAGATCGAAATTCCGTTTCCGGAGCATCGCACCGATTTTGAGGCGGAATTGTGCATCGTCATTGGGCGGAAAACCCGCAACGTGTCGCCCGCCCATGCGACCCGCTGTATCCTGGGTTATACCGCGTCGCAGGACATCAGCGACCGGACCATCCAACGCGCCGAATCACAATGGGCGCGGGCGAAATCGTTCGATACTTTCACACCACTCGGGCCGTTCATCGAAACCCAAATCGACCCGGCCAATTTGACCATCCAGCTTTTTCAGAATGGCCAGCTTCGACAGAACTCGAATACCAGCCAGCTTATTTTTAAACCGGCGGAACTGGTCAGCTTCATTTCGACCAACCTGACGTTGCTTCCGGGCGATGTCATCCTGACCGGCACGCCGAGCGGAATTGCTCCTATCCAAAGTGGAGACAAGCTGGAAGTGAGGATCCAGGGAATCGCGCCATTGATAAACCAAGTGAAGTGAGAAATCAGTTTTTAATTGGCCGTCGTCAATTATTCTTTTTTTCTTTTTTCACCCCTCACCCAAATCTCTTTCCATGAACCTGGGGATGGAGGGGAAAGATAGGACGCTGGGAATTCTGCCGTCCCTACCGGGACTCCGTCTGAAATGAATCGCAAACCCACCGATGAATCGGTGGGCTATGGTCTTTCGCCCTGCCGGGCTTTCCCGAGGAAGGAACCCTCTGGTCCACGGCGGCGCGCACGGAGTGACGCGCCCTACCGCCCTTTCCATGAACCTTGGGGGAACCCTCACCTCACCCTAACCCTCTCCCCTCCCATCAGAATGGGAGCGGAGAGGGGACAGGAAGAGGACATCAACTGTTGTTCAAATGCCAAGTCGATGCGGCAGGTTCATGGTGCCAATGCAGGCGAAAAAATCGAAAGGAGGCTTTCCATGAACCGACCGTTTGGAGTCTCGCGTTTACGCGGCCGCCTGAAGGCGGGACACCGAACCGGTTCATGGTCGCAATGCAGTTGAAACGGCTTGCGCCCACGAGGGCTTTTCACATCGGGTAAAGCCCGGAGTTAATGAAATCTGGGATGAGAAACGGCGCTCGTACGTAAACCGCTCTCTTATCGGTTTTTTTCTAATTTTCCACGAATTTTTTGACGCCGGTTTTTTCCGCGCGTTTGCGCTGGTTCTCGTCGAGGATTTTTTTGCGCAGCCGCAAATTCTTGGGCGTGGCTTCGACATATTCGTCCACGTCGATGTATTCGAGGGCGCGTTCGAGGCTTAATTTGAGCGGGGAAGAAAGTTGAATGCCCTTGCCATCGCCCTGCGAGCGCATGTTGGTGAGGCGTTTTTCCTTCACGGGATTGACGGGGATGTCGTTCTCGCGAGTATTTTCACCGACGATCATGCCGATATAGACTTCTTCGCCGGGAACCACCATGAGGCGTCCGCGTTCCTGGACCATGTTGAGGGCGTAGCTGGTGGCTTCGCCGGAGTCCATGCTCACGAGGGAACCATTTTTGCGCGCGGCAATCTCGCCGCGGTCGGCGCCGTATTCGTGAAACAGATGGCTCATCACGCCCATGCCTTTGGTCTGGTTGACCAAATCCGTCTCAAAGCCGATCAATCCGCGCATCGGCGCCAGGGCCTCGATGGTCACGGTTGGTCCGTGATGACTCATGTTGGTGATCTCGGCTTTGCGGAAGGCGAGATTTTCCATGATGGAGCCCATGTTTTCCTGGGGGATTTCGATGAACAATTTTTCAATGGGTTCAAGCAAGTCGCCGTTGGCCGCTTTCTGCCAGAGGACTTCAGGCCGGCTGACAAGGACTTCATAGCCTTCGCGGCGCATCTGCTCGACGAGGATGGCGATCTGCATTTCGCCGCGGCCGCTGACGGCAAAAATTTTCGGGTCGCTGGTTTGGGCGACGCGCAAAGCGACATTGGTGCGGATTTCCTTTTGCAAACGGTCCCAGATATGACGGGCGGTGACGAGCTTGCCGTCTTTGCCGGCGAGCGGACCGTCGTTGACGGCGAATTCCATCTGGATGGTCGGGGGATCGATGGGGATATAGGGCAACGCGCCGCGTTCCAGTTTGTCGGCGATGGTTTCGCCAATGAACACTTCTTCAAAGCCGGTGAGGCCGACGATGTCGCCGGCGTGGGCTTCCTGGATCTCGATGCGTTTCAGTCCTTCGAAGTGATAGATCATCGTGA
The DNA here is from genome assembly GCA_963797825.1 of uncultured Verrucomicrobiae bacterium. Classification (GTDB taxonomy): domain Bacteria; phylum Verrucomicrobiota; class Verrucomicrobiia; order Limisphaerales; family UBA11358; genus UBA11358. The sequence continues at coordinate 82,637 of CAWCRR010000062.1, forward strand.
CTTTGCCGTTGGACACCTTGCCATGGCCATGGATGGCCACCGACGGATCACCGACTTTGACTTTGCCGGCCATGATCTTGCCGAAGGCGATACGGCCGAGGTAATCCGAATAATCGAGGTTGGCGATAAGGATCTGAAAACCGTCACCGGCCTTGGCGCGCGGCGGGGGGATATGCTTCACGATGGCGTCAAACAGGGGTTCCATCGTGGTGCTTTCAAGTTTCATGTCCAGTTTGGCGTAACCGGCCTTGGCGGAGCAAAAAATGAACGGAAAATCCAATTGTTCATCGGTGGCATTGAGCGAGACGAACAGTTCAAAGACCTGGTCGAGGACTTTTTGGGGATTGGCGTTTTCGCGGTCGATCTTGTTGATGACGACGATGGGCTTGGCGCCGGCTTCGAGGGCCTTGCGCAACACGAAACGGGTTTGCGCCTGCGGACCTTCGGCGGAATCCACCACGAGAAGCACGCCGTCGATCATGTTCATGATACGCTCGACTTCGCCGCCGAAATCGGCGTGGCCGGGGGTGTCCACGATATTGATGTGGTATTCCTTGTATTTGAAGGCGGCGTTTTTGGCGCGGATGGTGATGCCTTTTTCGCGCTCGAGGTCCATGGAATCCATGATGCGTTCCTCGTTGGACTTGGCTTCGTTGGCGCGGAAGGTGCCGGATTGCTTGAGGAGGCAATCCACGAGGGTGGTTTTGCCGTGGTCAACGTGCGCGATGATGGCGATATTTCGGATGTGCTGCATTTTATAAATTGGTTGGTCCTGAGCGTTAAAATTGAATCGTGAATTGAATTTGCCGTGAGGTTCTCCTCCAACTCAAAAACTCAACGTTCAAACTATCAGAACGAGCTGGATAGTATGCCTTGCAATGGGAAAAGGTCAAGTGAAAGGGGAGGGAGGAGCGGTACGTTTTGAATTTCTTCAACTGAACCCGAAAAAGATTTGAATCACCAAAAATGGAAAAAAAGCGATTGCACCACAAAAAGCTACCCGATTTACGTTTGATAGTGAATGTGTTTTCCAGAGATGCCAAACTACGCTGCCAAAAAACATCGGAGCTGCGATTACAATGAAGATTGAAATAAAAGATGGGATATTTACAAAAACCATTGTCAACCAAGCCGCGTATGCCAACAGAACGCGAATCAGCATACCAATTTCTCGCTGGCTGCCAAAAGTAGTCATAAACACTGTCCAAACTTGCGCCTCACCTGCCGTAAAATCAAGCCAGCAAATTCACGATTTCTTCTAAGCTCCAAACATGGTCAGCAATATCCTTCTATTTAAACCGCTGAAGCGGTTGAAAACCTCAGGCTGCGTTTACACCCCGCTAAAGCAGGGTGTTAATGAGACTTCACGCTTTACGCGACGAACATCACCGGCACGGCCATCGCCGGACGGGTGACAAACAGCGCGACGGCGGTGAGCAATGGATTGTTCAACGCAACGATTGATTTTGGCCCTGGCGTTTTCGCCGGTAACAATGACTGGCTGAAGGTCGCGGTGCAGACAAATGGCGTCCTGGAGGCGGTGCAGTAAAGTTGCCGTCCAGGCGGATGACTTCCGGGGCATTTGGGTCTTAGCCGGAAGCGATGCGGTTTAATCTCACGCAACGAACGCAAAGGTCGCAAAGAGGGCTGGAAAAAATATTTTCCCGGAGGTAAAATGAGCGCACTTTTTGGTGAGATTTATTAAATTCTTTCTTTTGTGAAACACCTTTGCGGCCTTTGCGCTGTTTGCGTGAGGCTTGATTTCAACGGCATCGCTCCGTTTTAGGGCGTTGGGCTTTTAAAATCTTGTCGACAGGCTCGAAAGGCCAAAATAGGCTGGCCTTCGTTAATGAGGATGAAACCAAATTTTGGATCATGATCACCGCTTCACATCGAGCCATGCGGATCATATATATCATTGTCATGTCTCTGGGTTTGATTTTGGTCACAACTGCATTAATCGACATCTTGCAGGTTCGCCATTATCTGGCGGTCGTCCAGCGGGTCCAGGCGGAAGTCTCTGATAGGAACAAGCAGGTCATCGAACAATTGAAAATCTACCACCACGACATGATGTTTTTGCCGTCAACCGAGAGTATATTATCGAGCCTGGACGGAGCGGATGATTTGGAAACAGGTTGGTGGGTGGTGTGCGTCATTGGAGGGGTATTCTCGCTGGCAGGGCTTGCGGGCTTTTTGTACTGCAATTTCCAGGCAAGAAAGTTGGGTTCCGAAACCGTGATCAGGACTAAGGCATGAAATGATTGAGGGTGGCATATTGGACGTACTTCAATGCTGCCGTGCTGCCACGCTGGAATCTGAGAGAACACAGAAATAGAGGTGGAAATTTTACTCGTGCCGCAAGGCTTCGAGGGGGTCGAGTTTGGCGGCGCGTTGCGCGGGCAGCAGCCCGGCCACGAGTCCGATAAGCGTGGCAAACAAAATCGCGCCCAGCGCCAGTGTCAGTGTGACGACAAAGAAATGACCGCGAATGGGCAGGTCCCGATATTTCAGGATCATCTGGATGATCACGTTTAATCCCAGCCCCAACAGCCAGCCCAGCAGCAGCCCGATCACGCCGCCGATCATGCCGATGAATCCCGCTTCCATCATGAACATCTGGCGGATTTCGCGCCGGGAAGCGCCCATAGCTTTCAGGATGCCGATCTCGCGGGTGCGCTCGTAGATGGCCATGACCATGGTGTTGGCGATCCCGATGGCAGCGACCAGCAGGGCGATGCTGCCGATCAAACTGAACATCAAGGCGACAACGGTCACGATGCGGTTGGCCACTTCGACAAAGACCTCCAATGATTGCACTTGAAAACCTTCGCCGCGGAGTTGAGTGGTCAGCGCCCTGGCGCGGCTCACATCCGCGCTGCGGAGGGTGACGGAATCGTACCCTTCGCTTTCCAGAGTGTTCGTCGTGTTGAACCACCAGTTTTTCATGGCGATGCGGTCGGCGACCGAGACTTGAATCTCCGGTGTACGTTCCTGCGAAATGCCTTGGATACGCAAAGTGAAGCTCTGGGTTTCGCCCCGGGAGGTGCGCAAAATGGCTTGCACGGACTGGCCGATCACTTGCGCAAGGTTATTGCTCGAAACGCCGGCGGCCTGGGCGGTTCCCAGGCTCAAGACGATTCCGCCTGATTCGGGAAGATCCAGCGAGCCGGCGAGGGGTTGCGGCGTTTCTTGAAAGAGAAATTCCCCTCTGGGTGCGCCACCGCTCATCCGGACCGATTGATTGGTGCCATTCCATGACAGATTCAATCCGACTGAGAACGGCAGATTGACTTCAGGAATGACCTGGGCGACGCCCGGCAATGACTTCCAACGGCTGATATCTTCCGCGGTGATAAGTTTCTTGCGCGGCGAAAAATCAAACCGGTTAAAATCGCCGCGCCGCCCGGTGGAGGGATACACGGTGAGGCGGTCCAATCCGATGGCCGCAAACTGATGGTTGATCTGCTGGCGCACGCCTTCGGCCAGCGAAACCATGACCACAATCGTCAGGGTGCCGACGACCACTCCGAGCGAAGCGAGGGCGGACCGCAATTTGCGGCGGCCCACATTGGACAGCGCAGTGCGGAATTGGTCTGGCAGCGTCATGCGGGCGCCTCCGTTTTCCGGTTCGTTTCGACGCGTTGAATGCTGCCATCGCGCAAATGGACGATGCGGTCGGCACGCGCGGCCACCTCCGGATCGTGGGTGACCATGATGAGAGTCAGGCCCTGCGCCTTGACCAATCCGCACAACAGATCGAGGACGGCGTTGCCCGTTTTCGAGTCCAGGTTTCCCGTGGGTTCATCCGCGAGCAGCAACAAAGGCTGATTGGCGATTGCGCGGGCAATGGCGACGCGCTGTTTCTCGCCCCCGGAAAGTTCATTGGGCCGATGAAGCCTTCTCGCCGCCAGGCCGACGGAATCGAGGAGGGCCGTAGCGCGTTTCCCGCGTTCGGCCGGCGGGACCTCGGCCAGCATCATGGGGGCTTCGACATTCTCCGACGCGCTCAAGGTGGGCAGCAGGTTGAAACTTTGGAAGATGAAGCCGACCCGTTCGCGGCGATAGCGGACGAGCTGTTGCTCGGAAGCCGCGCCGAGCGAGAGGCCATCTACGTGGATTTCGCCTGCGCTTGGGTGGTCCAGGCCACCGATCAGGTTGAGCAGGGTGGATTTGCCAGAGCCGGAGGGGCCGACCAGCGCCGTGAACTCGCCGCGCGGGACGGTGAGTTCAACTTCGGACAACGCGGCGACAACCACTTTGCCGACGTGGTAACGCCGGGTGAGGCCGCGTGATTGAATCAATGGATCCATAACGAATCTGATTGTACTAGCCAATACAGGTATGAAGGGCGGGATACAACACTTAATTGCGTACCCGGCGCTTTTAGGGAGAAGATTAATTTTTTGTCATCATGCAAAAATGCATTGCTTGCCGACCGAAGGAGTATAATCATTTGAATCCGCAAACTACTTTCAACATATGAAAAAACTTTTAAGCATTCTTTCCCTGGCGGGAATCGGCCTGTTCGCCGGCAACGTATCCGCCCAAACCGACGCGCCCTATAAAGTGCTCGATACTGTCAAGCTCATGGGTAACGGCGGCATCGATTATGTTTCCGTTGATAATGACGAGCGGCGCGTGTATGTGCCGCGCGGCGGACAGACGTTTGTTTTTAACCTGGACACCCACAAATACATCGGCGCCATTACCAATATCAGCGGACACGGCATCGCGATTGATCCCAAGACACACCACGGCATCAGCAGCAGCCCGTCCCCTGGCATGTTCGATACCGAGACGTTGCAGAAGATCAAGAGCATTGATGTTCCCAAACCGGCCGGATGGCATCCTCTTTGAGCCGTTGACCGAACGCGTGTATGTTTTCAGCCATACGCATCCCAGCGTGGTGGTGATTGATCCCAAGGACGGCTCGATTGCCGGGACGGTTGATATCGGCGATCCGGCCGAGCAGGTCCACATGGAACAGGCCCAAAGTGACGGGCAGGGCCACGTGTACGCGGACATTGAAAATGAGAAAAAGATCGCGGTCATCGATGCCAATACCCTCAAGGTCACCGCCACCTACGACCTGGGCGACACCGCCGGCGAGCCGGGCGGCCTGGGTTTGGACGCGAAGAATCATATTCTGTTTGCGATGTGCGCGGACCCGAATGTGTGCGTGGTGGTGGATGCCAATACCGGAAAAGTCCTCGATACGCTGCCGATCGGCAACGGCACGGATGGCGGCGGTTTCAATCCCAACACGATGGAGGCATGGAGTTCGCAACGCGATGGGACGCTGACCATCATCAAGGAAAGCAGCCCGACGAGCTTTGCGGTGGAGCAGACTGTGCAAACCAAACCCGGCTGCAAAACGTCGGCGCTCGACACCAAAGATAACCAGATTGTATTGATCTGCACGGAACGCATGCCGCAACCAGCCGCGGGTGCAGATGCCGCGGCTACGCCCGCCCCGGTGGTGACTCCCACAATCGATACTTCCGGACTGCCAGCGGCCAATGCTCCCGCCGGCGAGAGACGGCGTTTTGGCGGACGTGGCGGCCCCGGCAATTTGGATGTGCTTTGGGTTGGGCGGTGACCTTTTAAATGTTGAGTGTTGGGTGTTGAGTGTTGAGTGTTCAGAATCTCCCCCTATGGGGCAACGCCCTCGGTTGAAAGGATAAGAATTCTATTTGCCCTGCAAGGGCAAGGCCAAAGGATGCGCCGATCATTGGTTTTTGGTGCGCCCTTTCAGGGCACAGACGTCTGATGCCTCACTTCCGAGGGCGTTGCCCTCGGCTACGATAGTGTTGCGCTTTCAGCGCGTACATAACCCGCGAGCTGCTTTCTTAAAAAATAGATTCCCTCATCGTTTCGGGTTATCCTCCTGCCGATGGTTGTTTCATCTGAAAAATCTCCGCCTGTAAGCGTATCGGAAAAGCCGATGCGTTTGCCGGAATTGCTTGCGCCTGCCGGGGATTGGGACTGCGCGCGCGCGGCGGTCGAGAACGGCGCGGATGCGATCTATTTCGGCCTCGAAAAATTCAATGCGCGGATGCGGGCGCATAATTTCACGGTGTCCGACCTGCCGAAGTTGATGGAATTTCTGCACCGCCGCGGCGTGCGCGGCTACGTCACTTTCAACACGCTCGTTTTTGAGAACGAGATGGCCGAGGCCACGGAGTATCTCCGCTCCATCATTGCTGCGGGGGTGGATGCGGCCATCGTTCAGGACGCGGGCATTTGCCGCCTTATCCGCCAGCTTTCGCCGGACTTTCCCATCCATGCCTCCACACAGATGACGGTGACAAGCGCGGCGGGAGTGGACTTCGCCCGCGAACTGGGCTGCAACCTGGTGGTGCTGGCGCGGGAATGTTCCGTCAGCGAAATCGAAAAAATCCAGACCGCCATCAGCCCACCAGTGCCACTGGAGGTGTTCGTGCATGGCGCGTTGTGCGTGGCGTATTCGGGCCAGTGCCTGACGAGCGAAGCGTTGGGCGGCCGTTCGGCAAATCGCGGCGAATGCGCCCAGGCCTGCCGCATGCCGTATGAATTGATTTCGGACGGAAAACCGGTGCCGCTCGGCGACCGGAAATATCTTTTAAGCCCCCAGGACCTGGCCGGAATGGATGTGTTGCCGGATTTGATCCGCGCCGGTGTGGCGTCGCTGAAGATCGAAGGCCGCCTCAAGACACCCGAATATGTGGCGAGCATCACAAGGATTTACCGCCAGGCACTTGATCAGTGCGGAGTTCGGAATTCGGAGTGCGGAATGAATAATGATATGCGCGTGCCGTCAACTCCGCACTCCGCACTCCCCAATCCGCAATATGAAATGGAGATGTCATTTTCGCGCGGGCTTTATACGGGATGGTTTCGCGGCACCAATAACCAGGCGCTCGTTCATGCGCGATTTGGAAAGAAACGCGGCGTTTACCTGGGAGAAGTCGAGCGCATCGAACACAATCGTGTTTTGATCGCGCTCCAGGCCGCGCTCAAGCCCGGGGATGGCGTGGTCTTTGACGCCGGGAATCCAGAGGCGGGCGAGGAAGGCGGCCGCATTTACGAGATGGCCATGCGCGATGACCAGGCGTGGTTGAGCTTTGGCCACGGCGACATTGATTTCAATCGCATCCACACCGGCGATAAACTTTGGAAAACGAATGACCCGGAATTGGATCGTCAGGTGCGGCAGACTTTTGCCGGTGACACTCCAAAATTTCAACGTCCAGTCCAGATGGAAGTCCATGGCCTGGCCGGCAAGCCGCTGACTTTGATCGCGAAGGATGAACTTGGGCATATCGCGCGCGCGGATTCCACCATGCCGCTGGCGACAGCTCAGAAGCAGCCGCTGACGGGCGAACGCCTGGAATCGCAGTTGGGACGGCTTGGCGGCACGCCATTCAAATTGGGCAAGCTGGAGAACTGCTTGCAGGGCGATGTTCTCCTGCCGGTCAGCGAACTGAATCGGCTGCGCCGCGGAGTGGTGGCTGAATTGGAACGGCAACGGGCAATGCCGAAACGGTGGGAGATAGAGTCTGGGGTCTTGGGTCTGGGTTCTGGGGTTTCGTTTTCTCGAGATCCTAGACCCCGGACGCTAGACCCTGAGTCCCCGTCGCTCGTCATTCTTGTGAGAAATTTGGCGCAATTAGATGCGGCATTAAAATGCGGCGCCATTACAGTTTATTGCGAGTTCGAGGACACGAAGAAATATCGTGAGGCGGTGGCGATGGCGCATTGCGCGAGCGGTTGTGCGGAGGCGAAACGGGAAATCTTTGTTGCCCCGCCGCGCATCTTCAAGGAGGGTGAGGAATGGATTCTGAAACAAGTGCGTTCGTGCGATGCGGATGGCTATCTCGTCCGGAACTACGATCATCTGAAATTTTTTGCCGATTGCCGCAGGCGCGGAGATTATTCGCTGAACGTTGCGAACGCCCTCGCCGCCGACCTTTTCAAAAACAAGTTCGCCCTGGAGCGCGTGACGGCTTCGTATGATTTGAACTTCCAGCAATTGGAGGCGCTGTTGAAGGCCGCGCCGCCGGAATGGTTCGAGATCACCATCCACCAGCACATGCCGATGTTTCACATGGAGCATTGCGTCTTCTGCGCGTTTCTCTCCGACGGCACGGATTTCCGGAACTGCGGCCGTCCGTGTGACGTTCACGAGGTGAAGTTGCGCGACCGCGTGGGGATGGAACACGTGTTGAAGGCGGACACGGGCTGCCGCAACACCGTGTTCAATGCTCAGACGCAGACGGGCGCCGAATATGTCGAGCGGATGATTGAGCTTGGCGCGCGCCATTTCCGGTTGGAATTCCTGAACGAAACGCCGGAACAAGTGGCGCAGGCGATTGCAAAATATCGCCAGCTTTTGCGTGGCGAGATCACCGGCGCGCAATTATGGAAGGAATTGAAGTTGCATAATCAACTGGGCGTGACGCGAGGGCAGATGGGGAAGTGAAGTTTGTGAGGGAGCGCAAGATTTCCTCGACAACCGATTGGACCCGGATTACGAATTAAACATGAAACAGGATGAGTTGGAAATGAGCCAGCCATTATCTGTTAGACCTATATGCGCATCGCCACATTGTTACATAAACGAGCGTTCAAATTGGTTGGCGCTTTGACTGTTTTTGTGTCGTTTCTTTTTTGTCTCGCATTCCCGTCCGTCCAATTTCTTACTAATCAGGCTATTCGTTTTGTGGATGGGCAGCATCCTTTCGGCGGGGGTTCCATTCACGACCCATCGCATATGTCATTGCCTTCTATAATAGTGGAGTTTGGACAGACGGTATGTTGTCGGATGGAATTTTGCGATTTTCGTTTTCCTCTACCGCATGGGGCAAGGCTTGCTCAGATGGAGTCTGTTGTGGGAAGTTCTGACCAGATTCAGGGAGTTATCTATGTGACCAATACTGACGGAGCTCCTGTGGATTTGAACGCCTATGCAAGATTAATTCATAGGGCGGGCTTTCGTGTTTCCCATGTTTCCAACCTTCTTGGCTATGATTCCTTTGGAGCTAATTCACCAGACGGTGGAAGTTTAATAGTTGATGCAGGCCAGTCCACGAAAATTACCATATCTTTTTTTGGAGATTATTAGTCTTCAGCGCAAATGAACGCGCTGAAAGCGCAACCCATCGTAGCCGAGGGCAACGCCCTCGGTCTAAGGTTTGAGATTTTTATTTGCCCTGAAGGGGCAATCCAAAACAGGTCAAATGATTTTTTTGGCCCGCCCTTTCAGGGTGCAAACGTCCGACTCCTGAATTCCGAGGGCGTTGCCCTCGGCTACGATGGCTCAGGCCGTTGGCCTGATGATTGAGTTCAAACTGCTTGGAGAATGTGGTGCGGAAGATGCAGCGGTAGCGCCGTAGGCGCGGCATATTTGTAGAACCATCGCAATAAAGATTCTGAAGCTCCGTTAGGAGCGGCATCGTCCGAAAAAATTAACGCCAAGACGCAAAGAAGCAAAGTCGCAAGGCGCAGACTCATTCTTTGCGTCTTCGCAACTTTGCGCCTTTGCGTTTAAAGTTTCCTCCAGAAAATACCGCCCCTGAACGGGGCTTTGAATTTTTTTTGGTACGTTTCTACAAATATGTCGCGACTACGGCGCTGCTTCGATCCGCTCGGCTACGATGGTTCAGGCCGTTGGCCTGATGATTGAGTTCTACCGTCCCTGACGGGACTTCGTCGGGTTCGAATCGTAAACCCACCGATAAATCGGTGGGCTATGCTCTTTCGCCCTCACGGGCTGTATGTTCATATTGTTTGGTTTCTAAAAATATGCCGCACCTACGGCGCTGCTTATATCTTCCTCGCAAAACCTTGTTGCCTTAATGCCTCAAACAAAACGAGCGCAACGCAATTGGAAAGGTTCAGCGAACGCGATCTGGGATTGAACATGGGAATCCGCAACCATTGCTCGCGATTTTGTTCCAATAATTGCTTGGGTAATCCGGCGGTCTCGCGTCCAAAGACCAGATAATCATCTGGCGAGAATTTTGCATCTGAATAAATCGCTGGCCCGCCGGATTCCACGAACCACAATTTCGCCCCAGCAGGAATTTTTTCCGCGAACGCATTCCAGTTTTTCCAGCGATGCCATTCGACATGCTGCCAGTAATCCATGCCGGCACGTTTCAATTGCGAATCGTCCAATTTGAAGCCGAACGGTTCGATGAGATGCAGCGTGGACCGGGTGGCGGCGCAGAGGCGCGCCACGTTGCCGGTGTTCGGCGGGATTTCCGGTTCAACGAGGACGACGTGCATAGAAAACTTTCTGCAAGACCAAGCCATGCGCCGGGGCGGTCATCCCCGCAACGCGCCGGTCCCGCTTTACGAGCATGGATTTGATGTCGCCGGCGGAAATTTGCCAAGCCCGGCCTGGACGATGGTTCCGACAATGCCGCGGCACATTTTGTAGAGAAACCCATCGCCCTCGATGGTGAAGGTTAGCAGGTCGCCGGACTTTTTCATGTCACATCGCGTCACGGCGCGAACGGTGGATTTACTTTCATAGCCGGTATTGGCCGCGAATGACTGGAAATCATGTTTGCCGACGAACAATTTGGTGGCCGAACGCATCGTCGGAATGTCCAGCTTGCGCGGAACGTGCCAGGCGGTGCGGCGGAGCAGGGGATTCATGGCGTGATGGTTCCAGACGTAATAGCGGTATTGTTTGCCGCTGGCGTCGAATCGCGCATGAAACTTTTTGGGCACATGCGTAGCCGAAACAATGCGCACATCCTCGGGCAACCAGGCGTTGACTGCCAGGGCGAGTTTGCGGACGGGCATCTTAAATTCGCCGGCAGGAATCTCAAAATGCGCGACCATGCCCAGCGCATGGACGCCGGTATCCGTGCGGCTGGAACTGTGCAGGCGCGGCGCGCGCGGAAATAATTTGCCGAGCGCGATCTCGACAATCTCCTGGACGCCGGTGCCGATCTTCTGCATCTGCCAACCTTCGTAGTTGGCGCCGTCGTAAGCGACGACGAGTTTGATTTTGATGGGATTGGTCATCGGCCGCTGTCCAGATAGCTTTGCAGCAGAATCGCCGCGGCCATTTTATCGACCTTCTCTTTTCGTTTGTCGCGGCGGACGTTGCCCTGGATGAGAATTTTATTGGCCTGCGAGCTGGTCAGCCGTTCATCCCACAATTTGATTGGAATAGTGATGGCAGTTCTCAAGGCGGCGGCGAAGGTCTCGACTTTTTGCGCGGCGGGGCCGTAGCTGCCGTCCATATTGCGCGGCAGGCCGAGCAGGATGACGTCCACTTCTTTCTCGGCGAGAATCTGCTTTAACCGAACCAGAAAATCCGCGAACGGCTCGGCGGGAATGAATTCAAGCGGTTGGGCGATGGTTTTGGTCTCATCGCTCACCGCCACGCCGATACGCCGGGTTCCATGATCAAGGGAAAGGATTCGCATTGGAGGGATTTTGCGAAAGAATGGGAAAAAATTCAAATCAATCGGTAACAGCGGATTACACGGATCAGAGACGAAAAACCTCACGCAAAGGCCGCAAAGGCCGCAAAGGAATTTTTTCATTCAAAACCGGAATTTACAAAAGCCTTTGCGTCCTTCGCGCCCTTAGCGTGAGACTATTTTCTTTCTTCTGTTTTCGCCAAATTAGAACTTCGTCGCCGTGCGGTTCTCAACTATTTTGGCCGGGTGCATTTGGCCCATCTGCGGTTGCGGGATTTTCGCAATTACACGCGGCTGGACGCGGATTTCGCGCCCGGCTTCCATCTGCTTTTGGGGGACAATGCGCAGGGGAAGACGAATATCCTCGAAGCCATCTATCTGATGGCGACGTTGCGATCATTCCGCGGCGTCGGCAGCGCGCAAATGATCCGGCACGGGCAGCGCGGTTATTTCGTGGGCGGCAAGGTGGTCGGCGCCGGTGAGCGCGAAATCAAAATCTTCTGGTCGGCGACCGAACGGAATCTTTCACTCGATGGCCAGCCGGTGAAGAAGCTCTCAGATTATCTGGGCGTACTTCGGGCGGTGGTTTTCTGCACGGAGGACTTGCAGCTTATCAAGGGCGCGGCGCGCGCGCGTCGGCGTTTTCTCGACTTGTTGCTGGCGCAAACCAGCCCGGTTTACCTGCCCTTGCTCCAGCGGTATATGCGCGCGGTCCGGGCGAGGAACGCGCTGCTCAAGAGCCGTTCCCCGGATGAAGCGGCGCTCGACAGTTTTTCGCAAGAGATGGTCAAGCTGGGGAATGACATCATCGCGAGGCGGCGTGAACTGATCCCGAAGTTTTCACCGCTGGCGCGGCTGGCGTACCGCCGCATATCAAATGAGGCCGAAGAACTGCGGATTGAATATCGGCCCAGTGTGAAGAGCGATTTCACGGTGGAACTGGCGCAATCCCGCGCACGGGAAAGGACGTTTCGCGCCACTCTGATCGGTCCGCACCGGGACGATTTGCAATTGTTACTCAACGAGAAATCGGCGGGGCAATTCGGCAGTGAGGGGCAAAAACGGACGCTGGCGATCGCGCTGAAGATGGCGCAGGCGGAATTCCTGGGCGGAGTCCATGGCAGCGCGCCGGTGTTGTTGATCGATGACGTGATGGGCGAGTTGGACGTCAAGCGCCGTAGCGGATTTTTGCCGTTGCTCGAGCACGCGCGCAAGACCAGCGGGCAGGTATTCATGACGGCCACGGAAGAAAACTGGCCGCGGGAATTGGGAAAGGATTTACAGCGTTGGGAGGTGAAAGGGGGAAATCTCTTTGGAAAGGAAGAATGAAAAAGCAGACACCTCACCCTGACCCTCTCCCCATCGCTCGCAGACTCGCGACGCGGAGAGGGAACAGCAGGCGGGCGTCATAATTTTTCTTTGTGTTCTTTGTGTTCTTTGCGGTTAAACTTTTCCCATGCGAATTTTGTCAGGCATCCAGCCCTCGGGCGCGTTGCATCTCGGAAACTATTTCGGGATGATGCGGCCTGCCGTCGAGCTTCAGGAGAAGGGCGAAGCGCTCTATTTCATCGCGGATTACCATTCGATGACGTCGCTCTTCGATGCAAAAGAACGGCGCGCCAACACGCTGGACGTGGCGCTGGATTTCCTGGCGTGCGGTCTTGACCCCCAGAAATCCATCTTCTTCAAGCAATCGGATGTGCCAGAGGTCACGGAGCTTTCCTGGTTGCTCTCCACGGTCACGCCGATGGGAATGCTCGAGCGGGCGACCAGCTATAAGGACAAGATCGCCAAAGGCATCGCACCCAGCCACGGACTATTTGCATACCCGGTCCTGATGGCGGCGGACATCCTGATCTACGATTCGAACGTGGTGCCGGTGGGGCGCGACCAGAAGCAGCACGTGGAGATGACGCGGGACATGGCGATCAAGTTCAATGAACAATACGGCGAAACGTTCGTGATCCCCGAGCCGAGAATCCGGGATGAAGTGGCGCTGGTGCCCGGGGTAGATGGCCAGAAGATGAGCAAGAGCTACGGCAATACGATTGAGATTTTCGGCGAGGAAAAGGCGATCCGCAAAAAAATCATGGGGATCATGATGGATTCCCGTACGCCGCAGGAACCCAAACCGGACGCGGACAAGAACCTGGCGGTGCAGCTTTTGAAACTGGTCGCGCCTGACAATGTTGGGAAAGAAACTGAGGACAAATTGCGCGCAGGCGGACTGGGTTATGGCGACCTGAAGAAGGCGTTATTTGAGAATTATTGGAACCACTTTGCCGAGGCCCGAAAAAAGCGCGCCGAACTGGCGGCGAACCTGGATTATGTAAACAAGGTTTTGACAGATGGCGCGGCGAAGGCGCGGGCATTGGCGGACAAAGTTTTAAAACGTGCGCGGAAAAACTGCGGGCTGGAATGATGGGAAATTTTTAACGCAAAGGCGCGAAGAAGCGAAGACGCAAGGAAAAGATGACGACCGAAATTCAAAGTCATGAACCGGTCAAGATGTATCGACCGTGGGTGGGAGTGCTTTTGTCATTTTTTATTGCGGGCGCTGGGCAGTTTTTAGCTGGTAAAAGATTAAATGGATTCTGTTGGCTCCTTCTTTTGTTTTTATTGGAGATCACCTGCGTATGGTGTTTCGTATCACCGATGGTTCCAAGTGATATCCCGGGCTTAGTTTTATTTGTGGTATTTTTTATTTTTTGGGTTGTGATGTTAGTTAAATCTTATCGACCAGTGCCACGTTTTCGTTGGTTCGGCTGGATACTTTTTATTGTATTATTTTTGGTGTCTAAGGAGGAAATCAATGAAGGTTTTGACAGCTGCCTTCGTGCTTTCAAGGTTCCGACAAACTCCATGGCCCCAACGATTTGTGGTGGAACAATGCAACCCGATAAAAGAACTTTTGTTGGTAGTGACCGCATTTTGGTCGAAGAGTACGCCTATTGGCATCGCAAACCACAACGTGGCGATATTACTATTTTTAGAACGACCGGAATTCTACAAGAACAACGCGATTCATACGAGATTTTGCCTAATGAATATGAAGTTAAGCGAATTGCCGGCGTTCCGGGAGACGTTTTATCAATTCGGGAAGGACATCTTTATAATCATGGGCAAATTGTTTCGGAACCGGCGGGACTGGCAAAACTTGATTTCCCCAACTTGAAGATGGCGCAGAGTAATTTTTTTGAAAATTTATTTAATTCATTTTATTTGACGAATTCAACCATAGGTTACGAAGTTCCAAACGGTACCTATTTTGTGATCGGCGACAATACGACAAACAGTTTAGACAGCCGTTATTTCGGGCCGATCAAGGCAGAAAGTATCATCGGGAAGGTTTCAAAGATTTTTTGGCCATGGAACCGGGTGGGTAAAGTTCAATAATCCTCAAGAGCAATGGTAGGGCCAACGGCCTGAACCATCGTAGCCGAGGGCGACGGTCGGCAGCGCCGTAGGTGCGGCATATTTGTAGCAACGAAACAAAGCAAATCCAAAGCCCCGTCAGGGGCGACATCTTCCGCGTCTATAATTTTTAACGCAAAGGCGCAAAGAAGCGAAGATGCAAAGGATGAATCTGCGCCTTGCGCTTTGCCTCTTAGCGTCTGGGCGTTAATTTTTCCCGCCGACGATGCCACTCCTGACGGAGCTCGAGAATATTATTTGAGGTGGTTCTACAAAGATGCCGCGCCTATGGCGCTGGCTCCCATGTCCGCCGCGGTGATGGCAAAAACATCTCCGTTTTCTCTGTTTGCTCCTGTTAAGATTCTTTACTCCTTTGCGTGGTTTATTCTGTCCGCAATTTCAATTTCGCATCCGGCAAACCCGGCGCGGATACTTTTAAAACGATTCGGCCGCGCTGGCGCAGGGTTTGGACGATGGCCAGGGCGCGACCGTGATACAATGTTCGTGAAGACGAAGAAAGGGCAGTCATGTCCGATTGGTTTCCATTGTCCACTCCCAGCAACGTTCCCGCCCCGGTTACTTCAAAGGAGCAGGGGACGTCATCATTTGGAACGAGAACGCCTCGATTATCCACCAACTGTACTTCGACGTGGGCGACATCCTGGCCGTCAGCGGCCAGCCGTGTGTTGTCGGCAATCAGTTTCAGGCGCGCCGGTTTGCCAGCCGTTTGCAGCCGATATTCGACAGTTTTTCCATTGTCCGCAGTGCCAACCGCTTTGAGTTCTCCGGGCTGAAAGGCCACTTCCCAGCGACAAACCCGTCCCGGCTGTTGCAAGGGCATTTCCTTTCCAAGCGAATGTCCGTTGAGAAACAGTTCCACGGTTTTGCAATTGGAATACACCACTATGGGCAATTGTTGACGCGGGTCGTCCGCCCAATTCCAATGGCTTTCGGCCATGAAGCTCATGCGGCCACCGGAACGGGGCGGGAGAACGGCGGCATAGACCATCGGTTGATCCGACCAAAGCGATTCGCGAAAAAATCCCTGTGGTTTCTCAAAACCGCACGTGTCGAACAGGCCGCCTGAGTAACCGCGCGATGGCCACGCTCTGGCCTCGCCGAGATAATCATATCCAGCCCATAAAAATTGCCCGGCCACGCGCGGATTGGTGGCGCAGAGTTCGGCATAACTCAGTTCCATGCCCGTCTCGCTCGCAAAAAACTTTCGGTCCGGGTAGTGCGCCAAATCATTGGCATATTGGTCCAGTTGATAATTATAACCGACCACGTCCAGCTCGTCGGCCAAGCCGGTGGCATTCGACGAAGGGATGTCCGCCAGGGCGGCGGTGACGGGCCGCGAACTGTCGTATTCATGGACAACCTGAACCAGGCGGGGAGCGGTCTCGGCCAGGATGGTTGCGGATGGTTTGTTGGTGTCATAATCCTTGTCCGTGGGATAACTGAAAGGGTCTCCCGGATAATCGATTTCGTTGCCGATGCTCCAGAGAATGACGCAGGGATGGTTGCGGTCGCGCAGGACCATTTCACGCAGATCGCGGTCGGCCCATTGATCGAAGAATTCCGAATAACCCGGATGGTGCGACGGCGAGCCGGTATTCCAGCCCTCGATCCATTTTTTCTTGGCGCCGGTCCACTCATCAAAGGCCTCATCCAGGACGAGCAGGCCCAGCCGGTCGCACATCTCATAAAATTCCGGCGCTTTCGGATTATGAGAGCAGCGGATGGCATTGCAGCCGATTTGTTTCAGCGAAATCAGCCGCCGTTCGAGCGTTTTATCCGGCACGGCTGTGCCGAGCGCGCCGGCATCGTCGTGCAGGCAAACTCCTTTTATTTTGATTTGAGCGCCATTGAGGATGAACCCCTTTTGGGCGTCGAAGACGGCGGAGCGGATGCCGAAATGAGTTTGCAATCGGTCAACAACCCGGCCTGCCACGCGAATTGAAGTTTTAGCGGTGTAAAGCGCCGGCGACCCAGGAGACCATAACTCAGGCGCGATAATATCCCCGTCCTGCCTGAATTCATTTTCGGCGTTGGCGCCAATGGTGGCATTGTCGATTAGGGTCCATACTTTTTTCCCGTCAGGCGCGAAAATCTCCGTGAGCAGTTCCGCGTTGGCCGGAACAGTTGAATCATTCCGCACCGTCGTTTGGACGATCAACCGCGCCTTGTCCGTGGCTGCTTCCGGCGTCGTAATGTAGATTCCGTTCTCCGCCACGTGGATTATATCCGTGGCAATCAGCCAGACATGACGGTCGATGCCGGAGCCGGGATACCAGCGCGAATCGTCCACCGCCGAGCGGTCGGCGCGGACGGCGATGACGTTCGTTCCGCCGAAGTCCAGAAAGGGAGTTAGGTCTAGGGAAAAAGTGGAATAGTCGTAAGGCCAGCCGCCGAGGGGATGTCCGTTAATCCAGACCTGGCTCTTTAGCGAAACGCCATCGAATTGAATCCTCACGAGCTTGTCCTGCCAATCTGCCGGCACGACAAAGGTTTTGCGATACCAGCCGATGCCGCCGGGCAAATACGCCGTGCAACTGGCGTTCGTTTGCGAAAAATCGCCTTCGCGGCTGAAATCATGCGGCACATTTATCTGCCGCCAATCCCCGTCGAAAAATTGCGGTGTCGATGCCTCCGGCACATCACCCAGATGGAAGCGCCAGTCAAAATCGAAGTTTTGCGTCAGGCTGGGAGAATTTGTGGCCCAAGCCGCATTGCCCAGGATCAAAAGTGCCAACAGAACGGTTTTCAGCCGCATATCACATGATCTTCAATTTGGGAAGATCCTGTGAATCCACCAGGCCGACCGGCTCGTTTTTGGAATTCACGACGATGAGATCGTCAATGTTGCGCTCGTTGAAAATTTTCAGGGCTTCGACCGCAAGGGCATCCTCACGGATGCAGATGGGGTTGCGGGTCATCAAATCCTGCAATGGCTGGGAGAGGAGATTCCCGTCTTTGGCCATGAGGCGGCGGAAATCGCCATCTGTGAAAACGCCGGTGAGTTTGCCGCGGGCGTTCACCACGCTCAAACTGCCGGAGCGGGCGTGGGTCATCACCAGCAGGGCCTCTTTCACCGACAGATTTTCGGCGGCGATGGCATTGCGCTCGCCGCTGCGCATGATGTCGCCGGCTTTCAGAAGCATCGAGCGGCCGATGGCGCCGCTAGGATGCAGACGGGCATAGTCTTTTTGTTTGAACCCGCGCGCCTGCAACACGGCCATGGCCAGCGCATCGCCCATGACCAGGGTGGCGGTCGTGCTGCTGGTGGGGGCGAGATTGAAAGGGCAGGCTTCCTTGGAGACTTTGACGTTGAGCGAGAGATCGCAATGTTTGGCCAGCGCCGATTTCATGTTTCCCGTGAGCGCGATGATCTTGAGGGAAAATCGCTTTAACGCCGGAAGCAGATTCAGCAGTTCCTCGGACTCGCCGGTATAGCTCAACGCGAGAACCACATCGCCGTCGTTGACGATGCCCAGATCGCCATGCAGGGCATCCACGCTGTTGAGAACGACGCTCGTCGAGCCGGTGCTGGTGAGGGTGGCGGCGATCTTCGAGCCGACATTGCCGGATTTGCCGATGCCGACGACGACGATTTTTCCGCGTTGCTTGAGGGCTTCAACGATGGTCTCGACCGCGCGATCAAAAGAGCCATCCAATTGTGAGCGCACTTTTTTCAGCGCGGCGATCTCGATATCGAAGACAGTCCGTGCTCTGGACAGATGATTCACGCACCGAGAATGCGCGGAAAGAGGGCTGATTTCAACCCCTACTTCGACACCCCTACTTCGACAGCGTGAATTTGTGATTGTGAATTTGTGATGATGCCCTCCTGTGCCATTCAAATCGCACACCCATTTCCACTATTAATCAGCTCAATCGCATTGGTTGCAGCTAATAAATTAAACCTGCGCCTCCGCGAGAAAACGGCAAGCGTGAAATCTTCTCTAATCGATATTAAATTGACAATGGCGTAGCGCGCTTTTGAATTGGCGGAATGGCATTGACAAAGAACGGCGCAAAAGCAACTGAAACTGCCAGTCGTGTCAATTTGCAGATGGCCGCCATTTTAGTTTTCGGCGTCTCACTCATTTTTGCGGTCTTCACCGAGCGCAGTCTTTATGCCGACGGCGCCTATTATTTTATGGGGACGCTCGAGAAGGGGGGATTTGATGGATTCATTCCGTATCGGGCCTACGCGAATTATTTAATGGAATGGCCATTGGTGCTGGCCATAAAACTCGGTTTGACGGATATCCCGGCATTGCAGATCGCCTTTGGCATCGGGTGTTTTCTCATCTGGCCGCTGGCGATGGCGCTTTGCTATTGGCTGGCGCCGAAAAATTTTTGGCTGGTTGTCCTGGCATGCGGCGCCGGCTACCTGAATGCGGGATTTATCGCGACGGGGGAACATATCGTGGCCCATGCTTTTTTTTGGCCGGCGTGTTTTGCCATATTGTTTGCGCGCCCGTTGACGCCAAAAGCAGCCGCGATCTTGATTTTTTCCTGCGTCATTTTATTACGCTCTTATGAATCGATGATGTTCCTGGGGCCGCTGCTGGCAGTGCTGGCGCTCTGGCGGGGTTGCATCGAGGAAAAGAAAATTTGGCAGCGAGTCGTCTTGTTGCTGGCGGCGGTTTTGCTGGTAGTGTCAGCCTGCATTTCGGTCTATGGACTACGTCATCCGGGACAAGGCCCGCGGCTGGACAGTTTCAGAAGTGACGCCTATCAGGAGATGCTTTTCCCGGCGTGGACGGTCGGGTGGACTATATTTTGGGGATTGCTCATGTTTGCGGGGTTGTCGCAGGAAATCCGCCGAGGGATGACTCATAAGGCCGGGCTGGCCGTTTTGGCGATCATCATTTTGATATGGGGTGCGTGGCCGCTCCTGGAGCCTTCGCACCTGGAGCCGTGGAAACAATATGAAGCGCGATTCCTTAATCTTGCGGTTCCCGCGTTTCTTCTGCCGGTGGCAATTGTCCCGGCGCTGCGCCCGGCGTGGTTCGAGCCTCACCGGCGTTATCTGGTCAATTGCAGCGCGGCTCTCCTTTTGGCGCAATCGCTATGGCAGGTGGCGGCCACCGAGCAGTGGCGCGGTTACCTCAATGTTTGGCGGAATATGCAGACGACGCATACGGGAATCATTGATTTGTTAAATACGCCGTATTCCGGTTATCAGGAGAACGTCCAAAATCTGGCCGTCGGCAGGCAGGCAACCGGATTTGTCTGGATCATGGATGCGCGGAATTTGAGCATTGAAATCAGCGGGCCAAGAATCAAATCCATCATCGATCCGGCAGTTGGAAATCGCACCTTGAATGACCAATACAAACCTGAAAACCTGCCGCATCTGGAGCGTTATGGTGTTGATTTTAGCGAATACATAAGGGCATTAACGAACAATGGAAGCCCATGACGGCGCCAAATATTTTTACTGAACAGTTTTAGATTCCTCTCCGTGAACCGGAAGGGCATAGGACAACGGGGACAACCAGGACGATTCAGCATCAATTGTTTTGAGGATTGCAGGGGTTACGGTAATTTTCCACGCTATCAGGATGAACCACCTATTACGATGGATGGCCGGCGCGCTCCTGGTTTGCGCGGGGCAGTTTTCGAGCCAGGGCCTGGCGCAGAGCAAATCATTTATCGTGGTGCAAACCAATCTCGATCCGATGGCGGCGGGAAAATTCGAGCCGACCTGGGATTCGCTCAAGCAATATCAATGTCCGCAATGGTTCCAAAACGCGAAGTTCGGCATCTGGGCGCACTGGGGACCGCAATGCGAACCGGAGGATGGCGATTGGTACGCGCGCTTGATGTATCTCCAGGGCACTCGGCAGAATAAATTTCACGTGGCGCATTACGGGCCGCCTTCGCAATTTGGCTTCAAGGACGTCATCCACGAATGGAAGGCGCAAAACTGGGACGCGGACAAGCTGGTGAAACTTTATAAGCGTGCGGGCGCGCAATATTTCATGGCGCTGGCGAATCATCACGATAATTTTGACAATTGGGATTCAAAATATCAGCCGTGGAATTCGGTCAAGATCGGGCCGCAAAAGGATTTGATCGGGGGTTGGGCGGCGGCGGCGCGCAAATACGGTCTTTATTTCGGCGTGAGCGTCCACGCTTCTCATGCGTGGAGTTGGTATGAACCGGCTCAAGGCGCGGACGAAACCGGGCCGTTGGCCGGAGTGCCTTACGATGGCAAGCTGACCAAAGCCGATGGCGCGGGCAAATGGTGGGACGGGCTGGATCCGCAGGATTTGTATGCGCAGAACCACACGCCCAGCCCTGGTTTTGAGAAAGCCGCTTCCCTCTATAACCGTTGGGATTGGGACAATGGAGTGAGCACTCCCGACCAGGCATACTGCGATAAGTATTACAACCGCACCATGGATCTCATCAACAAATACCATCCCGACCTGATCTATTTCGACGACACGGCGCTGCCTTTATGGCCGGTAAGCGACGCGGGCCTCAAACTGGCCGCGAATTTTTACAACAGCAACATCCAATGGCATGGCACGAACGACGACGGTGTTCTTTTTGGCAAAGTTTTGACGCCGGACCAGCAGAAGTGCATGGTCTGGGACATCGAACGCGGTCAGGCCAACGAGATCGAGCCGTATCACTGGCAGACGGACACGTGCCTGGGGGACTGGCATTATGACCGCGCCATCTATGACCGCAACGGCTACAAGAGCACGAAGATGGTGATTCAAATGCTGGCGGACATCGTCAGCAAGAACGGCAATCTTCTTTTGAACGTGCCCGTGCGCGGCGACGGGACGATTGACGACAAAGAGGTGAAAGTCGTCGAGGGCATCGCGGAATGGATGGCGGTGAACCGGGAAAGTATTTTTGGGACACAACCTTGGAGGGTATTCGGTGAAGGACCGGCGTCCGCGGGAGCCAAGCTTCGTGCGCAAGGTTTCAACGAAGGCAAGGGCAAGCCTTATACGATGGAGGACATCCGGTTTACGCAAAAGGGTAACGTGCTTTATGCCATCGTGCTCGGGGCTCCGACGAACGGCGTCAGCATCAAATCTCTCGGCACATTGGCGGCGCCGGACGTGTCCATCAAAGAGATTCAACTTTTGGGTGGCGAGCCAACCTCATCGCGGCAGGGGCGGGGAGGATTGGCGAGAGCATTGGTGACGCACGGGCAATATATCCGATGGCGGCAGAACGGTGACGCGCTGGAAATCTCACAGCCGGAGAACCTGCCGAATGATTTTGCGATAGTGTTTAAAATCACCCTGGGGAAACAAAACTGAATGTTAAGTTGAGTTAGCAGGCTGTATGACAAAAAGGTTGACATAGTTGATTTGGTTGATATGTTTGACCCATGCCGATGACCGCAAATGGAACGATAGAAGTGAATCCCGCTAGGGCAATGCATCAACTTGGTCGATACGCCAACAGCTTGGCGCGCGTTAAACCTTCAAAAGAGCAATTAAAGCAGGCATTAAAGCTGAAACGAAAAATTGACGCGCTTTGCCGGCAGTTGGAGGTCATCGTGTCAATGCCAGACCCGATAAGAGCAGGGGAGCGCCTTGTGGCCGAACTACAGAAGGCAGAGGGTGGAGCGTGGACGGGCGCGGAACTACAGGCGAAGTTCGGGCTGAGCGCGGCCGTTCTGCATCGCCGCCGGAATGAACGCCGAATCGTTTTTTGGCGGGACGCCAAGCATTCTAATTATTATCCCAAGTGGCAGTTTACCGAGACGGGCGCGTTGTTATCTGGAATTCAGGAGATTTTGCAGACCTTTCGCAGCAAGGACGAGTGGCGCGTCATGCGTTATTTTCTTGGACTGCGGCAGCAATTGGGGGGTAATCGACCTCTGGATTTGCTTCGTTCAGGAGTAATTGAAAGGGTGTTGACCCACGCCCGGGAACATGCTGAAGAAAACACCTGGTAAGCTAAACACGCCGCCGCCGCAGGCGGGTTTCGACCATTTGCCCTTGACAAAATTGTCTATTCCCGCCCACGGCGTGTATTTCCGCCTGCATGGGGTACAGCCCGGAACTGGCCAGCCGTGGCATCCAATCTATTTCAGCCGTCAGGGTCATTCCAGATTCGATCCGATCACGGGTCCAGGAACGTTGTATGTGGGAGAGTCACTGGCGGGAGTTTTGCTGGAGAAGTTTGATGACCAATGGGGGGCTGTAAACAGCACGACGAGGAGCCTGACTCAAACCCAGCTTGACGAATGGTGGGTAACGCTGGTGGCAATTCCATTGGTGAAAGTGTTCGACACGAGGAGAACCAATCTTTCCAAAATCGGAACCGACCTGCAGCTTTTGACGGGGAGCTATGAAACATCGCGCCGATGGGCGTTACGACTCTCCCGGCATCCGGCCAAAATTGGCGGTATCCTTTACCCGTCCCGACACAACAGTTCATCGTGTAACCTTGCGTTGTTCAATCACAGAGATCGGCAGCCTGAGCAGTTTGACGCTCGATTGACGGCCAATCGGCCAGCAGTCAAGTGGGTCATTGACGACAGCGGTCCTATTGTCTATGGGCTTCCGGTTCTTCTAAGAAATCATTTGGATTTGCCCAATGCGCTGATTGAACTGGAGGTTGCGATTCTTCCATGAGCTGGCGAGGAAGGTGTGTTGAAAGATCACCCCAATTCTGTTTAGCATGGCACGGTATGAGACGCAGGTAACGAAATTTCCTTTGACGTCTGGTTTACAATTTGCCTCCGAAACCGATTGACTTGTTTTCCTTCTTGCAAGATGTTTCGGTGTTTTGCCAAAGGACGTGGGACAACTTCAAGCCGGTGACCAACCGCCTGAAACTTTTCGGGTGATCGAGCATCTTTTTCGCCATGAATCGGCAAAGATGGTCGCCATCCTGACGGGTATCTTCGGCCTGGAACATCTGGCGCTGGCGGAGGACGTGGTGCAGGAGGCACTGGCGCGGGCATTGCAGACGTGGCCGTATTATGGCGCGCCACAAAATCCATCGGCATGGATCATGCGCACCTCGCGCAACCTGGCCCTGGACGTGGTCCGGCGTGAAAAGGTTTTCCGCGGCAAGGAACCGGAAATCATCCGGTTGATGGAAGGCGCCGATGCAGGGCCGAACGCCGCGATTTTCCCGGAATCGGAAATTTCCGACGACCGGCTGCGGATGATGTTCGTGTGCTGCCATCCGCGAATTCCGGCGGAGGCGCAGGCGGCGCTGGCGCTCAAAACCTTGTGCGGCTTTGGCATCACCGAAATCGCCCGCGCGTTTCTCACAACGGACGCGGCCATCGCCAAGCGGCTGACGCGCGCCAAGCAAAAAATCCGCGAGGCAAAAATCCCCTTTGAAATTCCCGCAGGCCCGGAGCTGGCCGAGCGGTTGGAGGGGGTGCTGCAATCGCTTTATCTATTGTTTAATGAGGGGTACAAGGCGTCGGCAGGCGACCAGTTGGTTCGCGAGGATATCTGCGCCGAAGCCATCCGGCTCACGGAATTGCTGGCGGAGCATCCGGCGGGCAACCAGCCCAAGACCCATGCGCTGTTGGCCCTGATGCTCCTCAATGCCGCCCGCACGCCGGCGCGTCTGGATAGCGAAGGCCGCGTGGTTCGCTTGCGGGAGCAGGACCGGTCGCTTTGGCGGCAACCAATGATCGCGCGCGGCATGTTCCATCTGGCGCAGTCGGCGACGGGCGGCGAGGCGAGCGGGTATCATTTGCAGGCGGGCCTTGCCGTGTGCCATTGCATAGCGCCGGATTACGCCTCGACCAACTGGGAGGAAATTTTATCGCTATACGACCGGTTGCTGGCGCTCGACGGTTCGCCGGTGGTTGCGCTCAATCGCGCAGTGGCGGTGGCGGAGGTGCGCGGGCCGCAGGCGGGCATCGATGCCGTCAAAGCGATTCCCGATTTGAGATCGCTTGAATCGTATCATCTGTTGCATGCCGTGTTGGGCGAATTGGAGTTGCAATTGGACCACCCGTGCGCCGCCACGGTCCATTTTCAAAGGGCGTTGGAACTGGCGGAATTGAAATCGGAGCAGGCGTTCCTGTTGGAGCGATTGCAAGCCTGCGGAGAGGCCCCGGCGCCTGAACAAAATGTTGCCAAAAATTTTCAGAAACATGTCCTGAACGTCCCGGCTTAACCGTCATATGGATGACGAAACAAACATAAAAAAGCAAATGTCCTGAACGCGACGGCCCATTCGTCGTATCTATGACGGAACAACAAACGACGACAAAACAACAGCTAACGAAGAGAAATTATGACAAACAATGCAATCATCCAACCTTACGTGTTTTTCGACGGCAAGTGCGAGGAAGCCATCGAGTTTTATAAACGCGCGCTCGGCGCGGAAGTGGTCATGTTTATGCGCTTCAAAGACAGCCCGGAAGCGCCGCCGCCCGGGTGCGCTCCTTCTGATTCAAGCAAAGTGATGCATGCGCAATTCCGCATCGGCCAGACCGTTATTTTGGCCTCGGACGGTCGCGCCACCGGCAACCCGAAATTTGAAGGGTTCGCGCTGTCGCTGACGCTGCCGACCGCGGCAGAAGTTGACAAAGCGTTCAACGCTCTGGCGGACGGCGGAAAAGTTGAAATGCCGCTGGCGAAGACCTTTTTCTCCGCGCGATTCGGCATGGTAGAGGACCGGTTCGGTGTATTTTGGATGGTCCTGGTCACACCGCAGCCGCACTAAGATGCCGAAGGATGTCCTGAAATGGAGCCTTCATTCGTCGTATCGATGAATATGTCGGTATAAAAAACAAACAAACAAACGAAAGGAAATATGAATACACAAAATAAAAATCAAACCGGCTACATGCTATTGTTTATCGGCACCGACTGGCACAAGGGCCTTTCACCCGATCAAACGCAGAAAGCTGTGGGAGAAATGATGGCTTGGTTCAAACGCCTGTCCGAAGAGGGCAAGGTCGTGGACGGCCATCCTTTGGATACCGAAAGAAAAGTGGTCTCCGGCAAGAGCGGACGCGTGGTGGACGGGCCGTTCGCCGAGTCCAAGGAAGCCATCGGCGGTTATTTCATGCTCGATGTCGCGACCATGGATGAAGCCGTGGCGATCGCGAAGCAATGTCCATCGCTGGCGCACGGTGTCAAAGTCGAAGTCCGGGCCGTGCTGGCGGATTGTCCATTCAGCAAGGGCGAGGCCGAAGCGCAACTCGCGGAAGCGGCGGCGTAATGGCAAACGTTTGGGCGGAGTTGACAACTCCGCCCAATGGTCTTGGAAACTTAAAGCAAAGGCACAAAGGCACAAAGAAGAACAAAAGGATTTAGAACCGGCGGAGGCCGTCTCGACACGTTGAGAAAGCGACTAGCCGATTATCTGGCGAAAGCATGAGCTTGAAGCAAAGGATATAACCTATGGATACATTTCTATCTCCCATCGAAAATCCGCAAGGCCTGGCCAACAAGCTCGCGTATTATTTTACCCGCAAGCAGTTTGGCAAAGTGCTTACGCCGGTGAAAGTGGTTTATGCGCGGTTGCCGGCGGCATTCGGCATGTTCATCTCGAAGATCAGCAAGTTGGACAAAAAGCTCAGGCTGCCGCGAGAGACGGCCTTTCTGGTCCGTGAACAGGTCGCGCGCATAAATGTCTGCCTGTTTTGCATGGATATTGGCCGCGCATTTGTGATTCAGGCGGAGATGAACGAAGCGAAGTTCGATGCGCTTGACCAATATCGCACCAGCGCCCTCTTTTCAGACAAAGAACGCGTGGCGCTGGATTATGTGACCGAATTGACCCGGGATAAAAAGGTCGATCCCGACACGTTTGCCCGCCTGAAACAGCATTTTAGCGAGCGCGAAATTTGCGAGATCGTGTGGCTGGTGGCCACCGAGCATGTTTATAACATCACCAATCTTGGACTGAACATCCACTCGGACATGCTTTGTGATATCAGCAAAAAGAAACGCCGGGCGGCGTAAATTCCCGGGAAGAAATCATTGGTTTGCTGAATTAAAACCATGTTTGCACTTATTGGTACTGTGGCGCAGCTTTGGCTCATGGAAAAATTCACAATAGAAATTGAGACGTCGGCTGGCTGGGTTATGTTTCACTCTATTATGAGAACCGCCTGTTTGGTGTCCCGCGTTTACGCGGCCGCCTGAAGGCGGGACACCGAACCGGTTCATGGTCTCGATGCGCGATTCGAGAATCGTCGAAACTTTCCATGAACCTTGGGGAACCCTCACCTCACCCTAACCCTCTCCCCTCCCATCAGAATGGGAGCGGAGAGGGGACAGGAAGAGGACGTCAACTGTTATTCAATGCCAAGCACGATGCGGCAGGTTCATGGTGCCAATGCAGGCGAAAAAATCGAAAGGAGGCTCTCCACGAACCGACCAAAATGCCGCCAGGTTTTGGACTGCGGCAGCCCTCTGGCGCTTTCGACGCGGTGGCCAGTGCGAAAGCGGCAGAGGGCTGCCGCAGTCCAAGACGCTGCCGCGCCAGCGTCAACCCGTTCCGGTTCAAGGGCCGTGAGCCGTTTCAAAATGAAGCAGAAAGCTTCGCATAAGACCTTTTTTATCTGTGTCCAACCGTGTCCATCCGTGGTTGAAATTTTTTCAGCGTCTCTGTGTCTCCGCGGTAAAACCCCGCCGGACAATAAAACTTTTAAAAAAAATTGCCGCGAATCGATGAGTTCCATATTATACGCTGGAATGAGTTATTCGAGAAACGTCCGTGTTTTTCATTCCGGACGGCGGAGCGGTATTTTGAAAGTAGTTCTAAGCCTGATGACAGGCTGTTTCTGGGCTATTTCCCTGCCGGCACAAACCACCAATGATCTGCCTTCGGTGGATTTGACACTGAATGATTATCTTTCGCGTGTCATTCAATACAACCAATCGGTCCAGGCGCAAATGGTCGAGGCATTGGCCAATGAATACAAGGTAAAGGCAGGGTACGGCATTTTTGAGCCGCAATTCGACACATCGATCTCCATGGAAGCCGACAAGCGGCTTAACAATAACCAACAAGCATCTGAACTAGGATCGAATCCACTCTATAAGGACAATAACATCATTTACGACGGCAGCGTGAATATGTTGACAGCGACGGGTGCAAAAATCCAACTGGGAGCCACCATGAGCGATTTGGAAAACAATATAAATCCTGCAGGTGTTTTTGCCGGTACAAACTCTACGTTTATCCCTAGGCAATACCAAACCTTTGCCGGTCTGAGCTTGACGCAACCGCTGCTGAAAAACGCCTGGTTCACGCCGGTGATGGCGGACATCCGGCTGGCGGCGCTGGATTCGGCTATCGCGTTCCAGCAGTATCGGCGGCAGTTGATGCTCACGATTTACCAGGCGCAGGTCGCCTATTGGAACCTGTACTTTGCGCAGCAGCAAATCCAGTTCTTTGATGATTCGGTCTCCGCGGCCCAAGAGGTATTGGATGACAGCCAGGAAAAGCTGAAGGCAGGGCAGGGGGCGGAACTGGACGTGATGGAGGCGCAATCGGCACTGGCTCTCCGAAACACGAAGCGGAATGATGCCGTACAAACTTATTATGAAGCTTTGGGCCATCTACAGGTGCTGGCGGGTGTATCGCCGGACCCCAGCCTGCCGGCCTCGGGGAGTCCAATGTTTCGCGCCGTGGATGATCCCCATACCACTAATTCACCCCCGTCGTATGCGGACACTTATGAGGACGGGTTCACTTTGAATCCGGATTATTTGATCCAGCAGGAGAAAATGAACGAGGAGCGATTGCGCCTGGGGGTGGCGAGAAACCAAGTTCTTCCAGAATTGAACGCCAAGGCAGCGTATGGCTATAACGGTTTGGGTGCGGATCCCGAGTCTTCCTGGGCCCAAGCGGAATCACAGGGCTATGTTTCGTGGTCGGCCGGGCTGGAACTGATTGTTCCGCTGGGCGGAAACATCAAGGGGCAAAATGACCTGAAAGCAGCGCGATTGCACCTGCAGGAAGCCTATATCAGCCTCAAAGGCGTTGAGACAGAAATGGCCAACAGCTTGAGCACGTCCATCCAAAAAGCGCGGGCATGGCAGCAAAGCATCCAAAGTTACCAAACTGTGGTGGATTACAACCAGGAACTGTACCAGACGGAACTGGCGCGGCTGAAGGCGGGCACGGTGGAGGCGCAAGCGGTATTGGATGCCGAAGCCAATTGGCTGGATTCCCGCCAGGATTTGGCAAACGCGCTTTCCCAATATCACGGGGCCCTCCTGGAGATCGAGTTGGCCGACGGGACGCTTCTCGGAAAGACCGGGTTGGAGATCACCCAGAAAGAGTTGCGGGAACAAACCGAGGCAATGCTCAGGAACAACCAAAATTATTCCATCACCAACGTTCCGCCGGCGCCGGATGAGTTCTTTCCGCAGGTACCGCCACCATCCCAAAACATTCCCAAATAAACCGCCATGTTTTTCACCAAATTTTTCGGCCTGATAATCCTTTTTATCTCCATTTGCGCGACGGGCATTCCGGCGCGCGCTGACTCCATTCCGGTTGCGGGCATCACCTCGCCGTTGAACGACGTGAGCCTGGGCTTTCCCGATGCGGGCATCATCCATGTCGAATTTTTCCACGAGGGTGACGCGGTGAAAAAGG
Source organism: uncultured Verrucomicrobiae bacterium (assembly GCA_963797825.1). Taxonomy (GTDB): domain Bacteria; phylum Verrucomicrobiota; class Verrucomicrobiia; order Limisphaerales; family UBA11358; genus UBA11358. The sequence goes on from CAWCRR010000062.1 coordinate 112,066, forward strand.
GGGACGTGATCCTGGAACTGGACAAGAACCTGGAGGCCATTGAGGTGACCCGGACTGAAGCCATCATGGACCAGAACAAAAAGGTGTATGACTCGACCCTCCAACTTTTTCAAAACACCAAATCGGTAAGCCAGGAGGACTTGGACAAGGCGGCCGCCGAATACCATGTCGCCGCCGCCCAATATCAAACCGCCGTCCAGAATCTCGCCGACCGGCAGATGGTCGCGCCGTTTTCCGGCACGATCACCGATATGCCGCTCAAGCCCGGCGCGGTGGTTGCTCCTTATGAACCGTTCGTCCGGCTGGTGGACACGTCGCGGTGCTATTTCACGGGGAATGTCGATGGGGTCACGGCGGCGAAATTTCAACTCGATGAACCCGTCCAGATCCAGATGCAGGGCGGCCAGACGGTTTCGGGGAAAATCTGCTACATCTCCCCGATTGTGGACGCGGCGAGCGGGCTGGCGCGCATCCGGGCGATTTTTGACAATCCCGACGGGAAGATCCGTCCGGGCGTCGCGGCCACCATGACGGCCGACTGATTTATGGAAAACGATTTCACCCGCGCCCTGGAAGAATTGGCCGCACTCCGGCAGTTTTCCGGCGCGCCCAAGGATTTTTGGCCGCGTTTTCTCGCCGCCGCCGCGCGGCTGATTTCCGCGGATGTCGCGGTTTTACTGCTCGGCAATCCCGGCAAGACGCCGCATTGGACGAAAATCGGCGAATGGGATTCCGGCTCCGGTTTGTCACGTGTCCGCACGCTGTTCACCTCACAACTTGAGCCGATCGCCGAACGCTGCCTGGGCAAAGGCAATTTTGTGGAGCAGGTGGACGCGCCGACGGGAAGTTACACCATAGCGGCCCGGCTCAAATTGTTGCGCCCGGAGGATGAAGTCATCCTGGCCGCGCAATTGAAGGATTTCACCGATGCCGCGGCGCGGGAATCGCTCACGCGCCTGCAGTTGATCGCGGATGTTCCCATCGCGTTCCAACAAAACCTGGCCGCGCAAAAAGCCCGCCACGATGTGGAAAAGTTTGCCGCCGTCCTCGACTTGAATGTGCCGGTCAACGAGGCCACGCATTTTCTTCCCGCCGCGCTGGCCTTCTGCAACGGCCTCGCGACGCGGTTTCGCTGCGACCGTGCCAGCCTGGGCTGGATCGAGGGCGGCTACGTGAAGCTGCGCGCCATCAGCCGCACCGAACAATTCGACCGCCAGATGTCCGCCGCGCAAATGCTCGAGGCGGTCATGGAGGAATGCGTGGACCAGGACGAGGAGATCCTCTGGCCGGCGCCCGAAGGCGTGACCACCGTGGCGCGCGACCATGACAAATTTTGCGCAAACCAGAAATCCGGCAACATCGTCTCGCTTCCCATGCGCCTGGACGGAAAAGTGGTGGCCGTGCTGACCTGCGAGCGGAACGAAGCCCCTTTCAACGCCTCCGAACTCCAGCAGCTTCGCCTGGCCTGCGACCAGGTCGCCCGGCGGTTGAGCGAATTGAAGCATTATGACCGCTGGTTTGGCGCGCGTTGGGCGGTGCATGTCCGCGAATACTTTGCGGGGTGGCTCGGTCCGGAGCATACCTGGAGCAAAGTCTCGGCAATCGCCATCGTCATGCTCCTGGCGCTGTTGTTTCTCGTGCGCGTCCATTATCGCGTCGAAGGAAATTTTATTTTGCGCAGCGACGAGGCAGGGTATTCGACCGCGCCGTTTGACGGTTACATCGACCAGGTGTATACCCGCGCCGGTGATCTGGTGACGAACGGCCAGCCATTGCTGGCGTTGAATCGGAGCGAACTGCTGCTCGACCAGGCCTCGGCGCAGGCGGACGTCTTGCGTTGGAGCCGCGAGGCGGAAAAAGCGCGGGCGAGCGACGACATTGCCGACATGCGCATCGACGAGGCGCAGGCCAAACAGGCGCAAGCGGAGGTCGACTTGGACACCTATCATCTCAATAGCGCCGTTATCAGGGCGCCCTTTAACGGCGTCGTTGTGCAGGGCGATTTGCGCGAGCGCATTGGCATGCCCGTCAAGGAGGGTGATGTTTTGTACGAAGTCGCGCGCATCGACACGCTCTATGCCCAGGCCGAAATTCCCGAGCGCGATGTGAAGGAAGTGCTCAGCAGCACCAAGGGCGAGATCGCGTTCGTCACCCAGCCGAAATTGAAATTTCCGGTGACGGTCCAGATGATCGAGCCGGCGGCAGTGCCCCAAAAAGACGGCAACGTCTTCCTGGTCCGCCTGACGCCCGATAACGGGTCGCAGCCATGGTGGCGGCCGGGCATGACCGGCCTGTGCAAGCTGTCGGCGAACAAGCACACCCTGTTTTGGATCCTGACGCATCGCACGGTGGATTTTCTGAGAATGAAGTTGTGGTGGTGAAGAATGGACAAAACTTTCAGCGAATCATGGTATCGGGTGGCGAATCAAAAGATTTGCCTGCGCCCTGTCATCAAGGTACGCCGCCAGAATTTTCGCGGTGAACGCTGGATCGTCCTGGAAAATCCGTTCAGCAACCAATATTTCCGCCTGCGGCCGGCGGCCTACGAATTTGTCTCCCGCTTGCGCCCCGACCGCACGGTGGAAGAAGTCTGGAAGCAATGTCTCGAACGGTTTCCCGATGCCGCGCCCAGCCAGGAATCGGTCATCCAACTGCTTTCGCAGCTTTATTTCGCCAACCTCCTCCAATACGACCTTGCCGCCGACAGCGCGCAATTGTTCGAACGCTACAAAAAGCGGAAGCAACGCGAGATCGGTTTCCGGTTTCTGAACATCATGTTCGCGCGGTTTCCACTGCTGGATCCCGACCGATTTCTCGTCCGCACCCTGCCCGCCGTGGGAAAACTGATCAGCCCGTTTGGCGCGGTCCTGTGGCTGTTGATGGTCGGTTTCGGATTGGTGATTGCGGTGGATAACTTCGACGCCCTGAAGGTGCAAGGGCAGGGAATCCTGGCCACGAACAACTTGTTTTTGCTCTATCTGGGCATGATTGTCGTCAAGGGCCTCCACGAATTTGGCCATGCTTATTTTTGCCGGAAGTTCGGAGGCGAAGTCCACGTCATGGGCATCATGCTCATGATTTTTACTCCCATGCCCTACGTCGATGCCACTTCGGCCTGGAGTTTTCGCGAGCGCTGGAAACGCGTCCTCGTCGGTTCAGCGGGCATGATCGTGGAACTTTTCTTTGCGGCCATCGCGGCATTCATCTGGTCGAAGACCGGCCCCGGCATCGTCCACGCCCTTGCTTACAACATCATGTTTATTGCCTCAGTTTCAACGGTCATCTTCAACGTCAACCCGCTGATGCGTTTCGACGGTTATTACATCCTGTCCGATTTGCTGGAGATCCCCAACCTGAACCAGCGCGCGGTGATGCAATTGTGCTATTGGGCTGAGCGTTATCTGTTTGGCGTAAAGAATACCGAATCGCCCGCGAACACCCGCCGCGAGGCCGGCTGGCTTGCCACTTTCGGCATCACGAGTTGGATTTATCGCGCGGTGATTTTTAGCGGGGTGCTGCTCGTGGTCGCCGACCGCTTTTTGATCATCGGCATCATTATGGCCATCGCCTGCTTGATTTCGTGGGCGGTCACACCAGTCGTCCGCTTCATAAAATACCTTTCGTCTAATCCACGCTTGGACCGGGTGCGCCACCGCGCTGTCGGCGTGACGGCGGGGATTGCGGCCTTTTTGATCCTGTTGCTCGCCGTGATTCCTTTCCCGTACTCGTTCCGCGCGCCGGGCATTGTCATCGCCTCGCAACGGTCGGAAATCGTCAACCAGAAGGAGGGACGGGTTATCCGGTTGCTCGTGCCATCAGGTAGCCGCGTGAGAAAAGGCCAGCCGCTGCTCCAAATGAAAAATCCGGAACTCGATCTATTGCTCGTCAACACGCGGGCGCACCTTGACCAGATCAGCACGGAACTGCTCCAGGCCATGGCCACCAATTCCGCGGACATCGCGCCGTTGACGAGTCTGCAGGATTCGGTCCTGGCGCAATTGAAAACATTTACCCAGCAATCCAACAGCCTGACGGTGCGGGCGTTGCATGACGGCGTCTGGGTGGCGCCGCAAATTGATGATATGGTCGGGCGCTGGCTGCCGCGCGGGACTGAACTGGGGCTTTTGGCCAATCCTTCGGAATACGATTTTGCGGCAACAGTGACCGAGGACGACGCGAGGAACCTTTTCGCGAAAAAGATTTACTACGCGAACGTCCGTCTATGGGGCAATGCGTCCACAGAATTGCCGGTCACCGGATGGCGCGTAATTCCCGGTGGTCAAAACACCCTGCCCTCGCCGGCACTGGGGTGGGCTGGTGGGGGGGACATTCCCGTGGACGTGGATAACAGCCAGCAAGACCAGGGTACGAAGTCAGCCGAGCCGTTTTTCGAGGTCATCGGAAGACTGGTCCCGCAAGGCGATGTCGGCCTTTTCGATGGCCGTTCGGGCAAGATCAGTTTCAGGTTGCAAGCCGAGCCGCTGTTGCCCCGGTGGTTGCGCAGCCTGTGGCAACTTCTACAGAAGCGATATCAGATATAAGGAGGAAGTCAGAGGTCAGAAGTCGGAAGCAAATACATTTCACGCGGCCGTTTTTGCGCTGAGGCATTCTATCCGGCATCGGCTTACTCGAACGGACTTGCCGGGGCGGGTGTTGCCGATGCGGCTGGCGGGGTGGCCGCAACCGGCGGTTGAGCGCGGATTGCTTTCACCTCGTTCGGCATTACCACCAGTCCGGAGTTTCCAAATGAATTATAAACGTAAGTCAGGACATTCGCGATGTCTCCATCGGTGAGCGGGAGTGAAGGCATTGTGTTGTTGAAGGTTTGCCCGTTCACCACCACTACACCGTGGCGGCCAAAGATGACCGTTTGGATCGCCCGGCCCTTGTCGGCATTTAAGAAATCCGACCCTGCCAAAGGTGGAAACACATTCGGCCGTCCCAGTCCGGTGGGTTGATGACAGGCCGCGCAAATGGAACCGAACAGCCGCCGGCCATGCTCAATTTGGTCGGCCTTCGAGAGGGCGGCGCCGGGCGGTGGCTCCACCCCGCGAGGGGCGCCGTTGTCCACCCACTTTACGATCAGCAACCGGTCATCTTCGCTGATTAACTCGGCTTCAGGGCTGTTGGCCACCGGCATAGCCTCTTTGTAATATGTCCCATTCCAACTGTTCCAGATCCGCCGCTTTAGCTCCCAACGATCCGCGTACGCGGTTTTATAATCCAGCCAGTCGTAAACAAACCGCGATTGTTCGTTATGGCAGCGGGCGCAATGCCCCATCAAAATCGGACGGATATCTCCCAGGTAAGTCGGGCCCTGGTTGGTGGATGTTGCGGACAATGCTCCGCCGTTTTCCGCGATTGTCGGCGCGCCTTGCGCCACAGCCGTGGCAAAGAGAATGCACCCGATCATTGTTGTGACAAGCGGCCAGGCCGATTGTCCGCGCCGATTCTGCTTTAAGAATGATTTTTTATTCATGGCTGCTGATTTATTTGGTGGATCGCAATAGGCATCGTAGTTTAAAACCCCAGGGAAAGTTGCAAGAGCAATTGGTCGGCACGAGAGGGATCGTTGCTGTGGTAAAATTCGTAGTCGCCTTCGAACAAGAATGTGTTGGTGATATAATAAATGAAGCCCGCCGTGTATCGCTGCACGTTGTAGTCAAAGGCATTGTCATTCGAGTCGTACACATCGTGCAACCGGTCGTAGCGCCCGATCATCTCCACGTTGTTGATCACGGGGCAATTCAGATTTAATCCGGCCAGTTTGTAGCTTGCCTGAGCAAATAGTCCTTGTTGAGTGTTCTCACCAATGTCGTCACTGCCATAGCGGGTGACGATGTATTCGCCTTTGGCCTCAAAGTTAGGCCCCAGGTGCATGGCCGCGTCCAGCACGCCTGCGGACCAGAGATGGCTCCCGGCATTGTCCCATTCGCCCGATTGCCCGGAGATCCCCAGTTCGATGTCATAACGCGGTTTGTACGGGAACGGCAAGAAAACACTCAACCGCCCGCCCCCGGAGGGATTGCCGTGCAAATTCGCGGTCACGCCGTCGGATCGGGCGCCAATGTTCCCACTCAGGTCCAGCGAGCCGGCCAGTCCGGTTCCGTCCGTTGAACTCGGCCCGTTCACTCCATATACCTGATAACCGAAATACGCGCCACCGTCCCCGAACGGAACCGAACCTTCCATTTCCGCCCCCACGCCGCTGCCCGGGATCAACTCATCCACCGCCAGCGGATCATCGGGAATCTTGTTCAACCAACCCGCGCCGCGCTCAGTGTAGGTCCCCAATGGCAACAACAGCTCTCCCACGGATAATGTCATGTAATTGTTCATCACATAATCCAACTGCGCAAAACTCATGTTGAACGTCGTCGAATAACCTCCGGTTCCCCCAATGGCCTGTGGGTTGTCCGCGAGGGTGGTGTCGAAGCCCGCTTCGAATAAAATATTGTCCCCGGCGCGATACTCGAAGATCGGCGCGAAATCGGCCTGATAAAATGACCCGTGTTGTCCCGCGATTTTGGCGTATTGAAACTCCGCGTCACCCAGCATTAAAAAGTTATGATTTACTGTGGCCTCGTCGATAGGCTCTCTGGGGATTGGCTGGGTCTGCGCCGCTTCGAGGACCTGCTGTTCCGAATTTGTTGCGATTTGTTGCGTCTCGGCCAGCTTCTCCTGAAGTTGCTGGAGTTGCTGCACATCCTGTTCATGCGTCTGCTGTGCCACGATGTTCGTCTGTTGCAGGCTCTGCACCTGCTGGGTCAACTTTTGTACTGCATCTTTCAAGGCGTTGAAATCAGCGTCGCTCACTTCGGCCGCCGCGCGGGGGGGATACGCCACCCCCGCCGCGCAGCCTGCCGCCAACAGTCCATACATTAAACCGCGTGTTCTAAATGTTTTTTTCATGGTGATTCAAGTGATGGGGCTTCTTAACGTCCGCTGTTGTCCTGCAGGTATTGCAGGATCAGTTTTGCCTGGCTCACGGGGATGTTCGCGCGCACCTGCATGTGGAGCATGATCGTTTTCCATTGCGCTCCCGTCCGCTCGGTTGGATAGCGCTCCTGGTGGCACCGATTGCAATTGATCGAATAAAGCTCGGCTCCCGTGATTTCTGTTTTCGTTGCCACGGAATTGATTGCCGCGGGGGTAGTGCCGGTTTGCGGCGCCGTGCCGGATGGTGGTTCGCCGGAGCAGCCGGTGGAAACCAGTCCGCCGATCATTGCCGTTGCGGTGATGGCGATGAAAGCTGCCAGCATTTTCGATAATCTCGATTTGTTCATAGTTGTTCCCGGGTTTAGGCTGGTCGTTTTCGTAATTGAGAGTTGCTTTGGCATTAATCCTATTAATCTTGTGTATACGAATTTATTTTAATCGCCGGAAATGGGCTAACCGCGCGTTGTTATAATAGGGACATTTTTTGTCTAGCGTTCCTGAGTGGGCCGACCGGCCACAGCGAATGGGAGGTTGAAAACTGGAATGCCTGGTCAGCATTTCGCGCTGCATTTCGCGCTTGCACTTATTCGCGCTGAAGCGCAGTTTGGAACGTCAGGCAGCTATGAGTGTTTTATGAGACTATTCGATCTCATCATTCCGGTGCTTCTTCTCGCTGGGTGCGCGAGCAGGCCACAAAGCGCATCTCTGACCGCTGAACAAGCCGGGACGCTTGCCCTGCGACTGGCCAACGACAAAGCCGACCAACAATTCCACTATCGGCCGTTTCAGGACAATCAGCCGATACAGTTTGTCGCGGGTCATTGGGTTTGGATGGAGCAGCAAGGCGTTGGGCACGAGGATCTTCAGGCCACGGTCGAATTGGCAGCGGACGGTTCGACAAATAAGGTTATCCTCCAATTACTTGATAATCAGAATCAAATGGGAATACCATGAGTAAGAAGTCATCAGATTGGTATGTGCCGCCGGACATCGCCTTTTTGCTATCCTTATTTATTATCCTTCGAATCATTGCAATTGTCTCTCTCCCACTTTTAATCCCCGGCTAATTTGAGCACCACAATGCTGTTCGGCGGCAGGATGCAATCGAAATTTGGTTTGACGCACACCTTCGTTGTGACCGGGACCACATTTCGCGGGTGGTCGATCGAGTTCAAGTCATCGGGATTACCGGTTAAGGTGATTGCTTTGCCATTAAAGGACTGTGATGTCATTCCGTTGATTTCTATTTTTACCGTTTCCGCCGTCGCTTCCGGATTCACCAGTTTGATGAAAATTTTCCCCGTCTTGCTGTCGCGCGTGGCGCAGCCTTGCATCGTTGTATCCGTGGAGGCGGTCGAAAGGATTTCATCGCCGAGGTTGCGGCTGAACATTCTGATGGCGTAGTAACTCGGTGAGCCGTAGGCCGAAATCGCATCGTAACCGATCAGGTCCGGACGCCACTGCCGCGCGCCGGGATTCACGTTCACCAACAGCGGGGCGTAACATTGCATCTTGATCAGGTCGGAATTCCTTTCCATCGCGGCCATGAAAACGCCGTCACCGATGGCATTCCTCATCCTCGGCGTCGGCGGCTCATTCCGTGAGGCCCCGTTCCAAGGTGGAAACGACGTTTCGTACGCCGCCCATTCGCCGACAAAAATGTCCGGACCCTTCCGGTTATAATTCTTCGCATAATCCGGCGACATTTGCAGGAAGGTGTCAACGGAGCGATAGTAATGCTCGTCGGTCGCATCAGGCTGCACACTATGCACACGGATATTTTCAGGTTGATCGTTGCCGATGGTGGAAATCAATTTGAGCTGTGGATATTTCGCTTTGATCGCTGTATAGAATTGCTGGTACCGATGGTCATAGCTCCTGGATTTGTCGAACCAATCTTCGTTCCCGATTTCAACATATTGCAGTTTGAACGGCGCCGGATGGCCGTCTTTGGCCCGCTGCGCTCCCCATTTCGTGTCCGTGTTGCCGGTGACATATTCGATTTCATCCAGGGCATCCTGCACAAAGGGTTCCAGGTCGGGACCCGGATTGACGTGTGTTCCCTCGAGCGAATAACCTGAATAGACCGCCAGCACCGGCTCGGCTTTCATGTCCTCGCACCATTCGAGGAATTCCATCAGCCCCAGCCCGTCCGTCGAGCGATAACCCCACGGGCCTTGATGGCCGTGCCGTTGCTCGATCGGCCCGATCGTTTTCTTCCAGTCGAATCGTGTGTCAACGGTATTGCCTTCAACATAATTGCCGCCGGGAAAGCGCAGGAACTGCGGATGCAGGTCCACCAGCATTTGCATCAGGTCCTTCCGGAATCCGTTCGGCTGGTTATTCCACGTCGGCGGGAACAACGAAACCATCCCCAGCCAGATCGTTCCCGGCTGGTCAAATGTGATGGCAAAACGTGCCTGGGCCGTCGGCGTCACCCGGCCCGTTTTGAGCGTCACCTCAAAATTCTTCCATCCAGTCGTAAGGCCGGAAAATTGTTTGGAGGCATAAACCGTGCCGCCGTCATCGCTGACGATCGACACCGTGACGGGGCCGGAAAAATTGGCATCCGCCCTCGCCAGGATGGTGGCGTGGTAAGTCGTCTTCGGTTGCACCGGGATGCCCCAATAACCGTTATTGGCCACGCCGGCGGGATGACCTTTGTCCGCCTTTGTGACCGTCAATCGCAGGCTCGTCGTGAGCTGCTCATCGAAAGGATTCGACGGGTCCAGCGCCATCATCGCGGAGGAGTCATTGTCGTTCACTATCGACCAATGCGCCGGCGACGTGGCATTGTCCAAGAAAGCGCGGTTTTGGATCAATTCCGCGTAAAGCCCGCCGTCATAGGCATGATTGATTTCTTCCGTCATCAAGCCATAGAGGAGCGGACTCACCGTTCCGGCAGAGTGGCTTGCGTCGATGGTAAAAGTGGGACTTGCCGCCAGAGAGGATATTCCGGCGATGAAAAAGGCCAGGACGGTTGCGATTTGTTTCATGTGTTGTGTGGTCTAAGGAAGACGGAGAATAAAGTATTGGAGTGGTTGAATGGAGTCAATTGTGTTGGTTGAGACTAAGCCAATTGGGCATCAGTTGGAAATGAGTGTATTTGCTCATTCCAAATATAGTCACGGCCAGGTGACGCGATAGAATGCCGCGCTGCCGTTGGCGGACTTGTCAATGTTGGTCGTAGCATAGGCTTCCGATGTGGCGGGTATTCCAGTCGCCACTGTCGTCCATGAGATGGGAGGAACCAACGAGGCGGTTTTCTGAAGTGTGTAAGTGGGTGTCGTCAGCGACATCTCGGGCGGTGGTGAATTCCACACGAGGGAGACAGAGTACGACCCATTCGGGGAGACGCTCTGGATTTGGAATGGCTGCACTTTGGCGTAACTGACGCCGTCATACCAGGCACGACAAGTGTCTCCGACCAAATTGGTGGCGCCGGTTTGGTAGGGCCAGTCACCCACATATATGTTGACGGCAAGATTGGTCGAAACGTCAAGCCGGCCCACATAAGCCTGGTAGAGATAATTGGAGACCGGGTTGGCGTTGGTCAGGACCACGGTTGTGTCCTCGGTCCACGCTTGGACCCGCTGGCATTTCTCGGAGCGATACACCTGCATGTTTGCGGGAACCAGGCCGGCGGCGATCCGCCAGTCGGCTGCCGGGTTGCCCCAGAAATTGACCCACACATCGTAAGTGCCGGGACCGGGCAAGGTCACCTGCGTCATGATATTGGTCGCATGTTCCGCGACTGAATCCGCGGAACTGATAATGGTGGCACCGTTGCCAACACCCGTTTGTGAATGCCATTGGTTCATCGCCCCGCTCAAGACCAGCGTTGCGCCGTTCGTGAAACTCGTATTGCCACCGGCGCCGGCTGTGGCATCCACATAGTGCATTTGTCCGACTACCTGGTTGCGATGTTCGACGATGCCCACGATAGCTCCATCAACAATCTGCGCACTGGTATAAACTGCCCTGAACCAAAGTAGAGCCGAATCCGTGTTGTCCCAGATTGGCATGACGGGACGGAGATTATCACGAAGCGACCCCTGCGTAATGGGCGTCCATGCAAAACTGACTCCTTGATTGGTGGTGACACCCTTCCAAATTTCATGGACGGTCGTATATGCCAGATTGGTATCTGTGACTCCCGGTATGACCGCGCGGGGATCAAACTCCGTGGAAATATAAATGGTATTCGGATCGTTTGGATTCAGGCATCCCAAACCGACATAATCGGCTTCGGTCGAATACAGTTTATACCCGGCCTGGCACAAATACGTGGAGTTCCAGTTTGTACCGTCAAAGCGGCAGAAAAAGAAGGCGTGGTCAGGATTGATGTTGGCATCGTTGTCTTCGGTATTGTCGTTGATTCTGGCCGTGATGATGCATTCGATGGCGCCGTCTGCATACCGGCAAATGTCGTCATCCCAGCAACGGTAGTTGGTCTGGCCGGGCGGTTCCACCGTGCCGGCGGTAAAAACGGGCGTGAAATCTTGCGGCTGTGCCATGTTCAGTTTATCGAAGATATTTGTGTCCATCACGGTTCCATAGGTATTGAAATTCATGCCGTTGCTGACAAATCCATGATAGATACTGGTATCGTAGTCGCGCGGGTGAGCTTCGGTGCAGATAAAATCAATGCGATCCACGCCGTTACCCCAATATTTGAAGTAGCCCTCCACATAACCGGGAATGTTGTTGCTCGTCAACATCCCGCCGTAAGTCCAATTGGTCCCATAATCCGTTGAGACGATGATGTTCTGACTACCATGGCCATTGCCGCGGGCAAAGTCGTAGGTGCGTCCCTCGGCGCTCATATTATTGGGATTGGAATAGGTGGTGTTAAAATCAGTGCCGCCGGGTTGGGAAGCCCAGTTAAAATTCGTTTCGGGGGACCATGTAGTGGTCGCAGGATCAAAAACACGAAACCAGGTGTTGGAATCCTGATTATGACCGGTGTACATGGCCAGATAGTGTCCGTTGGACATCACCAGCAAGCCCGGCGCATTGTGATCATCGCCGCCACCGAACGAGGTGAGATTGGTTCGGAGCGTGTATCGGGGGCCGGTTCCACTTTGGACATCCCATACCGTTACATTAATATTTCCGTCTCGCGGAATTCCCCCAAGCCCGCTTCCATTTTCAACGCATCCGGCAACAATCTTGTTTTCATTTGTATCAATGACGGTGCGCTCGTCCGAATACCAGGTCCAGATGCCATTGTCGTCGAATTGAACCAAATTGCCGCCGACCAGATCGGCCGGCACTATCACGATTGGCGGCGGCCCGTTGGAACCGCCACTCCCGGCTTCGAGTTGCGCAACGGTAAAGCTGTTTGTTGCCGTTCCGAAAACCAATTCAGCGATCTGCAAACCGGTTTCACGCCCGCCGATCTGAAACGTTTGCGTGAGATTGCCGGCGGGCACGTTGAAAGTGAGCGGCGTTCCACCGTCTCCGTTGGTCAATTGTGAAAGGTTGACCCATTTCCAATAAGAATATCCAAGCGACCCAACGCCCGACACGATATCGGTGGAATTCGTAAATCCGCTCAAAGCGAGATTGTTGATCTTGACCCAGTTTGCAGCGGTTGTGGGCGACTGGACCCCAAAACTGCTGGCGTAGAACAAACTGTCGGCGTTAAATCCGGCCGTACCGACTTCGACTTCCGCGTACAAATCGTAAGTGCCAGCGCTGGGAAAGGTAACGGTATAGGTTGCCACGCGCGAGTTGGTTCCGGGATAAACATCGTTCACCGATGGAGTAAGAACCGTGATGTATTGGATTCCGGCAGTGGCATCGTTGCTTACTCCGAAATCCGCGCCGAGTGTGCCGGATGCCGTCTGGATCGTCACTGAATCCGCGCGGCTGGAAACTGCCAACCCGGCCAGGGCGATGATTGCTGCGATTAGAGTGAAGGTTATTCTCATATCAATACATTTTCAGTGAGTGTAGGAACGATAAAATTGGACGGGTGCCAGGCCCGCATTGGGGTCGGTGACCTGCCAAGTGCCGTTTGAGTTGGCCACGTTTGTGAAAATATTCCGCCAGGCATTCAGATCGGGTGATGCTTGAACGATATTCGTGGAATTGGGGCTGTTCTCGAAGGAGATTGTCATACTGGAATCTGGATCGGGAGCAACATTGGCGATGAATGCGGGAGGCTCGAACCTGAACCAATCCACGTCCACGTAACCCGTGCCAGGGTTGGCATTGTAACAAAATATCGCGTATTGCTCGCCCTGGAAGGTTCCCGTTAAATAGTTGTACGCCAGACTGAATCGATTGCCTAATCCTGTCCAATTGATCCCGTCGGGGCTGTAGGAGCAAATTCCGATGTTGTGGATATAGTCCATGGTCAATCGCAGATAGAGGATCGCATTTGTGTACGATGCAGTGGCGAAAGTGGCGTTAACCAGATTGGTTTTCGTGCTGTCGGTCGAGACAATGGTGTTCATGCTCAACGTATAATTGCCGGGCGAATTGCAGGTGACAGAAATATTGCCATTGGTTTGCCCCAGTGTACCCAGGCCGCAGATGTCACCGGCTTGCAGATTGCTCAGATCGAAATTTACTTCGCCTGAGCTATACGGCCCCCGGCCTTTCTGGATGAGCGTGTTTCGCGCATACCAGAAATTCGTTGCGGCGGTCGGATGAAGCCGGAGGTAACCAGGACGCGCGGTCAACGACCAACGTGTATTGTCCGGGTTATGATTCCATTGCCATTGCAGGCCCAGAGTGGGGGAAGAAAAATCGTCCGAAGTGGGGATGCGGTAGGCCGGCACTCCCTGGATAGGGATGAGCGCAGTGGCCGGAGCGCGTCCCGGCGCTTGCGGAGTTCCCCACATCGGCCAGTCATTCGTAAAAAAAACCGGACTGATGTAAGTCATTCGGCCGATGGCGCCGTTGTCCTCATGGGCAAATCCATAATAACTGCCGTCAGGCATGTCCACGATGGCGCCCTGGTGCCCGCCATTACTATTACTCAATAAATTTGTGGTAGTGTAGGGGCCAAAAAGATTCGTCGAGCGCGAACAGTAAAGAACGAAGGTCGAGGGCTTCGAGTTAAAAATGTAATAATAACTGCCGACCTTGACCACATGAGAGCCTTCAAGCGCGTAAGCATTAGTCATGAGCGTGGCAGTGGAAGTGATCGCGGAATAATTAGCGTTCAAAGTGTAAATCGTGTACTCGGTTTGCAAAGCCGGCCGTGCTGATGATATAACCTACGCCATTGGACTCGATATAAAGCCCCGGGTCAAAGGCCCCGACACTGAATTGGTGATATTGCCACGGCCCGGCAGGATTAGTGGCATAATAAACGCGGGTGGCCTGGCCATTCGGCGTTTCAACATCGTAGAAAGTTCCGTTGTAATACCGCAGGCTCGACGCAAAAACGCCATTGCCGTAATCCTCAACCCCATTGGCAAGATTGGGAACCCAGGTGAGATTCGTAATGATATGAGAAATTATTTCCCAATGGACCAGGTCCTGTGAATGCAAAATGGTCAGTCCGGGCGAATCAATAAACGTGGTCGTGGTGAAATAAAAATCATTGCCGACGCGGATGATGTCAGGATCTGGATAATCCGCATAGATAGGGGGATTGGTGTAGTAGTTGGTTCCCGTCGAGGTCGTGTTGGTGGCGGTCGTCGTGATCTGGAGATTGTCCAACTCAATCGTTTCGGGAGTCTCCGTCACACTCGCGGGAAAACCGAGAAACACAAGCTGAAACGAATACTGGCTGGAAGTTGGATCCAGTGCGGGAATTTCATACCCAGTGGGCAATGTGCCCAAGTTGACAGAAAAATGCTGGAATCCGCCTCCGACACTGATTTGATTGATCGGTACGGCGTAACTCGAACCGCTGGCCGCGCCCGTTCCAAAAATATTCAGCGTCAGTCCGATTCCCGTGTTTGATCCCTGCGTGATGGCCATATCGAACGAGAGGGTATAATCGGAAAGATTGGGATCGGTGTTGCCGCTGGGCGTATAGATGGGAGAGTTGACGCCGGCGTTTTCGGTGACACCATTTGTTAAGTTGCCGCTCAATTGCAACGCCTGGCCGCTGCCTCCCTCTCCGGGAGCCGCGATGGTCGCCGTGACGTTGGCGCCCGGGCCGTCGTTATATGTGCTGCCAAAGGCGCCCAATGGGTCGGAATCGAAATTATTTGTTAAGACGACGGTTTGCGCATGGATGGCAACGCTGAAGCCGATCAAAACGGCGATCAGCATCATCGTTCCCGGCGTTTGTTTCATATTATACTTCGAATTTAATCTCGAAATCTCAGCTGAACAAAATGGGCATTGGTGTTCTCATCCGGCGTCAGGAACATCTTGGATTTAGTGGGTAAACAAATCCAGGTTGATGGAATTGGCAGCTGCCTGAGTGCCGGTCGGATTCAAGTGCAACCACTCATATTCGTACGCGGCCTGAAGATTGGTGAGAGTATTCTGGTCCCGCAACGCGTAATCCAAATCAATCACTCCGTCGTATACGTTGTTGGTCCGGAACCATGCATTGACGTACTGGCGCTCCGCTTCGTGGAGAGTGGTGTAATAACTGTTTCCGCCAAAAGGCGTAATCGTGGCGCCATACGCAAGCATGTCATGGGCATGTGCTTTATTGGCCCATTGGATATAGGCAGTGACCAGGTTCGTTGCCGTGGACATGCTGCTGCTCCCGCCGATGTCATTTACGCCGATGAAGATAATCAGCCAGCGCGCGCCGCTTTGTTCCCACACGTCGCGATCAAACCGATTTAACCCCGCCGGGCCGAGTCCGCCGAAAACCCCGCCGCCGCCGATGCCATGATTCAGCACGGCCACCGAGGCCGTGGGCGCGTTGGTATTCAACCTCACAGCAAGATCATCGGGCCAGCGGTCGTTGCCGTCGTTGTCCGATCCCCGGCCGTCGGTGATGGAATCACCTATGATGACGAGGGCGTGGCTGGAGCGGTCCGCCAGCACGTCGACCCCGGTGATGATGTACCAATGCTGGGCGGTCGCCGCCGCAGGCATGCTCGTCGCGCTGACCACGTTGCCCGATTGGATATAAGAGGTGGTCCGGGAGCCGGGATGCCCGTTGATGGTCGTGGCGGAGATGTTTCCGAAGTAAATACTGACGGCCAGATTGGTCAGGGCCGGTAAATTGTAATAAAACGGATCTGAGAGTACGACTTCCCCAGGCGGGATGTTCACAGAAGGCACGCCATGAAAGGTCAGCGCCAGATCGGTATTGGTATTGATGACCCCGTTCAACGCGCTGCCGGTACCGGCCGCCAAAGCCACGTGAGCCGATTGAATCTGAACCAAGTTCGTGCCGTAAGCGTTGGAAAAGCGCACCCGCACAAATTGTCCGCCGATGGTCACGTGGACGAATTGGCGGAGCGTGCTGTTGGCCAGGGGCGCGGGCGGCAGATTTGCTGGCTCAGTCAACTGCGGCCCGCAAGCCCAGGTTCCGACCCAGTGACCCTGGCCGGCATATACTTTTGCCGGCGCCCAACAAAGAAGCAGCACAAACATTAGACTTAAAATTTTATGGCGCATAAGAACGATAGAATCGCGCGGAGGTTGGGGGAGTTTCGGAATATTGCCACGCGCCGCTACCATCGGCGACATTCGTGGAGACGTTGATCCACGCGATTGGCGGCGTCAGGCTGGAGGCCGCCTGGATGACATTGGTGGAGTTGGGGCCGCCCATAAAATTCAAGATCACAGTCCCATCCGGATTCAGAACGATGCCGGTAACCATCGCCGGAGGATACGGGACTGTCACCTCGAACACCGTTCCGACCCCGCCGGGTCCGCCGCTGAACGTCGTGCCATACAGTGAATTTCCCAGCGGCAACACTCCAGCCACCGGAAACGCACCATCGACGTTTGTCCCCGTGGACGGATTCAGCGCGGTGAAAGAATAAATCGTTTGGAATTGCGAACCATTGGTGCTCACGGAGAAAATGGTTCCGCCGGCGTTGGCGCCGCCGGCGGAAGCAGTTCCGTAAAGATAACCACCCAATAACGCCAGGGGCGCGACAGACATGGCGCCATCTGAGTTAGTTCCGGCCACAGGATCCGTAGCGGAAAAATAGTGCAGCACGGTAAAACCGAGGCCATTGGTGCCAATGGCAAAAACCACGCCTTTGCCGGCGATGCCGCCGGCGATGGTCGTTCCGTAAAGCATGCCATTGGACAAGACCAGGCCGCTGGACGGAAACGCGCCGTCGATGTTGGTCGCCATCACCGGATCTAAGGGCGTGAAGTTATAAAGGTTGGTGAAACTCCCGCCATTGGTGTTGATGGAAAACACAACCCCCGCGCCGCCGGAGCCGCCGGCCGATGCGGTTCCGTAAAGCGTGTTGCCGGAGAGGATCAACCCTCCCTCGGGGAGGGCGCCATCGGCGTTCGTTCCTGTGTTCGAATCCAACGCGCTGAAGTCATGCAGGTCGGCATAGGTTGAACCGTTGGTGGATAGTGAAAAGACTGTGCCGAAGGTGGCTGCGCCGCCCGCGGTTGTCGTTCCATAAAGCATGTTGCCAGATTGTGCCAACAGCGCGCCTGGATTGGCTCCGCCTGAATTGGTGGCTTCGTCCGCTGAGACAGCGGCAAAACTCTTGATGACGGAATCATTGCCGTTGGTGCCGCCCAGAAAAACTGTGCCCACGCTGTTGTTTCCGCCTGCCAGGCTCGTTCCAAAAAATACGGCGCTTGAAACCGACAGGTTGCCCTGGGGATTGCCTGCGTCCGGGGGGCTGGCAAAAGAATGGAAGGTGTAAAAATTCGAGCCGTCCTGGCTCATATAGAAAGCCGTACCATTTCCCTGCGACCCGCCATTGAGGGTGGTCCCGGCCAAAACACCGCCGGCCAACACAAGCCCTGCCGCTGGATTCGCGCCGTCTTGATTGATGCCGCCTGAGGGTGCGGAAAACGCATGAAAGTCAGTGCCTTCGGGCACCCAAACATAGGTCGTGCTGTTGGTGTTCGTATTTGCCAGGGCCGTGGCATAAACTGCCAGGGAAAAAGCTCGCATATTGCCATTACCATTGATCCAGTAGAGATTGCGATAAGCCGCTCCCCCGGTATAGGACTGATAGACGGTCCGCTCCCATGCCAGCGGCTGAGAGTTGAGAAGGCCGTCTATTTCAAACGCATATAAATGACCATTGGTGAGCGTTATTTGGTCACTGCCCGTGAAATCAAATTCCAGCACGCCGGTCGTCTGAGGGGTGTAATTGATTGCAAGCCCATTGCCGGAATTGAACAGGTCCGTGCCCGGCGCATAGGGGTTGGGGCTGGGGGCGACTTGCCCGCCGAGATCAAACAGGCGCAGGAGGACATTCGTGCCATTCCCGGTGCCCGTGCCCCCGCCGGCATAAATGTCAATGGTCTGCAAAGTATAATTCGTCGTGGTGACCGTAAAGGTCTGGGCGTAATTGGTGCAACCGGCGAAACTCTCGCCGACGGTGAGTTGGACGGCTGGATTGGTCACGCTTTCGATGATGGGCGATCCGGGCCAACTGGTGGCGCCGGGTGAAACATTTTCCGTGACGGTAACGCCTGCCATGCAGGAGATCGCGGCGAACAGCAGAAAACTTCCAGTCACTCCGCGCGCCGATTCCAGTCGTTTGATTTGGTCAACCACAAATAAAAATCACTTCACAAAATCTGCTAAACCGGCGGCCCTCACTACGGTTTTTCGCCCACAGCAAAATTTGCCTCATCACAAGACCTCCATTTTGCTAAAAAATATGATTATAAGATTATAGCATTATCTTTTAGTGGCGGAATGGACAATTCCACAAATTGCATGGAGAATTGTCTGGTATCGGTCTTCTCTTGGAGACAATCAGCCACGCCACGCCGAGAGTATCGGCTGAACAAATTTTCATCGCGTAATGATATGACTCTAGGTTTCCTGCAGTGGCTGACAATGAGTGTGTTTACATATTCCAACAGTTTCGTCGGACCTGAAAAGCCACCGCAGTTGTTGCCACTGTTCCGTTATTGGCAGCTATTTGGCATGAGTAATTATACCTATATCAAGTGTTCAGCAGGGTGACATCTCCGGCAGCTGGCGATCATACATTTTAAGAATTAAGCGCCTGTTAATAAAAAAAGTAAACCGGGCCCCCCGGAACTTGATAAACGCAGGTGATTTGTTTCAGATTATGTTCGCTAACATGGCCATCGGCAAACGCGCAGTTGATGCCGGTCAGTTTGCCGTTATAGAAATGACCCGTATTGGGCGCAATGTCCGCTGTAGCCGATCCAGCAACGCGCGAATCCAAACCATTACCAACTCCCGATCCGCACGTGCAACTGATAAACGGCACATTCGGCACTGCCTTGCTGGTTATTTTGTTGGGCCAGCCATAATAGGCGCAAGCCGGCTGGCCTTGTGTAATAAAGGTCGGCCAGGAAGCACTATTAACCACGGAAAAATCGATAGGGTAAAGAGGCCCCGCCCCCTCGCGCCGTTGAATCCACCAATCGTAGTTTAAGATGCACTCTCCCGCGAAGCCCTTGCCCTTGCTCAACCATAACGTCAAATCGGGAAGGCTTGAAATCTGATGATGGAGATTTGCAGGCTGTATTGCCCAGGTATTTGCAGCTTGAAAGTCTGCCGGGCGAACAGGATCAAACCACATGGGCACGGTCAATCCATAGGGGCCAAGAGCATTGGCCATGTTCGTGCCCACGTCCCATGCAAATCCACCGCCGCCGGAAGGGTTAAAGGCAGGAAGGTTCTCCTTGAAGTCCGGCGCATACATATTTACGACGGTAGTCCATTGTCTCATATTTGAGGTGCAATTGGTTACCTGGGCGCGGAACTTCGCCGCCGCCAGCGCGGGCAGTAGCATGGCCGCAAGAATGGCGATGATGGCGATGACCACCAGCAGTTCGATCAAGGTAAAGCCCTTGGTTTGCCGCGCGGAATTAGACGTGGTTGGCATAAATTTAAAAAAACAGCATTTCTTTATTTCAATCTCCGGCTCCATCTGGCTGGCGCCCAAAGAGAACGGCGCCGGAACCAATCCGGCGCCGTCACGCTATTTCGGTTCGCAGTTAAACCGCATTGTCGCGCTAATCTATTGAGTCGGCGTATTCGTGGTTAGTTCGAAGAATCCGCTCGGCGAAATTGCGTCGCCCGGATTTCCATCCACGGTCGGCAAATTCCCGGTGGAAATCAAAGTCCATACCGGGCCATTCCCCATCAGTGTCGAAGTCACTGGGGTGTAATTGTTATAATACCCCGGTGTGAACCAATTCGTATACCCATCGGTCAGATTAGTGTCTGTTAGCAGGTTCCATATATTAGCAGGAGGTTCCGTCCACGTCACCCAGTAAGGCGTGTTGGTTCCAACTTGAACGTCACTGTTTACGTCCACGGAATAGGCACTACTAACCCAGTAACCTAGACTTTCGTTACCTATGCTTTGTGGGTTGGCGGGATCATAGGCATCCTTGGTGAAGTCATCGAATTCGTTTGCCCCAGCCACATTCGTAATGTTAACGCTGTCAATGTCTATGTATTGACCGTAACCCCCGGTGGAATTCGGAGCAATATTCCACATAATATTCACAGGATTCGCCAAGGTCGCGGCCACAGCCGGTGGCAAGGTGAAGGCTACCGGGCTGCCGCCCGGCGGCGTCAGTGTGCCGTCTGTGTCGTCGGTGAACTTTAATGTCCAGGTGCCAACGCCTACTGTATTGGTGACTAACAACGCGTTCACATAGGTGCCCGACGAGTTGTTGATATATCCGTTGGTTTTCCAATCGAGACTCCCGGTAAAATATGTGTCTTGTTTCGTAATGGTCAACGTAAACGTATTGGTGCAATAATAAGCCGCGTACACGGTGTCTGGATCGATGCTATAATTAATTGGAACGAAGGTTGTTGTGAATGTAAATCCGTTAACGGTGTTAAAGTCTCCGATGGTTGCGGAATATGTCGGCGGATTTCCCGGAGTTGATCCCACCCATGACTGGTTGTTATCCAATGTTCCAAATCCTTCGCCATTATAGGTAAATTGGTTGTTTTTCGCAAATATTCTCAACCCCGAATAGGCTTTCACGATATTC
Organism: uncultured Verrucomicrobiae bacterium; assembly: GCA_963797825.1. Classification (GTDB taxonomy): domain Bacteria; phylum Verrucomicrobiota; class Verrucomicrobiia; order Limisphaerales; family UBA11358; genus UBA11358. The sequence continues at coordinate 133,093 of CAWCRR010000062.1, forward strand.
ATTGTCGGCGGCGGCGGCGGCGGCACGTTGGTCACCATCACGACTTGAATATTGGCAATATCAATCTCTTCGTTGGCATTGGCGTTTGTGAGCGCCGACAGGAAAAAGCCAAGGTGAAAGTTCAGAGGATTGTCAGTTGGAGGAAGCAAGGTCGCGCCTGCTGATCCGAAAGTGCCCAGATTGAGCGCCACATGTTGGTATCCTGTTCCCGGGTTCGGATAAAAAGACTGCGGCTCGCTAATCTGGCAACCATCGCCATAATACTCGCCACCATAGTTGCCGTACAGGCCAAGGACGTCGGAATAACCGAAGCCAGTAGGTCCCAGGCTGCCTATGGCGGTAGAGTTGGTCGGCAGTGCAACGTCGAATTCGAGCCAGTAGTCGGCGAGATTGGGGTCGGTGTTACCGGTGGCCGGCAGCCAATTAATTTCCAAGCCAAAGTTAAGTGCGGTGCCTTGGGTGGCGGGGGTGGTGTCGAAAGTGAATGCCGCTTCGTTCGTTTCTGTCCCCAGACTGTCGGGGTCATTACTGATGACCGTTATTTGCGGATTGCCAATCCCCGTCCCACTAAAGTTATAGGCCACCGCACCTTCCGTGAAGGGTGCGCCGTTTGTGCTCGACGCGCCTACTGGCTGTTGATCGAAGTCATCGTTCCAAACGACGATGCTATTGCTTTGCGCATGGGCTGCGGTGCCAAAACCGCACAGTGCGCCAACCAAGGCCATTGTTTTTAACGTGTGTTTCATATTAGTTAATGATTTTTGGATCAGGATTCGTTTTTGCATCACATCGCAAGGTTTTACAACCGTGATTGCGACATGTGCTGTGAAATAACTTTAACTGCTTTGCATAACGTTTAAATGAGCAGCATTACTTATTTGTTCCAGTAGTGGACAATTGCAAAAAGCTCGAAGAACCTAATTAAACCGCGGGGAGAATGCGTTAAACCATTTGGCGGCGGTTGGTAATGAGTGTATCTGCTTATTCCAAATTTTGCGGAAAATTCTATTCTTGCGCGAGCCACCACAAGACCATGAGCAAACACCTTGGATAATGTCACTGCCTTTCGACATACGTTCCGACGGGCGGCAAAAGCAGGAATCGATGCCTCCCGAAGGCGAGCCGGATCGCCAAACCGGAACCGTGCGAAAAATCAAACTGAACAATTTTCGGGTTGCCAGCAGCGAAACAGCGCGAGACATCAACCGGCTGACCCTCTTGAATCTGGTACACGAACATCAACCCATTTCGCGGGCCGGCCTTGCGCGCATCTCAGGCATGCAACGCAGCACCGTTTCAACCATCGCGGAGCAGTTGATTTCCGAACGCTGGCTGGTTGAGGGCGCCGTCGGATCTTCGTCCCGCGGACGAAAACCGACCTTTCTTCATTTGAATTCAAATCGCGCCGGCATCATCGGCGTGGAGATTCATCCAACAAACACTACCGTGGGGGTTTCAACAATAGACATGCGGATCATCGCGCAAGAGTCCTTCCCCACAGAACACAATTTTGATAACTTCATTGGACAATTAGGCGGTCGCATCAACGATCTGGTGCGCGCGTATCCAAAAATTTCCTACGAAGGCATCGGCATCAGCCTGCCGGGGCGTTTGGATCTGGCGACAAAACGTCTTACGTTCGCGCCGAACCTGGACTGGAACGATGTGGACTTAAAAACGCCGCTGGAAAAAATCACCGGCCTGCGCGTGGAAATGGAAAATGCCGCGAATGCCTGCGCACTGGCGGAATTGTGGTCTCACCGGCATGGGGAACGCATGTCACAACTTGTCGTGGTAACAGTGGCCGAGGGCATTGGGGTGGGGATGATCATGAATGGTGATTTGTTGCGCGGTTCGCAAGGCGTCGCCGGCGAATTTGGCCATGTTTCGCTGGACCCCGATGGCCCGTTATGCCGCTGCGGCAACCATGGTTGTTGGGAAATGATGGCGTCGAATTCCGCCGCCTTGCGATACTACGGGCAATTCTCGTCCACAGGGGTGAATCACATAAACTTCAAACGCGATATGAACCTCGTGTCGTTTAACGAGCTTTTGCGGCTGGTTGAACAGGGAGACCAGAAAGCCATTAAAGCGCTGGAAAAAATGGCTGGTTATCTTGGGGCCGGCCTGGCGCTTCTGATCACTGGCCTTGCCCCGGACGTGCTGGTGGTCGTGGGTGACGTCACCCGCGTTTGGAGCCAGGTCCAGCCCACCGTGGTGGACGTCATTCGGAAAAGTTCCTTCACCCACGCGCCGACGCGTATTCTGGCAACCGATCCGAAAAATCTTCCGCGCCTGCGCGGCGCTATCGCGCTCGTTGTGCATAAGCATTTGACTATGCCGCATTTTTAAGTGGCGGGACGAAATGAAAAAATCATTCTTGCATTGCCGCGCTTTACTTGCTGTGGTTATGGCAGTGTGCTATTTGTTTTAACCTTTTGGTGCAATGTTTTTTGTGATTCAGTCCTCAATGCATCGTAGGCGAAGCCCTGCAAAATCGTTCGGCCTGTGTTTGCTGCTGGCTGGCGCGTTGGGCTGCCGGGCTGATGATGTGCAAGTGCGGGAAAGTCAATCCGCCGTGATAAAGTCGGGCTATTACGTCACGAATGTTGCACAATTCAGGACTCTCTCCGGCGCGGATTATCTTGAAGGCTGCGATTTTGATCTGACCGGTGTTGTCACCCTGGTGGATACTAATCGCGATTTGGTTGTCTTGCAGGATGCGACCGGTGCAGTCGCTTTGAACTTTCCGATCGGAAACCGAAAATTACAAGTCGGACAGCTTGTTGCGGTTGATGGCACAAACTGCTTTCCTCTTTTTTCGAGTTTCCCGGATTATCCCTGTCGCCCTTCTGGCTGGGGTGTTTGCAGTTCGTTCGAGACTCCGTCCGATTGGGGGCTATATAACCTAACCCGGATGCGGGGTTATGTGCATCCCGAGGTTACGGGAGATTACACTTTCTGGATCGCCAGCGATAATTCCTCAGAATTATGGTTGAGCACCGATGCCAACCCCTCCCGAGAGAGAAAGATCGCTTTTGTTCCCCGTTTCGACTGGGTGGCACCGCGCGATTGGTCGCAATTTCCATCCCAACGCTCCGAGCCGATCCATTTGGAGGCGGGCAAAACGTATTATATTGAGGCGCTACAGGAGCAAACCACCGGTGGGGAAAACCTCTCTGTCGCCTGGCAGGGACCTGGTATGAACAGGTCGGTCATCGACAATCAGCACCTTACTCCCTGGAATGAAGATCGCAATCCCGGGGAAATCGCCACGCATGGCATTCTCCGAGAATACTGGACCAACTTTTCCGCGGGCGACTTGATGGGAATAGGCGGCGGCCGTCCATTCGAATCGGCCTTGACGTTCAAGGATGTTAATCTTCGAATTGATGGGCCGGGGCTATTGCCAAATCCCGAACCGATTGTCTTGAATCAACCCTTGCCACCGGAAAAAGACTATCGCTGGGCGCAAGTGGAAGGAATCGTCCTGTTTAAGGCAACCGACGAAAATACGGCTTCCCTGGAATTATCCGACGGGCAGGCGCTGGTGCAAGTGCGCGTGGAACACTGGAGCCAGGAGATGTCCAAGCAATTAAGACAATCAAGCAACATTGTCGTCCGGGTCAACGGGGTTTGCGAGGGAGTTGATAACGCTCAAGGAACGATAATGCCGCGGCTGATTTGGGCCTCGGCAACTAATAGCATTTCGTTTGTCACGCCCTCAACAACAAATAGTTTGACCTCGGCGGCACCGTCTTCCCGGCTTGTTTTCACGAACAGTGCAACCAGTCCGGCCAGTCAAGCCTTCTATGGCATTCGCGGCGTGGTCACTTTCAATGGCCAGGTCTTTGGAACCGGCTATATCCTGGTTCAGGCGGATTCTACTACGGTGCGCGTCGCTTTGGATGAGGATGATCGCTACTTGGAGAGCCATTTGAAGCTGGGTGAGTGGGTTGACGTCGGCGGCACTTTGGAGACGGGCAAATCTCTTCCGGTAGTTTCGCCGTTGGTCATCTCGGAACTGGGCTGGTACACCATGCCCGCGCCAATCGTCAATCCCCTCAGTGTCTCAACCATGGCCAGTCAGGAAGGCCGGTGGAGCGAACTCGAATGCGTGGTTCATTCCGTGAACACTAATGGGACACTCTCCGTAGCAGGGAAAGATGGCATGGCTTATCTTTGGCTTGGCCAGGCATCCCGCGACAATCTGGCCCGCTATGTTGATGCAAAAATACGCGCGAGGGGTGTGATGATGGTGGACCTGCTGGATGAGCCGGTGGTGCTCGTCCCCTCCCTCAATTTTCTCGACGTGGAAGAGGAAGCTCCGCAAGCTCCCTTTGACGCGCCTCGCCATTTGATCGCTGACATCCTTTCTGCAAACGCTGACAGTCTCTTCTCTCGTCGGATGCGGGTAACCGGAGAAGTGACCTATCGAGGCGACCATTCTTTCTTCATTCAGGATGTCTCGGGCGGCATTCGGGTGCAAACGCCGGGAAGCGCCAACAGTGACACCTGGAGAAACGGTCGAGGTCGTTGCCTTTCCCACGTTGAACGGCCTCGTTCATATCTTGACCGAACCGGTCGTGCGACCGGCCGGATCAGTCGGTGCGAGTCAGTCCCAGGGATTTGGAATTGAGCGAGACGCTGTCTTCAAAGCAGGATGGCAACTTGATGGATGTCAGTGCCACGCTGTTGGCGCGCAAAACAAATGGGGTGAATCAAGTGCTGGAACTTCAGGGGCAACAACACATGTTTATTGCAACCCTGGCAACCAGCGAGGGCAAGCTGCCGGATATCGCCACCGGAAGCGAACTTCAGGTCACCGGCGTTTACGATGATGAACCGACAATGTCGATGTCCGCTGGTGTAGAGCTTGGGAAGGCGCAACAATTTCTTGCATCGCCCAATATTTTGTTGCGAAGCCCAAAAGATGTGGTTGTGCTTGCCGGGCCTCCGTGGTGGACTTTGAAACGGACCGTGATCCTGGTCGGCGCTTTGTTGACAGTATTGGTTGTCTCCTTGCTATGGGTGAATCTGCTGCGGCGCCGGTTGGAACGGCAGCAGGCCGCCCGGCTGGCGTTCTCACGGCAAATTCTCCAGGGCCAGGAAAGTGAACGGCAGCGGATCGCCGCCAATCTGCATGACAGCCTGGGGCAGAACCTGCTGGTCATCAAGAACCAGGCCGAACTAGCGATCCAGGCGGCACCGGATGAAGCCGCTCGGCAAGACCGTTTGGGTAAAATCTCGGAAATCACGTCTCAAGCCATTGAGGAGGTGCGCCGGATCACTTATGACTTACGGCCTTACCAGTTGGACCGCTTGGGACTCACTCAGGCGATTCGCGCTTCGGTCAATGGCGCCTCGGAGAACAATTCGATTTTATTTGCCAGCCGGGTGGAGGACATTGACGACGTGTTTGACAAAGAAGCGGAAATTCATGTTTATCGGATCGTGCAGGAAGCCATCAACAATGTTGTCAAACATTCCGCCGCCACGGAAGCGGCGGTGGTCATAAAAAAGCGCGCCCCATCGTTTCGCTTTCCATCCGGGACAATGGCCGGGGGTTTGACCCCGCGAAACCGTCCCCTGAACCGCACGACATCGGTTATGGACTCGATGGCATTTCCGAGCGCGTGCGCATTTTGAAGGGACATCTGGCGATTGATTCAAGGCTGGGGGAAGGCGCCAGTTTGACGATAGAGATTCCGTTGACTATTCCAGAGATATGAAACAGAAAGTGACAGTATTGATTGTGGATGATCATCCATTGCTCCGACATGGGCTGTGCGATGTCATCGGACGCAGCCCGGATTGCAAAGTTGTTGGCGAAGCCTGCGATGGAGAGGAAGCCCTGCGGCAGATCTCTTCCCTAAAACCCGAGGTCGTCGTTCTCGACATAGACATGCCGCGCTTAAACGGGTTGGAAACGATCCGCGCGATTCGGCAAATGTCTTTCCCGGTCAAGGTGATCGTCCTGACCATGTACAAGGAGGAGGACATGTTCAACGCGGCGATGGATTTGGGGGCCAAGGCGTATGTCCTGAAGGAGAACGCCGCGAACGACGTGCTGGCCGCCCTGGGGAAGGTGGACCAAAGTGAAAGTTTTGTGAGCGCCTCAATGCTGGGCGCGGGACAGCGCCGGAGTGATCGGGTGCGCGATTTGCTTTTGAACAAGCCGCAGATTGAGTCGCTGACGCCGGCGGAGCGGCGCATTCTCAAGCTGGTGGGTGAAGATTACACGAGTAAAGAGATCGCCAACCGGCTGAATTTGAGCGTCCGCACCGTTGACAACCATCGGCAACACATCTGCGATAAATTAAAACTGCACGGCTCGCACAGTTTATTGAAATTCGCCTTCGATAACAGCAATTATCTATAAGAGAGCGATCTTTTCGATCAAATGCGGGTGTCTTTACGGGTCCAAACAGTCATGTTCAATCTTTCACGCGCGCGTCACCACCAGAAATAGGGACCCGCTCCTGAACCGGGAGAACCGGTTGACGCATAAGCACCGCGCACAATTGCCTGATTAAAGTTTTCCCACGTGGAGTGCCCGTCTTTATAGAGTAAATTGAGGCCCTCGGGCACTTGAGTTTTGGGGTCCACATGATTGCTCAAATGAGGATATTTTGCGCCATTCTGTGTAAATCCACCGGTAATACTCACGTAATTATTCGCAGGCTTTTTATATCCCGGAGTAGCATTCCCTTCACTCAGAACTGAATCCGCTGAAATCACGCGATCTGCCGGACTGATCATTGGTCCATTGGCTAGAGTAGTAACTGCCGTGACTATGGTTATTACATGTTCGATATTGATGGACTGATTTTGGTTCGTCCAATAGAGGAGACTACCTTTGCCCGAAAAGGCAAAGGTATAGCCTGTAATATGTGTGACGTTTGGGTTAAAATTCCAAAGATTTTGACCAATACCGGCGACAACTCCAGGCTCCTGCCAATTCTGCCAATCGGTAAACCTGGGCGCGGTGCTGGGACAGAAAAAAATCTTAGGAGTCCCGCCCACAGCCGTCAGCATCAAATTGCCGGCGTCCCACGGCATGTCCCATGGCCAAGCCGTACCCCCGGCAGCTTCAGAGGGCACTTTATCCCTGTTATCACCTGCATATAAAGTCAATCCGATGCCGATTTGATGCAAGTTGCTCATGCAGGCTATTTTCAAGGCTCTTTCCTTGGCCTTTGCCAGGACGGGCAACAGCATGGCCGCCAACACCGCGATGATTCCGATCACCACAAGCAATTCAATCAGGGTAAAGCCCCGCATACATTGTTGTTCTGATTGGCGATTAAAACGTGTGCTGGTCGTCATAATACTAACAGCAAACGGGAAACGCCTCTTTCGGAAACGGTGTTCATTCTTGAAACATACGACGCGCTGCTGCTTTGTGAAATGAGTAGCAATACTTACCCATGCCATTTCCCAAACAGCCTCACATGGCCCTCCAACAATTCTGGATCGTCTCAGTCGGCCAGGGTTTTAATGTGCGCCGTTCCAAGTTTCAGCCCATCCGCTGTCGCCGTCACTGTGATTTTTCCCGGGTGGCCGGCCTCGCCGCGCACGATCACCAGGCAAAGTCCGTTGAACGCTTTTCGATCATGCGATGGAAAGGGGACGAAACTCGTCGGGTCCCCATTGTCCGTCGCTACGATTTCGCCCGGACCTTTGATGTCGAAATGGATGTCATTGTCCGCGCGCGGCGCCATCACCCCGTGCCGGTCCGTCACCGTCACCGTCACAAAGGACAAGTCCTTCCCGTCCGCGGAAATCGCTCGGCGATCCGGTTCCAGCTCGAGTTTGGCCGGCGCTCCAGCCGTTTTGACTTGGTCAGTCGCCCACGCCTTGCCATTTTTGTAGGTGACCACTTTCAAGGTGCCTGGCTCATACACCACATCATCCCAGCGCAGGCGATATTCATAAGGCCCCTTCTTTTTGACGCCCAATGATTTGCCATTTAGAAACAACTCGCCTTCATCGCCGGAAGTAAAGACGTGGACTGGCGTGACTTGTCCGACGCGCTCCGGCCAGGTCCAATGCGGCAAAATGTGCGCCATCGGATAATCCGGCCGCCAATGCGCCTGATAAAGATAGAACCGGTCTTTCTTGAATCCGGCCAGGTCAATGATTCCGAAATAAGAACTGCGCGAAGAATCGAAAGGTGTCGGCTCGCCCAGATAATCCCACCCCGTCCACACAAACTCACCTGCGACATAAGGATTCTTTTCTTGCGAGGCAAACACCTTGTCGGGCGAGGATGCCCACGGTGTCCGGTACAATTCATACGCGCTGACTTGGTGTTTCTCCCGGTCTTCGCCAGAATTCCACATCGCGGGTGCGTCAGTACTATCCGTCACCGGAAAGGTATAAACTCCCCGGCTGCTCACAGCGGAAGCCGTCTCGCTGCCGAAAATCACTTTGTCCGGGAAGTCCGCGTGAAAGGCCGGATATTTTCCCGGCGCGCTGCGAATTCCAGCGCCCTGGTAATTCAATCCGATCACATCCAGAACACCCGGAAGCGGGTCCGTGGGGCGCGCCCAATTCATCGCGCTGGTCGTCGGGCGCGTCGGGTCCTCTTCATGCACGATGTCGCACAGTTCACGGGCGATGGCGGCACCATTCGTGCCCGTGTATTGCTCGCCGACCTCGTTGCCGACGCTCCAGAGGATCACCGATGGATGGTTCCGGTCCCGATGCAATTGCGCGCGCAGATCCTGCTCATGCCAGTCGGGAAAAATCAGATGATAATCCAGCGGCGTCTTCTGGCGCGCCCACACATCAAACGCTTCGTCCATGACCAGAAAACCCATTTTGTCCGCCAATTCCAACAGCTCCGGTGCGGGCGGATTATGGCTTGTGCGAAGCGCGTTGCAGCCCATTTCCTGCAACATCTCCAACTGCCGCTGTGCGGCCCGCGTGTTGAACGCCGCGCCCAAGGCGCCCAAGTCATGATGATCGCAAACTCCATTCAATTCGATATGCTCGCCATTTACAAACACGCCTGCGTTCGGGTCAAACTTCAGGGTGCGGATTCCAAACGGCGTCTCGTAACTGTCCACCACCTTTCCCTCTTCCATCACCGTCGTCACCGCCATGTAGCGGTTGGGCTTCTGTGTCGGCGGGGGACCCCAAAGCTTTGGGTTGGCGATGGTGCTGCTCCCTTCCGCCACGGCGCTGCCGCCTGGAGGGATTTCCAAATTCACGGGTGCGATATTCGCTACCGCCGGGCCTGTTTTATTGCCGTTCGCATTCAGCGCAAAAATCTTCGTCGCCACATTTGCATTTACGCCTTGTTTTGAATCATTATCCACTGCCACCTTCAGGTCAACCGTCGCAGACGATGAAGAAACGGTTGGAGTCGTCACATAAGTTCCCCAATGCCCCACATGCACGGGCTGGGTCTTGACCAGCCAGACGTTCCGATAGATTCCCGCTCCGGGATACCAGCGTGATGAATCGGGCGGATTGTCCAGGCGAATGGCCAGTTCGTTCGTGCCACCGGGATTCATATACGGTGTCAGGTCCACCCGCCACGACGCATACCCATATGGCCAGCCGCCGACCAATTGGCTATTCAACCACACCGTCGAGTAGGACATCGCTCCATCCACATCCAGAAAAATGGATTTGCCCGCATCGTCTGCAGGAATGTCGAGTGCTTTGCGATACCACCCAATGCCTGCGGTGGGCAATCGTCCCATCCCGCCGCCGCCGTGGCGTGTGAATGGTCCGGCGATCGCCCAATCATGCGGGAGCGTCACTGATTGCCACGAACTGTCGTCAAATCCAGGTTGCACATAAGATACGCCGTCGCCCAGATTTCCTTCGGGGCGCACAAACCGGCGCGATGGGTCTTTGATGAACTCATTGCCCGTCGGCAGAATCCATTGCTTGATGACGGTCACTGGCGTATTCGAAGTGGAGTTCGTCGTGTTATTCAAGGCCGAGAGGCCATCAGCCTCCGCTTCAGCCATGCGGCGGACTCTTTGCTCTTTACGCACATCATAAAGCAGGCTCACCGGACAGTTGGTTGGGTCGCCTTCGGTAAAGCGCCAGTTGTCATCGACGGAAATGCGCTCGCGGGGCGAGTCGGCCACCGCGGCAAATCCCGCGGCGATTGCAAATAAAAGGATGAATCCAAATCGTATCATGTGGCAGTGGCGTGGTGTGAGGTTTTGTAAGGTGATTTTCAAATTATCTCGCATGCGTTCGGGACGTCAAGCTGAAGTGTCGCGCGGATATTTTCCATGGTTGCTGATTGGAATTCGTGAGAATTGGTTGAGAGGAGTTTGAGTTTGGGGTTGAGAGCATGAGAATTAGTTGAGAGTGGCTTGAGTTGAGGGTTGAGAGCTAAACTTCAATTCGCTTCAATTCGCTTCAATTCGTTTTCGGGGTTAAACGTCAATTTGCGTCAATTTGCGTCAATTCGCGTCCGAGGTTTTTCCTTGGTAAATGTAAAATCGCGTTAAATCGCGTTAAATCGCGTAACGAACGGACTGAACGGACAACTGGATTGTTGGATAAGTGGAGAAGGTCGGCAGGTTGCCGACTTTGACGGGCTGGTCCACCCTCCGCAGTTCTGCTACGGAGGACGGGTAGCCCGTTCCCCCCGCCTGTTCCCCCAGCCAACTGATGATTTTGGTTTGCATCACCTTATTAAAGCACAAATAGTCAGAAACGTAATGTTGCCGGGAAACAGAATCGTGAACCGCGAATTCACACGAATGAGCGCCGAGTTGGAGGCTGAAAAGATGTCACAGAAGGGAACGAAGATAACGAAGATGGATCCGTTGAGGGTTGAGAGGAGAGAAAGCAGAAGTTGGCGGCATTGCAAAGTGAAACAGAACGCAAAATGTGTCAATACTAAGAACCCCTTCATGAATCTGCCAGCCGGTCTTCTGAGCGGCCCCCGCCAACGTTTCCAGGAACCGCTGGCGGTCATGGTCATCTTCAAAGATTGGCTCCCGCCGATCTCCACGGTTCATCACGTGATACATCGCCCCGGCATATTGGATGCGCAGCTTCCGAGCCATGCCCCCCAGCTTATGCGCGAATCCTCAAGTCGTCAATCATATACATTACAATATCATTAACTGACCCCTTTTTGGTCTGTTGGCTATCAACTCAAACCCCGGTTCGCCGATGGGGTCTCTATTTGGCCAGTTCAATTTTTGTTAGTGTCCTTTGCCGAGTTGTTGTTGGTTTCTTTTTCGTGTTCTAATTTAGCCTCTTCGAGCACCTCAACTAACCGAGGCTTTGGTGGATCTGATTGAGCGTAACCAAGAACAGTAATACCATCTTTGTCTTTTGCATCCAAACTCGCTCCGTGGTCTATTAGATATTTCACTAGTGGCAACGCTTTATCCCCGTTAATTATTGCCCAAATTAGCGGCGTTCTCCCTTGTTTGTCTGGAATATTAACATCAGCGCCAGCTTGAATTAAATAAAAGGCCGTGTTTGTATTATAATGGTATATTGCGCCGATTAGGGGTGTAAATCCGAAAAGTTTCGGGTCGATTTTGTCAATTGGCGCTCCTTCATCAACAAGTCCCTTAACTTTGTTTAAATCATCCACTTCAGCAGCGTCAAGAAGCGCATACTTTTCATGGCATTTTATTTCATAAAGCGATACTAAAGCCACAAAAGCAGCCGATATTAACAACACCAAAATTATCCATTTAAATCGAACTATAGCCATATTATTTCACTTCGGCGTCGCGGTTTCAAACGCGATAAAGCCATAGGCTGTGCCGGTATTTTTTATTCCGTGTTCAGCAGGCTCAGCAACATCCGGCAAATAAGTCGCAATGCGTGTCCATTGTTTTCCAACATAGGCGCTAAAATTATAATCACCAGTTTTTATAAAAGGGCTTCCTGCCAGACCCGTTCCATTAACTAGGGATGGTCCTCCACTTCCACTAAGCGAGGCGTTTGCCGCCCCATAAGGACCCGTGGCGGTCAGACTAATATCTGCATAAATCGCTATATTGAAATTTCCAGGACATTCGTTTTTTAGGTACATATTGATGGTCCCAGCCGAAGTACCCGTGTCAACAGTGTTGCAGGCATTTCCATCTCCCCAAGTCGGATCTGTCCTACTGGTGACAGTCACGGATGATTCAGCGTATTCACCTCCTATGTTATAAGCCCCAAAAGCATTTTGTCCGGGCTGCCCCCACTCCCCTGACCATCCGAATATTGAAGTCGGACTCCAAGAGTGGCCAACAATAACTTCAAATTTGCAGTCCACGAGTCCAATATAATCAATGGATTCTGTTGAATCATTACGTGCGAATTCATAAAGATTTATGCTGCCGTATTCTTGATTTGGATCTCTATTTGGCCATGTCCCTGTTGATGGTTTATAATAGCGGTAGCCGTAATAAAGCAAATCACTTTCGTCATCATCATATTTGGTTGAAAATCTGAATGGCTCGGTTTTGGCGGTGCCAGTTAAGCGGATTGGTTCACCAAACGGACCATACTCAAGGTTGCCGACAATTGCCCCGCCATCAGCATCCACCAAAGCCGCTACATTCCCGTTACCATCATAGGCCACAAAGTTTGTCGCAACTCCGTAATTAACCGTCTCCAGAAGACCGCCCACTCCCCCTGCGCCTTGGGGTGATCCGCTCAAGTCATTTCCCCACATGAACGATTCCAGAAGTGTTGAAGGATTGAGGGTGGCAATCAGATTCCACCCATCGTACATGAAATTGTTTGTATAAAGACTTACACTGTTGCTCACAACCATTTTTTGAATCCTCCGGCCTTTGGGATCATAAGTAAACGATAATGTGTATTGCGGACCTACGTTCGTGTTCACCGTCATCTGGACCATGCGGTTCTCGCCATCCCATGTATATGCCCAACGCCCATCGTTCGTCAAATTGCCGTCGGCATCATAACTGAACACCTCCGGCTGCTCCGCCACATACACGTTCCCCGTAACATTTTGTCCGCCTGACACAATGATGTTCGTCCACAAGGCTGATGCGCTGTTGTTGGCCGGTAATTGTTGCCGGAAATATTCTTGGTTCCGATAAGCCGTCTGCCCGTTCACCGTCACTGCATTGGTCAGGATGCTCGCTCCCATAACATCCACATACGCCGGAATATCCCGGTTGGTGAGCTGGTTGAGGTTGTTCGCGTAATAATTTGCCACGCGCAGATTTGCTCCGTTGGTATCGCCACCGGTCATAGGGATCGAAATGTCATTGTACCAATTCGGGGATCACTCGTTCTGATAATTCGTCCGCGCCATTTTGCAAGGCGGATTTGGCGGCAATATGCTCGGCCAGGTCCACGCCGACACTGGTCTGGCGGTCTTCCGCCAGGATTTTGCCACTGGCGATGTCGTGGGCGGTGATTTCAATTCGCGCGCGGCAACTGACGAGGTTCCCTTTTTGCATACCAAATTCACTGATCGCTTCGCCGGTAATCTCAATGTCCGGCTTGTTTGTGGATTGATTATCCACCACGGTGAAACCGCATTCGCGCAGGAGCAGGGACACTTCCGTTTGCGCCGCGGGGTCGATGAGAATGATGGGGCTGATGTGTTGTTCGGTGATTTTCACAGAGACAACCGGGAGTTTCTTGCCGCCGAGCGCTTTTTTGATTGCCGCTACGTAATCGTCGTGGGTTTTGACTTTGGCGACCAGGGTGTCGCTTTTTTGCTCGACGTCGGTGGCGATTTTCTGGGCCAGCTTGGCCGACAAATCGGCCAGCGAACCTTCCGTGGGGCCGGTGACCAGCTCACCATAGACGCGTCCGGTCTCGGTACCGATGACTTTGGCCACAAGGAAGAGTTGGTTATCGGCTTCGAATACACGGCCGGTCACCAGCACTTTTGCGCCGGTCAATTGCCCGACTTTGGCGGCAGTATCGGATGACACCGTCCCGGATAATCCGCCTTCCTGTTCGCCAAGGACCTTGTGTAATTCTTGTCGCTCGACGGTGATGATATTCGGATCGGCGGACAGATTGGCATTGATGATCGTGGCCACTTTCGGCCCCAGGTCACGTACCGCCTCGTCGGAGGAATCGAAGTCAAAAATGGCGACGGGCAGGACGGGGTTGTCGCCCAGGCACTTGCCGGCGCACATAGTGAGCGCCGCCATCAATACGAGTTTTAGGATTGTTTTCATAATTGATTTTCAAGGTTGCAGGATCAAATCGGGCAATGGCGCCTGCTGGGGATATAAAGCCTGTTGGCAAAGATAAATCAAGTTGAGTTGTGAGCGCGGATTTTCCGCCAGGCCGGAAACCAAGTCCGCTTGCGCCACCAGCACGGCTGTTTGGCTTTTCTGGATGGAAAAAAAGGAAGGTTGCAGTTTATCATTTTCAGCGCGCGGCGGCTGGATCCAAACCACGGCCACATTTTTTCTGGCAATCGCTAATATCCGTTTGGACAGGCCTTCCGGCATTTGCGCTCTTGATTCAAAAGGGCCAATGATGGCCAGTTTGCCTGAAAAATGGTCCAGTTCCATTTCGCCCAGGTCCGTACATGAAATCCCTTCAGCCTTCAACAACGGCTTAAGTGTACTGCCAGGATCGAACACGCCGAAATCTTTTTTATCCAACGGCGGCAACGCCTGAAAAAGGTTAGTGGGATAAGCCAGCACCACTGTCGTTCCGATGACGCGGTCGGTTTCTTCCAGCCATTGGACCAGGAATTGTGTTTTTGCCTTCACCGCTGGAAAGTTCAGTGCCGCCGCATCCAAAACGGTTTCATTTGCGGGTACAGCAACATTTTTCCAAGGCTCATCGGACAGCAGGATTGTGGTCGCCGAGTTTGCTTGATAGATCCGGGTGCGGATTTCGCCGTTGAAATCCAGCCCGGTGGAATTGCTGAACGCCACCGCGACCGGTCTTGCGTTCCCGAAGAAAAAGCTCTCGGGTTCAGCAGGTGCCACCAATTGCAGTTGTGCGCCGGCCAACGTCCAACCGGCGGCCAGAAGCAAGAAACACAGGTAGAAAAGCAACTTCATTTGATTTATGTGACCAACGGCGACGTGATATGCTTTGATAAATCCATTCATTTAATGGCTTTGGGCGGGCGTGGCGTTTGAAATCTTCGGATGCTGCCAATAGTACTCCAATTCCACTTTGAAATATTTCTGCTGGTCAAAGAGGCGGCTTTGGTTTCCATTGGCCGTCATCAATTGAAATAAAACGCGAGGTGGAATTCCCGTCTGTCGCAACTCACGCCCGGTCTGTTGTTTCAAAAAGCCCGTCAATTTTTTGATATCCATGGCACCATTCGCGTTTTCGGCCGCGGGAAGTAAAGCCCCGGGAAGAAACGGTGCAAGAAACCGCTTATCGATTTTCAGACTTGCCTGTAAGTTGTCGAATTCCGATGGTTCGAGGATTCCGTCGCCGTCGGCATCAAATTTCTTCATGAGTCTCCCCGCCAGCAAACTTTGCGCGATCTCAATTCCCGCTTCCTCATTGGGATCCAAGATTTTGTTGTTGTTGGCGTCAAAAAAGGCGATCTCTCCGGGATCAAGCATCCCGTTATGGTTCGTATCGATCGAGTCGAGTTGAGATTCGATATAAGCGGGGTCAGCCAGCGCTTCCTCTTTTTCCTCCGGGTCCAGGACTCCTTTGTGATTTTTGTCATATTTTGCGAGGACATCCTCAAACGCCTTCGCTTCGGCTGCCTTGTCTCGCGCCAGTTGGTCCTGTTGCGCTTGCTTTTGCGCGGCAATGCCGGATTCAATTTCTGAAACAGGCAGCAGCCAAATGCCAGGTTTGAAGCCTGTTCCCAGGCGTTGGTTTTCGGGTAAAGGCATTGCACTTCTCGGAACTTCCAGTCCAAAAATTAAATAATGGGTTGAAAAAGTAATCCAAGTTGAAGGCATCTCGTGAAAACCTACGGGTGACGGGACACTGCCGTTTACCGGTCGCTCACCAACCGGCGACTCGAACCGTAAATAAAAATTCTGAGGCAATGGCAAGTCGCTGGAAAAATAGGATAATTTCGCGTCATACCCATCCCGGGAAATTATCTTGTCCCCGATGATCTCATGCTGGTCGTTGGTGATCTGCAGGACTTTTGTGTGGTCTATAAAAAGGCATAACCCCATCGGACGCAGGGCTGCTGATGCCTGTTCTACCGCGAAATCCGATGGTGCTTTCCAAAATGATTCGGGCGGCGGAGTCGTCGGGGTGTATCCTGAAAATATTACGCCGGGCGGCCCAGGAGTCACTTGCGATAGATAAAGATCGGGAGATATCGCACTTGTCGCCAGGTATGAAAGGTTGAAGAAGAAAGGTGGATTGTCTGCGTGGGCAGTGCGGAACAATACGCCACCCGGCAATATCTCTGGCTGATACGAGGAGGATGGATCGTCTGAATCTGTCCGCCAATCATTTCCTGTCCAGGTAAAGATCTTGCCGTTGGTGCAAACCTTTAAAGAATGCCCCGGCCCTTCAAATAATGTAGGTGTGCCAAGGTCAAATGTGTCCAACGATGACATCGGCGGCTGCCTTCGCGAGCTGGCCAGGATATGGGTTGATGTGCCCCCTTCCGTGATTTCAAATATTATCGTACCATTCGCGGCATAGAGATGACCGTTGACGGCGAACAGTTCATAGTTGTTCCCGTCGGAAATGCTTAATTGATTCCATTGTTGCCCGGCTTTGTCGAATTTCCAGATCTTCCCGCCGTCGCAGTGGAAGAGTTCGCCATGCAAAAGGGCCGTACGATAATAAAAACTGTTTTGTCCAATGATGCCGATTTCCGGGCAATCAATGACCTGCCAATCTTCCGTGGCCGGGTCGAACAAGGCGATGGCTGGGTTATCGAGATTCCGTCCACCGGTGTTTGGGTTATCGATGTTTACTTCATAGTGGAGGTCCAATACTAATTCTCCCTCTACCTCCTGGTGCGCAGTGACGGTGACGCGCGAATACGCAAGAGTGTCACCAGTTTGCAAGTTGAATAAACTGTCCACTGGAATGGCGGAAAATCTGTTTACGACTATCACGTTGGTAACGACGACGGGTTGGTTTGTCGCCGCAGGAGGTGGAACTGCTTTTGCAATGGGAGGTGGCAAAGATGTTGGGGGAGCAGAGGCAACTTTCGCGACGGCTGGCGACTGCATTTTAGGCTGTCTCGGCGACGGTGGATTCAGAATCCGGTTCACGTCATCTTCCAGAAAGCCGATCTGGCCGATTGCGCCGATCAACTGCCCTTGTTCCATCATCGATGCGGTTTGAGATTGGGCCACCAGATTCGATTTATAAGCCACGATCAATGGTTGGATTTCCAGGGCCTGGTTTTTGGAGTAGTCGGTTGACTGAAATAGATCTGCAAATTTGAAAAAGTCATAGGGCGTTTGGTTTGCTAAATATTGTTTTTGCTTCTGGAAGACGGGAATGAATTGGAGGGCGGGGACAGTTTGTTGCTGGTATTCCTGATCCAGGGCCTCAAGCTTAGGCCGATAGACCGAATAGTAAGTGTCGTGCATTTGCGTTTTGGCCTGAGTCACAATTCCGCTCCCCGGTATTTCTTCGACCATCACCATGGAAGTGTGCGATGGATTCATTCCCTGAAACACGATATTGCCCCCATTCATCGCTTCAATCAGGTCACCTGTTCCCCAATCAAGATACAGCACATCAACATTATTGGTCAGGAAGGCGTTCGAATTCTCCAGGATGCTGTCGAAAAGATTGGTGAAGGCAACCCCCATCGCCGCTTCGCCATCCGCATCGGCGAATTGGATGGCCTTGCCTTCCAAACAAAGGAAAACATTCGTTGAATCGTTCAATTCCTGCGCAAAACTGTTCCAAAGGATTGGGATGTTTTTTTGGTCCTCATCATTCCATGCAGTAAGCCGGGGTATTTGCACGCTTCGAACCCAAAAAAATTTATGGATATAACGGAAGACGGGACTGCTCATCAATATCCGATAAAGTGCCACTGCGTCTTCCGGCCGTTCCTGCCAAAGGTAGCCCCACATCACCTCACATTCGAAGATATTGGGCTCCTCTTCAATGGTATCGGAAAGTTCGTCATAGGTGACAGGACGGTCTCCCACAAAATAACTGTCATGAACCGACGGGGATTCCGAAATCATTTCCGCGACCCTGCGCGCCATGGCGCGCAACTCCTGCAATTTATCGGCAACCGCCATTTGCGGATCCGGACGCAAGGTTGAAATTTTGCAGGACACGTGATGCCGCATCCAAATCGTCAATCCCCAACATGTACCATTCTGAATCATGCCAATCTTCCGAACCCTCTCCGCTCCAAAGCACTTTGGATTGGCCGTCGGGCGACGAACGGCTGAAGTTATAATAAAGTTCAAGCGCATGGATTGCCTGGTCAATGTTTTGTGGATCCGGTGGCTGTCTTAAATAGACACATTGAACCGAGATTGTATTGGTATCGGGATGTGTTTCTTTGTAAATGCTTCCCCCCGGATGGCTGGCCAATTCTTCTTTGATTTCTGTTTGGGCTATGGATTCAAAGCTGGAGGGATAGGTCGAGTCCGATGTTTGCGGTATTTCAAGATTGGCTGAGAGGCCATAAACATAAGCTTTGACCCGTACCATGGCGCAATCCAAGTCCCGTTTCTCCAAAGCCCACGCCGAATCCGCTGATACTTCCGCTTCAGGATATGATTTCCACCTCAAGGCCCATTTCGCTTCGTCATAAAACTTAGTCGCTTCCTCCGCGGCGCTCCATTCCGGCACGGTAGGTTTGACGTTCAGAAGGTTGACGACCTTGTCCGCCAACTGGTTGATCACTTCCGCCAGGTTGGTGCGAGCGCCGCTTACTTCAAACGACAATGGCGTTCCCCCCTTGGGCGGAGTCAGGCGCGCATCGATGGTGACTGTGTCCGCGGAATAACCGTTCTGGTCAACCGTTCCTTCCAGCAGATAGCTGCCGTCCAAAAATGCAGATTCATCCGCATTCAATTGCTTTTCCTGGCCGAGTTGTTGCATTCGTTCCCGCTCCAAAACAAAAAACTGTTGTTCCTGGCTTAATCGCCGGATTACCAGTGACTTTAGTTCTGATTCTGATTCCGCTTCCTGAGCCGATTGGACCGATGACCGCAGGTTTACCACGGATATTCCAATGGCATTGGCGGGATTAACCGCCAGCTTTGGAAGAAATGAATCCAGATGGCTCGTGTATCCCGAAGACCATCCCACGAAATCTCCCACGGAGAACTTTTCATCTGCCAAAATCACCCCCGGCTTAACCGCAATAAGCCGCGCCGTTAAATTTGTCGCCGGCGCCGGAAGTCCTGTGATTGGATTGGTTTCCATCGCGACTTTGACATCCAGCAATAACAATCCGTCTGCGCCTAAAATCCTGCCCAGCTTGATATCGTCCCGGTTCTCTAAAGACGTCCCTTGTTCGTGTAAAACTTTTTCAATTTCATCGCGCTCCAGCAAATGCACTTTGTCATTCGATGAAAGCTGGGCGGTCAATATGTCCACAGCCGCGGAGGCAGCGGGGGATTCCGCCACCAACGCCAGTTTGACTGCTTCATTCGTCTGGGCGCGCAACCAAAATGCCGGTAAAAACAATGCGGCGATTATCAATAATCTTTTCATTGGTTACAGGGTGTTCGGATCGAGATTTTTTGCCGTGATTTTCAGGTTATTTTTTGCGAGGGCCGGGCCGCTACTGGACCATGCAAAATCATTTCCCATCAAAATGATTCCGCCGTGCGGGTCGGAAAGCACTGTCATCTTTTGACCCGCAATTTGGATTTCCTGGCCGCTGAAGGTCACCATCGCCGCACATTCCTTGCCGTTGCAAACACGCACATAAAGCGGCGAGGACGCCGGAATGTTATCGGTGGCCGACAAAATTACATTCAATCCACGTTGATCTTCCACGATCGCCCGCACCTGGCCGGGAAACGTTGCCAGTGTTTCCCGTACAAATTGCGCGTTGGCCAAAACGTCCTGGGACGAATTGGCCTCCCGTTGGGCCTCCCGTTGCGCCTGCCCGCGCCAATGCGCGATGCCGAACGCGGTGACAATACAGAATATGGTCGCTACGCCCCATGCCAATCGCGGGAAGCGGGCAGGGGATGGCTGGATGATTGGCTGGACGCCTTCCATGCGCGAACGGTTTAATTGCCGCGCCATTTGCGATGGCATTTCAGTCCAAAAATCCTCTGGGGGCTGTGGAATGCGCGCATTCCTTAAAATCGAATCAAGATCGGAGTCGTTCATGGTGATATTTCTTTCAACAAATGTTTTAATTTCCGCCGGGCCGCAAAGATGCGCCATGAAATCGTGGTTTCAGAGCAATTCAGGACCTTAGCCGCTTCGGCATGACTTTGATTCTCGTAAGCCGTTAGAACAATTGCGGCCCGCTGTTTAGCAGGAAGTTGGTTCAGGGCCTCCTGGACGCGCTGCGAGAGTTGGTCTGGAAATCCGGCGGGCGAATCCAGGATTGAATTTTTGGCCCATTCCATATGGACATAGCCGCGGCGATTTTCCCGCGCGCGCCAATTGATTCCGAGGTTCACGGCGATTTGGCAAAGCCAGGTCGAAAATTTTGATCGTGCCCGGAACGAGTCCAGATGTTGGAACGCACGCAGAAAAGTTTCCTGCGTCAAGTCCTCTGCATCTGCGACGGAACCAGTCATCCGGAATGCCACTGCAAAGACCATTTTTTGATTTTCTTTCACCAGTGTGGCAAAAGCCCCGGCATTGCCGACGAGGCTATTCTGAATGTGGTCAAGTTCTTCTGCCGGTGCCATGCACACTATTTTATGCATGAGACAGGTTGAAGCGGCAATTCCTTTGAAATTGTTCTGACCGTCCGCCTTTCATGAGCCACAGGGGAAAGAGAGGGGAATCTCCTGTATAAGTTTGCCCCGACCTCCCCTCCCCATGAACCCTGCGGACCCTCACCTCACCCTAACCCTCTCCTCCCATCCGATGGGAGCGGAGAGGGGACAGGAAGAGGACACCAACTGTTGTTCAATGCCAAGTCGATGCGGCAGGTTCATGGTCGCAATGGAGGCGAAAAAGTGCGAGGAGGCTTTCCATGAACCCCGGGGAATATCCAACCCGCCTTCTTCTGGCTTCCGCCGCCGCTGAAAGCTATGGCGAGACAAGCCGGCGCGGCAAGCATTCAACATCGAGCGCCCAGCATCGAATGTATGGGGAGAGGGAACATCTGAGTTCCAACACTCATCACTTGCTACTGATCACTTGTCACTTGTAAAATCTTCCCGATGTTGGCTGTTCCTACGCAAGATTACCGGCGAAGCGATTATCGCGTGCCGCCGCGACCCGTTACCGGGTTGGACGCACTGGTCAACACTTTCATCGGAAGATACCAACGGCGTGGGAAGGTCCTTGAAGGTCTAAAATCCGATGCCGATGCCATCGTTGGCATGGAACGGGAATGGATTGATATGTCGGACGCGGTTTTGCAGCGGCGACTGTTGGAGTTTCGGGCAAAAGTCCGGCGCGGAGGCAAAGAAACGGATGCGCTGATTTTCCCCGCCCTGGCAGCCATCCGTGAGGCGGCTGACCGGAAGTTAGGGTTGCGGCCCTTTCCCGTGCAGTTGATGGGCGCGCTTGCGCTGCATCGCGGTTATTTGGCCGAAATGGCCACCGGCGAGGGCAAGACGCTTACCGCCGGCCTGGCCGCCATCCTCGCAGGCTGGACGAAGCATCCCTGCCATATCGTCACGGTAAATGACTACCTCGTCCAACGTGACGCGGAATGGCTGGAGCCGCTTTATCACTTTTGCGGAATCCGCGTCGGTTTTGTCACGGGTTCCAGTGATCCCGCTGCCCGCCAGAAAAACTACGGTTGCGACATTACATATGTGACGAGTAAAGAGCTGTTGGCGGACTTTTTGCGCGATCGCCTTCGCCTGGGCAAGTTGCAGAACCCGACGCGGCGGTTGATTCGCCAGATGATCGCGCCGAATCCGCAAGCCCAGGACGGCATGGTTTTGCGGGGCCTTCATACGGCCATCGTGGACGAGGCCGACAGCGTTTTGATTGATGAAGCGGTGACGCCGCTGATTATCGCCGCGCCGCACGAAAACCAGACGTTGCGGGAAGCGGCCCGAATTGCGAAGGAAATGGTTGGCATTCTTAAGCCCGAGTCGGATTATCAAGCCAACCCCCGCTATAAGGAGATTGAAATGACCAAGGTGGGCCTGCAAAAGCTGGTGGAACAGGCGTCCCATTTGCCGGGCATGTGGAAGGGGCACGACCGCCGCTTGGATTTGGTCATCCAAGCTCTCGTGGCCCGGGAATTCTATCATCGGGACCAGCAATACATCGTGGAAAACGATAAAATTGTTATTGTTGACGAATTTACGGGGCGCCCCATGCCGCAGCGCTCATGGCGGGAGGGAATGCATCAAGCGGTCGAGGCCAAGGAGAATCTGCCGATTTCAGACCCGACCGAAACCATCGCGCGCCTGAGTTTCCAGCGTTTTTTCAGGTGCTTTTATAGGCTCTCCGGGATGACCGGCACAGCCCTCGAAGCGGCAGCCGAGCTTTGGCAGGTTTATGGGTTGCCCACGATCACGATACCGCCAAACAAGCCATGTATCCGGCAACAGATGCTGGACCGGTTCTTTTTGACGGAGACGGAGAAGTGGCAGGCGATCATTGCCGAGATTGAAAGAGTCCATGCCACTGGCCGGCCCATCCTGGTGGGCAGCCGGAGTGTATTGGCCAGCGAGCATCTTGGGCAGTGGTTGATTGAGCGTGGTTTGGAGCCGAAAATCCTGAACGCGACGAGGCTTAAAGAAGAAGCGGAGCTAATCGCAATGGCGGGTGAATGCGGGCGGATTTTTATTGCAACAAATATGGCGGGAAGGGGCACGGACATCAAGTTGGGGAAGGGCGCTGCGGCGGCTGGGGGGTTGCATGTTATAGCGTCAGAACGGCACGAATCTGGACGGGTGGACAGGCAGTTATTTGGGCGGGCTGCACGTCAAGGCGATCCGGGGAGCGCACAGGCGTTTGTGAGTGCGGAAGATGAACTGGTACGAAAATATACCGGAAAGCAGGCACAGAATATCTTAACGGGAGCCTGGCGGCGGAATATAAAAGGAAAGCGACTGATCGCGGAGAAGGCCATTCAATTAGCACAAAGGAAGGCGGAAAGGCTTGCGTTCAAGCAGCGAAAGGGAGTTTTACGTTCAGATTTGTGGCTGGATGAGGCGTTATCATTTACGGGGGGAGACACTATTTGAAGGGGGAATGACTAATTCCTAAACCATAATGACTAATTAATGACGAAGCATTAATGACCAACGATTCGGCGATGGAGGGCAAACTGAGGGAAACATTCAACATCCAACCCGCCTTCGCCTCGCTACGGCGCGACAGGCATCCAACATCCAACGTTGCAGGGTCGGATTTCGTAGGGTGGGATAATACAAAAGTGCATTTTTTACGAAAATGCATGTTTATAAGGGGTTTATAGAGCAAATCAACTTGGAGACATTATGTTCGGCAATGGCTATCACAAATAAAATTAATACATTAAATTTTTTCAAAAAATACGTTGACGGTTTGGCGGTAATATAAGATAAAAGAACTTCCTGCAGCACAGGCAGGAATATTTTGAGCAGGCGGTTAAAAAATACTTTTCAGTTAGAGGCGCTAGAACCACGGGTTCTGTTGTCGGCGGATGCTTTGATGGTTTCAGCCGTCGCGGGTAATGCCATGGTGCATAAACCGGTGGAGGTACACAACGTCACCGGCGGGACTCTTCAGGATACTTTGACCCACAGTACGTCGCACGAGACGACCGGAATTTTTGATGGAGTTTCTGCCCAGGCGATCCATACGCCGGCGACGGAAACAGCCCCGGTCCAGGCGCCGACTCATCACACCCAAAACACCGATAGTTCGGCAGTCCAATCGGAAGCCAAAACGGCGGTTGTTTCGACCAGTTCCTCGACACAAGTTTCCACGGCGTCGAACAATTCGACGGCGCCGACAACAGTTTCCACAACCACGGCAACGGCGCAAAGCCAAGCCTCGCTGAACACAGCGAATGGGCCTCCGGCAAATGCATCTGTATCACAAGCTTCTTCAAATGAAACAGTTACGTCAACTACGACTCCTTCAAGCAGCGCGGACAAGTCTCCTTCTTCCCCGATTCAAAATGCCGACAGCCCGCTGGATTTGCTTCAAACGATCAATACTGACCTGAATGCTATCGCTACGGGAACCAGTCCGTCACCCATCAATGTAGGCAGCGCAACGCTCGGGGGAGTACTCTCCATCACCGGTGTTGCGGTGAGTTTTTCCGGCCTGACAATTTCAGGCGGGGCGGTGACGGCGGGGACGGTGACGATCACGGCGACGGGGGCAAGCCTGACTTTGGGTGGGGGAGTGAATTCGAGCATCGGGGCGATCAGCGGAAGTTACAACATTGCGACGAAGACGTTCTCGCTGACCCTGAACACCATCAGTATCAATTTCTCGTCCTTCGTCAATGTGAGTGTTGGGAGCGCGAGCCTGACTTACAACAGCACCACGTCAACGACGGCGACGATCGTCAACGGCACACCGACCACCCAATCGCTTTCGCTGCTGACGCTGGGCATCAATGACGCGACTGTCTTCTTCGGAATCAACGGTCCGGCGACGGCAGCGGGTGCTACGGGGATTTCAATCACAGGCGCCAATTTGGCGCTGGCGCTGATGAGCACGAGCGACGGGAGCACGACCTATTATGGGTTGGAAGCGTCGGCATTATCGATCTCGCCGGTGGGTCTGCCCGCTGGTATTACAATCAGCTCTACTAATCTTCAAATCCTGGTTAACGGGAGCAATAATGGAAGCGCGGCGGTGAACTTTAACGCGACGTTTGGCGGCGGCGGTTCGACAGGCGGCGTATTGAACGGTTTATCGGTGGCGACGGGGGGAACGCCGGTTGTTCTTAATTTCACGGGCCAGACCCTGGCGGCGAGCGGCACGATCACGCTGGACTTTAACGGGTATGTGTACATCAGCGGAACGATGGCGTTCCAAACGCAGAGCAATGTGAGCGTGACCTTGAGCAACTCGCCGACTCCGGTGATGATGTCTGAGCTGACGATCGGGGCCTCGGCCGTGACGGTTTTTGTGGGGATGAACGGGCCGGCCTCGAACACCGCCGCGACTCCGGTGGGTGTGGAATTGAGCGGGGTGAATTTAGCCCTGGCGCTGTTCACGGACGCGACCGGCAATACCTATTACGGAGTCAACACCTCGGGCGGGACCCTGTCGGCAGTCGGCTTGCCGAGCGGATTTCAATTCACTGCCGGCAATTTGTCGGTGCAGGTCAATGGGAGCAATAACAATACCGGAACTAACAATACACCGGTGGTGGTGAACTTTGTTGCTTCGTTCGGCGCCAATGGTTTGCCGGTGTCCACAGGCGGCACGCCTTCGACGATCGACCTTAATTATACGACGCAGTATTTTGCGGCGAGCGGTAGTATCACGCTGGATATTAACGGGTATGTGTATATCAGCGGGACGATGGCGTTCGAGTATTCGACCGGGGTATCGGTGACGTTGACGAACGGGACGACCACTTCGGCGGTGACGATGTCGGAGTTGACGATCGGGGCATCGGCCGTGACAGTTTTTGTGGGGATGAACGGTCCGGACACGAACCCCAAAGCGGTGGGGGTGGAATTGACGCAAGTCGATTTTGCGCTGGCGATCTTCACGGGCAACACGGGCAACAATGTCTATTACGGTGTTGATTCGATGGGCGGCACATTGCAGGGGGTGAACTTACCGGGCGGAATTTCCTTCGTTGCAGGCAATCTGACGGTGCAGCTCAATGGGAGCACTGATCCAAGCAACTATGTGGTGAATTTTGTCGCCTCGTTCGGTACCGATGGTTTGGCGGTGTCCACGGGTGGCACGCCTGCGACGATCGACCTTAATTATACGACGCAGTATTTTGCGGCGAGCGGGACGCTCACGATGAATTTAGACGGGTATGTGTATATCAGCGGGAGCATGGCGTTCCAATCGCAGCCCGGGGTAATGGTGACTTTGACCAACTCATCGACACCGGTGGCGCTGACTGAGTTGACGGTTGGGGCGTCGGGGATGACGGTATTTGTGGGGATGAACGGTCCGGCCACGAACATGGCCCAGAAACCAGTGGGCGTGGAATTGACGGGAGTGAACTTTGCGCTGGCGATGTTCTCGGACGCGATTGGAAATGTTTATTACGGAGTTAATACCTTTGGCGGAACCCTGGAGGGGGTGAATTTGCCGGGTGGATTTAAATTCGACGCGGGTAATCTCACGGTGCAACTCAACGAGAGCAATAACGGCAGCACGGTGGTGAACTTCGGCGATTTTAACGCGGGCGCCGGTTTGTCGGTGCCGACGGGCGGCACGCCTGCGACGATCGTCCTGAACTACACGACTCAGTTTTTTGCGGCGAGCGGGACGCTGACAATGGATTTTGACGGGTATGTGTACATCAGCGGGGGCATGGCGTTCTCGTACACGAATAGCGTACCGGTTACCTTGACCAACTCGCCGACTCCCGTGGCACTGTCTGAGCTGACGATCGGGGCGGCGAGCCTGACGGTTTTTGTGGGGATGAACGGGCCGGCGACGAACAGCAAAGCGGTGGGAGTGGAATTGAGCGGGGTGAATTTTGCGATGGCGATCTTCTCGGACACCACAGGAAACACTTATTACGGGGTCAACACCTATGGCGGAACATTAATGGCGCTGGGGTTGCCGAGTGGATTTACGTTTGACGCGGGCGCCCTGACGGTGCAGCTCAATGATAGCAATAACGATACTGGACCGAATAATACGCCGGTGGTGGTAGATTTTGTCACCTCATTTGGCGCCAATGGTTTGGCGGTGACGACGGGTGGAACGCCGGCGACGATCGACCTTAAATACACGACGCAGTATTTTGCGGCGAGCGGGACTCTGACATTGGATGTAGGCGGGTTTGTGTACATCACCGGAAGCATGGCGTTCTCGTACACAGACAGTGCATCGGTGGTTCTGACGAATGCGGATGGGACGTCACCACAGTCGGCGGTGAATATGACGGAATTGACGATTGGGACATCGGCCCTGACGGTATTTGTGGGAGTGAACGGGCCGGCAACCAACAGCAATGCGACGGGATTTCAAATTACGGGTGTGAACCTGGCATTGGCGATCTTCACGGGAGCCAATGGAGACGTATATTATGGTCTCTCGACCACGGCTGCTTCGGTTGGGCCTGTTGGTTTACCAACTTCGATCACAGTCAACGGAGGCAACCTCAGTGTGTCAGTCAACTCGAGCAATGACCCGAACAACTATGTGGTGGATTTCAATGATTTTACCACCAATTCGACGCCGGGTTTGTCGGTATCAACGGGCAGTACGACTCCGGCAATCAACCTCGATACCGTAGGTTCCCTGATTGCGGTGTCGGGAACGGTGGATTTGGGTGTGTCTTCTTATTTCGATATCAGCGGCCCGTTCACGTTCACGGAGACGTCCGGCAATATTGATATTACCGCCGGCACGGACGCGAACCCGGTAACTTTCAAATTTGGGTCTTATTTCACCGGTACGGCCGTAGTATCCATGGATATCACGCCAACGACGCTCACAATTTTGGAGGCGTCGGTGACGTTTAATGGCACGATGTCAATCGGACCCTCAGGCTCACCGATTATATCGGTGACGACTTTGTCGGCGTCAATAACCGACCTGTCGATTGACCTGGCGTCAGGCGCTATCTCGGGAGTGACGAACTCAAGCGGCACGCTTGACCCGATTTTGACGATCACGGCGGCCTCAGCCTCGCTGTTCCCAGGCGGTTCGGCTATCAGCGGCACGGTGTCGGCGTCAACGTCATTAAATGAATGGATACAGGGAGGTTCGACTTACAGCGGTACCAGCGGGTCCGGCACGGTGACCATCACCAATCTTGCGGCCGGAACTTACACATGGACACCGGGCGCAAACGATACGAATTTGATGATCGGTGGCAACACGTACACGACGACGACGACTTTTACGACCACGTCCACGCAGACGGCAACGTTGACGGGCAAGGCGGGGATGGCGGTGAGTGGAACGCTCACGACTCCCCCGGATGGTTTGGGATTCCAAAGCAGTTTTGACCTATCGACGGGGGCATTCAGCATCACTTTGGAGCAGACCTCGCTGAAGGTGAGTAGCTTGATGACAGCGACGTCATCAGACGTCTTGTTGACTTATGATCCTACGAATAACCTTCCGCACCAGCAGTTGGTGTCGATCGGGACCGGATCATTGACGGTAAACCTGAGTTCGTCATCGTCAATCACTGGCAGCGTCACGAGCCTGGTTATTTATACGGATGGTTTTTCGATTGGGACTGTGACGATCACCTATAACGGGACACTTACGCTAGGCCCGTTGTCATTGACTGGTCCATACGTATCGCTGTCGAATTTTGCGGCGACGTTCACCAGCGGGAATGCCAATTTCACTGAGACCGGCACGTTAACGGTGGGCGTAACCAGCGCGTCTTTGAACATCAGTCCCGTTACGGCGTCGGTGACCGGCCTGACGATCACGGTGAATCTGACACCCGGGACGGACTTCGGCGCTGTCACCGTCATGGCGGGGTCGATCAATTTCACCATTGCCTCGGTGCTCTCCATCTCGGCCACCAACGTGACCATCAACACGGCGCCGACCTCTGCCGCCTCGGTATCGGCGGCCACGACCGCGTCCGTTTACTTGTCGGTCAGTTCGGCGACGGTATCGGTGACGCTCGGCTCGTTGACGCTGGGGGGCACGGCGACGAATTTCTCGGTGATCGACGTATCGAACAGTCCGCAATTTGACCCGGGCCTGCCGGGGGATTCGAGCGCGCCCTTCGGGATTAGCATCACCGCGACACCGGGACAGATGGGTCTGCCGTCCTGGCTCGGCTTCTCGATCCAGGAGTTGGCGATCAGTTGGCCGGATGGCCTTCTGGCCGACCCGACCAATTTTGTAATCACATTGTCGGCGAGCATCAATTCGATCTCGGGCCTGCCGGACGGGGTCCAGGTGAGCGGTGAAATCACGGACGCGGTAATCAACGTGGGTTATCTGGAGGCGGGAATGTTTCCGATCACGAGCATCGGGAGCGTGGGCGGGAGCGTGAGCGGCACGTTGTTCGGGATGGAAGTCAACGCGAGTTTTGTGATGGGGATCGTCAGTTTCAACGCGGAGAACCAACTGATCGAAAACGGCAACGTTTATTCATTGACGTTGAACAACGGGGTGGTGACGGAGACGCAGGTGACGTCGAGTCCGGACACGACCGTGTCGAATTCAATTCTTTATGTCGGGGTATCGGGTGGGGCGAAGATACCGGGGGTGGGCGGGGTGCAGGTTTATATCGGTTTTTCATCACTAGGCCCGCTCACATTTTACATGAGCGCGGAATTTCCATTGATTTTGGATCCGGACACGGGGATTGCGATTGGGGGATTCAGCGGCGGGGTAACGTTTGATTACTCGATACCGACGCCGACCCAGCCGTCGGATTTGGCCACGCTTCAAATTTCGCCGGCGGGACTGACGATCAGCCAGTGGCAGCAGCAATTGCGCGACCAAACGGTGTTGCAATACACGGCGAGCAGCGGGGGAACAAACCTGGCGGCGGCCTACGACCAGCCGTTTGTGATCGAGGCAGGCATAACACTCTACGACGCGTATCTGACGGCGGACGCATTCACAATCACGGGCAATATAGCGATCCAAATCAATCCGGAAGACGCGAGCAACGTGAAAGTGTTCGTGACCGGCGTGGCGACGTTTGGAACCGAAGTGAGTTTTGGGGCGGACCTTTACGCGAACATAGACGTCAACGGGGCGGCGACGACGGTGACATTCATGTTCCTGTTCCAGGAACCGGCGCCGCCGAATTCGATTGAAACCATCGGCGGCTCGATCATGTTTGGGTTTACAGACGCGAACGGGAATCCGATCACGCAACCGACGTCCACACCGATGACGGTAAGCGAGTGGATACCGTTGAGCACAAGCTACGACAGCACGGGGGCAGCTTCCCTGGGGACTTTGCCGGCGGGGACCTACACCTGGACTCCCGGCACGAACGACACCTCGTTGACGGTCAACGGCACCCAGTATTTGGCATCCATCGCGGTGCATGGTGTGGTCTCCATCACCACCACGGGCGGAACGGCCACATTGGCGGGCACGGCCAACACGGCGATTACCGGAACGGTGACATCGCCAGCGACGTTGACCCAGTGGATAGCGGCGAACGCGTCTTACAGCGGTGGAACTTACACGACGACCAGCAGCCTGCCGGTTGGGACTTATACATGGACACCGGGAACAAACGATACGTCGGTGACGATCAATGGCATAACGTACCTGGCATCCAGCGCGGTGGGCGGGCAGCTCGTCATTATGACTACGGCAGCGAGCACGGCGACCTTTGCGGGAACGGGGACGACCATCACCGGAACCTTGTCGAGCGCGCCGGGTGTGTACACCGTTACCACCTTTAGCGCCCCGCCGGCCGTGGCAGGATTTTACATCACCGTTACCGGCTTTGCCCAGTTTGGCTATGGTTCCTTGAACGTGACGATTTCCGGCTCGGTGACTTTGACGGTGGTATCCACAACGGTAAGTGAATGGATACCGTCGAGCACGACCTATACCATCGGGGGCACCGCTTCGCTTGGCACCCTGGCGGCCGGGTTTTACACATGGACTCCGGGAAGCAATGACACTTCGTTGACGGTCGGAACCACCACTTATCAGGCAGATACCGCTGTAGGCGGGATTGTCACCTTTACCACCACTGCGTCCGCATCAGCGACGCTCAACGGGACCGCCAGCACGGCGGTAGTCGGGAAGCTTACGAGCGCGCCGCCGAACGGCGCGAACAATACGGTGTCACTCAATTATGCGAAGATAGACCTGAGTGGTGATTTGAATGTGAGCCAGTTGGGCGATGTGGCGCAGGCAACCGGGGAAATTGTGGTAGATTACTCGGGCGGCATCAGCAAACTGGAAATATATGGTGTGCTGAAGCTCAGTTCCGGGGCGGGTTTGGCGAAGTTGCAAACAGTCGGACTTTATGCGGACGGCGCGGTGACCTTTATTTTGAACACCACCACGTCGGCGCAGACAGTTTATTTGCCCAGCCCAACAAATCCGAGCGTCAAAGCCGACGCGACACCGTACGGCATTACGGACACGCAAGCCTTTGAACTGATCATCAGCGGGGTGACGAACGGGACGTTTGCGACGCTGGCTTATGTGCCCAGTTCGAGCGAATGGATACCGTCGAGCACAAACTATGTGTCAGGCTCGGCGACCATCAGCAATCTGCCGGCCGGAACATACGTGTGGGTGCCGGGAACGGATGACACGTCGCTGCAGGTTGGTACGGCGACTGCGTACGAGGCGACCGGCGGCCCGGTGATCTTCAGCACCACCGCAACAGAAACTTTGACGCTGACCGGAACGGGGAACACCGCGGTGAACGGGACGCTTACCGGGGGCAGCGCGGTTTTGAACATGGAAGTTGGGCTTGATCTGAAGATCAGCGCCGCCAACGGATTGCAATTGTACGCGGACATCAATCAATTGACGGTGGGGCCGTCGGCGGCGCCGTTTCTGACGATGAACGGGTACGGGTTGTTCGTAATCAACGCGCAGGGGTTTGCAGCGGAAATGGACCTCAACCTGGGCACGGCAGGGGCTGGCAGCAGTGGGGCGACCAATATTCCCGGCATTACGTTGAACGCGCATTTCACGCTGGTCATTAACACGACTTCGACGGACATCACTTATATGATTCCGTCCGCTCTGCCGGCGTTAACCATTCCGGGGACGACCGTGACAGTCACGCAGTTGCTCATTCCGGGCGGCGTTCCGTCAGGTTCACAGAATTGGGAAGCCGGCCTGGTTTACGACGGTACCGGGAGCGCGACGATCACCAATGTGGCGGCGGGTACTTATACCTGGGTGCCGGGATCGAACGAGACGTCGTTGACTGTAGGCGGCAACGCTTACACTGCGGCGGACGAAGTGAACGGCCAGGTGACAATCACGGTGATCGTCAACTGGCCGTTCACTTCGTCCGCCGCAGTGTAAGCGTTGCCGCCTACAGTCAACGACGTCTCTTTCGATCCCGGCACTAGGTATCAGTACCCGCCGCCACATTGGTGATCGTCGCGCTCCCGGTACCGTCGTAAACCAGGCCGGCTTCCCAATTCTGTGAACCTGACGGAACGCCGCCGGAATGAGCAACTGCGTGACTGTCACGGTCGTCCCCGGAATCGTTAAACGGCAAAAGCGGACAGATCGGTAAGTGATGTCCGTCGAAGTCGGGTCAACCACCAGCGTGAAATGCGCGTTGGACTAATGCCGGGAATATTGGTCGCCCCACTGCTGACAGCGCCTGCGTGCCCAGGTTCAGGTCCATTCCCGCTGCAGACCCCTGCCCGTTGATTACGAACAACCCTACCCGTTCATCGTCAAAATGCGCCGCCGACAGCACCAGCGTCAATTGATTGATGTCCGCGTACAATTGCAATCCGTTGGCGCCTGATTTTCAGATCAAGCCCAACTTCCATGTTCAAAACCGCGATGCCCCGGGTCAGCGTCCCCGTTCACCGCGGTATTCCCGCGTTCCGGTCAGCGTCAAATTTCTGTTGCCGTGGTGCTGAAGATAACCGGGCCGCCGGTCGCCTCGTAGCAGTGGCCGTACCAACCTGCAGCGACGTGTCATCCGTTCCCGGCACCACACGTATGTTGCTTTGCACATTGCTGATGGTCGCCGAGCTGATGAATTTGTGCTCAACGGTATCCATTCGCTCGAACTGGGGCTGCAAGCCAGCGTCGCAAACGTCCCGTTCGTCACCCCGCTGATGATCAGTTCAAAGGCTTGCGTGTCCGTCATGCCATACGGTGTCGCGTCGCTTTGACACTCGGATTTGTTGGGCTGGGCAAATAAACTGTCTGCGCCGACGTGGTGGTGTTCAAAATAAAGGTCACCGCGGCATCCGCATAAAGTCCGACTGTTTGCGAGCTTCGCCAAACCCGCCCGGGGGACTGAGCTTCGCGCACCACGTGTTCACCTCCGAGAAGCCCGAGTAATCTACCACAATTTCCCCGGTTGCCTGCGCCACATAGCCCAACTGGCTCACGTCGAAATCACAGCTGAGTCCTATCTTCCGCCGTAATTGAGTGACACCGTATTGTTCGCGCCGTTCGGCGGCGCGCTCGTAAGCTTCCCGACTACCGCCGTGCTGGCGGTCCCGTTGAGCGTCGCTGATGCGGACGCAGTGGTGGTAAAGGTGACAATCCCGCCTACAGCAGTATGTCCCTGATAAGTGGTGGTTCCGACCGTCAACGAAGTGTCATTGCTTCCCGGAGTCCATGTGTAAAACCCACACCCCAGGGTGCCAAGCGAAGCGGTGCCCCCAATGGTATAGGTCGTGCTCGACGGTATCCATTCACTTACCGTTGTGGATCCCACCGTCCCCTGACCAAGCCGGAGATCGTCGAGTCAAGGAACCATAGCCAAACTGGGCAAGCCGGTAACGGTGATGTAAAATCCTGCCACGGCGGGCGGGGCGCTAAAGGTAGTAACATTGTACACACCAGCGGGCTCGACAAGGTTCCGGTGATGGTCGTCCCAGTTCCCGCAAAGGTCGCCGTGCTCCCCGTAGTCATGAACAAGAGCTGCCCGCCCACCGCGCTGGATGCCAGGTTGCCGTTATGCCATTGATCGTCACCAACGTATCGTTTGTTCCCGGTGTCCATCTATAAGTCCCAACCGGCAGGCTGCTGGTCCGTGGTGTAACCCCCACTATAGGTCGCGTGAAAAATATCCACTGGGTGAACATTCTCGCTGGCGATGTCACCGTTCCGGTAATCACCGTGTTGGCCGTGCCCGCCAATGTGGCCGTTCCCGCCCGTGGTGGTGATGGAGACCACACCATGCACCGCGATGGATGCCAAATACTGGGTGCCGATGGGGCCCCGTCAACGAGGTGGAGTCGTACGGAGAGTCAAATCCAGGTCCCCGCCGGCAAAGTCCTGGGGAGCACCCCTCGTGCTGTCGTAGGGGGAAAAAAACGGTATCCGCCCCTCCGTTTACCCGTCATCGGTGTGGACGTCGAGTTGCGTGATCGGATTCCCGTTCGCATCTGTAAACCCAAACATGATCGAGCCGCCGACAGGTTTTCAATCGAATTCGGCGGCGCCGGTTTCCTGGAACAGGAACATGAATGTCACCGTCGTGCGGCGCCCCGTTGACATTGTTGTGTTCCGCGTGAAGGTTTCACCCCAAAACCAGCTTCGGTCCAAACGTCGCCACGCCGGTCGCGAACACTTTCACGTTGCTCCACGCATTCTTGACGGATCCGATAATCTGGCAGTAGTTGTGAATGCGTGCACCATAGGAGTACGCGTCGTGAGTGTTATGCCTGCCTCAAACGGCTGGTCGAGGCCGCCGCCACTTGTACTGTCGCCGTGTATTGCGACGCCGTTTGGTCGCGCAATTGTTCTGCCGCTGGCTGATCGTCAGTCCCGCCGGCGAAATTTGAAGCGTGGCCAAATCCGACGGCTGGGTCTGCGTCGGTATCGAGTAATCAAACGTTACCCCGCCGCTGAATCCCCCAATCACAATGCCACTGTTCAGGAACCAAAATGAATGGAAATTCCGCGCTCATGTAAAATGTGCGACAGGCCTCGGATGATGAAAAACCGATATAAACCTGCACCGCACCCCCACCCCGGTATCTTCGCCCAGCGATAC
>CAWCRR010000063.1:0-5596 GCA_963797825.1 uncultured Verrucomicrobiae bacterium
GTATCCGATTTCAAGTATGAAATTCAGCATTAAACTTCTAACTTTGATCTGCCTGGGCTTTGTCCACGAGGCTCTCGGAGCGAGTGACGCCATCAAGGAATTCACTCTCGATGAACACACCGTCTATACCGTCGCCGTGTCGCTTGACCGGGTGACGACCATCAGCTTTCCCGGCCCGATTACGGCCATTGACGCGGCTCAAGTCACAGCGGACAACAAAAGCCCAGCCTCGTTCCAGATCGCCCATTCCCCC
The DNA here is from genome assembly GCA_963797825.1 of uncultured Verrucomicrobiae bacterium. GTDB lineage: Bacteria > Verrucomicrobiota > Verrucomicrobiia > Limisphaerales > UBA11358 > UBA11358. Next base: position 254 of record CAWCRR010000063.1, read on the forward strand.
GGAACGTCCTTTCTTTCCATCCGGGCGCTGGCGCACAAAGCGGCCAGCAATCTCAATCTCCGTTGGAATGGGAAGACCTATGTTCTTGAACTGGTGGAAAGTCCAACCCCGCTCTATTCCGTGATCTTCACGCCGCCACCGGAACCGATTGACCGGGTTGAGCCGGTCAGCGTGTCGCCGCATCGGCTCCTCGCCCTGCTCGACAAAGCCAAGGATTATCCTTTGCTCAAAGCCTACCATCCAGAATCGGTGATGCAGGTCGAATACCGCAATTACGCCAAACAGCCGAGGGTGATGGACTATCACGATTATGAAATCCAGTTGGATGAAGTATTTCGATTCGGCCCGGAAGACACGCTGGTTTTCCACATCCGCCTGCGCAATAAAACCGATCAGCCGCTGGCCTATGCGCCGGATGGATTCTCGTTGCGGGCAGGCGAGCGGACGTATTTCCCGTCCATCAGTGACGCGAGCGGAGTCATACCGCCCAAAAGTGAAATGCCCGCTTATTTCACTGTCACCGGCACAGCCAATGGCGGACGAAACGATCTGTCGCTGAAAAACGATTTCATCATCGTCGTTCAGGCAACACCGATGGAAACCAACGCGCCGCCGGCACCACCGCCCGTTCCACCCAAATCAGACCAGCCATGAATGCGCGCGATGCAGTCAATTTTGTGAAAAGCCCGACCGGGAAAATGGCGGCGTTCTGTGTGGCGGGGGTGGTCATATTGGCACTCGTCGCCGGATTCAAACAGCCCAAAGCGGTCGCGGCTGCCCCTGACTCGCCAACGAAGCCGTCGGGTGCATCCCAAACCGTGCAAACCGTAGAGGGCGATGTTGCGCCATTGCATTTGCCCCCTCCACAAGACCATTCCTCTTCTCAAATGCCAGGCGGCCAAAAAGCGCCGGTCAAAGAGTCGCCACCCGAAAGACTGCCCATCAGCCTTTACGCCGAATCTCCATCTGCCGAGCCGACAATCAAACCGCTTGGCAAAATCTATGCCCCGTTCGGACGGCTCATTCCCTGCGAACTGATTGTGACGGTGGATTCGGCCCGGATGCGAACCCCGATTATTGGACTCGTGACCGAGGATGTGTATCACCAGGGCAGGATGGTGATTCCCGCCGGAACTGAGGTGCATGGCACGGCGCAGACTGATCCCACCCGCGAACGCATCGCCAGCGGCAGTCATTGGACATTGGTTTGGCACAATGGCGAGGAGTTGAGCCTGAACGGAGTTGCTCTGGATCGAGAACAAGACCCGGATGGAACCGGATGGGGGATCACGGACGGCAGCGCCGGTTTGCGTGGCCGCATCATCAAGTCCGACAATCTTGCCGAAATCAAATTGTTCGCCGCCGCTTTTCTGAGTGGCGCGGCGGGCGCATTAACCGAACGTCAAAATACCGTTCTTGGCCCGATAGCCACTGAAACGGTTCAAAACGGCTCCCTGGCGGGCGCGGAAAGTGTTTTGGGAACCTACGCGCAACAGATTTTAGCCTCCATTGAACGCGACGGATTTTACGTTCGCGTCCCGGCGGGCAAGCAGTTCTACCTATACGTGACGCAGACCATTGACCAAAGCGACGCAATGGTTGGCGGCACGCGGTTTGACCACGCGGAAACCAATGCTCCGCCTGACGTTCCATTGCCTCCCGGCCCCTTTTACCCGCAACCGCAGCATTCCCATTTTGGACCATGAAATTCGTGTATTTGATTCCGTTGTTGTTGCTCACCGCTTGCGCGAGCAAAAAACCCGTGGTGGTTCAGATGAACCGCAGTGTGCCTGGCACAATCATTCCCGCCGAAGACGCGGACTCCATTCGCTACGGTGAGAACCTTAAAGCGTACACCGTGGGCCGTTACGTCGAGCCGGATAATCCGTTGGTCATGCACGAGCGGCACACGGTCTATCGCGTCGAGACGACCGCGAAATGGAATCTCCATCCCAATCCGGCCGTCAGCGTTCCAATGGGTCCGGCCACCCGCATTGTTGACCCGGCCCACCGCGACCCTCCTGTCAATGCCGAGGTCATCTCAGAAGTGAACCGGCAGAAAGGGAATGACCCAAACTCTTATCGCCGAACAGAAACGAATGGAGGACGCCCTCAAGCAACTCTCCGGCGTCATCGCGGCGAATCAGCAGACGGCGGCGCAAAACGCGCAATTGAAACAGGAATCCGACGCGAACACCAAACGCCTCGATATTTTGGAGCAGCAATTGCGCGACCAACAAAATACTCCGGTCAGCACACAAACGAATGACACGGATCACTGGTGAACATTTCCCCCGGACCACCTACGAAACATAAACAAAGAAAGGAGCATTATGCTCAAAGGAAAAATAAGACAGGTAGCGGGCAACGGCGAGGCCGGTAACGGCGACGCCCTCCGCGATAATCCCCGCGTCAACGCCAAAATTGATGACTGGATTAAGAACAACGAAAAACACTGGGCCTACATCCAGGCGCTGCCACGCGACCGGATGGAGCGGATGCTGGCGTTGCATGAAGTGCAAAAAATCGAGCGGAGTGAAAAGCTCGATGCCGGTCTCCTCAGAAAAATCAATGAAAGCCCCGAAACCAGGAAAGCCTATGAAGCGCTGGTCCAGCATCTGCCGGAAACCCAACGCGAGGAGGCGATGGTTTCGATTGCACGTCAAAACATGCGAACGACGGCCCGGCTCACCCGGCCCCAACAAGCCAAGCCGGAAGGCGTCGGCGTCGCGGTTTGAAGTCCAGCATGGCAAAACCGAAGCCAGACCTTCATTGGTCTGGCTTCTTGCCGCTGCTCCTTATTTCGGGGCTGGAAATTGGAACAATTCTGATTTAGATTTTCATGGCTCTCAAACGCACAAAAGCGAGACTTGACGACAATCAATTAGATTTATTTGGTTATGACACAAACCGCATCAATCACATTGACACAGTACGGACGGATGACCGACCAAAGTTTTTTGCAGGGCAGTTCAGTTTCTGGCGCGGCCAACTACGGGTTGCAGAATTTCATCGGCGTGGCGTTGTTGGGCGTATGGATCATATTCAGCACCATCGCCGCACCCCTCATCATCCAGAAAGCCCTTACCGAAGGTTATCAAGCGGGTGGTGCTCTCCTCACCGGAGCCACCGCTGCCGGTCTGAGCGGATTGAGTATGGGAGCCAGCACGGCGGCAACCCTAAGTTCCCGCGACGGTAATAAATTGGTGACGGCAGGGTTGGCCGCAGCCGCAGGAGCCGCAGCCGCCACGAACTCAGTTGTGGGTTCCGCATTGAATGCCGGCCACGGCGGTTCCCTTATCAATACTATGGCGTATCAAAATGACCGGTCTTCTGCGCGACGAGGTTCAAATGGAAAATCATCGCCACAGTTTGGAAACGATGATTTGACCGGCACGAAGGCAGTGAAAAGTTTACTTGACGGAACGCGCAACCCAGGCCCGCCGAATTCAGCTTCCTGACAAAACTGCTTTTCTGTGCTATTTTACTTCGAGGCGAAGATATGATTTTCACCGCCATTTGCATATTCGGTTTTGTGTTCGTCTGCGTTGCTCTGCCGTTTGCATTGCGATACGAATCACGCCGGAGAAATGCCCCGCGTCGCACAGATTTAGCTGATGGGCCGTGGCCGGACGACCCGCAGTTGCATGTGAAGTACCCCAACCACCTTCCAGGGCTTTTTCCCCCTTCGTCAAAGACCGATCACGATTAGTCGGTTTCACCGTTCAGTTCTCTCGTCCTTTTCGCCTGCGTCGTCACCTGGGAGAATGGATAACCCCTTTGAATCGCCGACGTGGCGATCATCCGACGTGGATTTTGACGCAAAAATGGGTTCCCGAAATCTGATACCGCAATCTGATACCGTTTGCTATTTTTAAAGCCAAAAATGAGCAAAAATAGCTCCCGCAAAAGTTGAAAATAGGGCGATCCACAGAGGGAGAAATAAAGATTGAAGACCATAGCAAAAAACGGGTTTACATTTTCCAGGCGTGCGCGTTAAACCACTCTGCCACCTCTCCAACCGGCTATTTGCAGGAACTGGCGAACAAACCAGGATTTGCCCCTGGCTTTCTGATGCTATAATATGCGTGACAATAAGGCGGCGCCAAAACACCGCCGGCTAAAGACATCGTTTTCAAATCCGGTTCGTTCTCTGCCATCAAGCATGTATTTTGCAAGAATTCGAGCCGGGGGCAAGCTCATTCGCAGGGCGGACGCATCTAAATTTTACCGCACAGGAATTTTGAACAGGAGAGAACGGAGAGCGGCAAGAAGAGAATCTCTGATAACCCTGTTTCCTTCTGTTCAAAAATCCGTTGTGTTGATCTTCAACAGGTTCCAACTATTTAGATGCGTTGCCCTGCTCAACTCCCGGCCGGGGCTGGAACAACAAGCCCGGCCGGAGTTGCAGCATCTTCCAGCCAAAAGTCTCCGCACCCGCTGCCGGCACTTTTCCGGCCATTCCGCGGCCCTCCTGCAATTTTGCTGGCGGACAGGGGGGCTGATTTTGTAATTGTATGGGATGAAAATCCACCGCGCATCTGGCTGGCTCGAATTCATGTTGCGGGGGCTGCCTGGATTGGCGCTGGCAGGGCTGTTTTTCGGCATGACCGGCATGGCCGGCGATTCCCAAACACCGGTCATACCGGATGCGGCCGGCACGGCGGTGCCGGGGGCGCATTTGGATTATGCGCCGGGGCAGGCTCCGAAGTTTTGGTCGGTGGCGGCGGCGGAGACGATCATGGCGCGGTGGCCGGATTTTGCGAAGGCTTATTTCAATTCGTGGACTTACGTCAACGGCTATGAGCTTTACGGGTTTGACATGCTCTACCGCGCGACGGGGGACAAAAAATATTTTGACTACACCAAGCGTTATATTGACCAGTTCGTGGATGAAAACGGGAACTTTCGCGGGGTGGTCAATGCCAGGGGCCAGACCAACCGGCCCAGTTTCAACAATCTGGACAGCATGATGACCGGCACCACCCTGGTGATGCTTTACGAAGAGACCAAGGATGAGCGCTACCGGAAAGCCGCCGAAAAAATCCGGCGCGCGCTGGACGATTATCCGCGCAACGGCGACGGCGGCTTCTGGCACAGCCGCAGCATGAACGGGCCAGATGTGGATTGACGGCATTTTCATGGGCGAGATGTTTGTCATCCGCTACGGCAAATCCATCGGCGACAGCGCGTATTGTTGGGACGAGGCGGCCAAACAAATCTGCGTCTATGCCAGGCGCGCGCAACGGGACGACTCGGGACTTTATCTGCACGGGCTTTTTGAACCGGGCCACGGCGCCAAAGTCCCGAAGTGGGCCGACGCGCAAACCGGGTTGTCGCCGG